>CASICK010000004.1 GCA_949373155.1 uncultured Synechococcus sp. | reverse complement strand
GATCTGATCAAGATTATGCGTCGCTCTTACAGTTAATTATGTTGAGACCTTTCGAGATCCTGAATAATAAAAAATTGCTTTGACAGACGACTTTGTGGTTTTGAGTGTACTTCGGACAAGTTAAATTTAAGCTAACTTGATCACTTAAGAAAAGTATCGAAGATCAGTTGTTATTTGCTTCTAGATTTTTAGGTAGATATACTCTTTTAAATATCAATTTCATCCTACCAAGACAATCAAACCTCTCTTTCTGATTAGCAAAGCAATGATCAATGTCAGTAATTTAAAGTAGATTGGCCCCTTATTTGAAGCAATTGTCATCAGCAGATGACTCTTAGGCCACAAGGGTTTCATCTCTAACACTACTAGGTTTGTTTGAGTATTAGTTGCCAAGACCCATGCAGGTCGCTGGCATCCTGCGTTTCCACAATAGGAATTCCCTCGAGTGAGAGGGAGAGTTCACTGGAATGATCCCCATCACCCAGCCCAGTTAACAATAGGTCGATTCCAGCTGTACGGATCAGCCGTTCTCCACGAATTTCAGCTAGTGCTCCACAGTTCAGGCGTGTGCAGAACACTTTTCCCACATGTTGTGGAGAAAAGAGGAAGGGGAGTGCTGAATGACTGATTTTGTGGAAAACTGACCAAAGTGTGTCATGCTTGTAGTTCCCCATCACCCGCCTCGCCTGGCTCAGCTAAGCGAGGCTTTTTGCTGTTTGCAACAGAAGCAGTAAACCGAATTTGATAGTACAAACGATTTAGTCAAATACCCTCTATATGGCCTTAAGACTGGTTCTATGGAGTGATTATTGTGCGAACTTGGGCATCGGGGCTTATGCTTTAACTATTATGCTATAGCTATTAAGTTAACCAATCAATAATGATAGGACTGAAATAGAGGAATTGGATGAGGCTGTAGCGGCTGGGTTGTAATTAACGGCAAAACTATTAATTTAAAAGCGCCTACGATCTGTTGACAGAAAGCAATATTTTACTAGAATAAAACACGTTGTAATGATCAATTGTTGCCGTATTTCGTGTTTTTGTAGAGTAAATCAGAGTGTTAGCCACACTCGCTAAACCGAGACAGCTTCCTCAGCCTGCGTTTCGCCCATAACCTCTGAGCTGGCATTGATCCAAATGATTCCCTGCTGTCTTACGAGACAGATCAAATCGTTGTTGCGAAGAACTCTGTATGTGGAAGGTTCCTCAATACATAGCTCTTTCGCGTAGGTGACGGCAGCATGAATATCGTCCTGGCTGGCACTTGCTTTCCAACCATCAGGAGTAAGGCGCTCAATATTGACCATGAGTAATTTTACTTATCGAATGTATTTTCTCGTACTAAGGCTCCCAATGGCAAGCGAAGTGTTCACATCCAAACCAAGTTCTGGTATTGGTGCATACCTATTTTGTATATCTATTTGATTTGATGCTGCAATTCGAGGATGATCGTAAATAAATTAAAATTCTACCCCTAATTCATAGTCAGTTTACTTCAGGGAATGTCGAATTATTGGTCATGAACATTATTCTCTCTCTCGTGTTTTAGAGAATTTGTATAATCACTGGCTAAGCTCCTTTGCTGGTGATTTATGATCTGATCTTCCAGTTTGATATATAAAATTCAGCTTTATTGTGTTCCTTGAGACCTAAGAACTTTTTAGTAGTTCATCTTAGTGAGGCTTTCAGATTTATGTCTAAATTTTTTTACTGGTTGCCTTTTATGCCCAATAAGTATTTTCATTATGAACTAGGGCTGCCTAGCCATTCATTTGAATTTTTGGATTTTGTATTTTAAGAATATTGATTCTTCGCATCAACTCAACTCTTTTCAGGGTGATCTCTTGATGGACACCTCAGTAGTATATAAACAGTCGATACGTGTCTCTTAGTTTAGTTTACTTTCTTGCTTTTAAATGTTTAGTCCAGATCCGTAGCGATGTAGCAGCGTCGGCGGAGCTGGTCGACAAAAGCTCTCGCTTCTGTCCCTCTGTATTTTTCTTTGAGCTGATCAACGATTCCGCCATGATCAAGGTTCTTTCCGTAAGCATCAACCACCAGGTCTAGGGCAAAGTCGATGAGTTCAGCTTCCTCTGCAGTGAGTCGTACATCAACAAAGTTTTCCATTTGCTCCAGGTCCTTCAAGCGGTTTGTTACATCACAATTCTGGAGCACAGTACCCGTTATGTCCTGGGTATGAAGTTATTTCTTTCAAGTTTGTGATTTTGCTACTTTATACGCTTCCTTTAGGGCTTGATAGCTATTGGTTATGTTTTAAATACTTTTAATTTCAAGAATTTCGCCTTTGAAGTCTATCGAGCTTGCCAAGTCTTTGAGGTTTATATTGTATTTTTTTCAACTAGTAGAAGGATGGAATTTATTTTTATTGATGTGGCTTTTGCACTGGTTGCTAGTTGCGTAGGTATTCAAAGTGTTCTCTTGCGCTTTTAGTATTGATAAGTATCAATACTCCCCTTGTCAAATCATACAAATATTCAATTTTTTCTTTTTTGTCTTATTGAATACTTGTTGAGTGTTTTGATCGAGCTATTAAAGTTTTAGCCTCTATCACACTCAGCTATGGCAGTCCCCTCTTCCCTCCCCAAAACACAGCCAATTTATCGCCGGTATTGGGCTTCGTTTGCTAAATAAACTACTTCAATAGGCTCTCAAGTTTTTAATACTTCGTACTCCCGTTTTTCCTTAGGATCTGGCTCCTCCTATTCTGTTGAGAATGTCAGCAAAAGGCATTTCTTGCCATGATTGATCAGCTCATGCACCGCAACGGTGAGAATTTTATGGTGAAATTGCTTATTTGTTCTTTCGTCGTGTTGTTGGCTCAGATCAGAGTTGCAGGAGCCAGTGATCAACACCTTCCCCTGGTGCGTTTTCAGGGTTGTTATGACGGAGATACCTGTACCACAACTGATGCTGAAAAAGTGAGGTTGGCTTGTATCGATGCACCGGAATTAACACAACGTCCACGTTTGAGGGCCACAAGGATGAGCCCCACTGCTTATGACAACAGCTCGTTCGAACGTTCAGCTGGCAACTTGAGGGCCTTGGTCTCAGGACGGATGGTTGCTATTCGCCGAATCACAACCGATCGCTATGGGCGTACCGTTGCTGAGCTTTTTATTAACGACATGAACGTTGGGCATCAGCAGGTGATGACCGGGCATGCCGTGATTTCTCAGGAACATGCTTGGCAGTGTGCGTGGGCATCACGTTCATGATTATTGATGTCCTTTTAATCAACTGATCTAATCGATGCTGGTCTCGTTGATGAATGAATCCTCTGAAAGTCAGCTAAGTGTTCACCCATTTGCACAGTGCGCGTTGGAAGATAAGGCAGGCCTTCTTCACGGAGTGAAAACTAGGCAATACGCTCCTTCAGAAGCTGAGAAACCCTTTCTTTGGCGGGGTTTTCTTGTGTCTCAAGGTTCACCCCAATCGTGTTATTTTTTTGATTCGCGAGTCTCTGCGATGGTGGTGGATTTAACAGCCACGAACGGCGATGCACGCGACGATGCAATCTGTCGACCTTCTTCTGAACTGAATGCCATTTCTTGTCAACGGAAACATTGATCAGTTCCTAGCCGAGATGGGGCGGATTCCACTGCTCACGCCAGCTGAAGAAATCACGCTTGGAACTGCTGTACAGCGCGGTCAATTACCAGAGGCCACACAACGTCAACAACGGGCTGGCAAACGGGCCAAGGACCGGATGATCAAAGCCAACCTTAGGCTTGTAATCAACGTAAGCCGCAAATACATGCACCGCCAGATGGGCCAATTGGAATCTGGTGATCTGATTCAAGAAGGATGCATTGGTCTGACTCGCGCAGTTGAGAAATTCGATCCAGAGCTGGGCTATAAATTCAGTACCTATGCCTATTGGTGGATTCGTCAAGCAATCAGCAGGGCAATTGACCAAACTGCATCAACGATCAGGGTGCCAACCTCTATGCACCACATGCTTCTCAAATTGAATCATTTGCCTCCTGGATTGAATGAGCAGCAGGTTTGTGAGCATCTAGATATTAGCGTTGTGCAGCTACGAAACCTTCGCCACGCTCTAGTTGCAAAAAGAACCACTTCGTTAGATATGAAACTTGGCAGCGATGGTGATGGTTCTACCCTCAACGAAATGCTGTGCGATGAGCAGTCAACACTCGATATTGATAAATTCCAGTGGGAGATTGTTAGGGATATGTTAGAAATGCAAACGGAATTTGCTATGAATCATGACCAAGTGCTTCTCCGCCGTAATGTTATTGATGATGAAAGCCTTCAATCGATAGCTAATGAAATTGGCATTAGCCGTGAGCGCGTTCGTCAGAAAGTTGAACGCGCAAAAAAACAACTTGCATCTAAGTTGATCGAGCATCGTGAGTTAGTAGCTTGAATGGGGGCCTGCTATCGGCTGCTTCTCAGCCATTGCAGTGATTTTTCAGGCACTTAGGCAATAAAAAACCCAGTCAGTGACTGGGCTTTAGCTACTTATTGAACGGAGAGGGTCGGATTCGAACCGACGGTGGGCTTGCACCCACGCTGGTTTTCAAGACCAGAGCCATAAACCACTCGACCACCTCTCCTGGAGGCTTAGATATCTTATCATCTCGCCAACATTAAGGCTAGGGCTTATGTGGCTCTTTTTAAACTCTTAATGGTATAACTTCTTCGAAAGTGAGTTCTTGCTGCTCCAAGAAGGTTTGTAGGTGTCATGCGTTTTGGCAATGTCTGATTGGTTTCGCTCTTTTTGTAGCGCTCATTTTGCTGTGTAATTGATCAAGCGCTTCTGATGCTAGAGTCTGGTTCTGTGTAGTTTTTAGTTCAGCTGTTAGATTGTGATAATCTCTGTGCCATATTCTCTTGCCTTAGGCTTATCGAAGTTGATTCTTGGCATAAAAAGGGCTCAAAGTATTTGCTTGAGCCCTTTGTTTTTTTAGCTGTTTGGCTTTGCTAAGGGTAATAGACATTTATCAGAATCACATCCAGCCGGACCTGCTTCCGTAAGCTCACCATTGTCATACCTTTGCAATGCGTCGAAAAAGTCATTGTTGACTCGGCGTTCAATGACTTCCTTCTGCATGCGCTCATAGGTTTGGGCATCGATGGGTTCGAATGGCAGGCGAGGGAAGGTTGCATTTGCATCGAATCGAGCAAGGAGTGCCGCAGAAATGTATCCACCACCCTGTTGGATGGTCTGATGAAGAGCATCAGTTAAAGGTTCGATCTCATGCTCACGAAATTCGATCGTTGCCGATGTGTTGTGGGCGGTGAAGTTCGATTGGACTTGCATGTAGAAGTCAAACTGTGCCAATGCTGAAAATGCATTGATATCTACAGTGTCTGCTCCTGGCAGATTGGCCCAACTCACCTCGGTTGGAATTTCTACTAACCACTCCGTGCAGCGTGAATCAAATGGATCGTTCAAGAGACGACCTTGATCATCCTTATCCGACTGAGATGGAACCACGGTGTAGCCATAATCCATACAGGCCATCGCTACAGGATCATTTTTGCGGAATGTGATTCTGCGGATAAAGCGTTGAGCTTTGGGGGGATGCCATCCAGGTGCAGCACCTGTGAGCAGGCTTTTTGTGCCGGCTGGTTGAACTGTGGTGCAGCGGTTTGGACGTCGCAAATCATGTCGATCGCAATAATCCCAGACGGTTTCATTCACGATGGACTTCCACCGTTTTAAGTACTCAGCCTCTTGCTTCTTGTAGTTGAGTCCCTCCTCTGTTTCAGGTCTCCCAGCTTCCCACCACTTCAACCATGTTGAGCCAAAAGCATGAACGAAGAAGTCAAATAAGCCAGTAAAGCTCACACCCACGATGGGATCCCAGGCGCGACTCTGGCGGTATCGTTCTACCTCAAATTTGTGATTGAGTAGACATGCAACTGAAAGCGCACCTGCTCTGAATGCGTCTCGTTGTGAATCCTCGTCCTTGGGGTCAATCTGGTTGAGATGCACCTCTGCAAGGTTGCAATGAAAATCAGCGCCCAGAATTTCACCGCAAGGATTTAAGCCGTAACGGCTCAGTCGATGCTCAAGTTCCTCTTCAGAGATTGGACCATGATTTTGTTGAAGCCAGCGACCAGCTTCCTGACGGCCTTGGTCGCAATAAATCTCGATGAATTCGCTTCTTAGCTCTTGAGTGGACAGCAAATCAGCGTTAGATCGAGCAAGTGCTTCGGGGGCGAATTGGATGGCGCCTTCTCCGCTGTGGAATTGACGCGTAACAGCTTCCAGCAGCACATCTCTGCTTGGGCGGGTGTGATAAACACGCGTGTGATTGGCCATTCGCAGAGCATCACGCTCAGGATCAATCCGCCAGTTCCCTTCCGAATCCTGTTGCCACAAGTTTTCCTTGGCTCCAGCTGCTGATTTGTCATCAGATGCGAATTGACGCATGCCTGCACTGCGTCGGATATTGCCAGCAACAATTGTGACGGCTGCTTCATCAATCAGGAGACAGCATTCAATCGAAGTGAGTTTTCTGCCAATCGCTTTCCCAAGCAATTTGGCGACTCGACCGTAAAGATCTTTTAGCTTCACAGGATTCGCCATGCCTCCGAAGCCCTTGAGAGTTTCGCCGACGGGACGAACGTCAGAGAGGTCTATCTCAACATTGACTTTTCTTCCCTTCGAAACGGGCATCACTACTCAGTTCTAGGAGCAATTGGTAGCTATCGACCCAACCACGTCTGGTATCCCCAACCTTGATTGAAACGTTGTGATCGTTAATGCTGTAAGTCGTTGTTTCTTGACGTTTTTCTGCAGGCGTAATACCGATATTGGAAACGCTTAAGACATCAATGGGGTTGGTGACGACTGGAAGCTGATCAATGAAGTGGGGCTCAATGATGGCGCCTGTTCCACACCCCATCATCGCTAGATCCATCATTAGACCGAACGCTTCCCAATCCACAAGGTTTGTGGAGGTGCAGTTGTAAGCCCCTGAGAAATTCTCAGGCTTTTCGATCCAAGGGGTGCCACCAATCCACTGCCAGCGTCCAGAGGGAAGTGCTTTTTTCTCAGCCTGCATTCTTGCAAGCAGGTCCATTTCCTCGGCGTTGAGGGAACCTAATTTCAGGAGTCCTGATCGATTTCGTTCCCCAACTTCGTGCCAGCTTTCTCGACCCTTGGGCAAGCGACGGCTGTAAGTGCGATAAAACACCGGGTTGGCTGCGGGCGCACTTGCAGGGAAATCGCCGTTTGTTGGGGCAATCCCAGTGGTTTGCGTATCTAGCTTTTCGGTGCGGCTTGGTGTGAGGGTCACTAGCGATTGATGGCTTGTCCTTCTGGGATCTTAACGCCACCAATGGGGTGTGTATGTCTTTCTAAGCACCATTGACAGTGTTTCGCCTGTGTTAGTGGCGTGATTTCCCCCTAAATTCGCCTCGCTGCCACGATGGAAGGCTGGATTCAGCGATCAATGACCATGCTTGAGCGCACCAGCAGTAGTCGCCCATTGAGGTGGCGTGTACGTTGTGCAGTCGGCGTTTCCAATGATGGGGCTCAGATCAGCGCAAGCCCGATCCTTTGACTTAGTTCCAGCGTCGTTGGGTGTCATTCCACTCCAAGAGCAATCTTTTATCGAGTCTTTGCGTTCTGAAGTCTGATGCAACGTTTCCCCGAACCAGAGTTAATGAATGCTTCTGATCAGGTGATTGCCTATGCAGAGGCAGATTTTAGTGCTGGTGATGATTCTGTTATGGAAAGTTTATTCAAACTGATTAATCATTTCCGCTGCGCTCTCCCTCCAGCTAGTTTGATTCTGGATTTAGGCTGTGGGCCTGGCAATATCACAGAACGGCTCGCTTCTTGTTGGCCTTTATCTGATGTGATTGGTCTTGATGGGGCCACTTCTATGATCAGCATCGCGAATCAAAGACTTTTCGCTCGAAGCCCTGCTTTTCAGAATTTGCAGTATCAACTTGTTGATTTAAGCCATTGCTGTCTTGACGATCTACATCAGATAAGAGGTGCCTCTTTAATCGTTAGCAATAGCCTTCTGCATCATCTCCATGACCCCCAAATACTTTGGACTTCCGTTAAGCAGCTTGCTGCACCTGGCGCGTTGATGTTGCATCGCGATCTACGTCGACCATCAAATGAGTCTGAGGTTGATGCGCTTTGTGATTGCTATGTCAGTGAGGCTCCTTCCGTCTTGCAACGCGACTTTCGAGCGTCCCTGAAGGCTGCCTTCACTGTAAAAGAGGTCTCTGAACAGCTTGACCAGGCTGGACTGAGCCAATTCACGGTCAAGGAGATAGACGATAGGTACCTGGAGGTTTGTGGTCGGTGGTGATCTTGATCCTGCCTTGCCCATTGACTGTCAGGCTGGTGAAGTCAACAGCGAGATCATGAGCACGCGTTTGGGAACTGATAGCAGCGAGCCGTTTGACCTATTAAGTGGTGAGGATGGTCTCGCCGAAGCTGTGGCTCGTCGTCGCAATTTTGCGATTATTTCCCACCCAGATGCAGGTAAAACCACGCTCACTGAGAAACTCTTGCTGTATGGAGGCGCGATTCAGCAAGCTGGTGCAGTAAAGGCTCGAGGCGAGCAACGTAAAGTCACCTCCGATTGGATGGAGCTGGAAAAACAACGCGGTATTTCGATTACATCGACAGTCCTGCAATTCGACTACTCCGGTAGCACGATCAATTTGCTTGATACTCCTGGTCACCAGGATTTTTCTGAAGATACTTACCGCACCCTTGCTGCCGCTGATAACGCGGTGATGCTTGAGGATGCAGCGAAGGGTCTTGAACCTCAAACACGCAAGCTGTTTGAGGTTTGTAGGATGCGTGAAATCCCTATTTTTACGTTCATCAACAAGATGGACCGCCCTTGTAGGGAGCCTTTAGCTCTGTTGGATGAAATTGAGGCTGAATTAGGCCTCACTCCCTGGGCTGTGAATTGGCCGATCGGCAGCGGTGAATTATTTCGTGGAGTGATCGACCGTCGTACACGTCAGGTTGTCTTGTTCAGCCGTGCTCAGCGCGGTCGTCAGTCTGAGGAAAAGCTGTTGGATTTGGATGATCCGCAATTGCAAGACTTAGTGGAACCAGAGTTGCTAGCTCAGGCTGTTGAGGATCTTGATCTTCTTGAAGCAGCTGGCGCAGAACTTGATCTTGAATTGGTTCATGCCGGTGAACTAACCCCGGTATTTTTTGGATCGGCCATGACTAATTTTGGTGTGCGCCCATTCCTGGATGCGTTTATGGATATGGCCCAAAAGCCAGTGGCTCGGATTGGTATTGATGGTCCCGTTGATCCCTTGAGCCCAGATTTCAGCGGGTTTGTCTTCAAACTTCAAGCGAATATGGATCCGCGTCATCGTGACCGTGTTGCCTTTGTTCGTGTTTGTAGTGGACGTTTTGAAAAAGATATGTCTGTGCGTCATGCCCGCACTGGTCGTACCATTCGTCTTTCTCGTCCCCAGAAATTATTTGGTCAAGATAGGGCAGTTGTTGAAGATGCTTACCCCGGTGATGTGATTGGTTTAAATAATCCCGGTATGTTCTCTATTGGAGATACTCTTTATACTGGGGCAAGGGTGGAATATGAAGGAATTCCATGTTTTAGCCCGGAAATTTTTAGTTGGTTGCGTAATCCAAATCCATCTGCATTTAAAAGCTTTCGCAAAGGAGTTAATGAGTTACGTGAGGAAGGTGCTGTTCAAATTCTCTATGACACGAACGAAAGTAAGCGCGATCCCATTCTTGCTGCCGTTGGCCAGTTGCAGTTGGAAGTAGTGCAGTATCGCCTTGAACATGAGTATGGCGTTGCAACTCGCCTCGAACCTCTTGGTTATCAGGTGGCACGTTGGGTGACAGGTGGCTGGTCTTCTTTGGAAGATGTGGGTCGTATTTTTAATTGCAAGACCGTGCGCGATGCATGGAATCGCCCTGTGTTGTTGTTCAAAAACGAATGGAATTTGAACCAACTCATTGAGGAGCACCCCAAGCTTGAACTCAGTACTGTTGCGCCGGTGGTGAGTGGTGTCGAGCCAATCAGTCTTTGAGTAGCGGTCGCGGTTCTTTGGCCACCCACAGCATTGCTTCTTGCTCGCCAGACTGATCAGATGGATCTGTTTGTGTTGCGTCACGTTTGGCTCTTACGTCCATGCTCCGATGGAGGAACTGAGTACGTGTGTTTTCGTCCCGGGCAGGATCGTGTTGAGGTGGTTGAGGGCTATCACCTTCCCCCCCAAATGCCATTGATCAAACGTAGAAAATGGCTTGACAGCGCTGAAGTGCCCCATTGCAGACGGCAACTTGAAAAGGTTCAAGGGTTCAAACACGGCCAGCCACTGTTTTGATTCAACTCAGCTCTCCCGATTGTGCGCTCCACTCGATACGCTCATGGAAAGACTGAAGTGGATTAATGGCATCAGGGGTTGATCTCGGCTCGAGCTCAGAGTCCCAGGATCCTTATGAAAGGCTCGGAATTTCTGCTGATGCGGGTTTCGAGGAGGTACAGCGAGCGCGTGAAACCTCCCTAAAAGCTGCTGGTGACGATCCAATGGCTAGGGCCCGTATTGAAACGGCTTACGACTCTGTTTTGATGGGACGCTTGCGCGAACGACAGTCGGGAACGATTAGTTCTGCTGCCGTCACGGCCTCTCGTCTTGAAAATCAAAGCGCACCAACTCCTTCAACGTCGCCAGTCAATCCTTCTGCACTGTTAACCAGAATTCGTAACCTCTCACTCCAAAGCCCCAATCTGAACTCGACAGGTTTTCTTCCGAGCTTGATTTTGGTCGAAGGTCAAGGCCTGCTGGTGAGACTCATTGCCGGAGGAATCGGTTTGTTGCTGCTGCTTGTGGCTCCAACCGCTGTCGATTTAGTGCTAGCCCTCTCCACGATCGGCCTGTTTATTTCTCAGGTAAAGCGCGGTCGAAGACCACTAGGTGCTTTGGGTTGGAGTTTGGCTCTTGTGGCCTTGGGTTTGGTCCTGGGAGCAGTGATTGCTGCGCTGTTGGCGACCCAGTCAGGGTTGCCTTTGAATCCGATTCTCTTTGAAGCCTTGCCAGCCTATTTAGTTCTTCTTGCTGGAACATTACTTTTGCTTTGAGTTGGGAATTCATAAGCTATCGATGAGAGCCGATAAGTCTTTTTCGTCAAGTTTGTAAACTTCACTGCAGAAGTGGCATGTGAGTTCAGCGCCTTTGTCTTCTTTGAGCATTGCGTTGAGCTCATCCTTTCCAAATAATCTCAAAGCGTTGATGCTCCTTTCTCTGCTGCAAGGACATGAGAATTGAATCGTTTGTAGTGGCTCTCCAGCGGGAATTGGCCGAGGATCTAAATCAGGAAAAACATCTTTAAGTAAATTTTCAAGGTGATCCTGGCAGTCACGAAGATGTTCGCTGAAATTGTGTATTTCTCGGCAACGTTCCTCCAATAATGCAACCAATGCTGGTTCTTCTGATGCTTTGGGTAGTACTTGAACTAGCAGGCCACCACTGCATTCCAGACCTTCTTTATTAATTGTTTCTCCAACAAATACGGCTGAGGGTGTTTGTTCTGAGTGTAGTAAATACGATGCAACATCTTCTCCAATTCCTCCGCGAACTAATTCAACAGTGCTGCTGAATGGTTCTCCTTTTCCTTCGTCCCTTACAACGTGTAGGTAGCCCGTGCCTGCAGCAGCATTGAAATCAAAGCTGTACTGACCGGCTTCGTCCTCAATGGGATCTAATTCAAGCTCCGGGTGCCCTACATACCCGCGCACGCGACCATCTCTCCCTGCATCAACAAAGAGTCCACCGATCGGTCCATCGGAGCCAATGCGCAAGTTCACACGGCCGTGTTGCACCTTCATCGAGCTGGCTAACAACAGCCCAGCACTCATGCCACGCCCGAGCATCACCGTCGTTAGGTAAGACAGGCGATGCCGCCGCCTCGCTTCGCGAGTGGCTTCTGTGGTGATCACCGCCACAAGCCTGATGCCTCCGCCTGCTGCAGTGGCCCGGACAAGGCAGTCACCCATGGCGTTTATTCATCACAGCGGCAATGGTGACAGAGCGTGGAGACGTCCCTCTCTCAAGGTCCAATGGTTTCCGCTCCACTCCTCAAAGAGATCCGGTTCATGGGTTACCACGATAAGCAAGCGATCTTGGGCGAGATCTTGAAGTAATTCGAGCACTTCCGAGCGCACAGACCAATCAAGACCAGCGGTTGGTTCATCCAACAACAGCACTTGCGGGCGACGTAGCAACTGCACGGCTAAGGCAAGACGACGTTGTTGCCCTCCGCTCAAGCGTTCTGGGGCCTGTCGTAGATCTACATCGCCAAGCCCTACTCGCCTCAGTACGTTGCATCGCTCCTCACTCGAGAGCCGCTTGTGTCCAAGTTTTAATTCCTGAGACACGTTCAATCCCAGAAAGTGTCGTTCAGGAAACTGAAACACCACCCCACACAGCCAGCGCCTTTGCCGTCGCGTGAGTGCCTCTTGATTCCAGTGGATTGAGCCTTTCTGTGCCCCTGCTAATCCACTGATCACTTCGAGCAGGCTTGTTTTGCCACTGCCGCTGTTGCCTGAGATCAAGACCGGCTCGCCTGGCGATGCTTTGAGGTTGATGTCGTTCAGGACCACGTGTTCCGAGGTCGCCGGCCGGAATCGAATGTTGTTCAGCTCCAGCATTGGGCTCAAATGGTTCTGTTGATTGCAGTGCTGGGATCAGCATGATTGATCATGAACGTGGCCGAGCTCTGTTGAGGCAGCGATGATGCGAAGGTCTCAAATAGGCCATGCACGTTCGTTTTCGAGAGGTTGATCCCTTTAATTGCTGGGTGTGGCTTCGGTTTAGTGAAATTCCTGGTCAAGGGGAACGAAATTATGTTGATGGCATTTTTGATAGTTGGTATGTGATCGGTCGGCTTGGTGGCTTCAATGCCGAGAACCTTCAGGTGCATGAAGAGTCGGAGGACCTGAGCTTCATGAGTTACGACAACGACGATTCCTCCTCAGCGATGCCTGCCTTGATGCACAACATGGGTCAGCTGGAATATCACGAGGAGTGGGCTCGCTGCTGGTTGGATTTGGGCACCAGTGATGGAATTGCTCTAGACGTCTTAATCAATGCTTTGAAGCAACTCAACTCTGATGTTGTGAAGCTGGATCAATTGCTGATCGGTGGCGTGAATGAAGATTGGCCCGTTGAGGATCACCCTGACAGCGTGTTCCCAAGCATGAACTGACTCTTTGTTAAATTAAGTCGTCCTTTCACCCCGCACACCTGTCCGTTTCGGGTGCTGGACGTTGTGCTCTGAGTTTTTGCTCACCACACGCCATACCTGACAGGTGGAGGCGAACCCGAAACCCCTAAACAAATATGGCAGTCGTCACTCTCGCCGAGATGATGGAAGCTGGTGCCCACTTTGGTCACCAGACCCGTCGCTGGAACCCCAAAATGTCGCGCTACATCTATTGCGCGCGCAACGGAGTTCACATTATTGATTTGGTGCAGACAGCTGTCTGCATGAACAACGCCTACAAATGGGTGCGTACAGCTGCGCGTAGCGGCAAGCGTTTCCTCTTCGTTGGTACCAAGAAGCAAGCATCTGAAGTTGTGGCTCAAGAAGCCCTCCGCTGCGGATCGTCTTATGTGAACCAGAGGTGGTTGGGCGGAATGCTCACCAACTGGACCACGATGAAGGCCAGGATTGATCGTCTCAAAGATCTTGAGAGGATGGAATCGAGTGGTGCCATCGCCATGCGTCCCAAGAAGGAAGGTGCGGTTCTGCGTCGTGAACTCGAGCGTCTTCAGAAGTATCTGGGTGGTCTCAAGAACATGCGTCGGATTCCCGACGTCGTGGTGCTTGTGGATCAGCGCCGTGAAACCAACGCAGTGCTCGAGGCTCGCAAGCTCGACATCTCATTGGTTTCGATGTTGGACACCAACTGTGACCCTGATTTGTGTGAGGTTCCTATTCCTTGCAACGATGACGCGGTCCGTTCGATTCAGTTGGTGTTGAGCCGTTTGGCTGATGCGATCAACGAAGGACGTCATGGCGGTCAGGACGGCCGTGGCGATGATGGCCAGGGCTGATCATCAGCTTTTAATGCTTCTTTTTCGCCGCTGCGTGCTCATAGCCGTAGCGGCATTCTCATAGACCCCCCACTTAATTCACCTCATGGCGGCCGTTTCAGCCAAGCTGGTTAAAGAACTGCGTGACAAAACTGGCGCAGGGATGATGGATTGCAAGAAAGCCCTGGGAGAAACCAGCGGCGATACGTCGAAAGCCATCGAATGGCTTCGTCAGAAAGGCATCGCAAGTGCCGAAAAGAAATCAAGTCGTGCAGCTGCAGAAGGAGCTATCGGTAGTTACATCCACACGGGAGCTCGCGTGGGTGTGTTGCTAGAGCTCAACTGTGAGACTGATTTCGTGGCCCGTGGCGATCTTTTTCAGGGATTGCTTCGCGACGTGTCGATGCAGGTTGCAGCCTGCCCCAATGTGGAATATGTCAGCACCGATGACATTCCTCAAGACATCATTGATCGTGAGAAATCGATCGAAATGGGTCGCGATGACCTGGATGGCAAGCCAGATCAGATGAAGGCCAAAATTGTCGAAGGACGTATCGGCAAACGCTTAAAGGAATTGTCCTTGTTGGATCAACCTTTCATTCGTGACAGCTCAATGTCCGTGGCCGATTTGGTCAAGGAAGTGGCTGGAAAGATTGGAGAAAACGTCAAGGTTCGTCGTTTTACCCGATACACCCTTGGTGAAGGCATTGAAATCAAGCAGGTTGACTTTGCTACGGAAGTGGCATCGATGACAAACAGCTGATTTTGACGGCTGAGACTCACTCCACGAGCGCCTACGAACCCAAGGAACAGTTGCGTCTGCTTCAACAAAGATGCCGACGCCTAGCTCCTTTGTTGTATCGAGAGCAAGCTCTTTATTTACAACTTCTGCGTCACCTCTTGTTGCCGAGCGTTCGCAATGCCGTCGGCCATCTCTTGTGCGAACGCGGTGATCGATTATCGCGGATGTCCTCGGAGCAACAGGCTGAACTTCAGCAGACCTTTGATGGACTCGTACAACGCTGCTCCAGCCTGCTCACTGTTGAGCAGCTTATGGATCTCGCCAGGCGTCTTCTGAAAGAAGCTTCGGAGTTTCGCCAGCAAGCCCAACGCGAGGTGAGCCAGTCTCTTCAGGCTGATGCTGAGAGTGAACCGCAAAAGATCAATCGTGGTGGGATTGAGTTAAGTCTTAGCCCTCCCATTGAGCACCCTGATCTTCTGGAGGGATTGCTTCCACGCATGGATGTTGAGGCTGATGTTAATGAACCATCCATTGAACCTTTGGATGAACAGCCTCAGCCTGTTCAAGATTCGATTGATTCCGAGTCTGCTGCCGATGGCACGACGACTGACTTTGATCTGTTGCGTTCCCTGTTTTTGATGGCTGGTGAGGCAATGCAGCAAGGCGACTCGGCTAGCGATCCAGTGAGTTTTGAATCCGATGCCTCTCGACTTGGTGCATCCGTTGTCTCAGCAGATCAGCTGGAGGACGAATTGCTCCCCTCGATGCCTGTGGAATTGGTGAACTGGCTTGACGGACAGGAAGCCGCTTTAAGCCGCAGGATTCGAAATTTGTCCCATGCCCTCAATGTTGAGTTGCTGAGAGCAGGTTTGGTTAGCAGCCTTCTTCCAACCACGCTTCTTGATGCTGCGATCGCTGGACAGCTGCAGGCGCTTCCTTCGCCCTCGAATCTTTTACGGCTCAAGCTTCCCTCGCCCATCCCCTCTCAAGACCAGCCGTTGGAAATCCTCAGCGTTTTGCTGAGACCCGCTGATCTTGAATATGACAACGGTTCGCTGCGGCATAGCCGGTACCGATTGCGCCAACATCGCAGCAATTTGCTCACAATGGTGCAGCAGCAGCGGCATTGGCAAAGCCGTCTTACCAGTCAGGAGGTGCAGAGTCAGTGGTGGCACAATCCGCCGACGACAGCTCAGGACTGACCCCGGCGCTGGATCGTCAGGGCTTGGAATGTTTTCTTGCTTGGCTTCGGCCGCTGCAGCAGTCCCTCTCCTTAGAAGCTGATAAGGGATTTCTCGATCTTCAAGGTCGTCATGAATGCTTTCATGCCTTCTTGAGCCGCCAATTGGCAAAGCCACCCCCGGTGACTTTGCCTAAAGACAGCGTGGTGCGTCTGCAGTCCCTAGCGATTGACTTTGCTGCGTATCCCGAACTCGGTGATGCCAGTCGCCGCCGGCTCGTCACTGGTACCCGGCAATGGCTTCATGGTTTGCGCGCTCGCCTTGAACCATCGGCACCGATGGCCCCCCCGCGGATCAGGGTGGCATCGTCGCCCCAGGTTGCCGGGCGATCAGCGGCCCCACCTTTCACGCTTGATTTGGAGTCACCGCTTGCCAGGGTTCATGGCATTGGTCCCAAGTTGGCGGAACGTTTGGCAAGCCTCGGTCTGCTTGTGGTTCGGGATTTGATTCAGCACTACCCACGCGACTACGTCGACTATTCCGCATTACGCAGAATTGAGGCGTTAGAGGCTGGAGAAACCGCAACAATTGTGGCCACGGTGCGCCGATCCCATGGATTCACCAGTCCTCGCAACCCCAATCTTTCGATTATTGAGTTGCAGCTTCAAGACCCCACCGGTCGGATCAAGGTGACGCGATTTTTGGCAGGAAAACGCTTTAGTAATCCTGCGTACCTGCACGGCCAGACCCGTCAGTACCCCGCCGGTGCCACCGTGGCGGTGAGTGGTTTGGTGAAAAGCGGGCCGTATGGCGTCAGCTTTCAAGATCCCATCATTGAGGTGATGGAGAGCGCCAATGCACCGTTGCGTTCTCGCCAGATCGGCCGGTTGTTGCCTGTTTACCCCCTCACCGAAGGACTCACTGCCGATCGTTTTCGAAGCTTGGTGGAAGCGGTTTTGCCCGTTGTTCGTCTTTGGCCTGACCCCCTTCCTGCGACGCGCCGTGAAGCCCGTGGCTTGCTGGCCCGCGATGAAGCGCTGGTTGCCATCCATCGACCGGAAACCACTGAGCAACTGCACAAAGCACGTCATCGCTTGGTGTTTGACGAATTTCTGCTTCTTCAGCTCAGCTTGATGCAACGCAGAGCCGCCCTTCGTCAGCGTTCAGCGCCAGTACTGCATGGGGGCTTGGATCGCCAAGGATTGGTCGGTCGTTTTCTGTCTCTTCTCCCGTTTGAGCTCACGGGTGCTCAGAAGCGGGTGTTCGCGGAAATTGAACAGGATCTGGAGCGACCCGAACCGATGGCGCGGCTCGTGCAAGGGGATGTGGGTAGCGGAAAAACCGTCGTAGCGATTGCTGCTCTGCTGCGTGCCGTGGAAGCTGGTTGGCAAGGAGCCTTGATGGCGCCAACAGAGGTTTTGGCGGCGCAGCACTACCGCAGTCTGTGTAGCTGGTTGCCTCCTCTGCACGTCAGCGTGGAGCTGCTCACTGGCTCCACTCCACGCCGCAGTCGACGGCAAATTTTGAGCGATCTCTCCGGCGGTACGCTGCGCATTCTTGTGGGCACCCACGCTCTCTTGGAGGATCCAGTCGAGTTCGAACGTCTGGGACTGGTGGTGGTTGATGAGCAACATCGCTTTGGAGTGCGTCAACGCAACCGTCTTCTCGACAAGGGACTGCAACCCCATTTGCTCACGATGACCGCCACACCGATCCCGCGAACGTTGGCGCTGTCACTCCATGGTGATCTCGACGTGAGTCAGATCGATGAACTACCTCCGGGGCGAACGCCGATTCGCACCAAGGTTGTGAAGAGCTCTGAGCGTGAGGAGGCCTATGAACTCATTCGTGAACAGGTGCTTCAGGGGCAGCGCATTTATGTGGTGCTTCCCTTGGTGGAGGAATCAGAAAAAGTTGATCTGCGCTCAGCGGTTGATGTGCATCGTCAGCTCTCCGAGGAGGTGTTTCCTGAGTTCAATGTCGGCCTACTCCATGGCCGATTAGCCAGTGCTGAGAAGCAAGCCGTGATTGCTGATTTTGCTGGCGGTGCCACGCAGATTTTGGTGTCTACCACCGTGGTGGAAGTGGGGGTGGATGTTCCTGAGGCCAGTGTGATGGTGATTGATCATGCCGATCGGTTTGGCTTGGCTCAGTTGCACCAGTTGCGGGGACGGGTGGGCCGTGGAGCGGCCGCTTCTTACTGCTTACTCGTGAACGACAGCCGTAATCCTTTGGCCAGACAACGCCTTGAAGTTTTAGTTCGTTCCAATGATGGATTTGAGATTGCTGAGATGGACCTTCGTTTTCGAGGTCCTGGTCAGGTGCTTGGCACCCGTCAATCGGGTTTGCCCGATTTGGCGCTCGCGAGCTTGGCGGACGACGGCTCTGTCTTGGAGGAAGCCCGGGACGAGGCGGCGAGCATCCTGAAGGAGGATCCCAACCTCAAGTGTTACGAGCAAATGCGTGTGTTGTTGGAACAGCAACGCAAGCGTGCAGCAGCAGCAGTGCAACTCAATTAGTTATGCCCTGGATCGACAGCGCATTCGGGATGCATCGTCACTAAGAAACTGGCAATCTGCTGACAGCATTTTCATTGTCTCGTCACCATGCAGCGTCCATGGCATTCAGTCTTGATTGACGATTGTGGTGAATCCTTGCGACCGCTGCGCTCTGTTGCGACCTGTATGGAGCCACACCCCTATATGTCATTAGGGGCGCCCTACGGGAACGGAGCAGACCCCTTTTGTCTTCGCCAAGGAGTGAGGAGCCGTTTGCTCGCTGCTCAAGTTCATCTCCAAGGAATCACGATGGGGGCTGGTCTCCAACCACTTCGTTTTGGAATCTTCGATGCTTGGCGTCCCGTGTCTGTTCAAGCCTTCATGGTGAACCATGCCATTGGGCAGGAGTGCGCACGCCAAGGTATTGATCCGGAGGATTTAGAACAGCTGAATCGTTTGGAAAGCGTTCGTTCTGAGGTGGCACGTTTCTGGGCTCCACCGAGTTCTGATTTCTTGATACCGCCACCCCATAGCACCGGTGCTGCTGTGGATCTCACTCTCATTGATGCAAAGAGCAGCCCCTTGGATATGGGTGGGGAAATTGATGCGATCGGCCCCGAGTCTTTACCGCTTCACCATGCTGATGCAGCAGTGAATCATCCTGAGGGGACCGCTGCTTTATTCCATAGCCGTCGTTGTTTGCTGCATCGTGTGATGACTCAGGCGGGATTTGTGCGTCACCCGAATGAGTGGTGGCACTTCAGTTTTGGTGATCAGCTTTGGGCTTGGACCGTTCAAGCGGATCGTGCCATCTACGGAAGGGATCCAGACTTATTCAGCTTGGAACCTTGAGCATTTCTTGAACAGTGGCATCACCAAGTTTGGTGATGTGTTCGCCAAAGCCACGCCTCCCGCCAGCTTCTTTCCAACTCTGAAGCAAGGGTTCGATCGTTGTTTCAAGGTCTTCAAGAGGCATCTTCTGCAGGAATGGACGAGCCAATTGCTGCAGATTGGCGCTGCCACCAAGCCAGAGTTGATATTGGTTGACTCCGCTTCCTACAAGACCAAGTTCGGCCATGTAAGGACGAGCACACCCATTTGGGCAGCCGGTCATGCGAACAAGAATGGATTTCTTGATCTCTAAGTGCTTGAGCTGGGAATCAAGTCTTTCAAGAACATCGGGAAGAATTCTTTCCGATTCGGTAACGGCTAGTCCGCAGGTGGGTAGGGCTGGACAGGCGAGGGCATGGCGGACAAGGGGAGAAACGTCTGCTGGAAGTTCAAACCCCAATTTGGCCAACTCACTTTTTATGGATGATTTTTGACTGGAACCGATATTGCATAGAAGTAAATCTTGATTTGGAGTGAGTCGTATTTCTAATTGATACCTTTCAACAATGGAGCGAATACCGGCTTTGACAGTTCCTTCAAGGCGGCCGCACATGAAGGGGAGACCCACAAACCATAGGCCTGATTTTTGGCGGTGCCAGCCCAGGTAATCCATTAATTTTGCTGGTGGTTCGTGGATCAAGTTTTTAATATCTTTTTTAAAATAGTCCTTGATCAAGGTTTCGCGAAACCAATGAATCCCGCGCTTGTGTAAAAGATATTTCATGCGAGCATGTTTCCTGACTTCGCGATCTCCATGATCTCTTTGTAATGCCATGATTGATTGAAGGAGGTCAAAGATATCCTCCGCTTCTACATAACCTAAGGGATCCGCAATTCGTGCAAAAGTATCATCTTGGTTATGAGTTCTACCTAGGCCTCCACCCACATAAACATTGCATCCACGCATGCTTCCATTCTTATTTGTGAATAGAACGAGCCCAATATCTTGAGTGAGTAGGTCGACTGAATTGTCTCCGGGTACGGTGACAGCAACTTTAAATTTTCTAGGGAGGTAAGTATCGCCATAAATTGGTTCATCCTGGCTTCCGGAAAATACCCCTTCGTCGAACTGCCTTTCTCGGGCTTGCTTGACAGATTTTGCAGGCTTGAATCGATAACTAAGGTCACCATCAACCCACATGTCTAAGTAAGATCCTTCAGCTGCTTTTGGGCTCAGCAGATCAGCAATCTCGTCAGCAAGTTTTCTGGCAGCAGGATATCCATTGTTTTCAAATGGAGCTGCTGGTGCCATAACGTTTCTATTGATATCACCACAGGCGGCTAAAGTAGATCCCAGGTTTTTAATGATCGTGCCAATAACTGTTTTAAGGTCAGCTTTCGGGATGCCATGCATTTGAAAAGCTTGGCGTGTTGTGATGCGTAGTGTTCCGTTTCCGTATTGATTAGAAAGGTCGTCGAGAGCCGAAAAAAGTTGCGCCGGTACTCTTCCGCCTGGATTTCTTAGGCGAAGCATCATCTGCCAGCACTTAATCTTATCTGTTTTTCTTAATTCTCGATGATTCTGTTGGTAGCTCCCGTGAAACTTGAGGAGCTGAACTGCATCCTCACTAAAGCGAATCTCTTCATTGCTTAGTTCTGTCAATAACGGTTCTCGAAGATGCCCGCTGTAAAGCTTTCGCTTTTCAGCCTTTGACAGAGCTGTGTCGATCGATTCTGTAGGTATAGAGGGGCCATCAAGCATCCGATCGCGCGCTGCTTCCTGCGTCCCTGAGGTTGTCGTCAAACCTTCGTTCACGGATTCAAGGGATAGGTCTTTTGAAACTAGCGAAGCGGCTTCCAATACAGTCAATTCCTACATATCCAATCGGCGTGTCCTCAACATTCCTGCTTGAAATCGGTACCGAGGAACTGCCCGCAGAGTTTGTGCACTCGGCACTGAAGCAGCTTCAGCAAATGGTGTTGTCCGATCTGAAGGATCTTCGTTTAAGTCATGGCCAAGTCAGGGTGTCAGGGACTCCTAGACGCCTTGCTGTGGTGGTGGAGTCGTTGATAGATCAACAGCCTGATTTAGAGGAAGATCGCAAGGGACCTCCCGTGAAGCAGGCTCTCGTGGATGGACAACCTGGTCCGGCTGCTTTCGGTTTCGCCAAGCGTTGTGGTGTGGATCCTGCAGAACTCCAAGCGCGTGACACCCCGAAGGGGCCTTGTTTGTTTGCTCGTGTTTGTACCCCAGGTCACACCACCACAACTCTTCTGAATGAGCGCATTCCTGCCTGGATCAATGGGTTGCAAGGCAGGCGATTTATGCGTTGGAGCGATGGCGATCAGCGCTTCAGCCGTCCCGTGCGTTGGCTGGTGTCACTGTATGGATCTGAGCTGATTCCGGTCACCCTTTCGGCGGCGCAACCCCCCGTTCAAAGCGGTCGATTGAGTCGATCCCATCGTCTCAGCGACAGCAGATTGGAGATCGAGCATGCGGACGATTATTTCGTTGCCTTGGCGAAGGCTGGGGTGATGGTGGATCGATCCCAACGGGAGCAATTGATTCGCTCAGCGCTGGACACGGAGGCCAAAGCGTGTTCCGCCTCTGTTGATTGTCCTGAAGGATTATTTGAAGAATTGGTTGATCTTGTGGAGGCCCCCCGAGTGCTGAGTGGGGAGATTGCTGATTGTTATCTCGATTTGCCACCTGAGGTGATTGTCACTGTGATGCAATCCCACCAGCGCTATGTCCCCTTGAAGCGGGACAATGCCAAACACGATCCATTGGCTCTTCAGGCTCGCGACGTCTTGCTGTCTAAGTTTTTGTTGGTGAGCAATGGCCTCGAACGTGCCGACTCAACCATCGTGCGTGGCAATGAGCGGGTGTTGGGGGCTCGCTTGGCTGATGCTGAATTTTTTCTCAATGTGGATCGGAAAAGTCCGAGCGAGGTGCGCCGCGATGCCCTGGATCGCGTCACCTTCGCGAAGGGACTCGGAAGCCTGCGCGATCGATGTGAGCGGATGTCTTGGATGACAGAGCGTTTGATCGAATCGCTTTCTATTCCTTCTGATGTTGCCATTCATGCCAAGCGAGCAGCTCACTTCTGCAAGCATGATTTGGTGAGCCAGATGGTGGGTGAGTTCCCTGAGCTGCAGGGTTTGATCGGTGGTAAATACTTGTTAGAGGAGGGTGAAGATCGCCAGGTTGCCCTGGCAGTGGCTGAGCACTATCAACCCCGTGGTGCTGGAGATGCTCTTCCCTCGAGCGATGCAGGATCCCTTTTGGCCCTAGCGGAACGCTTGGAATTGCTATTAAGCATCTACGCCAAGGGCGATCGCCCCAGCGGTTCATCCGATCCTTATGCCTTGCGTCGGGCTGGAAATGGCATTGTTCAGATCCTGTGGGATCGCGGTTGGCGTCTTTCTTTGCAGAGTCTGCTGTCGGATGCAGCTTGTTATTGGGCGGAACGATTCCCCTCCTTTGCGGTTCAACCTGAGGCCTTAGTGGCCGATCTGTCGCTTTTATTGCGGCAGCGGCTGGTCTCTCAGTTTGAGGAGGATGGCTTCCCTGCTGATTTAGTTCAATCCGTGGCTGGCGAGTCCGTTGGTGATGCGCGTTTGCTTAGAGATCCAGTGGATGCTCGCGAGCGTCTTGTTCTGCTACATCAGCTTCGTCGCGATCAGCGCCTACAGGCGGTCCAGGCTGTGGTGCAACGAGCAGCGAAACTTGCCGAGAAAGGTGATCTTGGCGTCGATCAGCTCACACCTTCGGGAGTGGTTGAATCCGATTTGTTCGAATCAGAAAGCGAAGCGTCCCTATTGCAATCGCTGAACGACCTGTCTCCGCTCGCTCAATCTCGCAATTACAACCAACTTGCTGAGGGGTTGCAGGGTGCTGCGAAAGCGCTGGAGGCCTTTTTTGATGGTCCGCAAAGCGTGATGGTGATGGCGGACAATCTCGATGTCCGCCGCAATCGCCTCAACCTTCTTGGTGTATTAAAGAATCAGGCATCAGTCCTGGCGCAGTTCGATTGCATCCAGTCCTGATGCCTCAGCAGGGTTTCAACTTGCTGTGACCTTAGAGCGCTCCTCCTCGATCTCCGCCTCACCTTTTTTGGCTGCATGACCAGAGGTCTGGGCTTTGATCGCCTGGGAGGCTTCGTCGGCAAGGAAATCACCATCGGACCGACCCACCGCTGAAGGAACGGATTCGTAGGTTGAGGGAGCTAAGGCTTGACCGCGAAGAAGACTGCCAAGGGTGCGAGCGGTGAGTTTTACCTGCTGCCAGGGATTCATCATCACCACCTTTTTGTACAGATAGCTGTCGAACGTCAGCTTCTGGACGTCTTGGTCATCGCACATTTCGACGAATGCTTCACGGGCAGCATCGGTGCGATAGAAGATCCGCTGAAGAATATCGAGCACAATGTATGTTGCGCCGTACTTGCGGTCCCAACGTTTTAGGTAGGTGTTCTTGATCTCCTTTTCAGTGGGCGTCTGGGTGCCGTTTTTGGAGATTTCTACGATCGCTTCCGCACACATGCGACCGCTTTTAGCTGCGAAATAGATGCCTTCGCCGGAGCTTTTGGTCACGTAGCCAGCTGCATCTCCGACCAAAGCCATGCGGCCCACCACTCGACGAGGACGGGGATGCTCTGGGATCGGATGCGCTTCCACCTTGATGACCTCACCCTTGAACAGGCGCTTACGGGCTCGTTCGCGAATGCCTTTCTGAAGACCTTTGATCAAGGATTGATTTTCCTGCATGGTCCCTGTCCCCACGGCGACGTGGTCGTATTTAGGGAACACCCAGGCATAAAAGTCCGGTGAGACATCTGTTCCTACGTACATCTCGGCGAGATCTTCGTAGTAAGCCATTTCTTCTGCTGGCAGCTTGATGCGCTCTTGGAACGCAATCGCCACTTTGTAATCACCGGCATCCATCGCTTTCGCGACGCGGGAGTTAGCTCCATCGGCACCAATGATTAAATCCACATCCAGGCTTTTTATGTCTCCGGTGGGACCGCCCGAGCTGTAGTCGGCGTAGTGAATGGTGTAGGGACCTTGGCGTTTGTCACCCGTGTCGATTTTTTGCACCAACCCATTGATCAGAGTGGTGCCTAAGTCGGCAGCGCGATTGCGAAGGAACGAGTCGAATACTTCCCGGCGACACATACCTATATAGGCATCGTCGTCGTAACCGAGTGGGTCCAACTTGATATCAACCTCCCGATTAGAGGGTGAAATCATCTTCATGTTCCGAACTTTGCGGTCGATGATCGAATCCGGAAGATCGAATTCCTCAACCATGCAAAGAGGAATCGCTCCCCCGCAAGGCTTGGCGTTATCGAGTTTTCTCTCGAATAACCAGGTCTTGATGCCGGCCCGTGCAAGCACTTCTGCGGCACAGGATCCGCTCGGTCCACCACCGACAACGGCAACTCTCAGCATCTCAGCAAACTCCACCGGGTCATTGATTTAAAACTAATCACGCATCCTCAAAAGTGGTACTAGGCCCTAGCGGACACCCTTACGATTGAAACAACACTGCATGTTTCCTCTGGGAAGGGTTGTCGCCACTCGCCGAAGCACTCGGGATGACATTCCTGTCGCCCGTCGCTCGAAACCTGCTCCTCGTCGGAGAGGCAGAGGGTTTGGTGTGCTTTTTGCTTGTCTCCTTGTGGGGGGAGGCAGTTTGGCTGCTGTTTGGCTAGGGCCTGGTTTACTGGCGCGGCGTTCTTTTTTGTTTCCTTCAGCACTAGATCCAGTTGTGGAAGGGATTGAAGCTCCGCCAGATCAAGATGGTCGTCTGCTTGGACACTTTCCTTATGACGAGGCGATTGTCAGCCAACTTGTGCCCGTTCAGCCCGGAATTGAGTTGCATCAGGACGCAGCATTCGCGTTGGATTCGATGCGTCGTGCCGCTGCCTCAGACGGAATCGATCTGAGGCTGATCAGTGGCTATCGCTCTCATAACTTGCAGCAAGTGATTTTCTTTGATGTGAAGTCAGAAAGAAATCAATCAGCCGAAGAACGGGCCAAGGTTTCAGCTCCACCGGGCTATTCCGAACACAGCACTGGCTATGCAATTGATCTTGGCGATGGCAGCCGCCCAGACACCAATCTTTCGGTTTCTTTTGAGACGACTCCGGCATTTCGCTGGTTGCAGGATTACGCCGCCAGTTATCATTTCGCTCTTTCTTTTCCTGAGGTGAATCCACAGGGTGTGAGCTATGAGCCTTGGCATTGGCGTTTTGAAGGCTCCGCCGATGCTTTGCGTCAATTTGAACCTGCACGTCAGCTGGCTCTTGGTCGCTGAATGCATCATCTTTCCCGGATTGCTTGCCCATCTATCTGCTCTTGGCTGCAGATTCAGCTGGGAACTTGAATTTCTAGACGCCCGACCTCGGCTCGGGTTTATTTGTTCCTATTTCTGAGCCGAACAGGATTGACCGTTGGTGGTTGTTGATTGATCTCGTTGGGAGCCTGGACCAGCTGTGTGCCCTTTAAGAAATCGGCGAGTGAGAGATCACTCGGTTGTTGCCGATTTTGAACGTCCAACGGTTCTCAACGAAGCTGTGGCGATTGGTCGTGGCAGTTGGGCAGAGGGGATTTGGTTAGCCAGGCCCTCGACCTAGAGCCATCAGTTTGACGGTTGCGAATCCACTGAGCTTGCTTTGCTTCCTTGAGACCTGGGGGCTTGGGGACTGGATCGAGTGTGAGCTGGTTTTTATTTGAACTTCAGCCAATTGCTTGACTTGGTGCAGGCATCTCTACCGGAACAGATCGGAGGGTTGTGGAGCATCCGCTGAGAGTGGATTTTGGCTGTCGCAATACTCAGTTCAACGGCAAGCGCCAGGCAGGGAGTGGGTAAGACCTGTGGCATACAGACATCAAACGTTTCTGCTTGGACCTTTTCGTTGAAGACACCCAGGCAACTCTGCGGCGGGTTCAGCCTTACAGCGATGCTCTTTTGGGTTGCCCTTGCAGCCGAAGTATGGAAGAGGGAATAAATCGATCACTAACTAGGCGTAACGCGTGGCAGTTTGCGCATCGGGCGCGAAAATCAAGCGGTACAAGTCTCACTTTGAGATAGCATGTCTCGGCTACGCCTGTGGGCGTTCCCAAGTTTCCCCTTATAACGTTACGCACCTCATGAGCGCCCCGAATAAGGCGATTCGCAATATAGCGATCATCGCCCACGTGGATCACGGCAAAACCACTCTCGTGGATGCCCTGCTCAGCCAGTCAGGAATCTTTCGTGACAACGAGGCCGTTCCTACATGTGTTCTTGACTCAAATGATTTAGAGCGGGAACGCGGCATTACTATTCTTTCGAAGAATACTGCTGTCACATATAACGACACGAGAATCAATATTGTTGATACCCCTGGCCACGCCGATTTCGGTGGAGAAGTTGAGCGTGTGCTCGGCATGGTGGATGGATGTTTGCTGATCGTTGACGCCAATGAGGGGCCAATGCCCCAAACTCGTTTTGTCCTCAAAAAAGCCCTTGAACAGGGCTTGAGGCCGATTGTGTTCGTCAACAAGATTGACCGTGCGCGTGTCGATCCGGAAACGGCTGTTGATAAAGTTCTAGACCTTTTTCTAGAGCTTGGTGCTGATGATGATCAGTGTGATTTCCCTTACTTATTCGGTAGTGGTTTAGGAGGCTTTGCGAAGCCAGATATGAAAACAGAGAGTGACAATGTGCGTCCTCTCTTTGATGCGATTTTGCGTCATGTTCCACCTCCTGTTGGAGATCCTGAAAAGCCGCTACAACTTCAAATCACCACCTTGGATTATTCCGATTTCTTGGGTCGGATTATCATTGGACGGGTTCATAATGGTGTTATCAGACAGGGGCAAAAAGCAACTCTTATTAAAGATGATGGCAGTGTAAAAAAAGGCCGTATTAGCAAGTTATTAGGTTTTGAAGGCTTGCAAAGAATAGATATTGAAGAAGCATCTGCGGGTGATCTTGTCGCCGTTGCTGGTTTCGACGATGTCAACATCGGCGAAACGATTGCTTGTCCTGACGAACCAAAAGCGTTACCTCTCATCAAGGTTGATGAGCCCACGCTTCAAATGACCTTTGTGGTCAATGATTCGCCTTTTGCAGGCAAAGAGGGCAAATTTGTTACGAGTCGTCAGCTTCGAGATCGTCTGCAGCGGGAATTGCTCACGAATGTTGCTCTACGGGTTGAAGATACCGATTCTCCCGATCGATTCTCTGTCTGTGGTCGAGGTGAACTTCATCTAGGAATTTTGATTGAAACGATGCGTCGCGAGGGATTTGAATTTCAAGTGACTCAGCCACAGGTTATTTTCCGCACCATCGACGGCACACCTTGTGAGCCTGTGGAAACACTGGTGATGGACGTTCCTGAAGCTGCTGTTGGTAGCTGCATTGAGAAGCTGGGAACGCGCAAAGGTGAGATGCAAAATATGGAAACCGGCTCTGATAACCGCACTCAACTTGAATTTGTTGTTCCTTCCAGGGGACTTATTGGTTTCCGCGGTGAATTCATTCGCGCTACTCGCGGAGAAGGAATCATGAGCCATTCATTTTTTGAATATCGTCCGATGTTGGGTGATTTTGATAACCGAAGGAATGGAGTTTTGATTGCATTTGAAGAAGGCACAGCTACCTTCTATGCCCTAAAAGGAGCAGAGGATCGTGGACAATTCTTTATTACTCCAGGCACTAAGGTTTATAAAGGGATGATTATTGGCGAGAACACTCGTCAGCAAGATATGGAAATCAATATTTGCAAGGCCAAGCAGGTCACTAATATTCGTTCTGCTGGTGCAGATGTATTGGATTCGCTACAGTCACCGATTCAGATGACATTGGAACGCGCTTTGGAATACATCGGACCTGATGAAATGCTTGAAGTTACTCCTGAATCTATGCGCTTAAGAAAATTACCTGCAAAAAAAATGGCTAAGCGTTGAGTACTCATATCGATCCTCGATTCCAACCGGCCGTCGTTCTTTTTAATCGACGCGCCTGGTATGAGGCTCACGATGCTTTTGAGGAAATTTGGCATGAAACGGCTGGATCTGACCGCAGATTGCTACAAGGAATCCTTCAAATCGCAGTGGCTCATGTTCATTTAGAACGAGGAAATCTAAGAGGAGCAACGATTTTGTTGGGCGAAGGTGTTGGTCGGCTTTCTTCAGCAAAATCAGGAGACCTTGGTCTCGACTTGCCCTCATTTCGAGATCAGGCTCGTTTGAGACTGGAAGCGCTGCAACAGGAGATTGATCCTGTTGCACTTCCATTTCCTGAGTTACGTGACCACTCCTAAGTTTCTAGGTACATTGGCTGGGATAATTAGAGCGAACTGATGTTCTTCCGTTCCCTCGCGCTTGCAATGACCGCTCGGACTGCTCAACTTTCATCCCTTGCTGCCCTGTTGTTTTTTGCTGGTTGTGTTCTTCCTGTGAGTGCCCAGACAGCTCCAGGTAAAGACAGACTGATCACGATTGAGTCGGATCTGCAAAGTGCAGACAACATTACGGGTGTTGTGACAGCCGTCGGGAATGTTCGGATCATTTACCCCTCTAGGGGGATGGTGGCAACGTCGCGTCAAGCGCAGTATTTCAGCAAGGAAGCGATGCTTGTCTTAAGTGGAGATGTGGACGTGGTTCAGGACGATGGAAATAGTATTCGCGCTGAGCGCGTGACCTACAACCTTGATGAGGAACGTGCTTTAGCGGACCCAATCTCAGGTCAGCAAGTTCAGTCCACTCTGTTGTTAAAACAGAGTCCTGATTCTCAGACTCCCTTAACGCCATGAGTTTGAGTCTTGATCAGGTCACTCTGACCCTTGGTGGCAGGACCTTAGTTCGTTCCCTTTCTCTCTCTCTGAAGCCAGGTGAAGTGATTGGTTTGCTTGGACCCAATGGGGCAGGTAAAACCACTAGTTTTAATTTAGTGATTGGGTTGTTGCGGCCTGATAGTGGTCAAGTTCTTCTGGATGGACATCCCGTTGCAGACCTGTCAATGCCCCAAAGGGCTCGTCTTGGCATTGGGTACTTGCCGCAGGAACCCAGTGTGTTTCGCCAATTGACCGTTCAAGAAAATCTTGAACTTGTGTTAGTTCAAAGCGGACTTTCTAAGGTGGATAGTCGTCACCGTTTGCATCAATTAATTGATGATTTTCATCTCGAGTCTTTCATTCATCGTTGTGGGTACCAGCTCTCTGGTGGTGAACGCAGGCGCTGCGAAGTGGCCCGAGCCCTTGCTGTTGGTTTAGAGGGTCCTCGCTACCTACTCCTCGATGAACCCTTCGCTGGTGTGGATCCCATGGCTGTGGCGGATCTTCAGCAAATGATCCATGGATTGCGCCAGCGAGGAATGGGCATTCTTATCACAGACCATAACGTTCGAGAAACCCTAGCCATTACTGATCGGGCTTACATCTTGACGGATGGAAGCATCCTCGCTTCCGGTCGGTCCGATGAAGTAGCCGATGACCCACTCGTTCGACGTCATTACCTTGGGGAGGGTTTTCAGCTGTGATAATTGATCTTTGGATTGCTGCTCAACGTGAGCTGCGCAGGCTTGTTCATCGAATTCCGTTAATTGATCGTTGGCTTCTTGGTGAACTGATTGGGCCATTGTTGTTTGCCCTTACTGCATTCACTGTGGTGTCTCTATCGGTAGGGGTGATGTTTGATCTGGTTCGCAAGATTGTTGAATCGAATCTTCCTTGGACGATCGCTGTTCAAGTTCTGTTGCTGAAGTTGCCGAGTTTTTTGGTGATATCTTTCCCGATGGCCACTTTAATGGCATCTTTGCTTGCCTATAGCCGTCTTTCTGCCAATAGTGAACTGACTGCACTACGCAGTGTTGGCGTGACCGCGAGTCGAATGGTTGCACCAGCGATTGCCTTGGCACTGCTGATGACAAGCCTTTCGTTCCTTTTCAACGATGTAATTGTGCCACGAACCAATCGTTCCGCGGAATTCACATTACAACGTGCTCTTGGGAAAGCTATTGCTGCTGAAAAAGGAGACGATATTGTTTATTCACGTTACGGTCGTGTGTCCCGTTCTAATGGCAAATCTAGCAAGGGTTTGACTCAGCTTTTCTACGCAAGTGAGTTTAAAAATGGAACAATGATTGACGTAACTGTTTTAGATTTTTCTCGATTTGGTTTTACTCAAATGCTTGTTGCTGATACGGCCAATTGGAACGAGTCACAGGCTAAATGGGAGTTTAACGACGGTAAAATTCTTACCTTAACTCCATCAGGAAGCACAACTTCAGCTGATTTTGATCGTTACCTTTACCCGTTGAGTCCTGCGCCCTTACGTATCGCGAAATTGCCAAAGGATGCCAACAATATGACGGTATCTGAAGCCGTTGAGGCTGAACAACTCTTATCTAATGCTGGTGACCGCAAAGAAGCTCGCAGGCTCAGGGTTCGTATTCAAGAGAAATTCACGGTGCCGATGGCTTGTTTGGTGTTTGGTTTGATCGGTTCGAGTCTTGGTGCTAAACCCAATAGCAGAACAAGTCGTAGTCAGGGTTTTGGTATCAGTGTGGTGCTGATTTTTGTTTACTACGTTTTGAGTTTTAGTTTCAGTTCCCTAGGTGTCAAAGGCACGTTGGCTCCCATTTTGGCCGCTTGGGGGCCCGTGTTGATTTCCCTTGCTGGTGGTGGAGTGTTGTTGCGGCAGGCCAGCCGGTAACCGAACGCGTCAGAATCAAGTTGTTTAGCGGTGAAGTGATTTATGGAGTTGGCTGGGATGGATCCGGTTCTTGGGCTTGGATTGCTGGGTTTTGCCCTTTTGCTATTGGCCTTACCGCTCGCCTTCTGGAAAGTGAGCTCAGACAAGACCTCTGGCCTTGTGACGCTGTTGATTGCAACAGCCAACCTCGCCTTGACGGCTCAACTTGTTCTTCGTTGGTGGCAGTCGGGGCATTTCCCGATTAGCAACCTCTATGAATCTCTTTGCTTCCTGGCTTGGGCCTGCACGCTCACCCAATTGTTAGTGGAAAGATCATGGCCAACACCGATCGTTGCGGCGGCTGCGACTCCAATGGGTTTGGGATGCATTGCTTTTGCGAGCTTTGCACTCCCTGACCAATTGCAAGCAGCTTCTCCGCTTGTTCCAGCGTTGCGATCCAGCTGGCTCGTGATGCATGTGAGCGTGATCATGGTGAGTTATGCCGCTCTCTTGGTGGGCTCTCTTTTGTCAGTTGCAGTTTTGGTGACGGATCGTGGTCATGCCTTGGAACTGCGCAGCAGCTCGATTGGAAGTGGAGGTTATCGGCGTGCTGCTCTAGCAACTCCACTCGGCAGCGTGGGGGAGTCTGAGGTTCAGTTGTCTTCCGTGCAGTTCACTCGGAATGAACTACTGGACAGCCTTAGCTATCGCACGATTACGGTTGGCTTTCTGTTGCTCACCGTTGGCATCATTAGCGGCGCTGTTTGGGCAAATGAGGCCTGGGGCAGCTATTGGAGCTGGGATCCCAAAGAAACCTGGGCACTGATTTGCTGGTTGGTGTACGCAGCGTATTTGCATACACGTTTAAGCAGAGGTTGGCAGGGAAGGCGGCCTGCCCTAGTAGCTAGCGCAGGCTTGGTTGTGATTGGTGTTTGTTATATCGGTGTGAATCTGCTTGGTATTGGTCTTCATAGCTATGGCTGGTTCTTTGGTTGATCGTTCACTGTTGTGAGCTTTCAAGTCCATTACTGAGCAATGTCAGCTGATTTTTGTTATGTCCTCGTTGTTTTCATGGATTTATAAATTGTATTTTTGAGGCTGATTTTGTTCCCTATCGTGCCGCTTTGTCGGGCAAAGACTTTGAGGAATGGTGTCAAGAAAATGATCGGGAATGCACACATCTGTATATCCTGACCCTGGTCAATTGTGAGAGTTGATACTATGCGCTGAGATCGACATATTCATTTAAGCAATAGGACGCAAGCTCTTGTTAAAATAATTTTGTTCTTGCCTCCTCACCATGACAGACATCACCGATAAGTACGAAAAGTTCAAAGTTCCATACAGCACGAATGAAAAGCATTCTTCTGATGAGTTTGATCCTAAGGAGAATGGTGGCTTAGACAATCCAGCCAACCGTCACAAAGACAAACTGATTGATGATATCTGTGATACGCATCCTGGTTCACCCATGTGCAAAGTCTTTGACTGCTGATCTGCGTCAGTTGATTGAGCACGTTTAGAGATGCTGCTGCGAGTCAATAAAACGAATAGATTGTCTCGCAGTCTCCTATATTATCTATACTAGACATTTTGTTAGATTGCTTTATCTTCAATTTTTCAATACCTTTTTCGTCTTTTCGAGTTTTTCTCATTAATACACCTTTTGGCTTAGTTCTTTTTTTATGTTCTGCTTATCCTTCTAAGGATATATAGAACGGTTTGTCTGGCCTCGTGATTTAAACATTTAAACCTCTCTAGCGCTCTTTATTGTTTGATTCATCCCCTTTCATGGTGGGCACAGGGTAGGAAGGGTAGAAGCTGAAAAATATGGCTTCAATCGGCCCTTCTACTGTTGGACCAAAAAAGCGCTCGCTATCGGGGTTGCTTTGAGTCTGTTTGGATCGTCCCTGGTGTAGGCCCCTCGGCTGAAAGCCCTTTAGATTCCCTTTACATTTCGCCATCCAAAGTGGCATTCCCTTTTTGAGTGGGTTAGAGCTGTAGAAGATAGGGCTTAAGCCATGAGTTATGAAGCTAAGGAGCGAATTCCATTTCCCTATGGACAGGTTGCTTATCCAGCCTTTCTTGGTGTAAAGCCCGGTGACTACATTATTGTAAAAGGGGAAAATCAAGTCACACTCAAGAAAGACCACAGTTGGTGGATGGGACAGGTTGTGTCCTGCAAGAAAGAAGCTAAAGACCCTAGCGGGCATCGTGTGATTCAAGTTCTTGATGTTGATGATGAGCAGATCAGTTGGGTCAATGTGGAAGAAATATCACATGTGCTCTATGGACTCGACGGATTGTCTAGTCACTAACACTAATTTCTCTTCAATGCCTATTGATTAAAGGTTGTTGTGGTCAAGTCTATTCTGTTACTTATTGCTGCTCTCAATCCGTGAGTATTTAGCTTATTGATGATAAGGCTTTATTTTTTGTTGATTAGATTCTTATAGAACTTGACAAAAATCATTTACACATAACGGGCCATAAATTCAGATAGCGTTAGACCTTCTTTTTTGGCAGAATTGGTGCAATCATTAAAAAGTTCATCGTCTGTTTCTGTTCGCGCTAAATCTCGAAATTCTTCCGAACTTAGCTGATTTTGATCATTGCTTCCGTCGCAGATCGAATTCCATTTGGCACAGAGTGAATCCACCATCTCTTTTCTTGAATAGGGAAGGGTGATCTTTTTCTGTTTTGCCAAATTTATGTGTCTCCAGCTCGTAACCAAACTCTAGAGGCCTAGTGCACGTTTGACAAACAACTGCCGTGACTGTGCTGGCTTCGGTGTTGAGGGTCTAGCCTTAATGAATCAACTTTTCTGATCATATCGAAGATGCTTTACTATCTCACTTAGTCATCTAGTGTTTCTAAGAATATCAACTCATGATTCGACTAGAATCATGAGTTGCCTCATTTTAATTTGAAAGTCACTGCTTGGTTTGCACTAAAAGGGTAAATAATTCTACTTGTACTTTAATAGTTGAATTATTGTTAGTGACTGATTGCTGTCTCGATCTTTAGGATGCTGCCCCTAGCTAGCCAATGTCTGGCACGTAGGAAAGTCATCATTCATTTGTGATCTCCATCTTCGAAGTTCATGGTGATCCAGCATGGTTCGTCGAGATTTCTCGACGTTGGCCAGGCGTTTGATCAATGCATCGGTGTCATGGGTTGATAGTTCGCCATCTGCATCCCACTTCATGCAGAACACACCTTTCTTGGGAGTGTTGACCATTGAATTTGCCTCATCCGTTCTGTCACGGTATGCGCACACATGGCCTTTGCTATGGAGCAAACCTTAAGAAGTCTTGGTTGCGACTCTTGCGACGGGTAATCATTCCCTTGTTGCATGGATCGTGAGTTTTCAAGGCTTCAGCGTCAATTACATCATCGTTTTCATTGGCTTCTTGTGAAGAATCGGGCGTTTTTTACCTGTTGAGCGTTGCTCGGAGCACCCATTTCCATTTGTGCCTTTACTCTTTCAAGTCGTTCTTTGATGTGTTGTGTGTAGTTGATGTGGCAACCACTATGACCAGATCTATGCCCGCAATAGGAATTCTCTGACTACGTGTTGCGGTTAAAACCCAGTCAGGGCGTTGCTGCTATTAGCTGCTCTTCTAAAAGCATATTGAATTCAAACAATTGTTCGTCACTAAGTTGTTGTCTTGATGTTGCGCCTAGCTTTGATTGCAGAAATATCTTTGCTCTCTCTTGATCCCATTTCAGTGTCGTGAGCATTTCATCACCTTGAGTGATCAAGTCACTTCTGCGAAGAGGAGTCTGGACTGCACCAGCGTCAGCTCCTACTTCGAAGCTTTTTAACTTATTGAGATAGGAAACTAGATCGCTATATCTCGTTAATTTGTGCCTACTTCCATGGCCATATGCTCGTTCCAAATACATATGCTCATGTTCACGAGCCCAACCGATGCGTTTGAGTTGTAAATCGATAGCGGTGAGTTCTTCGCTCCAATCGTCTGGGTCTGTGGGTGCTTCGCTTGGTTCGGCAATTGCTTCTCCGATCTGTCCGGTGATCTCTTTTGGTTGCGATGCCTGATCTTGAGGAGAAGCCACTAGCGATGGCTCTGATCGGCTTTGCTCGTTTTTATCTGGACCTTCTTGCTCTTTGAGCTGCTCTGTTTCGCTCTGCTTTGGTTTTTTGATGGGACTCTTCGCTGGCTGCTTTCGCTCAGGGTGTGCCTCTGCCTTTAGAAGGCGTTCCAGTAATCGCTCTCGTGCACGGTCTTCTGCCTGCTCCGCATCAGCAGCCTCTCCTAGTGAGCTACCTAAATCGTGTTCGCCTTCGAAGCAACTAACACGCACGACACATCGGTTGCTATCGATGTGGCAAATCTCGACCTTTGTCTTCATGCCTCTGGAGGGGGTGAACCATTTCTAAGCTGTTGGGATGGATTCAGCAGCCCTACCATCCCTAACGCCTTTTCTTGATGGTGTTGATCGATGGGCTGAGCTCTTACCTCTCCTTCCGGTGCTTGTTGCTTTGGAGCTCGTGCTCTCCGCCGACAATGCTATTGCGTTGGCTGCTGTTGCTCGAAGGCAGAAAGACCCTGTTAAGGAAAAGAAGGCTCTCAATTTTGGAATTGCAATTGCTTTTTTTCTCAGAGTGGCCTTGATTTTATTCGCTCAGTGGGTGTTGGCATTTAAACCATTGCAACTCCTTGCAGGTGTTTATTTGTTGTGGCTCTTTGTGTCACATATCTGGTTCAAGCCATCAAATTCCGCGAATTCGGGGGGTTCCTCGGCCCCTCCCTCTTCGATTTCCTTTGCAAGAACGATTGTTGCATTAGCCCTAACCGATCTCGCTTTTTCAATTGATAGTGTTGCTGCAGCAGTGGCGATTAGTGATCAACTTATTCTTGTCATTACTGGTGCTTTTATTGGCGTTGTTGCATTGCGCTTTACTTCGGGGTTATTTATTAGATGGCTTGATGTTTATACGCGCTTAGAAACTGCTGGTTACCTTGCAGTTGCACTAGTCGGCATTAAGCTGATTTCTACATTGATTTTTTCGGACTTGCAACCGCCAGAATGGTGGACATTAGTGGCTGTTGCACTACTGATGGTTTGGGGCTTTTCTGAGCGGAAGGAGCCCCTGGCACACGAAGTTTGATCTGATGCTTGTTGAATTACGTCAGTCCGTCAATCTCGTTTTGCTCGACCGCATGGAGTTGAGTGATCCTCCAATGCCCGGGCAATGGTTTCTTCATGATCACGACAGCTACCTAGTGATGCAACGTCGGCATCGTTATAAGTTGCATTCGGGTCGCTATGAACTCTCTTCGATTGTTCTCCTTGTTAAAGCTCAAAAGCAGCCTGCTGATGCGCGCTTTGTTGGTCATGGTTGGGTGATTGGAGATTCTGATTGTCGCTTCAACGCTTTGAGCCCCCTTCTTCGTTGCGCCGTGTTGCCTGATGGACCCTGTGATCGTTGTGTTCATAGAGAAGCGCGTTGATGTCCTCCCTTCGCTGGCATGCTGCTGTTCTTCTTGAGGGACACGGAGTCGCATCAGGTCAAGTTCTGAACGAAGGTCAATTAAAGACGTCTCCCTACCCCAAGGGAACGATTGCGATGCAATCTTCCTTTTTTGCGGCGTTAGGCCTTGATCTTTCTCAGTTTTGGCCTGGAACATTAAACCTTTCATTCTCTCCTGCCGAGCTACAGCTTGGGAATCCTGATTATTTATTTCGCGATCTGGAATGGACCCACTTGCATCCTCCTGAAACTTTTTCATTTTGGAAGATTCGATTGCGTTCAGTTGGTTCTAATGATTTCAATGTGCCTGGATTGGTTTATTATCCTCATCCAGAAACGAAGGCAAGGCATTGGCAAAATTCATCAGTCTTGGAAATTTTGGCTCCCTATATTGATCATGTCTTTTTGAATGATCGTTTTGAGGTTGGTGTGAATCCTTCTGCGATTCAAGTCTTATATCTTAATTCATAGATATTGTTCTTAAGTTGTCTGCTTGCTATTTGACAGGCCGTCATGTATTTCTCATGTTTAAATTTAATATTGTCTTTCAGTGTCTTTGGTTTTGCCCTTGGCTAATTATGATGCTCAATTTAGCAACTTTGCTTCTTGTGTTTTTGCTGTTGCTTTGCTTCTTCAGATTCTTTTTTCATGACTAGACCGTTGCTCTTCCATGAGCAACACTTTGTGAGTGGTTCTAAATCTTGTTGGTTGAAAATCGATGATGGATGCTGAACGCATTAAAACTCGCTCAATGCTGCTTGAATTTTTGAAATTCAGGGTCTTAGCGGCGGGTCAGGAATTTTTTGATGGTACGGGCTTGGAGCATCGACGTCAGTGGTTGGCGTTGGTGCACCCGCAAGCGCTTGCCCTGTCTGATGAGGAGTTAGAGCAGATTTGGAATCAGGCTCGATTCCTTTACACCGAGTGTTGAAGGTGTGGATCTAGGCTGAATCTTTCGCTCTGCTGGTCATTTCCGCCTCCTCTGTCGCATCGGAGTCCGCAACCTCTGGTTTTGATTCCCTTGGTTTGAGTCAGCCGTTGCTGAAGGCTCTGCAGGAAAAGGGATACACCGCTCCATCGCCGATTCAGTTGCAGGCCATTCCCGCAGTGATCTCTGGGCGGGATGTGATGGCTGCTGCACAAACAGGCACGGGTAAAACCGCAGGGTTCACGCTTCCGATGTTGGAGCGCCTGAACCATGGAGCACGTCCAGGGCGTGGACAAATACGGGCCTTGGTGCTGACGCCTACTCGCGAGCTCGCTGCTCAGGTGCTGGCAAGTGTTCGCGATTACAGCAAGCATCTTCCGCTCACCAGTGATGTGGTGTTTGGTGGTGTGAAGATCAACCCTCAAATTCAGCGGCTTCAAAAGGGTGTTGATGTGTTGGTTGCCACTCCAGGCCGTTTGTTAGATCTGCTCCAGCAGGGTGCTGTGCGTTTTGATCGGGTTGAATTTTTGGTGCTTGATGAAGCCGATCGAATGTTGGATATGGGCTTCATTCATGACATCCGACGGGTGATTTCACGTCTGCCTGATCGTCGTCAGACCTTGATGTTTTCGGCCACTTTTAGTGCGCCAATTCGAAAGTTAGCGACGGGGTTGCTTGACCGTCCTGTACAAATTCAGGTTGCACCTGCCAATCAAACGGTGCGGTCTGTGGAGCAGGTTGTTCATCCTTGCGACATGGCCCGCAAGATCGATCTTCTGAGCCATCTCATTCGTAGTGGTGAGTGGCTCCAGGTGTTGGTCTTTTCGCGCACCAAGCACGGTGCGAATCGCGTCGTGGAACGCCTGAGTCAGCAGGGGCTTCTCGCGTCTGCTATTCATGGCAACAAAAGCCAGGGTGCGCGAACACGGGCTTTGCAGGGATTCAAGGACGGTTCGGTTCGCGTTCTTGTTGCTACTGATATTGCGGCTCGAGGGATTGATATTCAGCAGCTTCCTCATGTGGTGAATCTCGACCTTCCAAACGTTGCTGAAGACTATGTACATCGCATTGGGCGTACAGGTCGTGCTGGAGAAACTGGTCACGCTATTTCTCTCGTTGCTGCTGAAGAGGCACTGCTCTTGAAAGCGATTGAGCGCCTCACGGGTGAGTCTCTGCGTCGCGAAAATGTGCCCGGGTTTGAACCCACCGTTCTCAGTGCCCCTCCGCTTGATTTAAGCGGTGGCCGGGGTCGCCGTTCAGGAGGTTCGTCGCGACGCCAACAAGACACACGTAGCACGAGAACGTTTCGCCGTTAACGCTTTCACGTTACGAAAACGTGCCGAACTGTTGTTTGGGTCGAGCGCTTAATTGTTGAAGAAGGGAGTCGCCATCGCTTCGCCCTTTGCCTTCGAGCTGTGCCGCACGAACCAGGATTGGACAACCACTTGTGCTGACCACGATGCCGAATCCCTTTACAGATTCCAGCACGATTCCTGGTGGATGACCTCCTGTGGGCCAACGCCCGATCAGGGGGTGTATGTCTTCAGGAAGCTCTTCTCTCAGGCGCTCTATGAGGGGTTCGCAATGCAGGAGTTTGAGTCGTTTGTCATTCCAAAGCGTTACTGCATTGGGGTAGAGCGCCATCACTTTGCGGTGAATGGTGAGTGCCGAGGCAGACCAGTCAATCTGGTGATCTTGTTTGGTGAGCATGCGGGCGTAACTCGCTTCTCCAGGGCGATCAGCCTGGTCGATCAGCTTGAGCTGGGCCCTTCGTTCGTGTTCCGATCCGTGTCCTGCTGATTCAATCAATGGCATGGCTTCCACCATGAGATCAGCGGTAAGAGCGCTCATGCGTTCGGCAAGGGTGTGTCTGTTATCGAGCAATCCAATCGGCAGGTTTCTTTCAATCAGAACAGGTCCAGTGTCGAGTCCCTCTTCCATCGCCATCACACCCACGCCAGTTTCGGCATCGCCTTCCAGAAGCGACCACTGAATCGGTCCGGCACCGCGCCATCGGGGAAGCAGAGATCCATGGCCGTTCCAGCACCCCAGCGGTGGTTGATTCAGAACACTTTTGGGCAAAATTTGCCCGAAGGCCACCACTACGGACAGGTCTGCATGGAGTTCAGCAAGTTGTTTTTGGCAGCTTTCGTCCTGCTTGATGCGTTGTGGTGTAAATACTTTCAAACCCATCTCGAGGGCTTTGGTTTTCACGGGCGATGGAAGCAACGTCTTACCGCGTCCCCGGCGTCGATCTGGCTGGCTGACCACTCCCACAAGCGTATGGCCGGCTTGATGCAGTGCCACCAGAGTTGGCACTGCATAGTCGGGTGTGCCCCAGAACAAAATGTTCATCGTTGAGGGATCAGGCCTCGCCTGTAATCGCTAATCCATCCACCCAAACATGGGGTGAAACGCCTTGATGGGTCACCACTTCGTTGGGCTCTAAGTGAACAATTCCTTTCAGAACATCTCGGATGTCGCCTGCAATCGTGGCTGCTTCCACAGAGATTCTCTCACCATCCTTCACGAGCCAGCCATCAAACGGCAGTGAAAAGGCACCTTGACTGGCCTTTACGCCTGCATGGAGTGCGTTCAAACTCTCGATCAATACGAAAGTATCCCGAGCGTTGCGGTGGTCGAGTTGCTCGGCTGGCTGACTAGAACCTTTGCTTGAACTCACTTCAAACCAATCCGGTCCAACGGAGACCTTGGCTCCGAGTCCGGCGTGACCGGTGGGATGCACACCAAACTGACGTGCCGTTGCCTCGGAATGAAGCAGATTCTCCAACGTGCCGTTGCCAATCAGGCAGAGACGTTTGGTCGGTGTGCCTTCTCCATCAAAGGCAGCAGCTCCAACATGATCGGGGTGCAAACCATTGTCGTGCAAATTAAAAAATGGCACGGCGAGTTGTTGACCAAGCGATTCCTTGCTGCTCAGGCTGACGCCATCCAGAATGGATCTGGCATTCATCATGCTGCTGAATGCACCGAGCAAGTCCAGAAATGCCTCCGGTGTGAAACAGACCAAATAACGACCGGTATCGATCGGTTGGTAATTGAGATGGCTGATGGTGCGTTCGGCTGCTTCCAGAATGCAGCCACCCAGGTCAAGATCGGCACTGCCAAGCGCTACACGAACGGCCCCGCCACTGCGTGGTTTTCTGCCGCTTTCTTCGGCACGGGCATAGAGGTAAAGGCTGGCCTGCGTGCGTTGCATGTGGCGTAATGCCCCCTCGCTGTTGAGGTAAATCCGCTCGCTATTGCCTTCGCTCAAACCGTTGTAGGGAACGGTTTCGATTGCAGGGTGTTTTGCAAGCAGCTCGCCTTCCACATCTTTCAGGGTGCTGAGCAACGTTTGGATGCTTTGAGAGGGTTTCAGCGGCCGATCAAGCTCGGGGATCGCTGCCGTGGCAAGTGGCGAGAAACCTGGGATGTCTTCTGCATTGCCAAAGGAACTAGCCTGATAAGCGCCCTTGAGGGCTTTGTCGAGTCCTCCTGGTGAAAGATCAGAGGTGCTTGTCACACCAACCAGTCCTTGCTCATTCCAAACGCGCACCGTGATTGAGCTGCGTTGAGCCGCCTTCATTTGCTTGGCTTCACCCCGGTCGACTTGGACCGATGCATTCATTCCTCGACTGGCTCCAAGATCCCACTGACGGATTCCGTCCCTGGTTGCCAGGGCATGGAGCTGATCTCTCAGCTCTTCAACATTAAGAGGTGTATGGGTCATGGTCAGCGGCCTCCCACGGTGATCGAATCAACCTTGATGTGGGGTTGCCCCACCGTGACAAAAATGCTGCCGCTCACCGATCCGCAATAGCCAGCAGCTAAATCGAGATCGTTGGCGCACATGGAAATCCTTGGCATCACTTCCTTTGCTTCACCGATCAGCGTGGCTCCCTTCACAGGACGGCCGAGTTGTCCATTTTCAATGATGTAGCCCTCTTCCACAGAGAAATTGAATTGACCGGTTGGTCCCACACTCCCACCGCCCATGGACTTGCAATACAAGCCACGGTCGACTGATTGGATCAACTCGTCGGTGCTGTGCGGACCTGCAGCGATATAGGTGTTGCGCATGCGGCTCGCAGCTGCGAAGCCATGGCTTTGTCGCCTACCGCTTCCGGTCCGTGCATGACCAGTGCGTAGTTCTCCGGCGCGATCACTCAGGAATCCTTTTAAGACGCCTTGCTCAATTAAGACCGTGCGCTGTGATTCCATGCCCTCGTCGTCCATGGACAAAGACCCAAAGGCGCCGGTACTGAGACCTTCATCAATTGCGGTCACGGCAGGGTTGGCAATCGTTTTCCCAACTTGATCTGCAAACGGGGTTGTGCCGCGTTCCACCTGGGTCGTTTCGAGCAAATGGCCGCAGGCTTCATGGAAAATGACGCCTCCAAAACGATTGGCGAGGACTACGGGCATCTGTCCTCCATCCACGTAATTGGCATGAAGCATGGTTGCTGCACTGCTGCACACCTCATTGGCCGCTGAATCCACATCCCATTCCCTTAGATCATCCGGGCGGTCGCTGGATCCAAATCTGCGAGCGATGCTGGCGCGATGTTCGCCCTCTGCAGCTAAGACACTGAGGCCACTGGACTGATGCAGGCGGATGTCTCGGGCATATGTTCCATCACTTGCAGCGACGAGGACCTCTTGCCAGTCGCGTGAAAAGCTGCCACGACGCACCTCAAGGTGCTGCCCGATCTGATCGAGTCGGGCAGTTCCTTCAAGCAATCGTTGCGTGATTTCACTGAGCTCGGGTGATTGAGGGAGCCAAGTGTCCTTATTGGCTCCAAAATCTCTGAGCTGATGGAGCCCTTCAAAGCATCGCTGATGTTGGAGAGCGTTGTGCTCCAACTCGAGCATGTCTAAGGCTTGGTCAAGGGCTTGAGCGAGGCCGGATTCACTGAGGTCGTTCGTGCTCACGAACCCGTCTCGATGTCCAAGGAAGACACGGATTCCAGCGCCCATTCCGAAGGATGGAGACACACTCGTGATGCGCTCCTGTTCGGCGAGTACACCTAAGTGATCTGTGCGTTCTAAGAACACTTCAACAAGATCAGCGCCAGCACGAACCCCTGTCTGAAGAAGCGTTTCCAGGCGATCTTTCCAGGGTGTGTGGCTCGGATCCAGAGTGAATGTCTGGTTAAGAGCGGGATGGGTTTCGACCAAGCCCCTCGTCTGCGTCAACCTTGATTATGGAGAATCGCGGTTGACATCGGAGACAGAGGCTTCAGTTGTTTGCCAGCTCTCAACGAACGCTTGGGTGGTATCTCTCGCTGCGGATCGGTGCCATTAAGAAGAGGGATGCCATCTGAGCGCCGTTGGCCACCCAATGGGGAAGTTTTCGCAGCAGTTTGATGGGTGCAGGGGCTTGCGTTGCATCCACGGCACTGAGTGCAGCGTTGTTGTCTACCAAGCGCTCCAGACCATTGAAAAAGCGGGGATTCTTGACATCGAGAACCACTGGGAACACCCGTGCGGTGTTCTCATTGGTCTTGTCGATGACCAAACGGTCGTATTCACGAGCATCCAGACCCAGGGATTCATAAAACTCCTTGCGTGCCACATCACGCACATACATGGTGGCGAACACCGCAAGAAGAAAGAAACGGCACCACAGTCGTGCGCGCAATCCCCTCACAGTGTTTGGTTGAGCTTTCATCAAAGCGTCAAAGAAATCACCGTGGCGATTTTCGTCTTGACACCAATTCTCGAAGAAGTTGAAGATCGGGAAAATCTTGCAGTCGGGATTTTGTTCAAGATGGCGGAAAATAGTGATGTAACGCCAGTAACCAATTTTTTCAGACAGATATGTGGCGTAAAAGATAAATTTTGGTTTGAAAAATGTATAGCTTTTGCTGGCTGTTAAAAAGCCAAGATCTAGCTGCAGACCAAAATCGCTCATCGACTTGTTGAGGAAGCCGGCGTGCCGCGCTTCATCACGGGCCATATGCGAGAAGCATTCGGCGAGTAGGGGGTTTTTGGCTTTGATCCGACGGCTGAGTTCTTTGTAAAGCAAAAACCCCGAAAACTCAGAGGTGCAACTTTGTTCTAGAAACTCAACGAATACTTTGCGGGTCTCTGGATCGAGCTGATCGGCTGCTCCATCAAATTCGCCATTGCGTACAAAGTGATGGCGGTTGTAATCCTTACGAAATTCTTCGCAAATGGCTTCAAGTTCTGCCTCATTTGGACGCAGATCCATCGCGGCCATCGCCTCGAAATCTGTCGTATAAAAACGAGGGGTCAGGATTGTGTCCTTCTCCGGGTCTTTCGCCGTAACGTTGGACCCTGGTGCTGCTGTGGCTTCCGTCACGGCTGTTGGAGGCACCATCGATTGCGTCAGTCACTACAACCCATCGTAGGTCGGCTTCTGGCAACCAACAGCCCTGTGTTACGAGCTCTCAGTTAATTCCCACCCAGCCATTTCTGGCCATTCAGACGCTGCAGCAATCGGGACTGGAGAAGGGCCAGATTGATGCGCTTCTCATCGATCAAAAAGGATTCCAGCAGGCTGGGCTCCGTTCCGGATTCTGCAAGCACAATTGTTTTACCGGATGTGATCGAATCCGATTCAAAACAGACCCAGAAGCGCCGATCGCCAGGTAACGCACCGGCGACCATCCAGCATTGGCCTCCTACAACCGGACGATCGCCTTCGATGAGCTCGATCGAAGCGGTGATCTGATATTTGCTGCTCAGCGCTTTGCTGAGCGATGGGATGAGATCGTCCTTAATGAACTCCTGAAAGGGCTTGTCCTCCAGCTTGGGCTTCGGAGCAGGTTTTGCTGCAGGCTTGGCCGCTGGTTTGGCATCTGCTTTGGCAGCCGCTTTGGGTGTTTCGGGAGTTTCGCTCACCGGCCTTTGATTGCTGGGCAAACTTTAGACAGCCCAGAGCTCTCTCTACCAATCATCGCCAATCTGTTGATTCCAATCGTCGGCATCAGTTGCATTGGACTGTTGCTCCCTTGGTTGGCTTGGGTTGGTGTCTGCTGCTTGGGTTGGAGTTGCTTTGGCCTGGCTGCCTCGATGCACCACCCTGAAGGGCACTGAGACGGTTGGGGCTGGATCGCGCACGTCACGTTCAGGCCAGGGCGTGGGTTGAGCTGGTCTGGCCTGATGTGATTGCTCACGAGGCAACGGCTCTTGAACAGCTGGCCCTGTTGCCGGCCGACGAACCTCTCGGCGCAGCACAGGTCTTGAGGTCACCATCGCCAATCCAGCCCCAGCGCTGACGCCCGATCCCAAGACCGTTGCGACCGCGATCCAGGCCCCAATGGGCAATGTGGGCAATTTCCATGTGAGCACCCGCAACGATGATGCTTGTCCAAGATTGAGTGAGGCGATCAACAACATCAACACCACCGGACTCAGACAGGGAATCAGCAGCAAGCGTTGAAACGATGTCATGGCTGGCGACCCTGCCAACGTTTCAAAGGACTCAGATCTTCGCCGAGGGAATCGAAGAGTCTCACCACTAAGAAATCAATCATCTCGCTGAGATTTTGGGGCTGGCTGTACCAGGCAGGGATGGGTGGTGCAATTCTTGCTCCCGCCTCAGCCAGAGTTGTGAGATTGCGGAGATGAATCAGGCTCCATGGCATTTCTCTCGGGGCCAGTACCAGTGGTCGGCCTTCCTTGAGATGAACATCGGCACAGCGTTCGAGCAGATCACTGGCAACTCCGGCGGCGATACGCCCCACGGTGCCCATCGAGCAAGGAACAATCACCATGCCCCGGGTTGCCACACTTCCACTGGCGATGGTGGCGGCTTGATCTCCCCAGCGATGGCAAATCAACGATCCAGTTTCTACATTCAGCCGCGATCTCCAAAAGCGTTCCTGAAGCTCAGGATCGACGGGAACCTGGATGGATTGCTCGGCTAGCCACACCTCATGAGCCCCCCGACTCATGATCAGGTGAACGCTGCGATCCTGCTGAAGCAGCAGTTGGAGGGCACGCTCGGCAAGCGGTTGGGCTGAGGCACCGCTCACCCCTAAAACATAAGGACGATCAGGTTGCTCCAAGAAGGACACGTCCCTAACCCTCACTCAGGGCAACAGGCATCGGTGACTCTTCCTGGGCTTCTTCTTGTGAGGTCAACACGATGTCCAGGTCGATCTGATTGCGTAGGACGTCCACCTTGGTTACTCGAACTGTGACGGGATCTCCAAGTTTGTAAACGCGGCGATTACGACGACCCACAAGCCGATTTTGGCGCGAGCGATATTCGTACCAATCGTCGTTCAAGGAGCTGACATGCACCAGCCCCTCCACCATGGAGGGGGCAATCTCCACGAAGAATCCATAACTCTGAACGCCGCTGATCACGCCTTGCTGTTCCTGATCCAGCATGGGTTCGGCGCTTCGTGCTTGAGCCATCGCAATCACATCTCTGCGAAGCTCTGTCTGCTGGCGACGCCGAGAATTAAGCCGTTGCAGTTGGCGTTCTTGGAGAAGCTCCTGCAAGCGTTGTTGGAGCGACCCGCTAAATAGCGGCCAGGTCATCCTTGCAGCGGCACCTTTGCTGCCCAGGTTGACTGTTTCTTTCTGGCGAACGCTGGGACGATCCTTGCCGTCATTGAGCAGTTGACACAACACCTGCTGATTCAATAAGTCGGCGTAATGCAGGCTGGGACAGCACCAAGGAGCCAATAAGGGAGTCGATCCATCCTGAGCAGGACCAGACATCTCATCAATATCGTTTGCACTGTCGATGTCCTCAAGACAGTCTTCCGTTTCAATCGCTAATCCATCGTCTTCACCGGCGACTGTGATGTGTTTGGCCTTCGACTGGATCAGGCGGTACTGGGGATCTGGAAGGGTGTGTCGCAGCTGCAGATTGAGCACCCGTCTCGATGGGCTTGCGATCAAGGCTTGAGCGAGTTCGGACGCTGAGGTGGTGCCCTCTTCATCCAGGGAGAGAGGCAGCTCTAAAGCAATCGCTGCTTTGGCGACATCGTTGAGTGGTCCACTGTCGGGATCATTGGCTTGCAGCACCAAAGCTGGAAGATTGAAATCCAGACAATGCTGAGTCCAGGTGGCATGAGCGGCTCGCAGGAACACGGCCAAAATTGAAAAGGGATCCTCTTCCCTGAGCGGTTCAATCCACTGCCGATTGCCACCATCAGGTTCGGTGGGTCGCAGGTCTCCCAGAGTTTCTAAATCGGGTGTTGGGAGATCTAATTCAATTTGTCCCTGTCTTAACTCTGCGGCGTGAAGAGCTTTGGCACAAAAGATCAGGGTCTCGAGTTGTCCGATGTGATCTTTGATCGATTTGAGTGCTGATGGGATGGCACGAGATCGGGGCTTGCGCCCCGCCAAAGCAGCCAAAGCCTCCGACGTCACCTCAGCGACAGGACGAATCTGAGTCAGGCAAAATTCCCAGTCGCGAGCTTCGCCTTCTGCATCGAGATCAATACGAAGACTTACCGCCGCTTGTGAGTCTCCAACCTTAAAAGCTGCAGCTTTGGAGATGTTGGTACTCAGCAACGGGATCCACTTATTTCCCAAACAAATTGCTTCGCTTTGTTCGCACAGCCACAGATCAAGACTGTTGCCGGGGTTCACGCGTTCAGCAATCGCAGGAGCATGAATCCAAAGCTGGGTTCCACCTTCATGGGGGATGACATGAACTGCAGGCAGGTGGGGAGCACCATCAATTACCCAGTTGTTCAGGAGTAAACAGGGCTGATCGGTGAGGTTTTTACGCCGCTTATCTGCTGGAGCCTTAATCGTTGTTCTTGGGGCACTGGCCCTGGAATGCAAATGGGCCTTGGTGAGTAGGAGATCGCGATCAGCATCGACACCGCCATTGAGGGGCAGCGAACGGGCCACATGGCCGCGGGCTGGGTGTTGAGCGATTGGGTATCGATCCAGCTGCACTTCCACTACTGATGTGGCTGGTCCCTCGAGTTGGTAGGTGCTGTCTCCCTCGGGCAGCTCGATGGAGGCGAGAAGACGATCATCGAGGGGAACGGCGAGCAGTCGATCATCCTGTTGTTCCACTTGGGCCAAAAGGCTCGTGGTTGCTCTTTGCAAAATGCATTGCACCCCTCCCTCTGGAGATCGACGACGACCTGCATCGCGGATGACGCGCACCAACACGCGGTCACCATTCCAAGCGTGATTCAGCTGATGGTCACGGATGTAAATGTCTTCGCCGCCGTCATCACGAATGGCAAAACAGAATCCTTTGCTGCTGCAGCGCAAACGGGCTTCAATCAAGCCGAAGTCTTCGCCTCGGGAGACGGAACTCTCCTCGTCAAGGCTCAGCACACCAAGGCGGTCAAGGCCCTTTAGCGCAATGGTGAGTGACTGTTTGTCAGCTCGGTTGGTTAGACGGAGAATCTTCTCGAGTTTGCTTACCTCAAGGGAGCCGTCTTGGGGGACCTGATCGAGAAGGTCGGCGACCGTGAATTTCATCAGAGCGTGAAAGAAACCGGCCTTCAGGACCGGGAGTTGAATCAAAACCGTTGCACTCGAAGAGTTGGTAGTGCATTCGATTAACGACAGCTCAACTCTAATCGCCCGACTGTGCGGAATCTCCCTCTTAGTCCTCGGTCTGGCTGGATCCCAGTCCTGCTTGGAGCATGGGCATGAGCAAGCGGCCTCCGATCACCAGAAATCCTGTGGAAGCAACAAGTTGCAGCCAGTCGGCGGGAATCACTGCGGATAAGGACCCTCCAGCTACAGCACCAATCAAGCTGGCGAGGACTAAGGCGCTGGAGGATCCGAGAAACACCGCCAACGGACGATCGGATGTGCCACTGATCGCCACTGTTGCCAGTTGAGTTTTGTCACCGAGCTCTGCCAAGAACACGGTCACAAATGTGGAAATGAGAAGGGTGAAGTCCATAACAATTTCAGAGTGATTGGGTCTCTATCAGTGACTTCAAGGCCTGACTTCCCAGCCACAAACCCAGTCCAACCATCAGCAAACCTGCCATTTGTTCCAGGCGTTCTGGCGGAAGGATGGTGGAGAGCCAACGTCCCACCAGAACTCCTACCAGGCTTGAACAGATCAACGCCAGCGCGGCCCCAATAAACACCAACCATGGTTCGCCGGATTGGGCGGAAAGAAGGAGGGTGGCTAATTGGGTTTTGTCACCCAATTCTGCGAGAAATACGGTGGTGAAGGTGCTCAGCAGAACGGCATTAAAACCAAGCTTGCTGTCGCTACCTACTTCAGTCATCGGAATCCTGAGGAGAGCGAATCAACCGCTCGAACTTACGCAGTTCCAGGCTTCTTCCGCCATGAACCGATCGAATTTGCTGTCGACAGCAATCAATAGCGAAGGCATTGACCTCCTCCGCAGGTACCGCGAATAAATCGGCTAAACGGCTCACCCTGCAAAAGTCAGGGCGGTTTTCATAAATTCTGCAGCGCCGGCCTCCCTGGTCGAAATGCTTGCACCATCCGTCCTCCCCCACCATCTCTAAGTAGATCGTTTGCTGATCGTCCGATAAGGCTTCAAGAGCTTCCTGTCGTTCAGCCGGAGCAAGCCTGCAACAAGCACCGCAGTGATTCAGACAGGACCAGTGAAGGGGCGGTCGGCTCATGGTTCAATTCTGAGGGTGCTGTGACAAGGCATCACAGTGATACCTCTCGATAAGGGCAATGCGGTGGAACGCCCCGTACCCTTTTGGAGGCATCACGCTGATCAACTGCTTTCCTTCCATGGGATTTGACATCCACCTGATTGCAAATTTTGGGGCCCTCGCTCTCATCACGCTTGCTGGGCCAGCAGTGATCTTCATCCTCTTCTATAGGCGCGGAGCTCTCTGAAGCCTTGCAAGTGCGTGATACACCGGTGTTCGCGAGACCAGCCGTCCGGTGTAAGCGGCGATCACGGCCGTGAGACAAGCTCCTGCAAATAATTGTTGATCTCCTACGAGTCGCCAGGAAAAAATTAAGGAGACCAATGGCAATTGGGTGGCTCCAGCAAGTCCTGCGGCTAAGCCAAGACCTACTCCCACTTGGGTGCTGAATCCAATCACTGCACAGACTGTGTAGCCGAGAACGGCACCGAAGGTGAGCGATGGGTCGATTAATCCGCCTGGTACTCCTGGTGCGAGGGCGAGCATGGGGCCGATCACCCGGACAACGGTGATCCAAATGCTCACGATCCCCGAGCTGAAATCAGTGTGCTCAGTGCCAAATTCCGGCAAACCTCGCTCGAGCAGTTGTTTCACGAGTGCTTCACCATCCGCAGTGCTTGTACCCCAGCTCAATAGGGCGAGCACACTGAGTGCGGCGCCAAGGCACAGTCCGGTACGTAAGGGGCGCTGCCGGACCATTGGAGCCAAACGCGCTGTGGTCCAAACAAGTCCTCGATTGAAGAATCCGCCCACAAGACCAGCGGCGATTCCGATCGGAATCGCCAGCAACAGTTGCTCTCTTTCAGGAGCGAACACATTGATCAGACCTAGACCGAAGATCGGTTCTCCTCCAAGGTTCGAAAATCCAGCCGCGGCCACACACACCAGCAACGCCGGCCAGATCGTGATGATTGAATATTCAGCTGTGAGCTCCTCAAGCATGAACACAACGCCAAGCAAAGGGGTGTTGAAACCACCAGCTAGGCCGGCTCCTCCGCCAATGGCGACCATCTGACGTTCGGTAAGAGATGGCATCCAATTGGGCCAACGTTTTTGCGTGGCGCGAGCCACTGCAGAGCCAAATTGCACCACTGGACCTTCCCGTCCCAAAGGAAACATCGCTGCTGTCGCCAGCGACCAGAGGATTCCTCTATGCAGAGTGCTGCCTGCTTCCATCGCCTCTGGCATTAACGATGGATCTTCCAGCGCGTTCATCGTTGAAGGAATTCCCGATCCAGCGCCGCCTTGCCATGGTCCCCGTTGAAGAATCAACAGGATTGGCATCACCACTACGGGAGCAAGGGCAATCAGCAGACCAAAGGAGGTCCAGCTGGTTTGGCCGGTTGTGGGCAAGAACCCGAAGAACCACTCCTGAATGCGATCGACGAGATTCAGCGGAAGACAAGCCAGGCCGATTAAGACACCAACAACAAGCAAGCCAATGAATTGGCGCCCAAGTCGATTGATCTCGTTCAAGACCGAGGCTGGGCCACGGAACCGAGAGCTGGTGGTATTGAGTTCAGAGGTCATGGAAGAAGTCCAAGACCAATGCAAGCGTCTTGAATGAGGTCAGCAACGTAAGGGTGTCTTGCCCTGTTGTCTTCACTTTCGAAGACTCCTTTGCTGTTGACCAACCCACACAGCACTTCTCCAGACGGATTTCGAATCTCCACGGTTGATACGTGGGGGCTCGTGCAGCGATAAACGCCAAGGCCGCGGTGCAGATCCAAGCAGGGGTGATGTTCTCGTAGAGCTTGGATTTCGAGCTGCAATTTTGCTTCTCCTTGCCAGCGGTTGAGGCTGATTCGATACGCCACATCCACGATGGTTGGCACTGCTTGAGTTTGTTGCCAGCGCCAAGCGATGGCTTCCCTCTCACAATCGTCTTGCGCCAGGGTGAGCTTTAGGTGTCCACCGCGAAGCAATCGTTGCGATGACACCTTGCAACCTCTCGACCAAAACAGTGGCGCTGGATGGCCGATTCCAAAGGGTTCAAGAGAGAGCAACGCCGACCAGAGTTCATGATTGATCGCTGCTAGCGACAACAGCGCTTCTGGTTCCACCAGGATTCCTTCTCCGCGCTCTTGGATCCAGGCCAGAGCCAAGCTATTGAGCTCCTCATGCAGGCGATGCACCTGCTCGGCCTTCACCGTGAAGCCTCCTGCGGCGGGGTGGCCGCCATGGCGTTCAAGAAGGTCTGTGCAGTGGTCCAGAGCGTTGTCGACGGCGAACCCTGCTGGAGCCCGCACCGAGGCCCGCATCAGGCCATCGCCATCAGCAGCCAGCAAGGCCGTTGGACGTTGGAATCGTTCCATCAGACGTGCAGCCACGATGCCAATCACCCCGTGATGCCAGTGGCCTTGAGCGAGAAGAAGAAAGGGTGGTAAGGGATCACGGTCAGACTCCAATAGGGCCAAGGCTTCGGCCTCGATGGCATCACATAGTTCTCGCCGTTGTCGGTTGAGGCTGTCGCATTGGCGACCTAGCTCAATCGCGCTGTTTTGGTCGTCTGCAGTGAGTAAATCCACCACCAACTGAGGATCGCCGATCCGCCCCACCGCGTTGATTCTGGGAGCTAGTTGAAACCCGATGTCATCAGCGCGCAGGGGGCGATCACCGAGTCCAGCAAGTTGCTGTAGGGCGCGCACTCCCGGACAGTTGCTTCGATGGAGATGAAGCAACCCTTCTCTCAGGAGTGTCCTGTTGGCACCTATCAGCGGTGCCATGTCGGCCACCGTTCCAATGCAAAACAAATCACGAGCACTGGCGATGGCTGTTGGTTGGCGCATACGCTCTGCGAGTTCACGCGCCAGGACATAGGCGAGTCCAACGCCTGCTAATCCGCGATAGGGAGATTGGTCCGGCGTGGTGGCCGGATGAATTAAAGCGAGAGCTTTTGGGCGTGTCTTTGGGAGCGTGTGGTGATCGGTGAGCACCACCTCCATGCCGAGATCTTCAGCTCGATCTAAGGCCTCGTGAGCCGCTACTCCGTTATCGACGGTGACAATGAGCCGAACTCCACGGTCGTGGAGTTCATTCACCATGGAACAGTTCAAGCCATAGCCATCAGCCATACGGCTTGGGATTGCTGCTTGGGGTTCCGCCCCCAAGGTGCGCAAGGTGCGCAGCAACAACGCCGTACTCGTCATGCCATCAGCGTCGTAGTCACCACAGATCGCAACGCGTTCTGCCTTTAAACAGGCTTGATGCAAGCGTTTGACGGCCGTTTCCAATTCAGGGAAGTGGCCATCAGGCTTGGGTAAGGGGGAATCACTTAGTAGTGCCTGCACCTGATCTGGTTGTGTCAGACCGCGGCGGAACAGCAGTGCACGCAGGGGCAGAGGAAGGGGAACCGCATCCAGAGCAGTGAGGTCAATGCCCCTCGGTAGTTGCCATTGCTGATTCGAGGCGGCAGATGGCAACGGGCAGGTGCTCAAGCAGCCTGCATTGTGCTTCGTCCTTCAAGCTGTTGCCATGAATTGCATGGCCGTCATGCCTGTCTTGAAAACCGTGTTCTGGGATGTGGATGGCACCCTTGCGGACACTGAAATGGATGGCCATCGACCAGCCTTCAATCGAGCTTTCCTTGAACAGGGTTTGGATTGGACCTGGGACCCAGACATCTACAAGCGGTTGCTCAACATTCCTGGTGGAAGCCTTCGCATGAAAACCTTTGCGCAGGAGCGGGGTGAGATCTTGAGCGATGCGCAGTTTGCTCAGCTGCGCGTTTCCAAACAGCGTCACTATCTTGATGCAGTGCGTGCCGGAGCTGTGTCTCTCCGCCCAGGAGTGGCACGACTTCTTCGTGAGCTTCAGGCGCGGGCGATTGCCCAATGGATTGTGACCAGCAGCGGCGGTCCTTCCGTATCGGCTCTCTTAGACAACCTCTTTCCTGGAGGCGAGCATCCGTTTGCTGGTGTGATTAGTGCCGATGATGTATCGAGGCATAAACCCAGTCCTGATCCTTTTTTGAAGGCGCTTAAATGCAGTAACACAAACCCAGATGCGGCATTGGTGTTTGAGGATTCAACGCCGGGCCTTCTCTCTGCAAGAACGGCTGGCCTGCGCTGTCTGCTGATGCCTTCCCCATGGGATCAGGAGCTCCATCGCTATCAAGATCAAGCTGTGGCGGTGCTTGATCATCTTGGGAGTGCCCAGATTCCATGCACTGTTTCGAGCGGCCCCCCTTGTCTGGAAGGGCTTGTCACGCTGGAGTACTTGCAGATGCTTCTCGTCTTACCTGATTGATGACGCCCCATCTAACCCGCTATGAACATTTTCAGCGACGGATTGGTGTTCAACTCTCACGAGCGCTAACCGGATCGTGGCGTCGCCGCAGCCTTGGTGTTCTTTCCCTGCTGTTGGGGTTCCTTTTGGGCAGCAATTTCACCATGTATTGGTTTCAAAAGGTCGATCAACAACGCCCTTTTGTTGTGATCTCGATGGTGTTCGTGATTGAGCTATTGGTGAGGGCTAGGACGTATGTCAAACGCGAACCTTGGCCGATTGGTTGGCTGGCGATCGACAACATCCGTATTGGGGCTGTGTTTTCAGTTGTATTTGAGGCCTTCAAGCTTGGTTCCTGATCCGTCTCCAATGGCTCCCAAAGGTTTACCTTTGCTCCTTGAAGCCTTGGGTTGGTCCGATCCCGAGCGCTGGTGGAGTCACTGGCAGCAACGCGGTGGTTTTGAGCTTGCCCGTCGCGTCTGGCCTGAGGGCGTGAAAGATGAATGGCTGCTGGGTGTGGCTTTGCCATTGCTCTCGCAGGCAGAGAGCCTCTTGGAGCTGGGTGGTCGTCCCCTGCTCGGACTCAGTGCGCTCCCTGGATGCGGAAAAACCACCCTTTGCGATTGGCTTGTGCAAGCCAGCTCCGAGTTGGGATGGTCGATCGCGTTTCTTTCGATCGATGATTTTTATTGGCCTGGTCAAGAGCTTGATCGACGGATGGCAGGAAATCCCTGGGGAGTGCCCAGGGCCATACCGGGTAGTCACGATCTGGAGCTGATGGCCACGGCTCTCGATCAGTGGCGAGAGACGGGTGTGTTGAACGCCCCTCGCTTTGATAAATCCCTACGTCAAGGTCGAGGGGATCGCAGTGACTGGATTCGCTCCACGCCTGATTTAGTTGTTCTGGAAGGATGGTTTGTGGGCGTTCTTGTTTCCGATGAGATTTCTTGCACGCAGAGCTCCGGCGCGCTTGAGCTCTCGACGCAGGAGATGCTGTATCGCGAGCAGCTCATTCGACTTATCCCTGACTATGCACCGATCTGGAATCGAATCGATAAGCTTTGGCACCTCAAATCTCAAAGCGGTACATCAAGCCGGCTCTGGAAGCGACAGCAGGTGGAGACCCAAGCCAAAACAACCGGTGTTCAGGTGCCTCAATCCGCTGTCCAAGATTTTGTACGAATGATTGAAACTGCATTGCCAGCACCTTGGCTGCAGGATCTGCATCAATCCAATGTTGTGATTGATCTCACGAACCAACGCGCTGTTCGTGAGATCACTTTGAAATGAACTCAGTCCTCGCTGTCATCAGCATCAGCAACCGGGTAAACAAAACCTTGAGCGCGGCCACTCAACACTGATTTGCCGATTGACATGGCACGTTGTGCAGCAGTGGCTGCTTTTGCCTTCCAAACAGCATGCCGTTGATTGCGCTTGCTCTTAGAGGTTTTCTTCTTCGGTACAGCCATTGCAGCCGGAACTCTTCCAAACGCCCATAATCTACTTTCGAGAGTCCGCCCGTCAAATCGCTACTCTTAATAAATCGCAGGAACGGTGTGAGTTCAGGTCCGGAAGATCGTGAAATCATCGTCTCCCAGGCATCTGGGACCGATGCCAAGGAAAGGCCCGCCAATCCGTTTGCTCGTCTTAAACCGGATTCCCCACCGAGTTACAGCGAGTTATTGACGCAAATTTCAGCGGGAAAAGTCAAAGATCTGCAATTGGTTCCTGCTCGTCGGGAGGTGATTGTTGAATATGACGACGGCCGCAATGCCACTGTTTCCACACTGGCGAACGATCAACAGATCTTGCGCACCGCTGAATCTGCTGGCGTTCCCCTGACGGTTAAAGATGTTCGTCAGGAACAAGCGTTGGCTGGGTTGGCAGGAAATTTGGCCCTGATCGCCTTAATTGTGATCGGTCTTTCCTTCCTTCTTCGTCGCTCAGCCCAGGCCGCAAACAAGGCGATGGGCTTTGGTCGCAGTCAAGCGCGGATCAGTCCTCAAGATGAAATCACCGTTCGTTTTGAGGATGTTGCCGGGATCAGCGAAGCCAAGGAGGAACTTCAGGAGGTCGTGACCTTTCTGAAGCAGCCCGAGAGTTTTATCCGTCTTGGAGCGCGGATTCCTCGGGGTGTTCTGTTGGTAGGGCCGCCGGGCACGGGAAAAACATTGCTGGCCAAAGCTATTGCGGGAGAGGCTGGGGTTCCGTTTTTCTCGATTGCGGCATCTGAGTTTGTAGAGCTGTTTGTGGGCGTTGGTGCCAGTCGCGTTCGCGATCTATTTCGCAAGGCCAAGGAGAAATCGCCTTGCATCATTTTTATCGATGAAATTGATGCCGTTGGCCGTCAACGCGGTGCAGGAATCGGCGGGGGAAATGATGAACGGGAGCAAACCCTGAATCAGTTGCTCACCGAAATGGATGGCTTTACTGATAATTCAGGTGTGATTCTGCTTGCCGCCACCAACAGGGCTGACGTGCTCGATACGGCATTGATGCGTCCAGGCCGTTTTGATCGTCGTATCCATGTCGACCTGCCTGATCGCAAGGGCCGTGAGGCGATTCTTGCGGTTCATGCTCGAAGTCGGCCGCTTTCAGACGAGGTGTCTCTGGCTGACTGGGCGTTAAGAACTCCAGGATTTTCAGGTGCTGATCTGGCCAATCTCATCAATGAGGCCGCGATCCTCACGGCGCGCAATGACCGCGCCTTTGTGGGGAGCTCAGAATTAGAGGCAGCCCTTGAACGCATCACGATGGGCTTATCCGCGTCTCCCCTGCAGGACAGTGCCAAGAAACGGCTGATTGCTTATCACGAAATTGGCCACGCCTTGGTGGCAGCCCATACTCCTCACGCCGATCCCGTGGACAAGGTGACCTTGCTTCCACGCAGCGGAGGAGTGGGTGGGTTTACTCGATTCTTCCCTGATGAGGAGGTGATTGATTCCGGCCTGGTCAGCAAGGCTTATTTGCGCGCGCGCCTTGTGATGGCACTCGGCGGACGTGCTGCAGAGATGGTGGTGTTTGGAGCAGGTGAGATCACCCAGGGAGCGAGTGGAGATTTGCAAATGGTGTCTCAGTTGGCCAGAGAAATGGTGACTCGCTTTGGATTTTCTTCTCTGGGGCCTGTTGCTCTTGAAGGTGGAAATCAGGAGGTGTTTCTAGGCAGAGACTTAATTCATACCCGTCACTCTTATGCACAGAGCACAGGTAAAGCGATTGATGCTTGTGTGCGCCAGCTGGCTATACAAGCTCTCAACGAAGCAATCGCCTTGTTAGAGACTCGTCGCGAGGTGATGGATCGTCTTGTTGAGGTCTTGATTACGGAAGAAACGCTCTCGAGTTCGCGGTTTTATGATTTGGCCGGCCTTGATGCACCTCTCAACAGATCCTTCCTGGCTCAAAGGCCTGCTGCGACTTGATTCTCTCCACCCCAGTGGTAAAAATCATCCGGACGATGGGGCGTTTTGGGATCTTGTTGATCCCACTGATTGTGATTGTCTCCAGGTTGCAGGTGGAGTGGTACTGGTTCGATCAATTTGAACTCGGATCTGTTTACGGCAAACGTCTATTCCTTCAATTAGCAGGTGCACTGTTTGCTTTTTTGTTTGTTGGTAGTTGTGCGCTTTGGCGTCAGTCATGGCTGCGCTCGCCTGAATCTGAAACGGATGAGCGAAGACCTGTTCTGACTGGCTACCGCTACGGCTTCTGTCTATTGGCGTGTCTCCTGGTTCTGCTCTCCGTTCTCGCCATTGATACACGACTGGCTTGGCTGGCCTGGAGCGACCCTTTTTCATTGTCTTACTGGTGGAGTCTTCCCTTTTCGACACGTTGGCCCCTGCTGAGCTTGTCCATTTTGGTGCTGACGTTGATCATGTTCGGCCTCACCCGCAGCCGACGTTTAGGTCTCGCCCAGGTTTATGGAAGTGTTTGCATTTGTTTAATCGTTGCCCGGAGCTGGGGACTCTGGAGTCTTGCTTTATCGATTCCTGATTTCGGCCGCATTGAACCCATGCTCGGCTCTGATGTGAGCTTTGGTTTGGGTCGGTTTTCTGCGATTGCTCTTGGCCTCGAGTTAGTGCTTTTGCAACTTTCACTCACGCTGAGTACAGCTTTGTGGAGTCGATTAACACGTTCAACTTGTTTCAGTGATTGGGCTTTCCCAGGATTAACTGTGCGCCAGCGACATGGTTTGAGGCCTGGCTTTGCCTTGGTGCTGATCACTTGTTCAGGGCTGATGTGGCTCTCAAGGCACCAGTTGCTTTGGACCCAGGATGGAATCGTTGCAGGTGCCGGTTGGCTCGATGTTCATCTGCTACTTCCTCTGCGATCCGTGGGCGCGATTGCGCTGTTCGTGTTTGCGTTTGTTGTCTTGCCATCACCCTTTACCAGTCTTCGTCGCCGTCAGTTACGGCTGATCCTGGCCTGTATTGCTGTGGTGTCGTTCGGCTTAGAGATGGTGTTGTTTCCTCTGATGCACTGGCTTGTTGTGCGTCCTCGGGAATTGCAGCTCGAGAGCCCTTATATCAGTCGTGCGATTGAAGCCACACGTCAGGCTTATCAATTGGATGGTATTACCACCACCCAGGTTGAACCATCTCCTCGCTTAAGCCCTAAGGATCTACAGGACGGTGAGAGTACGTTGCGCAATATCCGGTTGTGGGACAGCCAACCTCTTCTTGCTACGAACCGACAGCTGCAGCAGCTCAGGGTTTACTACCGTTTCACCAATGCAGCGGTTGATCGCTATCAGTTGCGTCCTGATTTACTTGAACGCCAGCAGGTGATTCTTGCAGCTCGTGAACTCGATCAGGCAGCTCTCCCCAAGCGATCACGTACGTGGCAAAACCGTCACTTCGTATTTACTCATGGCTATGGATTCACATTGAGTCCAGTTAATTCAAGTGCAGCAGATGGACTCCCGGATTATTTCATTAGTGATATCGGTCGTTCAGCGAGTATTGAAGGTAATGAATTCCTTGATATTAGTCGCGCTGATGTCAAGAAGAATGTGCCGATTGGAAGGGCTGCCCTCTATTTTGGGATGCTTCCATCTCCCTATGCCGTTGCACCCACTCAAATTGAAGAGTTCAATCATCCAGAAGGTGACGAAAACACTTATAACCATTATTTAGGACGAGCTGGCATCCCACTGGCGTCTTTAGGACAGCGGATTGCTGCCTCAATTTACATCCGTGATCCAAGGTTGCTGAATACGGGCGTCTTGCAACCTGATTCAAAATTATTGCTTCGACGTGATGTCAAAAAGCGTGTGAAGGCTTTGGCACCATTTTTGCAGTTGAAAGGTGACCCCTATCTTGTTTCTGTTCCCATGGAGTCTGGTCTTGATCAGTTTCAGGAAGATCAACATCAATATTGGATTGTTGATGGATACACCAGCTCCAACACCTATCCCTACGCCTCAACGCTTCCAGATGGACAAGAAATGCGCTATGTACGCAATTCAGTCAAAGCGATTGTTGATGCATATAACGGAACCGTCCGACTTTTTGTGAGTGAACCGGACGATCCGATGATTCGTGGCTGGCAGAAGGTGTTCCCCGAATTGTTCCAGCCTTTGGCTGCTATGCCTTTGTCCTTGCGTCAGCATCTGATGGTTCCTAGTGCCCTATTTGAATTACAGGTGCAGCAATTACTCCGTTATCATGTCACGAATGCACGAATTTTTTACAGTGGAGATGATGTTTGGCAAGTTCCAAAAGAGCTGTATGGAAAAACACAGATCCCTGTCGCTCCTTATCATATAACGGCGCAAGTTAAGCCCAGTGTTGATTCTGAATTTTTACTCTTGCAACCTCTTACTCCTCTCGCACGTCCCAACCTTTCCGGCTGGTTGGCGGCAAGAAACGATGCTGAGCATTACGGAGAACTGATTCTGTTGCGTTTTCCTAGTGATGTTGCGATCTTTGGACCAGAGCAAATCCAGGCTTTGATTAATCAAAACCCGACGATTAGTCAACAGTTTGGCCTTTGGGACCGTGCGGGTTCTCAAGTGGTGCAAGGCAATCTTTTGGTGGTGCCACTTGGAAATGCCCTTCTATATGTTGAGCCGATTTATCTCAGAGCACGACGTGGTGGGCTGCCGACCTTAACGCGTGTGGTTGTCAGTGATGGCAGTCGTGTGGCAATGGCAAAGGATTTACGCACGGGTCTTGATGCACTCGTACAGGGGAGTGGATCTAAAGATGTTGTTGTGCAAGAGCTTGATAAGGCTTTATGACCCTATGTATCGTGAGGTCTATGGATTAAATTGTCTTAGATTTCAGAAGAAAAATCTAAGTCTTTAAATTAATGCATACCAATATTTAAAGCAAGAGTTGATCGCAAAACAATGAATCTATTAATGACATTCCGTTGATAATCAACCTGCCTAGCCTTCCTCCTCCAGTATGGGAATTGAGCTAGTTATTCATCATTTGCTTTTGTGGATTAGTTCGGATTGAATCAAAAAGACTAGCCTGGCAACGTGTAATTTGTTGCACTATTGGGTGCAGGTATTTTTGGCTTGCTCAACGCTTTTTTTGTTTTTCATCTCTTTCACGACGCAGTTGCAGGTGGCATTTAAATGACTCAAGAGCAGTTGTTTGCCAGCTTTCTCGTATTCCTTTCTCATCGCAGAAGAGCACTTGCCGAAAATGATGTTATCCACTAGGCCTGCATGGGCGGGAACAGCAGTGATCGCAGCAACAGCGGCACAAGCAATTACCCCAGACCATCGGGACATTGAAATCAGTGAGCTATTGGCTTCATGGCAAGGTTGGCCAGCCGACATGTAAATGTCCGTAGTGATACTTACTCATCTTTTACGGACTAGGAACTGAGCAGCTGCAAACGTTCCAACAGTTGTTACTCGTTCATCAGCCTGAGGCATAAGGTGGCTGCTACGACAAGACAGCTAGCAACAACAAGGAGTCCCATCAGAATGAGTCGAAATCATTCTCATCATTTGTCTTTGGGTCATCTTCGCCTGTCTCCGATGACACTGATTACCCAAGTCAGCAGCATGCTGTCCTATTCAATCAGTCTGCAACATCTGCAACATCTGCAATCTGCGACCACCGAGAAGATGTGTGGGGATGATTGTGAATGGTGATTTGTGGAAGGTGATCCCCAGCCAGGTGATGCGTCTGAGCATGGGCGATCAGCAGGACGGTTAAACGGGTGGAATCAAAGGAAAGGCAAGACATAAAAAACCGGGATAGATCGATGACCTATCCCGTGTCTCTAATGATTAGGCCATAGGACCTCAAGCCCCTGCAAGTAGTGATATTTGCTGGGTGTTGACGGTAGCAATCAGCCGATTGCAGCAAAAAACTCTTTGCTGCCCTTGGGATCAGGCTTCATGGTTTTTTCGCCTGGTGTCCAGTTTGCTGGACAGACTTCATCAGGATTGGACTGCACATACTGGAATGCCTGAAGTACGCGCAGGGTCTCGTCAACATTCCGGCCAACAGGCAGGTTGTTGATTGTGGCGTGCATGATCACACCCTCGGGATCGATGATGAACAAACCACGCAGAGCCACGCCTTCAGCGTCATCGAGAACGTTGTAAGCAGTTGAAATTTCCTTCTTCAGGTCTGAAACGAGTGGATAGTTGATATCGCCGATGCCGCCTTGATTGCGTGCGGTCTGGATCCAAGCCAGGTGACTGAATTGACTATCTACGGAGATACCTAGAACTTCGGTGTTTTTGCTGGAAAAATCAGAGTAGCGATCGCTGAATGCTGTGATTTCTGTTGGGCAAACGAAGGTGAAGTCAAGAGGGTAGAAAAACAGCACCACGTACTTGCCGCGGTACTGAGACAAGCTGATCTCTTTGAATTCCTGATCAACTACAGCGGTAGCGGTGAAATCAGGGGCCTGTTGGCCCACGCGCAGGCAACCGTTGTCGGTCATGATGAAAGGTCGATGGATACGTGACGGAAGCAGCAGACCAGACTCAATCCAAAGTCGGTCCGACTTCTAGTTACATCCCTTAATTTATCACGCCCTCCCCTTGCTTTGTGATGGGTGAAGCGCGGATACCTCTCTGCTGATGGAGTTCTAAAATTGTTGGATGATTGAACAACCCATGTCTTGGGATCAGGCCTTACTGCGGAAATTCAGCAGTACAGGTCACTTCCGGCTCTTAAACCAAGTCCGCAGCGAGCTCAAAAGTCAGCCTCTGAACCGTGACGCCGAAACCAGAAAGCTCACGCTTCAGGCAAGACCACACCATGGACAATCTGTACGTCAACAACGACGGCCAAATCCTGTTCCAGAAGATCAACCAATTTTGACACTTGAAGAAACGGCGAAGGACAGCCCCACATCATTCAGAGAGCGGCTTAATGCCATCGAAATGCGCTAAAAAACAGTCACATTAAACCGTTTAATGAATATAAAAATGGCTCGGGGGAGACTTGAACTCCCGACCTTGGGGTTATGAATCCCACGCTCTAACCAGCTGAGCTACCGAGCCGTAACACGTAAATTTTAGACGATCGCCTGAACGTCTTAGACCCGACGACGCGATGGAAGCTGTGCCATTGGATCTAATGCTGAACCGCCGTGTTGGCGTATCTCGAAATGCAGATGAGGTCCAGTACTTCTTCCAGTACTGCCCATGAGTGAGATTCTCACTCCCTGGGGAATGATTTGTCCTTTGCGAACCAACAGGCGGCTGTTGTGCGCGTAACGGGTGGATGATCCGTCGGAGTGAGACAACTCCACTAAATAACCGTATCCGCTACTCCAGCCAGAAAATTTCACAACACCGTCTCTTGCCGCAACGATTGGGGTGCCGACGTTATTCGCAATATCAATGCCCTTATGCATTCGCCCCCATCGCCAGCCAAACCCAGAGGTAAAGACCCCTTTAGCGGGCCACATGAAGCTTTGATTCCCAATGGAATCCATTTCCATTCCAGGCAATGGGGGCAGAGCAGGGAAGCTGGCACCGCCAGACATTGTGGGGCGAATCGCCAACAACGCCCTAGGTGAAGCCTTGGCAACACGCACTTCACTACCAATGGCCAAACGGGCTAGATCAAGACCAGGATTCAGAGAGCGCAATTCACTCAAGCTGACGCCTTGGTCTCGAGAAAACGTTGAAAGAGATTTGTTCGCTTTGATGCGAACAACGGCTTGAGGATTAGGAGGAGATTGGAGCGGTGCCTTGTGAAGAACGGTTGCTCCGTGAAGCCGGGTTGCGTTTGCGAGGCTTTCTTCAGCGTCAGCAGGAAGGACGACCCAAGCTCCTGCTTGGATTGTCTCGAAGGATGACTGGTCGTTAAGAGCGGTTAAATCAGAAGAGGAAAGGCCGAGATCCGCAGCTATATCTTTAAGAGTGCTCTTCATCGAGACTTTCACCCAAACTCTGCTTTGGGTTGCTGGTGCCGATGCGAGAAGAAAAGGGACTTGTACGTGGTCAGCGTCAGCAAAACCTGGATGCTGAGCCAAAACAGATAAAGTCGTTCCTGATGCGATTGCCGTAACGAGAACGAGAAGGGGCTTCATCTGAATCAGCGATTGGTAACGCTCCTGCAGAAGCCGCCACAGCTCAGGAACGGCTTGAAAGTAGCGGGTGTAGGAGATGGGCGCAAGGGCTGAAGTGTCAGCTTGCTGATTACCACAATTGAAGCTGCGAGCCTGCTTGGTGACTAACGATGGCGCAAGCCACAGAAAGATTGAGGCTTCGTACGCCACCTTGGCCATCCTCTCCGGCGCTGCAGGGCATCGAAATGGTTGTGATTTGGCTGCAGAGGCTGCGTGTTGCCTCCGGTAGGCCGGTGTCTTCTCGACCGAACAACAAAACATCCCCCCGTTCGAACTGCATATTTTGGAGAGGAACCCCTCCTCGACGGCTACAGCCAATCACCCGTGAGGATTGTGCAAGCGACTCAAAAAATGCATCAACATCCTCATGGATAGTGATGTCAACGTGAGGCCAATAATCAAGACCAGCCCTTTTTAAATATCGATCTTCAAGACTGAACCCCAGTGGTTCGATTAAGTCCAGTGGTAAACCAAAAGCTGCACAAGTACGGGCAATATTTCCTGTATTTGGAGGAATTCGTGGTTCAAATAGTGCCACCCTCAGAGGTTTTTGGCTCAAAGACCCCTCATCTAATGATTGATTACTTTTGGATTGATTGCTTGAAGCTTTCTTCACGGAACGAGTATGCCTAATTGAGTGAGATTCAAAGCTCTTCCTTGAACAACGAGCCAGCTGTCTGTCGCGTTTTGTTCTAATCGTTGAGCCAGCCAGCCTTGGCGGTCCCGAAACAATCCGCCAATTTTTGTAGCTGGGACGACCCCCCAGCCTGTTTCTTCAACCACGATCACGGTGGGGCGCGTTCGCGTGAGCAGACTTTGAATCAGCTCTTCAGCCTCTTGCTCCCACTGAAGATCATTGCGATTGAGGTGTACTGCCGTAAAGCCGCCAAGGGCATCGATCAGCAAGGGTTGAATGGTCTCTTCTTTGCGAATGCATTCAGCAAGCTTTAACCCCGGTTCACGTAGCTGCCAGTGCGGGGGTCGCCTTTCTCGATGCAGTCGCATCCTTTCATCCCAGCTTGGATCATTCATACGATGAGTAGAGGTTGCTATATAAGTCACCGTTTCTTGAGAGCTGAGCAAATGTTCAGCCCAGCGGCTTTTTCCTCCACGGCTGGGTCCACTCACCACAATGAGCCCGTTAGGAACCGCAGGTTCTTTTTTGTCTGGATGAGCCAAGGATTTATCCGCCTCCGTTCATGCCTCGCAATGTGGCGACAGAGGATGGACTGACACGGTTGAGATACCGGAAGATCCAATATTTGAAAATTGTCGCCAAAATCACAGGGAATGTAGCGATGAACAGAAGGATAAAGTTTTCACGGGCTGGAAATCCAAAGTGATTGGCAATACCATCAAGTACCACAGTCCAGCCTTCTGGACTGTGAAATCCAACAAAGATATCGGTGAAGAGAATAATCGCAAAGGCTTTGGCTGAATCGCTTAATCCATAGACAGCTTCATCAAAAAAGCCGCGAAGAACTCTGAGCTCTTCGCGACTGAACAAACAAACCATGACAAAAGCAAGTGTTGCTGAAATGTCTGCTAAAACATTTTTCACAGCGTGGGTGCTTTCAGCGTCAGCCTCTTCTTTGAGTTCAGCAGCCTTGTTACCTAATTGTTGTTGTAGTTCTTCTTGGCTTGGAATTGAGTCCCCACGAAGAAGGGCATCGAATTCAATTTCTGCCTTATATACCCTCAACTTTTCTACAGCCTGTTCTTCAAGTTGTGGCTTGGGGTAACTCAAGAAGGGCAGGTCTGGAGCAAAGCGGTCGACAGCAGGACTGATGATGTAAGTGCGGCTGACCTGTTGAACTAACAGAGGTACCAGAATCAGCAGTAACAGAACCTTCAACGAGATCAGGGTCGAATCTCTGCGTCTTCGAAAACCTGCAACTAATGTCGCTTCTCCAGCTGGATTGAGCTGCCTGCGCACCTTGTCGAAGACCCCCAACAGTGAGCGCGGTAGGGGATCTGGAGCGCGAGTCATGGTCGGGGCGGCCGAAGCCCGTTTAGGGCTGTACCGATTCACGACACTTTCAATCAGCTGAAGTTGACGTAGTTCCTGTGGATCCAGCTGGGCTCGCTGGTACTCCAGCTGATCTAGCGACGAACGACAAACATTGATTGCAACTCGAAACTTGCGCAGCACTGTTGCCTGCACTGATTTCGGAACGGAGAGCTCAAGTTCGGGACGGATGGGGCGGTCGCCGTAATACTCCAGTTCCAAGCTCTGGATTAATAAGGCCGCTTCATAGCCCCGATCGAGATCAGAGTTGACATCAAGCGCGTTGGCTTTGCCAAAGGCTCCTATCCAATTGCGAAATGCCATAGCTGATCAGCGGGAGAAGACCCACCAGGTGGCCATCGGCACAATCGTTCCTACCACCAGCAGCACAATGACCCAGGTGAAGGCGTTGCTTTCGCTCGTTTCCTCAACAGTGGGAACGTTTGTGGGAAGCGTGGTGCGTTCAATTTGTATTGGTGGGCCTGGATCTTCGCCTCCATTGAGAACCACTGCAATGCGCTCAATTCCATCCATAGATGCCTGGCGGAATCGCTCGCCATCTCGCATCGGCTGACTCATCGTGGTTCGAGCAGTACTGCGGAGCAGCGCGTCTGGCAGTTGATCGCTCAGCTCTGCTGAGACAACAACCGCAGCTTGTTTGTTCTGAGTTTCTTCAAGGAAAAGGATCAGAGGACGCTCACTCCTGCTGTCGTTATTGGACCAACGTTCCACCAACTCCTCTCCGAATCCCGTCAGACTCAGCCCGTAGTCCAGTTTGCGCAGGGTGATCACCCTGGCGTCCACCTTGGAGTCCTCCAGTTGATTCAGCCGAGTTTCAATTTCATTTTTTCCAGCCCGACTCAGAACATCAGCTGAATCAAGAACGGCCTTATCCGGAGGCTGAGCCGGAAGGTCTTGGGGAGACAAGGCAAAGCCTGCTGGCACTGCCAAAAAGAAACAGAGACTTGCGGCGATGAGCAGCTGCAGAGACTTGAAGGGGCTAGGCATCATGAGGCGTTCGATGGGTGGAGTCTGCCGTCAGCTGGCAAGGCTGTCGTGATTCAAGGCCATGATCGCGTCCATCACAGCTTGAGCTTTGCCTTGGGGGAGTTCGACGCTTTGAGCGAGCTCGTCGAGAAACGTTTGTTCCTCAGTGGTCACAGTTTTATCCGCGTGAACCAGCTGTACGGCCACAGCGAGAGCCGTTTCCTTTTGTGATTCTTTGAGTTGGGGTAGGGCATCTTTGATCAATTGACTTGATCCTTTCTCGCGAAGGCGTTTGAGTAGTTGGTCAAACAACATTGCCATCTCGCTCTCGCTTCGATCCTTGTAAGGGGTTCGATATTCCAGTTGACGTCTCAAAGCATGCGCTTCATCTTTGCCCAGGACTCCATCGCAAGCCACTGTGGCCAGCGCGATCGCGGCAAAGGCTTCGGATTCGGTCATCAGCGTTGGAGGTTTGACCTCTATTTCAGCAAAAGTGCATTGATCTGACTGCTCATGAGTTGCAAAACATGTTGAGATCCCACCAATGGTGTTTGCTCGCAGGTGTTCTTGTTTTGGGGCTTTCCATCCTTAACGCCAGCACCGCCGAAACCATTACTCCAAGTCTGGAGCGAGCCGATGTTCTTGCTGGGATGGCTGGCGTTGGCTTGATGCTGGTTTCCATTCTCTGGACTAGGGCCTCCCCACGAAGTCCGGAAGCGGTTGAACTGGAGGGTGAGCAGGGTTTTGTGCTCGCCTCTGATTTGGCCGATGCGGTTCGGGCTGAAATGGCGTGGGGTAGCCATCAGTTCCTTACTGCCACCTCTGCGGCCACGATCCTTGTTTTTTGGAAGGGCTCGGTCCTTCTTCGCCGGGGCCTTTTAGGTGCTGGTGATTTTGAACCTGGTGAGATCTGTCGGCGATCGCTGCAAAAGCAAGAACTAATTTCTCTTGTCAAAACAGCTCTTTATCCAGGGAAAGCAGAATTTGACCCCGTCTTGCCCGGGTTGCCTTCAGTGATGGTGCAACCCCTGGGAGAAAGCGGCTGGGTTGTGATTGGTGGCTGGTCAGAACGATGCTTCAGTCGTTCCGATGAACGTTGGCTGAGCGGTTGGGCTGAACGTCTTAAAACAACACTGGAGGTTGAGAACGCTGGGGCGTTGGATCCTGATCGCTCGCCTCCTCCTCAATCGTGAGCTCGGAACGCACCTTGTTGCCAGGTGCCGTAAACGTCAGTGACCCCTCTTCTCCTACAGATCCGCTCAGTGTTTGTGCCTCCGTAATTTGATTGTTGTCATCGCGTTCTAAGCGAACACCTCCCGTCGCCAACACTTCGTCCGTTTTCCAATTCCAGCGACACTGGCGAGCTTTCAACAGCTCACCAGGTTGTTGGATTCGACAGCCTTCAGGGATAACCACGGAGCTTTGATCAAGTTCAGCTAGAAAACGTTTCCCATTGATCTGGGTTTCATTGATCAAGCCTTGAAATGGGTCGTTGCTGCTCAGGGTTTGTTGACGGAAATTCCAGCTGGTGTCTTTGGCGCGGAGGAGGCCTTTATTTTTAGGCAAGGTCACAATTACAGGAGATTTCACCGTGATCACTCCTTTTTGTGTATTGCCGATCAATTCCCGTCCTTCTAATTGTTCGAGAACAACTCCCTCTTGATCACGGCGTTGACCGAGAACTGGTCCAAGAGCCTTAAGTGAGCCATTTCCAAGGTTCCAAAATGCCTTACCCGTGCGAACAGCAGTATCTGGTTTGACGGTGAGCGCGATCTTGTCTTTCCAGCGATCTAGTTGAACAGGACCCCTAAGCATTAGGTCATTTGTATCTTGCTGAAGTACAGCAAAGGTTGCGGTGATTCTTGAACGATCATCAAAAGCCCTTGGATATCGTTCCATCACAAGGCGAGAAAGTTGTGGTTGCCAACGCAATCTTTCGCCTTTGATTAATATCTTTTGCCCCTTGATTTGCTGTAGCTGAACATCGCCTTCAAGGATGATTTGTTCACCATCATTAATTACCACAGCAAAATCAGCTCTAATTTTAAAAGAAGGATTGTTATTGCTGTAGAGAATTCCAGTGGGTTGCTTCGCCCTCACTAATCTGCGAGAGAGTTCATAGCGTGCTTCAGGACTCGAGAGTTTCCAGTCAATATCTCCACTCGATTTTTTCTGTTCAAGTTCAAGCTTGCGAAACACAAATGGCGGCGGTGCCACGGTTTTCGAGCGATTCCCAGTTGAGGAGGCGCAGCCCAGTACGAGGATACTAAGCATCACTGGAGTGATCCAGGTGATGCTTTCTAACAACTTGCCGGAGTGAAATCGCTGAGCGTGAATCACAGTGCTTCTTCGAGTTCTAGTCGTTGCATCACAGGCTGAGGCTGGGGAAGGGGATGGCCTGATTCGAGGCCTCCCCATACCAGTTCTCCGCTCCAGGTATCTGCATTTAAAGGTTGGTTGAGTTGGCTCAGAATCCGCTCGCTCAAATCAGGAACGAGGGGTTGTAGCAGCCATCCCACCAATCGCGCGCTTTCTAAAACTCCATATAAGTCCACTGCGACTTCAGCATCCTGGCCACCCTTCTTCATTTTGCTCCAAGGGGCTTGGTCATTGAGGTATCCGTTCGCTTGAATGGCTAATTGAAGAATGGCCTCAGCTGCTTTCTGAAAGGCCATGGTGGGCATGGCCTCGCGAACAGTTGCGATGGCTGTTTCGGCTACTTGGCGTAACGCATGACGATCGCTGTCTTCGGTCTCAACAATGGGTGTGGACTCGTTAAACCATTTACGAGACATCGAAGAGGTTCGGTTCAGCAAATTACCAATGGTGTTAGCAAGGTCATTGTTGACCAGATCAACAAAACGCTGTTGTTGGAAATCACCATCATCTCCAAATTGAATATCGCGTAAGAGATACCAGCGCACTGCATCTGTACCGCAGCGATTCAATAGCACTTCTGGATCAAGAACATTGCCAATCGACTTGCCCATTTTTTGACCTTCCCTGGTCAGAAAACCATGCCCGAATACTTTTTTGGGGAGAGGTAAACCCGCTGACATCAACATTGCTGGCCAATACACAGCATGGAAACGCAGGATGTCTTTGCCAATTACATGTTGATCTGCAGGCCAGCCAACAGCGTTTAGGCGTTCAAGGTCAATACTCCCACCGTCATCTAACAGAGCCGTGAGGTAGCCGAGTAAGGCATCAAACCAAACATAAAAGGTGTGGCCTTGATGTCCTGGTACGGGCAACCCCCAGTCCACATTGACCCTTGAAATGGAAAAGTCGCGCAATCCTCCCGCTACAAAGTTTTGAATCTCTTTGCGCCGACTCGCTGGTGCAATGAAATCAGACTGGTTGAGAAGAGCTTCAATTTTCTCCTGGAAGTGCGACAAACAAAAGAACAGGTTCTCCTCATCTCTCCATTCCAATGGTTTCTGGTGAATGGAACAGGTTGGGTCGATCGCTTCTGCAGGATCATCCTTAAACTCCTCGCAGCCAACGCAATACCAACCGGTTTGACGACCACTGCGGATATCACCTGATTTTTCACAGCGATGAAAAAACTGTTGGACCAGCGGTAAATGGCGTGGTGACGTGGTGCGGACAAATCGATCGTGGCTTATGTCCCATTCGTTCCAGGCCTTTTCGTAGCTGGCCGTGACTCGATTGCAGTGATCGATGGGGCTGATTCCCTGTGTTGCGGCTGTGCGTTGAATTTTTTGACCGTGTTCATCTACACCAGTCACAAACACCACTTCATGTCCTTCAAGTCTCTGAAAGCGAGCCAGTGCATCACAGGCAACGGTGGTGTACGTGCTTCCTAAATGAGGTTTGTCGTTGACGTAGTAAAGAGGGGTCGTAAGGGTATAAATCATGGTCGTCTCGGGGTGATCCCCTTCCGGCCTTGGATCCTAACGACCCCCCTTCGCTCTGTCATGCCACTTTTCAACGTTGCATTCGTTGATGAGGTCAGGTCGACTTGGCTGGCAGCGTTGCACCAGCTGCCCCTTGTGGATGGAGACTTTGATTGGAACCATTGCCGAGTTCAAAATCTTGCTGACATCCAATGTCTGTTCTCGTCTCACCCCAGCGCTTGGCTTCAACAGCAAACTGATGAGCAGCTTCGTTGCTTGCTCTTTTGAGGTCACTCAGCCTTGGAAACCCTTTGATCCCCTGAAGCAATGGCTGGATTCTTTGGATCTCGGTGACGAGATGATTTTTTCTTTCGTTGTTCAACTGTTTCCTTCCCAGTGCCCTTTTGAGCGGGACTTCATTTTTTTGGTCGCATGCTGGTCCCTCTCTTTTCCACCAATGTGCAAAATCCATCCCTTGTTCGAGCAGCTTGTGGCGCTGCGGTTTCGTTGCATCGGCCATCCTTATTTCGATGAACAGCTGAGGATCAGCTGTAGCGATTCGGCTCAGGTATGACCGCGCAAACTTGCCATAGCCCATTGGTGGTTTGGGGTGGTGGCACTGGAGGTGTTGCCGCAGCAGTCCAGGCCGCTCGATCCGGTGCCAGCACGCTTCTGCTGACCCCTGGTCGCTGGCTAGGGGGAATGGTCAGTACGGCGGGAGTGTGTTGTCCTGATGGAAATGAACTCGCCCCTTGGCAGACCGGCTTGTGGGGATCCTTCCTCAGGGCTTTGTATCAAAACGAGCCAGAGGGCCTCGATCAAAACTGGGTGAGTTGCTTTGGCTATCAGCCAACGACGGCTGAGAGGATTCTTCAAGATTGGGTGCACGCACTCCCGAATCTTCACTGGTGGGCGGATTGTCAGCTGCTTGATGTGGAACGCTCTGGGGCAGCGGTGCAAGCGGTGCTGATTCAACGCTCTGGAGATGTTTATCGCGTTGGCTGCGACGTGGTGATCGATGGCAGTGATCGCGGCGATTTGTTGCCCTTGGCTGAGGCACCCTTTCGTTTTGGTTGGGAGGCTCAGGAGCTGTGGGGGGAACCGAGTGCCCCTGGTGAGCAGCGCATTAAGACAGAACACTTTTTTCAGGAGCAGCCAGTCCAGTCCCCCACCTGGGTGGTGATGGGTCAGCTGCAGCGTGATCAACTTTTGGCGGATCCCGTCTCAAGGTTGGATCAAAACGGCACACCGTTGTTGTTGCCCGAGCCCTTTGAGCAGGCATGTGCAGCTTTTGGTTTGGAGCGCACCATTAACTACGGCCGCTTGCCTGGCGGCTTGGTGATGCTGAATTGGCCCCTGCATGGCAACGACTGGCATCGGGGATTGGAGCGAGCCTTCGACGCTGATCCCAATGCAGAGCAGGAACTAATGGCTGAAATGCAAGCTCACAGCTTGCATTTTGCGGATGAACTTCAGCGCAGTAGTTCAGGTTGGTTAACGCGGGGCGAGGCGTTCCCCCATGAGGCTGGAAGCCCAGCTCCCTGGTTGGCTGCGATGCCCTATTGGCGTGAGGGTCGCCGGATGATCGGGCTCAAGACGGTGATTGAACAGGAGCTTCTGCCTCAGACGACCGGTCAATCCATCGCGGCGCTTCCCTTAAATGACGCAGGTGCGTTGGAATCGGTTGCTGTTGGCAATTACGCCAACGACCATCACTATCCAGGACCTGATTGGCCGCTTGCTCCCAAGAGCTGTCGCTGGGGTGGCCGTTGGTCAGGGACCCCTTTTTGCATTCCCTATCAAGCACTGGTGAGTGCTGACCTAGAGAATTTGCTGACCGCTGATAAGTGTTTCAGCACGAGTCATATGGCGAATGGGGCCACAAGGCTGCAGCCTCTCATCTTCAATGTGGGACAGGCTGCTGGAGCAGCGGCGGCCCTGTCGATTCGGCTCCGATGTCCACTTGCAGCTCTGCCCGTTCGTCTCCTTCAAGACCTCTTGATCGAGGAGCCCACGGCCCCCTCTGGAATCGTTCCGCTATGGGACACACCTTGGCATCATCCCCATTGGCAACAACGACAGCGTGCCTGTCTTGATCATCCTGAGCTCCTTGGCGCAAATGGATGCTGGCTCGGTCCAGATGAGCAGGTTTCGTCGTCTCCTCCTCCCCAGCCTCAACAGGGCGTTTGGTCGGGAACACTGGTACCTGATCACAACGGTGGATACGAACTCGAACTGGTGGGAGGTCGTCGTTGGCCCTTGATCACCTTGGAGCCCGAGTTGCGCGATTGGCTGGCGAACCAGGAACGCCCTAAAGCTATTGAGTTAGTCGCAGTCGCTAATCCCTGGGGCCCCTGGTTACGAGGCATCAGCTTGCATGGCTCCAGAAGGATTTAGTGAGCCGAAGCCACCAGCCTGAGTTGATCGCGCACCGAATCAACATGCTGAACGTTGATCAACAGGCCCTCACCCGGTTCTGAATCTCTAGGACATTCAGCTGCCACATCCATGGCTAGGTCGTCAATGCGCACCAGTCCAAGCTGATCCTGAGGACGCAACCAGCGCAAGAACTCTGCAGCCCACTGCTCCTTTCGATGGTGTTCAAACCAAACCTGCTGCCAGTGTCGTTGGTCTTCTCGGGAGATACCAATGCCTTCTCGCACCGCTGCGTCGAAGTCACTCAAGAGGGCTTGCAGTGCCTCACGGTCGAGCGGTAACTCGCCACTGTCCTCTTGACTGAGTTGGGCTTGGAATTGCCGCTGTACAACGAGATCGCCGTAGCGGCGAATGGGGGATGTGGCTTGGGCATAGGAGGCAAGTCCCAAGCTGAAATGTGCTGCAGGTTGGGTTCCCATCAGTCCGCGACTGAGACAACGCTTGATGGCGGCGAATCGTACGGCTCCATCTGGTAGGGCCTCCAATTCGGAGCTGGGGGGGAGGTCAGCGGGGAGTTGGCTGCGGAATGGCAAGGCCAGGTCATGTACCTCCGCAATTCTGGCTACCACGGCACCGGCCAAAATCATCGCTTCAGCCACCATTTGCCTGGATCGACCTGGTTCACTGACCTCGAGAGATGGCTGACCATCTCGACAACGAATCCGCCCTTCTGGAAGGTCCATAAGAAGGGCCCCATTGCGAACACGGCAGTCACGCCTGCGGCTGAGGAGCGCATCCAATTCTGCTAAGTCGGTGTCTTCTGGGGGTGCCAATTCGATTAACTCATCGGCGTCTTCGTAGCTGAGTCGATAGGTGGGTTGCACCCAGCTGCGCTGGATTCCGTGATCTCCGAGTTCACCGTCACTGGTGAGTTCAGCCCAGATGCTCCAGGCAGCAGTTCGCATTCGTGCTCGCAAACTGAAAGGACCTGTCGATAAGCATTCTGGAAACATCGGCAGATTGCCTCTCGCTAGGTAGAGGCTGCTACCGCGGCGTCGGGCTTCTAGGTCTAGGGCTGAGTCTTGATCGATCAATCGCCCCGGGTCAGCGATGTGAATCCAGAGTCTTTGAGTGCCATCCGCGCGACGTTCCAGCGCGATCCCGTCATCAATATCTCGCGTGTCTTCATCGTCGATCGTGACGCAGCGCTGATGGCAAAGATCGATGCGCTCGGAGTCACCGGGGCGTTCGCTCGTATTGAGCTCCACCAAGCGCTCAGCCTCCTCGAGCAGAGCCTGACTAAATCCTGATGACCAGGTTGTGCCGGCCATCGATGCCAGTTCATGGGGGTCCCAAAGACCAAGATCCACCAAGAGGAGTCGAAGGTCTGCTCGGTCTTGATCAAGACGCAGACTCACCAGGCTTTGCTGAACGACTCGCTCAAGTTGTGCGAATTCGAGGGACCCTGAAACCACGTCCTTGAGCTGTTCGAATCTGTCGCCAAGAACTGGGGGAAGGCTTTGCAGATCAATCGGTTGACGAGCGATTAACAGTTTTTTCCAACTCTGTTCTATTTGCTGTTCAAGAGCTTTGAGCCGCTGTTGTCGGCGAAGCGGTTTGAGTTCGGCTGCCGAGCGAGCCTTGATCTGATCCTGCTTGTATCGGAACCAAAGCTGGGGCCCCATCAAGGCCAACCAACACAGGGCTAATTGGTTCGGACTTGTTCCGCCACAGACCAGATCACTGAAAAAATCAATCTCTACGGTCTCATTCGATTCAAGAAGTAAGAGCCATGCTGCGCCCCAGCTGCGACGATCGAGACAGGAGAGGTTGAGTTGCTCGGATTTGAGATGCCATGGAGAAGCCCCCAGCCCATCGGGAAGCTCAGCTCCGGATGGCAGGGGGCATATGAGATCCAATTGCCGCTGGGGTAAGACAACAGCTTTGCGATCAAACCCAAGTTTCAAGCGCGCTTTGCTGCCTTGAAGAGATTCGACGACAGCAAGTTGATTCCCCTTCGACTCTTGGACGCCGACAAGATCTCCTGGTTGGAGAGAGGACGAAGCCAGTGGATCAGCCTTCTGGGTTAACGAAGGGAAGCAACGCCACAATGCGTGCACGCTTTACAGCATTCGTAAGGTCGCGCTGCTGCCTGGCAGTCAGCCCGGTTAGGCGACGAGGAAGAATCTTTCCTCGTTCTGTGATGAATTTCTTCAGCAGATCCACATCTTTGTAGTCAATGGGATCTCCAGGTTTGATTGGAGAAAGACGCTTCTTAAAGAAGGAACTAGACATAACTCAGGAAAGCTGTTGAACGATGGACACCTGCAAACTCACTTGATTTCCTTATGGAGAGTCATTTTGTTGAGCTGGGGACAGAATTTCATGATCTCCAGCCGCTCGGTGGTGTTCCGTCGGTTCTTCTCCGTCGTGTATCTAGACACGCCGGGAGAACGCTTTTCGGAGGCGGAGGCGGACCGGCATTCAGTGCACTCGAGAGTGATCACGATCCGGACGCCCTTGTTTTTAGCCATAAAGGACGTTGCGCCGCAAAAGCGAAGCGTAGTAACGAACAACGACTTTACATCTTGAGCTGTCACCGCAAAGAGTTTTGATGATTTCTCGGAGCTTCGTAGGATCGCAATCCGATTGAATCGTTGACGTGCGGGTCTCTCTTTCCTGGTTGCAGGATCTCGTCCAGGTAAATGAAGCCGCTGATCAACTTGGCGAACGCCTATCCATGGCTGGATTTGAGGTGGAGGAGATCGATGATTTGAGTCGATTGGCCCAAGGCGTTGTGGTGGGCCATGTTCTGGAGCGCGATAAACATCCGAATGCCGACAAACTCAGTGTTTGTGTTGTGGATATTGGTGCGGATGAGACGGTTCAGATCGTTTGTGGTGCAAGCAATGTGCGGGCAGGAATTCATGTTCCTGTCGCCACCATTGGCGCTGTTCTTCCTGCGGTCAATCTCACGATTAAGGCTGGTGAGCTGCGGGGGGTAGCGAGCCAGGGAATGATTTGTTCGCTCGCCGAGCTCGGTCAACCCACGGATGTTGACGGGATTGCTGTCTTAGATGATCTGCTTGAAAGCCTTCCGGTACCTGGTACGGCAGTGGCGCCTTGCCTCGGCTTGGATGACATCGTTCTGGAATTAGCGATCACTGCGAATCGGCCTGATGGTCTGTCGATGACAGGAATCGCAAGGGAAGTGGCGGCACTGACAGGAGCAGGTCTTCAGTTACCTAAGCCGGTGGCTCCTCAGTCGACAGCTGATTTGAACCCCTCAGCCGAACATGCTGCCGCCATGAAGGAGGGGGGGGTGTACGCCTTGACCGAAGTGAGTGGTCTCGATGGTGGGAAAGATGCTCCTGCCTGGCTCCAACAGAGACTTGTCCGGGCTGGTGTAAAACCCGTTAACGCGATTGTGGACATCACCAATTTGGTGATGTTGGAACAAGGTCAACCTCTTCATGCCTTTGACCTAGATGCCTTGGAAAGGCTGTGTGGCAGCGACCTAAAGCCTTCTGATTTCGGTCTTCGGCAAGGACGGGCGAAGGAACCCTTTACGGGATTAGATGGCCGCAACATCGAACTTGACGAACGCGTTCAATTGGTGACTTGTCGTGATCGACCGGTTGCGATTGCGGGCGTGATCGGCAGTGCTGAGAGTGGAGTAACGGCCACGACAAGCAAAATTTGGCTGGAATCAGCCCTATTCACTCCCGCTTCGATTCGCAGCAGTAGTCGTGCAACAGGACTGCGCACGGACGCCAGTTCTCGTTATGAGAAGGGTTTACCGCGTCAAATCACCCTGCCTGCAGCGGGTCGTGCTCTCGAATTGATGGAACAACTTCTCGGAGGTGTGGCAGGCCGCAGTTGGCAGTGCTGTGCCGAGGAAGGCCCGGAACCCGTGGTGACCCTTCGCCGTCATGCTCTTCACCAACTTCTTGGTCCTTTGGCTTCTGAAGGCGAGGAAGGATCCGATGTCAGTGATCAACAGGTGGAGGAGTGTCTTACCGCACTTGGCTGCCAACTCAACTCCTCAGAGGACGGCTGGTCGGTGGTCGTGCCTCCTTCCCGTCGGATGGATCTTCTTAGGGAGGTGGATCTGATCGAGGAGGTGGCGCGTCTTGTCGGTTTCGACTGTTTTGCTGCCCACTTGCCTGATCCTCTGGTTCCAGGTGGCCTCACAGAGATCCAGCAGGCGGAGCGCCGGTTGCGTCGCCGCCTTTGTAGTGCGGGCCTCCAAGAGATCACCTGCTTATCGCTTACGGGTGCTGATGCCGATGATCCCAATCGGATTCCGATCAGTAATCCATTGTTGGCGGAAACTAGCCATCTCAGAACTGCGCTTTGGCAGGAGCATCTCCAGATCTGCCAACGCAATCTTCAGGCTTCCCAGCCCGGTTGTTGGCTGTTTGAAATTGGCCATGTGTTTCACCCCCTGGACCAAAAGATTGTGCAGTCAGCGCGTCTTGGCGGCGTGATTTGCGGAGAACGGCGTCTTTCACGCTGGGCCACCAGTGGCAAGGCACTCGCGCCTGATTACTTCATGGCTCGCGGAGCACTCGCTACTGTCTTGAACTCCTTGGGTCTTGAAACCCAAGACCGGCCCTTGGCAGATGACCCGCGACTTCATCCCGGGCGGGCTGCAGCGGTGGTGGTGGAAGGCCGAACCCTTGGTTGCTTTGGTCAGCTCCATCCCATGCTGTGTGTTCAGTACGAGCTCCCCGACGCCACCTACTTGTTTGATCTAGATCTTCACCGGCTTCTAGAAGCGGTGACGCGTCGCAATCGCTGGGTGCCTTCCTTCAAATCGTTCTCAACACTTCCAGCGATGGAGAGGGATCTCGCAGTGCTTGTGCCGAAGACACTGCCAGCTGCGGACTTGATGCAGGCCATTCGTAAAGCTGGCAAGCCACTTCTAGAAAGTGTTGAGTTGATCGATCGCTTTGAAGGAGGTCAACTTCCTGATGATCAATGCAGCCAAGCCTTCCGACTTCGCTATCGCGGCAAAGACAGCACGCTCACGGATGAGCAACTTCAGCCAGTGCAAGACAAGGTTCGACAGGCTTTAGTTCAACAATTCAAGGTTGAACTTCGTAGTTGATGCGCTCCATGAGGACCAGGCATTCCAGATGGGTTGTTTGCGGAAAAAAATCTACGGGTTGAATGCGATCAATGGCATAGGGACCGCCTTCTGAGACCAGTTGCTTGAGGTCCCTAGCCAAGGTTGCCGAGTCACAACTCAAGTAGGCCAAGCTCTTGGGCGGGCAATTCAGAATGGCGTCAAGTACATCTGGAGCCAATCCTTTTCGCGGAGGGTCCACCACAAGAGCATCGTGATCCGGAAGGTAATCACTCAGCATCAAGGCCACATCACCCGCTTCAAAGCTGGCATCTGTGATTCCATTCAAGGCCGCGTTTTGTTGTGCCTGTTGAACAGAAGCGGGATTGATTTCAAGACCAACCACGCTTATGCCTGCTGCAGCGATTGGCAAGCTGATGGTTCCGATGCCGCAATAGGCATCAATTAAGCGTTTGCAGTTCTCACGAGCGAGAAGCCAATCCCGCAACACAATCACGATCTGCTCGGCACGCTCCGTGTTGATTTGGAAAAAGGTGGTGGTTCCAAGCAGAAGTTGAAGATCGCAGAAGCGTTCGCTGATGCAATCTCGACCAGCGAGGGTATGGGTGATCGCACCGAGGATGGTGTTGCTCCGGCGCGGCTGCAGGTTCAAGGTCACACCGTTGATGGCAGGCCACCGGCTCATCCACTCCACGGCCAGGTCTTTCACACCGTTGAGTTCGCTGGTTGCACTGACCAGCGTGATCAGCAGTTCCCCGGTTCGCACACCCACGCGCAAACCAAGGTGGCGCAGACCCAGTTCGCCATGTAAGTCAGCATCAGCAGGCCACCCGCTGGCTTCAAGGTCCTGTTTTAGGGGTTTGATGAGGGCATCGATGCGTGGGTCTAAGACAGGACAACGATTCAGGTTCACGATGCGATGGCTTCCGCGTCGGTAGTACCCCAAACGCAGCTGATCCTCCTTGCGAAGCAGGGGTATTAGGGCTCGATTGCGGTAGCCCAAGTGTTCAAGATCGTGATGGATTGGGGCAGGCGACTGGATATCGATCCCACCGATTCGTTTCAGGGTCTGTTCAAGACGGGTGCGCTTCCATTCCGACTGAACAGTTTCCTCGAGGTGTTGCAGAGAACAGCCTCCACAGTCTTTGGCAAGGATGCACGGAGGTTTCCTCGCACCTTGAGCTGCAACGAGCGTTTTGAGATGGCGCGCAAACCACTGCGATTTTTTGCGTTGCAGCAATTGCACCTGGGCCTGTTCACCTGGAAGCAACTGGGGAACGATCACCACCCAGCCTTGCCAGCGAGCGAGTCCGAGGCCCTGGTGGTTGAGATCAGTCCCCAGAACGGTGATGATTTGACCAGCTACTGGTGGGTCGCTCAAGGACTGGGCCATTGCAAAGGCGTAACACCAATCGCTGCAACTGCTTGCGAAGCGATTGATAGCTCTAGACTCATTCAAGCTTGCCAGCTGACATGAGCGTTGTTCGGGATCTGATTCTCAAAGCAGATGACGATCTGCGTTACCCAAGCAGCGGTGAACTGCGATCAATGGTTGATTTCCTCAGCCAGGGTTCGATTCGTTTGTCTGTTGTTCGCAGTCTCACTGAGAACGAGAAGAAAATCGTCGACGAATCAGCGAAACAGCTGTTCACTCGTAAACCTGAATACGTTGCTCCTGGAGGCAACGCCTTCGGTCAGAAGCAGCGTGCCCAGTGTCTGCGTGATTACAGCTGGTATTTGCGCCTTGTGACCTACGGAGTTCTTGCCGGCAGTACCGAGCTCATCCAACAGATTGGTCTTGTGGGTGCCCGTGAGATGTACAACAGTCTTGGTGTCCCGATGCCTGGAATGGTGGAAGCCATGCGCTGCATGAGAGAGGCTTCTTTGGCCCTTCTTTCTGATGACCAACAAGCCCTTGCAGCTCCTTACTTCGATTACCTCATTCAAGGAATGCAGACGTCGACCTAAACCGTCTTGCTTTTATCTGACAGCCGCCTGTAGGGGCGGCTTTTTAATGTCAACTTTCCTTACCTGCTCTTTAGTCTCACTTAAGACTTAAGACGAGTCCTAAGCTAAGACTAGAATAGGACTATAAAGACTCGTTTCTAATCGCTGAAGGTTTAAATGCCTTGCTCTGTTGAGTCGAACGTGTCGCATTGGATTGCATCGTGCATTTCGTTGCCACAGGGAATGAGCTCTCAGTAGAAATCTCATCCCAAAAGTCATATCTTGTGTGTATTGCATAAGACTTGAAATGAGTCTTGAAAATAGTCCTGCCTGCGACTAATGCATAATGTCTTTGGCGCGGCGAAAGCCTGTTTCACTGTTGCCGTCTTGAGCAAGGTGACCAAGGCAGAGGAGCTGACTAGGCCGGCCATTATTTCTGCGTCACTGTGTCTACAGCAGGTACGCAAGCTTCAAAAATGTTGCTGCAACTTGTGTTTGCACTGGCCAGCAATCACTTGGACATTTGATTTTGAAGCTTGGACAAGCGATAGGTGGTCAACCTATTGCCTGTTCAAGCGCAATGGTTCATCAGATCTGGTTGATCTGTTGGTTTTTGTCGGCTCAGTTAACGAGTACTTGGGAGGGCTTGCATTTAAAACAATGGATAAGTCAGTTTATAAAAAGAAGTCAATCTTGGGTCTCGCTGGGGACTCAGATCGAGACCCGTAATAAGACTCAGACGAGATTAATGATTCTATTATCTCTCAGAATGGTCTATTAATGAGTCCCGCGTAGGTTCTTGAATGAGATCATTGCGACTCTTTGTCTCTATAAAGCTCTCGCAGCATCTGATAGGCCTCATTCAGTCGTCTCATGCCATCCGTAGAGCCACCGGCATCTGGATGCTCTTCGATTGCCTTTTTCTTGTAAGCGTCTCGGATGGAACGCAGAGTTAGGGATGCTCCAGCTTGCGTGGGCAGATCTAGCAATCTCAGCGCACCATGCAGGGTCATGGTGGATTCCAAGGTTTCAAATGACGTCACACGCCGACTGCGTTTGAAGCGGTTCACAAAGCGGCGAATCAAAGTCGGAATGCGATCCTCCACGCTGCCTGCGGCAAATGGATCTTCGAGAACGGCAGCAGCAACAATCACATGTTCAAATTTCGGAGACTGCACAGACCATTCAGCGCAGACATCCTGCATCGATTGATTCACCTGGCTCCAGGTGAAGGTGCGTCCCTCGCTTCCATCCAATTGGGGCCAAATATCTCGGGCCATCCAGAGCATCACAGCCTCAAGAACCGTTGCTCCTGGCGTTGATCCATACAGACTGGTCCAATGATCGATGGCTTTATTGCGGCAAGCCGTTAAGTGATCGAAGCTCACCACTGGTACAAAGGGACTGTCACGTCGTTCTTCTTTTGTTTGAGGCTGTTCCAGGCTGGTTCGTATGGCCTGCGTGCGGCTTCTTACAAATCCAGGTAAGTCGATGCCCCGCCCTTTAGTGGTGCTCTCCCTCGGCTGACTGGTGTCGGGAGTGAGCACTGAAGCTATATCTTGCTCCTTCGGGTTCTGACTACGGCGTACCAAGACGATGGCCCGGTCTTCGTCGTACGAAGGTTCCGTTGCCCGGTGGTCTCGCTTTAATTCGATGGCATCAGGAGAGGTCGCGACCGATAAGACTCCTGGATCCTCGTTGGCTACACACTCGAGAAGATCAGCAACATCTGTCTCAAAATCTGTCTCATCAGTCCAGATTTCTTCCAGCAATCGCGTTAAGCAATCGCCTCTGGACCTGATGCACCACTCTTTCTTGAGCTCGTCGATGCGATCAACGAGATGATCAGGAAGTTCAAGTGTGATCCGACGCCCCATTCAGCTTGCCGCGATGATCCGAGTAAAAGTGATGCGCGAAGCTTATCGACCTTGTAGTCGGCGCAGCCAATCCTGTTGGGCCTTGATTGCATCGCTGTAGCGCTGCTCTAATGACTCATTAACGCGCTGAGGCATGATCATCGCCGATGGAAACTGATTGGCACGACTTGATGGCGCGGCAATCGTTGGAGACTGAATGCTTGGGGCTGGTTTTGGATCCGTCCGAGGTGTGGCTTTTGGTCCAAGAGATCTGATGATCGGCTTCGGTTCGTTGTCGTTTGCCTGAAGGGGGTTTGGCTGTGCATAAATCGCCGGTGGAGGCGTTAACGGAACAACATTGCGTTTTTTTGCCGCTGCTTCAGCTTTCCTTGCTGCTTCAAGTAACTCTTCACGATGGCGAAGCATGGCGAGCTGGGTCACTGGAACCACGCTTAGCAAGTGACCTGGTGTGGCATCAGCTGGGTAAACAACGCTCACCGTGACGGGATTGACAGCATTTGGTTGAACATTAATTCGGCCGAGGGGCAGGCTCTGCCCTGATTTCATCCCAACATGAACTTCTCGATAGCCTTCGGCACTTTTGATTCCGATCGATCCACGGAATGCTGTGAAAGGTTTTCGACCGGATGCCACTGGATGGCTTAAAACCAACTCATGAACACCAACTCCAGAGAGATTTAGCTCAACATCAAAGCGCACTCCGTACGTGCCGACATTGTTAAGGGCAGAATCAATCATGCGTGTTGATAATTGATTGACCTGTATATCGCTAGTTCCAAAGTGATGCTTGCGAGTGCTTGTTAAAGGAATGTGTAATGCGCCTTGGGAGAGATCATGATTGATTGAGGCCTTGTACTCATCGCCAAGTGCAACACCAGCAACTCTTGAAAAGACTTTCCCGGTACGAATCTCATTAAGACGTTTCAAATAAATGCGACCTGGCGCCAGTCTTTTGCTATCAAGAACGGCAATCAACTCTTGTTCTTGGTTGGTTTCCTCAGCTGCTACAACAGCAAGTTGGAAAGGCCCGTTACTGCGACCTCTCAACAGTCCGTTCATAATTCCTCTGGCAGGAAGAACTGAACTCACAATCACTTTCCGACTTCGAGCTGGGATCGTTATTTGCTGTGGGAGCTTGCGATCAAGTTCTCCTCTTAGCATTTGTACTGCGGTTGCGTCACCCGGGCCTGTATTCCATGGTCGTCGGCCGAGTGGCTTTACGCCCATCAACCGGTTGGGGTGATAAGGAGCCTCGAAACTATTTTTAACAGAGCCCCTTTTGAACTTAAGGGTCACAGGATTATTCCCTGGGTTGATCGCGATTGCTGCAACCGTTAGCAACCCTCTGGCCCGACGTCCTCCTAATCTACTGCTGTCTTGAGGGTAATATTTGTGGTGCATATGCAACCCGAATTCGCCGTTAAACGTGAATTCAGCATTCTTTAACTGCTGGTTGTTTTCAGCAGCTGTAGCAGAACCTGGTGATGTGTTGACAAGGATCCCAGGCCCTTTAATAATTTCTGGTTGGTTGGAATGAAGGACAGGAACGTTATTAAAGTTTCCATTGAGAGCACGAGCTCTCTGTCCAGCCATTAACGGCACATAAGCATGAGCCTTCGCTACGACACCTAGATCGCACGTCGCAATTGCGACGCAGATTAGGACCAGTTTTGATAATCGGTGAGACACGCGAGACTGGTTTTTGGGTCGCGGCTTGATTCTTCCGCAAGTTCCAAACCTAATCGTCTGGTTCAGAAGCGCCAAGTGTGTGTTGGCAGTCTCGATTTCTGGAACAATTCGCCAGGATTGTGGGAAATCGTGTGTGTACGCATGCTGCCTCCATTTTTTTGTCAGCCCTCATGTGACTCAAGTCATTGGCGGAATCATCACCAACAACGCAAGTTGGAGATGCTCCGTTTCTGGCGCGATGGTCTTGAGCGTCAACTTGCAGCTGTCAATGCAGCAATGACCACACTTGAGGGCCAAATTCAACGCGACCACAGCGACGAATCCTGATCCACAAGCTCCTGCCGCAACTTAGCTAGGGCCCGCTTCAGCCTCCGCTGCATTGTCATTGCGCTGACACCGTGCTTTGTCCCAGCAACGCGGAGGCTGGCACCTTCGATCACGACCTCTATCAGCGCCCTTTGCTCCTTTGGCGCTAATTGATGAATGGCTTTCCAGATACGACGGGCGCTTTCCTGCATCAGCATCGGCTTCCATCCAGGTTGGTCTGCTGCCACCCTGCTTTCGTCCAAAGGTTCCCACGATTGACGACGGCGATAGGCATGGACGTGGAGTTCCATCTCCGCTGACAATGCTTCGGCATGTTGCGGTTCGGAAGAGGTGTTTTTAATTGAGTTCTGTGCTTGTTCTTGGAGCCGTCTAGGGAGTCGCACCAGTCCCACGCTGTCTCTGAGGTAATGGAGAATGGCTCCTCTGATGTGGGGCCTGGCATACACCTCAAACGGCTTGTCTTGACCTTGCTGATAACCTTCTGCGGCTCTCAATAACCCAAGCCTGCCCACCTGTTTGAGGTCATCTCGATCCAGGCCTGATCGTCGGGCGTAATGCCCTGCAATCGGATCGACCAGGTTCAGATGATGCTCGATCCGTGCATTTCTGATCGTGTGGGTTTCGCTCATGGTTGTTATCGAAGAAGGGGGGTCGGTATCGGACGGTTGTCCTTCTTCAGACAGACAGTTAGAGGGATGACTCCACAACCGTGTTTCCACGGATTTCGAGAACGACTTCACGCAATAAGGCCTCGGGGCCGTGAATTTTGAGCCAGTTCAGATCAGCGCTTGCAGTGGCCAAGAGGTATCCAGCAAATCCAAGGGCATTGATGCTGAAACCGGCAGCACCTTCTCGCCGACGCCTCACCATCGCCATCCATTGCGGTGTCAGTAATAAGTTGTAGAAAGATCTTGGGCGTTGATCTTGAGAGGGATGTCCGTTGCCAAGTTGTTTAGAAAGTGATAAATAGCAGTCATAGAGATGTTGTGCCTGTTCATCTTGATCCTTGCTGCGATTGAATCGCGAGACAACGGAGCAGCAGTTCAATAAGGAATCGCTTGTTGTTTCAACTCTTCCTTTTGAAGCTAATTTTTTTTGAAACCAGAGGTCTCTGGGACAACTAATTTCCTCTTTACTCCGCGGCAAAAGTTGAAGATGGCGATGGGGTTGACTCGCGCCTGCAACGGGTCCGCTGTTGAAAAACCACAGCCCAGATGTGTCTTGATCAACATGAACTAACGCTGTCCAGTCAGCCAACGTGAGCCAACTATCCTGGGCTGCCCAATCGGCAGTAATCAGAAGCATGTGTCCACGTTGGACCGGATATTTATTCAAAATGACCGCATGACCTGGATCCAGACGTGCCACCTCAAGTTGTGGGTCCCAAGGTTGAAAGGGATTGGGTTTTGGTCCCTCTCTCTTTAAATGTTTAGGCAAGCGACTTTCGAGAGTTCGCAATTCGAAATTGGATTCTGGACTATCTGCAAGACGTTCTAATGAGGTACTCAGCGGGATAAGAGCTCCAGACTTCAATGCCCTCTCGCTCTGCTCGAGCGCTCGATTCCAGTAGGTCTCAGTTCCCATTTGTTTTGAGCCTCGCTAGAGAGGCACCCTCGTAATAACGACTCAAGATTTCATTGAACTTGAGCCCCTTCATGGCCAGGTTTTGTGCACCGTGCTGACTCATGCTTGCGCCGAGATGGCTGTGCGCCTCAGCAGCGATTTCACTGGTTGATGCGTACAGCGATTCCACTAACCCTCCTTGAAAACTAAGCACCAGCCCCTGGGTTGCTTTTGTTGCGGCTGAAGTGGTTTCGCTTTGAGTATTGATACCTCCATAAGCTTGCCAACGGGTTGTATCACCAAGATTGAAATCGGAATCTGCAGGACGAACAAGATGCACGAGGGTGTAGGACCGTGCGGCCACAGCTTGTGCCTTTAACGCTTCAGGATTCCAGTGACTCGGCATCTCCGCACCAACCACAGAGGCAACGTAACGCTCCAAAGACAGTTGATTAATTGCAATCCAACCATGACCTCTATTGAGGAAATAAACCGTCTCTGGATAAGCGCGATCATTCACGACTACGGACCCATTTTGGCCTGACTGGCAGGTCACGAGATTTGAACGACGTTCAGCAAGAAAGGTTTTAAGGGTTCTTTTTTGCACAACTTCACCGTTGCTGTATCTGCACTCGGCCTCCCCTGTTAGGTCCACTGCACGCGGTGGTGATTGACTCAACAAAGCAACGCGCACAATCGGGTTCTCAGGAGCGCCTCGTGGCCTTGCAGCAGGAGTGGGCTGCAATACCAATTTGGTTAGAGGTCGATTGATCTCACGTCCATCCGCTTCGTCTTTCTGGTCCGATGGATCGCGTGAGTCCAATGCGGAGTCATCTGAGGCGTCAGTAGAAAAGTAAGCCGTTGCTTGATCTTTCTCGGAGCTCTCAAGCAGCGATTCAAGAGTATTTTTTTGGGTTCGCTGTTGTTCTAGCTGCCCAAGCGCCTGGACACTCCAAGAGACGACACCGATCAATCCCGCGGTAGCGGTCATGCCCAGCAACAGTGGGGTGAGCTGTCTCACTGTCCCTCGGACAACGCTTTTGATCATGCCTGAAATCAACAGAGTTGCTTGGATTGGTCGTGCATTGATCGTTGGCCGTGGTGGTCTTGGTAAGGCGCTTGCCGAGGAGCTGCAACACCGTCAGCCCGCTTTGGATGTCATGCTTTGCGGCCGAACCTTTGGTTCAGCCGATGACGAATGCGGAGATTGGCTGGTGGATCTCGAGTCTTCCCAGAGCCTTGCGGTGTTGTCTCAGAGGCTCCTAGAGGATCCACAGCCCCTGCGTTTGGTGATCAATGCCACTGGGCGACTGCATGGAGGCTCCCTCACCCCTGAGAAGCGTCTGCAGCAGGTTTGTGCCGATCAGTTGATGGAATCCTTTGCGATCAATGCTGCGGGCCCTCTTCTCTTGGCTAAAGCGATTGAGCCAGCTCTGAACCGTGATCGCCCTTTTCACTTTGCGAGTCTCAGCGCGCGAGTCGGGAGCATCGGCGACAACAGAACTGGGGGCTGGTACGCCTATCGGGGAGCCAAAGCGGCCCAGAACATGTATTTGCGTTCGTTGAGTGTGGAGTGGGCGCGGCGTTTTCCTCTCGCCACAGTCACGATGCTGCATCCAGGCACCACTGATACAGCCCTTTCCAAACCGTTTCAAAATTTTGTTCCGCCGGATCGTCTGTTCAGTCCTCAAAAAGCGGCCGCCCTGTTGCTTGATGTTTTGCTCGAGCAGACAGCAGTCGACAGCGGCCGTTTCCTGGCTTGGGATGGTCAGGAGATTCCTTGGTGAGCGTGAGTTTTGAGAATGTCCAAAGGGATCACCTGCAGCGCTGTGTGTTCGGTGGCTTCGAGTCGTACCGGCGGCGCCATCCCGTCCTCATAGGCCTGTTTCCAACGCGGGGCGCAGACACACCAATGATCGCCAGGTTTAAGACCAGGGAAGCCGAAGTCGGGTACTGGAGTGCTCAGGTCATTGCCCTGGGCCTTGCTGTAATTCAGAAAGCGTTCAGACATCACGCAGCAGACGCTGTGCTGCCCCAAGTCGCTGGGATCGGTTCGGCAATGTCCATCTCGAAACCAACCTGTCATCGGCTCACAACTACAGCCTTCAAGCGCACCACCTAAAACATTGAGACCGCTCTGCTCAACTGGCTTTTCCTCTTGTTGTTGTGACGACATTCGTTTGCATTGGCTGCCAGGAGTCTGCCGAACGACTGGCACATTCCGAGACGAGATGGTTGACGGATCACGGGGGTCAGGCGTTAGAGGTCGTTCAGTTATGTCTCCTCGATGGATTGGGAGTTCACTGAAGACGCGGCGTTTATCGCCCTCTGCGATGCGTTCCGCGAAAGTGGCGAGTCATCGGCTATCGAGTTCCTTGCCAATGGTGAAGGAGCTCTCCACTTTCAGGATCTTGCGCAGAATGCTGCGGGAGAGGGATTTGATTTGAGCGAGTCCAGTGCGCTGGATGATTTTCAGCAGGAAGTGATCGACACGATGGAAAAGCTCTGCCAGGAGTGATCCTGCAGAGCTCACATTGAACGGGCTGTCAGCTGAAGTAAAAGCTGATTTCCTTGTCCTTCAGGCCTTCCCAGCCAGCCTCGATTAATCGGGCGTTCAGGACGTCTTGGCTGAAATGTTTGGCACCGGTGCGGACGATCCGGTTCCTCATCGACTTACGCACTCCACTGCGCTTTCGTTGTGCCTCTTGATCCATGACCTCGCGGTAGAGCGTGAGCATCGCTTCCGGAAGAGGGCTTCCATCGATGTCCAATCCAGCCTTAATCGCATTGTCTATGGCGTCTGGGCCGCTGAAGTCCATGGGAGCAAGTGCAGTGCCCCAGAAGTCTGAGGCAATACATGCTGTGTGGTTTTAAGCGCTGAAGTATCGAGCGTTGCTGTGCAAAGCAATCAGGGCTGTTGTGCTCTGTTCTGGATGTAGTTGATCGCTTTCGTCCATGGTCAAACCAATGCGATCAGCCTGAAGCCATTCCAGTTGTTGACGGGAATCCGCCACGTTGGGACAGGCTGGATAGCCAAAGGAATAACGGCTACCCCTGTAGCGCTGGGCAAAAATGTCTCTAATAGGCATGGCCTCTGGATCGGAGAAGCCGCATTCACGGCGAATCCGGGCGTGGGTCCACTCAGCAAGCGCTTCTGCCATCTGAACGGCTAACCCGTGAAAAAAGAGATAGTCGCTGTAGGCATCCTTGCGAAATAGCTCTTGGCTGAAGCGACTGGCTTCCTCACCCATGGTGACCGCTTGCATTGGCAGCACATCGCAGGGTTGACCCTTTTTGAGATCTCGGAAGAAATCGGCGATGCAGTAGCGATTTCCACTGCGTTGTCGGGGGACATCAAATCGCCCCAGCTCTGAACCACCCTCGGGGTTGAACACCACCACCGCGTTGCCATCGCGACCACAAGGGAAATAGCCGTAAGCCACTGCTGGATGAAGGAGTTGGTCGTCTTTGGCGCGTGCCAGCCATTTTTGGAGGATTGGTTCGGCCTTATCCGCGAGATCTTGTTCGTACTCCTCACGGCTTTGGTGTTTGGCTTTGCGCATCTGCCACTGACCAGCGAACAGTGCCTGTCGGTCGAGGAACGCAATCACCTCGTCGAGAGGAATCTGATCTTCCCCCTGAAGGACGGATGCACCAAGGAAGGGTGTGATGACGGCTTTCTCTTCAGGAACGGCATCCGATCGTTCGAAGCTGATGGGAAGCTTTAAATCAACGGTCTCAGTTGGCTCAGAGGAGCTTTCAGGCGCTGTGTCGGCTGACTCTGAGGGTTCTGCGTCACCCCCAATCGAGAGACCATCGGGGGTGCCATCGAGAAAGCCAGCGCGATCATCCCAGCGATCCTTTGCTTTCGCTGTCACTAAGGCGTCCATAAAGCGCAAATCCGTGAAAGCGTCTTTGCCGTAAATCACTTTGCCTTCATACACATCGTTGCAGTCTTTATTCACGAATCTGGGTGTAAGTGCAGCGCCACCTAGTACGACCGGTACGTTGATACCTGCTTCGTTAAAAGATTGCAGATTGTTTTTCATAAATGCTGTGGATTTCACTAGAAGTCCACTCATGGCGATGCAATCTGCTTGATGCTCTTCCTGAGCAGTAATGATTGCATTCACATCTTGTTTGATTCCAAGGTTAATGACTTCATAACCGTTATTGGTCAAAATAATGTCGACAAGATTTTTTCCAATATCATGAACATCGCCTTTAACTGTGGCGATCAAAAATTTAGCTTTTGCGGATCGCTTGCCTTCTTCTTTCTCCATGAATGGCTCTAGAAATGCCACTGCAGATTTCATCGTTTCGGCAGATTGAAGAACAAAAGGAAGTTGCATTTGTCCGGAGCCAAATAGTTCTCCAACTACTTTCATTCCGTCAAGCAAATATGTATTGACGATGTCCAATGGCGGATAATTCTTTAACCCATCTTTGAGAGCGTCTTCCAATCCAATCCGCTCACCATCAATGATGTGTTGCTTCAGCCGTTCTTCAACGGGGAGGTCACTCAGGGATGGTCCTGATTCGCGAGCTGCTTTTGCGCTTACACCCTCGAATAACGTTGTTAGAACTGTAAGTGGGTCATAAGTGCAAACATCGCCTTCAAATCCACGACGATCATTGATTAAGTCTCGACAAACTTTCTGATGCTCTTCGCTGATTTTCATCAGGGGAAGAATCTTGGCTGGTGACACAATTGCCGCATCCATTCCAGCTTCGCAGCAATCATGTAAAAAGACTGAATTCAGCGTAATTCTGGCAGCAGGAGACAAGCCAAAGCTCACATTGGATACACCAAGAACAACATGAGCATGGGGAAGATCCTCGCGAATTCTACGAATGGCGTCGATTGTTTCAGCCCCGTTGCGTCGATCTTCCTCAATACCTGTGGAGATTGGTAAGGCGAGCGCGTCGTAAAAGATTTCCCGAGCTGGAATTCCATACTCCACGGCATCTCGATAAGCTCTTTTCGCAATTGCAACCTTTTGGTCTGCTGTGCGGGCCATGCCGTCTTCGTCGATCGTGCCAATCACCACTCCGGCTCCGTAACGCTTGGCTAGCTCCAACACCTTGAAGAACCGTTCATCACCGTCTTCGTAGTTCGTTGAATTGAGAATGCACTTTCCTCCAGCAACTTTGAGTCCGGCTTCCATCTTTTGCCATTCGGTGGAATCCAGCATCAAAGGAAGATTCACGTTGGTGACGACTCGATTCACCAGCTCGCGCATATCTCGTTCGCCATCACGACCGACATAATCAACGTTGATATCCAGCACATGAGCATTTTCTTTGACCTGTCCTCGGGCAACGCCAACCAGTCCGTCCCAATCTTCGTCATTCAGTAATTCACGCACTTTCTTGGAACCACTTGCATTGAGTCGTTCACCGATGATCAAGAATGAATTGTCTTGTAGATAAGGAGTTGCGCCATAAATTGATGAGGCTGACGCCTCGTAATTAAGTGCTTTTCTTTCATGATGGTGGGAGCGCACATTTCTAGGTGCGGCACTTAGCTCTGATGAAATTTCAGAAAGAGCTGCAATATGAGCAGGTGTTGTTCCGCAACATCCACCAATCACTTGAACCCCGAGATCTTCTACAAAGTGCATTAATTGCATCTTCAGCTCTACCGGTGTCAGCCGATAATGCGCTACGCCTCCAACATTTTCTGGTAAGCCTGCGTTGGGGATGCAGCTCACCACAAATGGAGCATTATCTGTTAGATAACGCATGTGCTCTTTCATTTGTTCAGGACCTGTTGCGCAGTTCAGGCCAAGAACATCAATCGGGAAGGGTTCAAGAATGGAAACAACAGCTGCGATATCGGAACCCACAAGCATGGTGCCTGTGGTTTCCATCGTTACGGACACCATCAAGGGGCGGCGTTCACCGCTGGTTTCAAAGGCTTGCTCAATTCCTTGAAGAGCAGCCTTGATCTGCAAAACGTCCTGACAGGTTTCAATGATGAGTAGATCCACATCACCGGCAATCAGTCCTTCCGCTTGCTCTTGATAGGAATCGCGAAGGAGATCAAAACTGATGTGTCCGAGCGTGGGCAATTTGGTGGTGGGTCCCATTGACCCAGCCACGAATCGTGGTTTTTCATCGGTGCTGTATTCCATGGCCACTTCTTTGGCCAGCTCAGCAGCACGTTTGTTGAGCTCGAAGGTTTTGTCTTCTAGGCCGTACTCGGCCAGGACTACGGAGGCGGCACCAAAGGTATCGGTTTCGATGACATCACATCCGGCGTCAAGGAACTGTCGATGCACGCTTTGAACAGCATCGGGGCGTGTAACGACCAGGTTTTCATTGCAACCCTCCAATGCTTCTCCGCCGAAATCGTCTGCGGACAGGTCCAGTTGCTGCAGGGAGGTACCTGTTGCTCCGTCAAACACCAAGACAGGCCTTGACGGATCATGCAGACGTTTTAAAAAACGTGAGCCGATCAGGGTGGGGGTCTCGGTGACGGCCTGCATCGCTCAGTTGCTTCTCTAGAGCCATTCTATGAACTGCTCTTGTTTCGAAGGCCGATCCTTAGTCTTCGAGCTCGATCCTGGTGACCCAGTGGCTGAATTCAGGATCTCGCCCTTCGGTAATCGACACCAGACGTTGTCTTAAAGCAGTCATCACCGGTCGATTGGTCGGTAAGACCGTGGATTCCAGTTGACGAATCGGCGTGATCTTCGCCGCAGTTCCCGTGAGGAAGACTTCATCGGCGATACAAAGTTCTGTTTTGTCGACGGGGCGTTCGATCACCTGCAATCCCATGTGCTTTGCCAGCTCAATCACGCTGGAGCGTGTGATCCCCTCAAGAATGTCTTGATCAACTCCAGGGGTGATCAGGACGCCATCGCGCACCAAAAATAGATTCATGCCGCTGGCTTCGCTCACCTTTCCCCGCGTGTTCATGAGCAGGGCTTCGTCGAAACCGCTTGTGACGGCTTCCGTTTTGGCAAGTGAGCTTGTGATGTAAGCACCACTGATTTTTCCGCGTAGAGGAAGTGAGCGATCTTCCTGTCGGGTCCAACTACTAATGCGGCAACTCACGCCATCTGGAGAGAGGTAATCACCGAGCTCTAAGCCGTAAATCAGAAAATCAGTCTCGATGTTGTGCAGACGTGGTGCAATGCCTAAATCACTGGTGTAAACAAACGGCCTCAGGTAGATGGGCGTGGTGGGCTTATTTGCCCTTAGCACTGCAACGAGAGCCTCCATCACGGTTTCTTCCGTGAGATCAGCGAGCAGAAGCTTGGCGCTTTGGGAGAGACGCCGGGCATGGCGGTCCGGTCGAAACAACAGCATGCCGCCAGGTTTTTCAGGATCTGGAATCGCGCGCATGCCTCCGAAAGCACCTGTGCCGTAGTGAAGGGCATGTGTGGCGATCGAAACTTTGGCCTGGTCAAACGGGATGCAGCGGCCTTCAAACCAGGCGTATGGAAGGAACTGATGCATCGCTCATTGATCGATGCTCAAATTTTCTCACTCACCTCGCTCGTTGGGTGTGATGTGATCAGACCAGAATGGAGGCATGCATCGACTGAGCAGTCTTCCTGGGGCCGAAAGCAACGAGGTTTTCACCCTTGTTGAGCAACCGCCTGCCCCCATTCTTTTTCTGACCAGTGCTGCGACCGACATCAGTACGCTCTCCGCTTGCCTTCGTCAGCCAGAGCTGGGGCAGTGGAAGGAGCAATTGCGTGCTTTGCCGCTCGATTGTCTGCGACATCCGGCTCAAATTGACCACTACCTAGCCACAACGGGGAGTACGGCACGGGTGCTTGTGGTGCGCTTGCTTGGTGGGCGGGGGCACTGGAGTTATGGGCTTGAACAGTGCCGCCGCTGGCAGTCGTCTGATCCACGGCGAACCTTGATCGTCTTGGCGGGGACCGCTGATCAAAACGACGAACTCCATCCGATTGGATCGGTGTCTTCCACCCTTTCTCGGCAGTTGGCTCTGCTGTTACGAGAAGGTGGGATGCCCAATATGACCAAGGTTTTGAAGGCGATTCATCCCTTCTTGACCAGTTGCATGGACCCTGAGGCCCTCAACGTCGGGACCGATCTTCAGCCGGAACGGATGGCTGATCCAGCCCCTTTTGATTGGCGTGATGAATCAGGTGCGAAGGTCGGTGTCCTGCTGTATCGGGCCCATGCTCGCGCCGCTGACACGGACTGGTGTGATCAACTTTTAACGGCATTGCGAAGCCGGGGACTAGCACCGCGTGCTCTCTGGGTGAGCAGCTTGAGAGATCCCGTGGTTCAGGAGGGGGTGCAACGAGCATTTCAAGCGCAGGACGTTCAGCTAGTGGTCAGCACCACGGCATTTGCATCGGTGCAGTTTCAAGAGGCGGGGCTGGGTACCCCGCTTTGGGATGGCCTTGATCTACCTGTATTGCAGCTGCTTTGCTCGGGACGATCCAAACAAGCCTGGGACGCGACCACCCAGGGCCTCGATCCCATCGATCTCTCTCTTCAAGTGGTGCTTCCTGAGTTGGATGGACGCATCACCACGAGAATCGGTGCATTCCGTGAAGTCCAGGATGCGGAATCCAGCTTGTCGACCGCTGTCAAAAGTTTGGTTCCCGACGCTGCTGGGCTGAATTGGCTTGCGGACCATGCCCGTTGTTGGGTGGATCTTCGTCAAACGGACGCAGCAGAGAAGCGCGTGGCATTGGTGCTTGCGAATTACCCCGTTCGCAATGGACGTTTAGCTAATGGGGTTGGTCTGGATACTCCCGCTAGCACCATCAATATCTTGAACTGGCTTTCTGAAGCCGGCGTTGCGCTTGGCAGCAAGTCGCGTCCCGATGAGTCTCAGATGCTCATGGCCCAACTGTTATCCGGACGCAGCAACGATCCAGAGAGTTCTCACCTTCAGCCCCTCGCCTATCTACCCCTCAATCACTACTTGCGCTGGTGGCGACAGCTCACACCTGAGGCTCGAGCACTGATTGAGCGCCGCTGGGGCTCACCGGAACAGGCCGTGGATCTGGAGGAGAAGGGGTTTGCTGTGCATGGTCTTCTGCTGGGTCATGTAGTTGTGTTAATTCAGCCCAGCCGTGGCTACGACCCCGATCAGATCAGTGATCTTCATTCCCCTGATCTCCCTCCTCCACATCGTTATTTGGCCCAATATCTCTGGCTGCAGGAGGTGCATGGCACCCAACTGATGGTTCATGTGGGGAAACATGGCAGCGCCGAATGGCTACCAGGCAAGTCGGTTGGACTGAGTGAGGCCTGTGGGCCAGGACTGGCGCTTGCTCCGATCCCTCACGTTTATCCGTTCATCGTGAATGACCCTGGGGAGGGTTCCCAAGCCAAGCGTCGGGGCCATGCGGTGATTCTCGATCACCTCACTCCACCTTTGGGTCGGGCTGGGTTGCATGGATCTTTGCTGTCTCTTGAAGCTTTGCTGGATGAGTACGTCGAGGCTCGTCAGGTTGCTGCCGAACGATGCGCCGTGCTCGAGCAGCAAATTAAGCAGTTACTGCAACATCTTGATTGGCCTTCCCTCCCCAATCCAGCTAGCGAAGCATCGAACAATCCATCAAGCGCTGCTGATCAAGACAACGAGTCTTGGGCCCGCTGTCTTGATCAGGTGGAAACCTATCTCTGTGAGTTGAAGGAGGCGCAAATTAGAACAGGGCTACATCGTCTTGGCAGCCAGCCTGAACCGTCGATTCAGAGAGAACTACTTCTAGCCATTGCTCGATCGCCTTCTGGTGGCTGCCAAGGCATCACTCAGGAGATGGCCAAGGTGGTTGGTCTGGAGTGCGATCCCTGGTCAGATGAAGACGGTGCCCGACTGAGTGCCCACGACTGCAGAACCCTCGAGCGGTTGGGTTGTGATCAGCCCAGACGTGTATCGGCTGCTGTGACTTGGCTCGATGAGCAAGCGCTCCGCTTGCTGGAACAGATCACAGACGAGCCCTCTAACTCTCTTTGTCCTTCGTTGCAGCAGTGGCTTCACGACAACAAAGAGCCTGCTCTGCTGCGCTTGCGCGACGAGCTTCTACCGCGATTGTTGGCTTGTGCTTCCAGTGAAAAGAAAGCTTTTCTTGCTGCTTTGGCTGGACGACGGATCGCTAGTGGACCCTCCGGAGCCCCAACGCGTGGTCGGCCAGATGTGTTGCCAACGGGTCGAAATTTTTATTCCGTTGATCTTCGGGGTCTTCCCACCGAAGCGGCCTGGGATTTAGGCCGGCGTAGCGCTGAGCAATTGTTAGATCTCTACCGACTCGAGGAAGGAGAAGATCTGAGGCATCTTGCGTTGTCGGTGTGGGGAACAGCCACGATGCGCAATGGCGGAGAAGACATCGGCCAGATGTTCGCGTTGCTGGGGATCCGTCCTCTCTGGGATGGCCCAACACGGCGAATGGTGGATCTTGAAGTGATTCCCTTGAGCCTGCTGGCTCGACCGCGGGTTGATGTCACCTTGCGGATGTCAGGACTGTTCCGCGATGCCTTCCCCCAACTTGTCGGCTGGGTAAATCGCGCTGTTCAGCTCGTCGCATCACTCGAGGAAGCAGACGATGAGAATCCGCTCGCCGCGATCACCCGTCAGGACGGGCCTCAATCGAGAATTTTTGGGTCTGCACCGGGTGCCTATGGCGCTGGATTGCAGGCCTTGATTGATTCGGGGCAATGGGACAACCAGGATGAACTTGGAGAGGCTTTTTTAGCCTGGAGTTCATGGAGTTACGACAGCGAGGTTCGAGCTCAAGCCAATCGCGCAGGGCTAGAGGGTGCTTTGCGTCACGTGCAGGTTGTTCTCCATAACCAGGACAACAGGGAACACGATCTACTCGACTCTGATGACTACTACCAGTTTCATGGGGGGATGACTGCTGCAGTGCGTCGCTCCGGTGGAACCTCAGTGCAGCCCTGGTTTGCAGATCACTCTCGCCAAGAACGGCTTCGCATTCATTCCCTCAGCCGTGAAATCGACAAGGTGGTGAGAAGCCGTTTATTAAACCCGCGCTGGATCGAGGGAATGCAACAGCATGGCTACAAGGGAGCCTTCGAAATGGGAGCCAGCCTTGATTATCTCTTTGCCTACGACGCTTCCACGAATGCGGTTCCTGATTGGTGCTACGGGGCCATCTGTGACAAATGGCTGCTGGAAGCCAGCACACAAGAGTTTTTAAACCGGTCAAATCCCTGGGTTCTCAGGGATATGGCCGAACGATTACTTGAAGCTGCCAATCGAGGATTGTGGTCTCAACCATCCCCCGATCAGCTTGACCAGATCAGGGGATTGGTTCTTCAAGCCGAGGAGACCGTCGAGAAAGGCGGCCTTAGTTGTTGAGGTCGCGAACCATGGCCTTGAACGGATCGATCGATCCAGGTTTTGCAGATGGATCCCGCGTTTCTGACGAATTCTTTGGCTGGATTTCTGGTTCGGACTTCAATTCTTCCTTGCGACCCATAGGGGCGGCATCAGGGGCCATTGGTGTATTAACACCAGCTGTGCGCAACGCATTGCCCTTGAGTTTTTGATCCAGTTGCGACTGGGTCATCGTCTCAGCGAATGTCTTTTTGACCGGCTTAGGAATTCCGCTTGAGAGCAAGGACGGAATCGCGGGTTCTTCATTGGGCTTCTCATCGCCCAATCCTTTGGTTCGCGTTCCAACCGTAACGTCCATCGCGTCGACCTTGGTCACCAACTCTTTATTGCCAGGGTTGTCAGCAGATCCGGGGAAGGTGCGACGAATCGTCTTGGCTTCTCGCATGTAGTCCACGTTTCCGTAGGACGACGAAGCGTCGGAGTCGAGGTAGAAAGCTTCTGCTTTCGGCTTGGCACGATCCTTCGGAGCGTCCTGTTGACCGTCGTTTTTGGAGCTTGAATTCAGCAGCCGATCAAAGAGGCCCATTCCTGTGATCCAGATCGTTAAGTGAATTTAGCGGCCTTTTAGGTCCATACCGTGGGTATCTGTGCCACAGCTACGCAAAAGGCCAAGGTTCTTCAACTGTTTGTCGATCGATTCACAGATCAACGGGGTAGAGGCCCAGCGTTGTTGCATGTCGTAGTCGTACCAGGCTTCACCACCGTCGAAACCCAGCTCTGCCGCCGCTTCAATCAAGACGGAGAACCCCAATCTGTAGCGACCTGGATGGGCAAGGATTGCAAGCCCTCCGGCGCTATGAATGGCTTTGCGAACCTCACCAGCCCTAAGGGGAGCACCGACTGCAGCATCGCCGCTGGAATAGGGCAAAAGGGCGGGATGTCCTGGCGTAAAGCCAAGAGCCAAAACATGAACCAAGCATCCGCGCAGGATGCAACTGATTTCCATCCCACTCCAAAGGGTTGGAGTGGTTACACCACGATCGCGGGCGCGATCAAGCCAATCAACCATCGGAACGTAGGCAGCGATTGAATGGTGATCCGTGACCGCTATGTGACTCAGCTTGCGGTCACTGGCTTGTTCAATCAGAGCAATCGGTTCCAGACTGCCGTCACTGCAGACGGTATGGCAGTGAAAATTCAGTAGTCCTGGACAGCTCTCAGGACCAACCGTGTCAAGGACAGCCCGCAATGGGTGCTTGTCATGCATCTGGAACTGACTCCTGTGCAAGTGCTGCTTCACGAAGACGACGCCAGCGGGCATAAAACTGAATGGTTCCTGCCATGAACACCACCAGTCCGACGGTTAACCAGGTTGCCGCCCCAGTTGGAAACTGGGTCTTGAACACCACCAGCATCACCACCAGGACGAGCAACAGGGTGGGCAGTTCATTGAGGGCACGGAGTTGCCGTCCGCTCCATTGGCAGACCCCAGCCTGAAGTTGGCCCATGAGTCGATAGCAGAACACGTGATACGCCAATAACAAGCCCACAAAACTGAGCTTTGCGTGCATCCAGCCTTGCTGCAGCCAGGACGGCTGGGCGATCAACAGGCCTGCGGCCATCGTGACGGTAAGGATTAGTCCAGGTGTGGTGATGATGTTGGCCAGTCGTCGTTCCATCACGGCGTACTGCGCTTTGAAGGCTTCGCGTACAGGCGATTCCTCCTCTTCTGCTTCCACGTGATAGATGAACAGCCTGACGAGATAAAACAGACCGGCAAACCAGACCACCACCCCAACGATGTGAAGGGTCTTGAACCACAGGTAAGCCTCAGGTGGAAGCGTCAGTGTCATGACCCCATCAATCTCACTTCAACAATAGAAAGTCGTTAGCTGAGCGAGTTAAGAAACTGTTGTGCGTTCATGTAATGCGTGTCTAAGACCTCTGGAGACATGCGATCAAGATTCCTAGCCATCATCGCCAGTCGTGGTTGCGAACGAAAAAAGTCTCCATGACGGTGAATAAAACTCCAGAACAAGCCATCCCATGTTGCACACCATTCACCGAGCTTGTAGTCAGACATTTTGCGAACGTAATTTGATCCGGATAAGTATGGCTTACTCGTAAAGATTCCACCGTCAGCAAACTGACTCATCCCGTAAACATTAGGGACCATCACCCAATCGTAGGCATCCACGAAAAGTTCCATGAACCAGGTGTAGATGCGGGTGGGATGGAAGCCGCAAAGAAGCATCATGTTTCCAAGCAACATTAAGCGCTCAATGTGATGACAATAACCTGTATTGAGAGCACGTTTAATAGCATCATCAATTGGCGGAATACCAGTTGTTCCTTGGTAAAATGCATCTGGAATGGGGCGATCCTCAAACTTCCAAAAATTGCTGTTTCGCATCATTACTCCATGACGCAAATACATGGCGGCCATGAATTCTCGCCATCCAATAATTTGCCTTAGAAAACCCTCCAAGGAATTCAAGGGGATCTCACTAGCATCAGCTGCTTCGAGCGTTCGGTTTAAAACCTGTTGGGGAGTGAGAAGTCCCAGATTGAGCATGGGCGTCAAAACGCTATGCCACATCACGCGGTGCTGGGAGCTGATCGCATCCTCATAGGTGCCAAAACCAGCCAGTCTGTGTTCAAGAAAAGTGTCCAACCATTGTTGTGCTGATAAGTGATCAACGGGCAAATCAATCGATGGTTCTTCAGGAACAGTGATCCCCTTGGGAAGCTTTTTACGGTTATCGGCGTCAAAACTCCAACGACCTCCTACAGGGGCTCCCTGATCATCGATTAAAACTCCCAAGCGTTTGCGCTGCATTTGGTAGAAATTTCCCATCATTGGCTTGCGTCGGCCATTGAAATAGTCATCCATCACTTCAGTTGGTGTGAGCAACATCGGAGTCGACAAAAGATTCAGGACACAATTTCGACGTTGCAGGGTGCCTCGGACTCTCTTTGTCAAAAGATCGTCGATGGGATTAGCGAGATAGAACGTTTGGTAGCCAGAGTCGATCAGTTGGTTCAGCAGATCTGACGTCTGTTGCTGTTCGTTTGGCGTCAGTGTCAGAACACTATGGCCTTCGGATTCAAGGCGCTTTTGATAAGCAAGCATCGATTGTTGATGCAAAAGAAGCTTGCGTGGATGGATAGTGAGTGGCCATTGAGGATCACCGCCGAGGATCAAGCCGTCAGCAATCAGGGCAATGCTTCTGTTGGCACGAATGCCGGGATGGTGTTCGAACAGCTGATGGGGAAAAACAAGGGTGATTTCCATAGCGACTTAACCGGCTTCTCCTGCCAGTCGACAGGCACGCCGTCCGAGAGCTGTTGCTGGGATGCGATCCACTAGTCCGCCTCGTGGGCTGAGCTGTTGGTTGCGGCAATCCATCACCACACGTTCACGATGCCCCTGTTGATCTTCTAGTCGCATGCGTAATTGCCAGTGATTTTTGGCGCTGCGGGTGATTTCATCGGCGCACACCACACCGGTGCATAGGCCAGGTGCAGCGAAGGCCCGATCAGCACCGATCAGCGTGATTGCTAGCCCAATCACAACAGTGAAGATCAGGTTTGTGGCTTGAAAGCAGCGTTTCATGCCGTGTCCTCGCCTGCCATCACCACGTTGTTTTCATCCGCGTCTTGAGGATGAAAATAGGCGCGGATCTGTTTGGCTAGCGAGAGTCCCACCCCTGGGGCTTGATGGAGCTGATCCACACTCGCGAGCTGAATGGCATCAATCGATTGAAAGTGGGCCAGAAGATCTCGCACGCGTTTTGGTCCCATTCCAGGGATGTCGGAGAGGCGTGAACGTTTCATCCGCTGGCCCCGTTGCTGTCGATGGAAGGTCACTGCAAAGCGATGCGCTTCGTCACGCAAACGCCGCAGCAAGGCCACTCCAAGTTGATCGGGCTCGCTTTCAAGGGGTTGCTTGGCTTCTGGGAGGAACACCTCTTCCCGTTGTTTGGCCAAGGAACACACCACAAGATCCTCATGCAAATCCAACTCGCGCAAGGCTTCCATCACGGCTGATAGCTGACCTTTGCCTCCGTCAATCATCACGACATCGGGCCAGTCATGCAGTCCGTCCATGTTCAGGCTGCTGCTGGATTGACGCCTGATCTGAACCAGGTCAGCACCCTCCGCTTTCACGCGGGCCCATTTGCGAAAGCGCCTGCGCATAATTTCTGCCATCGCCATGAAGTCATCGCTGTGACCGGCCTGAATGCTGCTGCTTTGGATTTTGTAACGGCGGTAATGCTGCTTGGCAGGAAGCCCGTCAATAAAGACCACCTGAGAGGCAACAGCATCGCTGCCTTGAATATGACTGATGTCATAGCCCTCGATTCGCCTTGGAGGTGTGGCCAATTCAAGAAGTTGAGCGAGATCTTCATTCGCTAAAGACTGTTGTTCTTGGCTTTGGCGAGCCCGGCCTAGTTCAAATTCAGCGTTACGCATTACCAAATCAATCAGATCTGCTTTTTGGCGCCGTTGGGGATGAAAGATCTGAACCTTGCGGTCTCTTTGCTCGCTTAGCCATTCGGCAATCAAAGCCTGTTGAGGAAGCGGATGCTGCACTAAGACTTCTGGAGGAATCTCAACAGCATCAACCTGGCTGTAGTGCTCTTCAATGACCCGCTGAAGGATTAATCCCGCCTGAAGGTCTGTTGCATCTGCTGCAAAACCAAGCCTTCCCACGAGTTTTCCAGCACGCATCTGGAACAACTGAATCGCTGCAAAGTGATCATCTTGGGCAACAGCAAGAACATCTCTGCTCACGGATGCGTCCGGCAAACTCATTTTTTGATCAGCTGTTAACTGATCAATGCCTTGAAGTTGATCGCGTATTCCAGCAGCAGATTCAAAATCAAGCCTCTCGGCGTAGCGCTCCATCTGCTGGTTGAGGAGTTTCCTGAGTTCATCGCTCCGCCCCTGAAAAACCATCGCAACCTTGCGTAATATCAGGTGATAATCCTCGGAACTTACCTTCTCCTGACACACACCTGGACAACGACCAATTGAGTAATTGAGGCAGGTACGATTTGGATATAGAGGTCGTGGACGTTGGCGAAGTGGAAACACTCGTTTCACAAGGAAGAGGGTTCTTCTCAGTAATCCCACATCTACATAGGGTCCGTAAAAGCGATCAAGTGGGCTTCGAAATCTTCGACGCCGAGTGATGAAAATGCGTGGGTAGGGTTCGCTCCAGGTAATACAGAGATAGGGATATTTTTTGTCGTCTTTAAGCAACACATTGAAATGCGGTTGCTGGTTTTTAATGAGATTGGATTCTAGAGCGAGCGCTTCAGCTTCGCTGTCGGTCACGATGAATTCGATTTCGCAGATCTGACGCACCATCAAGCGGATGCGTGGGCTCAGGTCATGGCTGCTACGAAAGTAACTTCGAACCCGGCTGCGCAAGGTTTTTGATTTTCCGACGTACAGCAGGCGATCGTCGGCATCGCGCATGAGATAGCAGCCCGGTTCAGGGGGGATCTCCTTCAGGCGCTGTTCCAGGCGCTCCGGTTGCTCAAGCAAAGGACGCTGCATGCATTGAATCTAGAGACCCTGCGCTGCATAGGATCCGATCAGTCCTTCATGGCTGATGCGCGCTCTCTACCCGGGCAGTTTTGATCCTCTCACTCTTGGACACCTCGATTTGATCGAGCGTGGTTGTTCTCTGTTCGGAGAAGTGGTTGTCGCTGTTCTCCAAAACCCAGGGAAGTCCCCCACTTTCAGCCTTGATCAACGGCTGGAGCAAATCACTCAGGCCACCTCCCACTTGCGAGGGGTCACGGTGACCAGCTTTAACGGCCTGACGGTGAACTGTGCTCGCGAACACCATGCCCAGTTGATTTTGCGTGGTTTACGAGCGATGAGTGATTTCGAATATGAACTCCAGATTGCTCACACGAACCGATCTTTGGATTCTGAATTTGAGACCATTTTTCTTAGCACTGCAGCTCACTACAGCTTTTTGAGCAGTTCTGTTGTGAAAGAGGTGGCTCGATTTGGTGGTCGTGTTGATCACATGGTTCCTGCGGTGGTGGCGGAGGACCTCAAGAGGTTCTTTAATTCGGCTTTATAAGTCAGTTGCGATGAGCGAGATCCAGTTCTCCGTGCTCGACCAGCTCGACCAGCTCGAGGAAATTGTTCTCGAAGGTAGCCGCATTCCCTTTAGTGGTGGAAGGCTGGTGAATGAGCAGGATGCCGTCGAGATCATGGATGGCGTTAGGGCATCGCTGCCTGGGCAGGTTGCTCAAGCTGATCAGTTGCTGCAAAAGAAGGACGAGTTCATCACCTCGGCGCGCAGTCAGGCCGACGAAATTGTTCAAAAGGCCCAGATACAGCGCGAACAGCTCGTGAGTGCCGCTGCTGTTCGGCAGGAAGCGGAGCGCCAAGTTAATGAGATGAGAGATCAAGTTCGCCAACAGTGTGAACAGCTACTCCAGAGCTCCCGTCAGCAGGCCGCTCAAATGGAGCACGATATGCAGTCCAAGCAGGTCCAGCTGGAGCAGCAATGTGCTGCTCGCCGGCAACAGTTAGAGCAAGAGGCTTTGCAACGCCGTCAACAACTCGATCAAGAAGCGCTTGAACTCAAGCGCCAATTGGCCGAGCACCATGAGCGCAGCCGACAGCAGTCAGCTCAGGAGCTCGAGCAGATTCGTATTCAAGGAATCAAGCTTCAGACAGAAGCTCAATCGGAAGCTGAGCGAATTCATCACGACGCACTTGAGTTTCGCCAGCAGACCCAACAGCAGTGTGAATCGTTGATTCAGCGCACCCGTCATGACGCTGCCTCTGTTCAGGACGGAGCCAACCGCTATGCCGAGCAAACGCTTGGAGAGCTTGAGCAAAGACTCAAAGAGATGGCTCAGGTGGTCCTGGCGGGTCGCCAGGAGCTCGTCAAAATTCAAATGATCCGCCCCGACAGTTCCGCACCTGCGGCAGATACCTCCGACTCGAAAAACCCTCTGAGGAAAGGAGTCACGATGAACAAAGCACGTCGTGCAGCGTCCCGTCTCAGATCGATGAAGGGCACGGGCTGAGGGCATAAGTGGTCCTCAAAATCTTGCCAATCGTTGTGTTCGGTCGGCTGGCACCATTCGAGATCATGCTTAGGTACCGCGGGCCATCGCTGGTTTGGAGAATCCCAGATATCGAGCGCACACCTCTGATGGTGCCTGTTTTCCCCCAAAACTTTCCTTGGATCGGTGAGCCGATGAAGTAATTGCGCAGCGTTCCTCGCTGTCCAGCAATTGCCATCGAAGCTTGGTAGTAGGCGGCGTAAGGATGTTGGTCCATCCGCATTAACAATGCCGCGATGGTTTGACTCGACACACGGTTGTTGCGTGAGAGACCACTGCCGTCTGTAACCCTGAGTCCGCCCACGGGGATTCCTTGTTGTTGCATCCAACGGTGTGCCGCTGCCGATGCAGCTCTGACATCCCATTGGTCAGCTGCTTGTCTCAGCAGGACTTCTGCCGTGAAGTTATGACTTTCAGTGTTGGCAAGGCTCAGCAGAGCATGCATCGGTGCAGAGGTCTCTTCATGCAGCACGATCTGATCATCGTTTTGTGGAGGCTGATGAGTGTTGCTGATGGGTCGCGCTTGTTGTACTAGAGCGGATCCGCCGCGACGCTTCACTTCTTTCTTAAACAACATCTCAAAGCGTCGATAGGGATCACTCACGGCACCTCCCAACGCGTTACTCGTTAAGGCCAGCCGAGTAATCGGGGCTCCATAGGCATAGGCGCGATCTGCGGGGTGCCAATCGTTCGGCCACCAATTTTGACGGGGTTCCTCTCTCACCATCAAGTTCACTGGCCCGGGTGAAGTTCCTTGCGCTCCCCCCTGGCCCATAGCAGCCATGGCAAAACGCTGTAAACCGGCAATTCCAAGATCAGGATCCCCTTGACCCTTGAGCTCAAGAGTTCCATCAGCACGTTGGACTAACTGAGTTCGCAAGCGGAAATCTGGACCTAATTGATCGAGAGCAAAGGCCGTACTGATGAGTTTTTGGTTGGAGGCTGGAATGCGTGCCATCGCGCCATTCACATCACCCAGCAGATCACCATTGCTGTTGACCACTGAAACGCTCCAAGCCCTGGCATCGGGAGCAATCAAGTGATTCAAAGCTTGCTGCAGAGCAACACATGACCGCCCACGTTGTTGAAGATCAGGAAGAGGTTGGTCGGAGGGAGGCGGTGGAGGGGTCAGTAACGCAGGATCGGCCCGACCAGGTATCGATGCTGTGGAGGTTGCCGCCAGCGTTAGGAGAAGGAAGGCACCTTTCATTGCACCTTGACGCCGCTAACAGTTCCATTCAGGCGGTAGAGAGCACCTTCAAGTTCCAAGGGTGTGCCGACTTTCAACTTGGTACCGGCGAGAACCACGCCGGATTTTGAAACTGTTGCATCGCCTTCGAGCACAAAGCGAGCATTCAAGGTGCCCACAATCGCCCGGTTTGGATCGGGTGCTGTCACGACGGATCCATCGGGTTGAACCTCAGCCAGCACTCGGTTGATGTCGTCGACACGAATCAACTTGACGCTTCCAGCAGGCTGATTTCGAATAATGATGCTCGTCCTTCCAGATACAAGAGCGTCCCGGACCAGGGCTTCAGGGTCTGCTGCACTGACACGACGGACGTCGACCATCACTTGCACGGATTTCACTGACCCGTTTGCTTTGGCTAACGCATTGGTGAGCTTTGGACTCCAAAGCACACCACCAACGGCAAGTAGTGCAATCAGGCCAGCAGTGGCATCAAGGGCTGAGAACCCTTGTAATCGGTTTCTTAAAGCCATACCCATTCCGATCACCTAGCCACAGTAAAAGCGTTATTTGGGAACATCAACCACGTAAATCCTCGATGAAGCGATCAACGGCACCTAATTGACGCCCAAGACTGTCACTGTCGCCATTCAGTGCCATCCCAATCGCCTCAGCGTCTGGTTTTGAAGGCATGGTGCCCAGGAACCGATAGCCATCAGGATCCGCTTTAAACAAGTGCCACATCTCCTTTTCGGTTTGTAGGAGTGCCCCTTCAGCCAGTGGCTCTAAATGAAAGGCAGACCGCCAAATGGAGAGAAACCCTTTGCGCCTTCCCCTGGCGACACTGCCAATGCCCACACCAGCATCTTCAAGCTTTCCATTGAGGAGAACCACCGCTCCCTGCCAGCTGTTGCAGATCTGCTCAACCATTTCGTAATCGCTTGGCTGCGGTCCAATCGCCAACAGCATTCGGCCTGTGATCTCTGGATCGCTGGAGAGCATCAGATCCTTCAAGGCAAAGCAGTGCGCAGCCAATTCAGGGCTCTCTCGCTGCGCCAGGGCCGTTGATCCTGCATCAGGCCACCCCAACACCACGTCATGTCCTGCAGCCTCCAATGCCTTTGCTAAGCGCAAAGCTGGTTTTAAGAGTCTGAGTCCTTCAAAGCGCCAGGTCACGGTCCAACGCCGTTGCTGACGATCGCTCAGAGCTTGCTGGAGAGAGGCGAGGGTCATCGCCTCGGCCTGTACAAGATCGGCAGGAAGGGTAGCGGACAAACTCAACTCATTAGAGTGCTGCGCGGAGAGTACCTAGACGTCAGGCACGATCGTGATTCATACGATCAATCGCGTTTTGAATTCGATCGTTGATCGCAGGCAATGTTTCGGGGTCACTCCAGTAACCAAGACTGAGCCGAAGCCCTGATCGACGCCATAAGGGATCCACCTCCATCGCTGCAAGTACTGGACTATCACTATCGCGGCCGGAGGTACAGGCACTCCCACTGCTAGCCGCGATTCCTTCACGATCCAGGGCTCGTACCAAGGCGCGACCCGACATGGGCTGACCGTGACGATCGGAGACCAGCACTGAGAGATGGTGCGGTAAACGCTCCCTGGGATGTCCACTGAGACGAATCGCATCGTTTTGGCAAAGCAGGGCAAGCAAGGCATCGCGCAACCGAGCGATCCCAGATCCTGATGTTTCGACCTGATTCGCCTGACAAGAAGCGATGTCACGGAATGCTGCTGCCATGCCTTGCGCTAAGACGGGGGATTCAGTGCCGGCACGAAGCCCATTCTCCTGTTGGCCTCCGGCAAATAAGGGTTGGATCCGTTCAGCGATGTCTTGTCTTAAGAGCAACAACCCGATGCCTCTTGGACCTCCGCACTTGTGTGCTGAGGCCGTGAGCAGATCCACTGGAAGCTCTCTCCAATTCGGGCAACCCTGGCTCAAGACTTGGGTGGCATCGGTATGGAACGGAATCTGTTTTGAGCGACAGGCCTGACCCACAACCTGGATCGGTTGAAGCGTTCCTACTTCACTCTGACCCCAGATCAAGGACACGATTTTGGTCGGAGGTGATAACAATCGATCTAAATGTTGCATTTGGATCTGTCCGTAGGCATCGACAGGCCATCGTTCAACCGTCCATCCGCATGCGACCAATTGCTGCGCTGCAGCCGCAACAGCGGGATGTTCCACAGCAGAGATCACCAATCGCCCTGGTGATTCATTTTTGGCCAGCCCTAGCAATGCAAGGTGGGCCGACTCGGTGGCACCGGAGCTGAACAAAATGTCTGATCGTTCAGCTCCAAGGCTGTTGGCGATCGAAAGGCGTGCTCGTTCCAATGACTCAGCTGCATCACAGCCGATTCGATGAAGGCTTGAAGGATTGCCCCAGCTGCCCTGCTGTGCCCTGAGCATGCAAGTGCTCACGCTTTCTCTCAGAGGCGCTGTGGCACACCCATCCAGATAAAAATAGGGGTCTTCAGGCCTTGTCATCGCGATTCAAGCGGGACAGGGTTCGCTCTTCGAGGGAGTCTCCAGCGAGGTTGAGCATGGCGTCGAGAGAGGTTGACGACAAAAATTCTTGGACGCGAGCCTGGGCTTCATCGCGTAAGCAATGGTCCGGTTGCTGGCAGGTCTCTTTGCAATCATTCGCGCAGTCCAAGCTGTTCGTGATTTGTGTTGATCCTGTAGCAACAGCAGCGGTAGATGGCGTTGTTTGTCCAACAGCTGCCGCTGAAGATGGCTGGTCTTGCCCTGTCTCTGGCAGTAATTCAGGATTCAGAACGCCATCAAATACTGCTACGGCAGGTCCGGTCATAAAAACGGAGCCCTTGGGATCAGGCCAACTGATCTCGAGAGGCCCGCCTGGAAGTATCACCGTGGCTTCTGATTCCGATAACCCGAGCAGCGTTGCGGCAACGAGCGTGGCGCAGGCTCCCGTGCCACAAGCCAGGGTTGGACCTGCCCCGCGCTCCCATACACGGATCTCGAGTGTGTGCTGATCGATCACTTCCAAGAAGTGCACATTGGTTTTGGCTGGAAACAAAGGATTGACCTCCAGTGCAGATCCCCATGCGTCAAAGGGAATGGATTTGAGGTCTTGCACCGGCACAACCACATGGGGATTGCCCATCCCCACAGCGGCGAGCTGAAGGGTGCTGCCCTGGAGTTCGATCTCCCCTTGAGGAAGTCCAGACCGCCCCTTTGAGAGTGTTGTGGGAACTTGATCGGATTCAAGGAATGGCTGACCCATATCAACCCTGATTTGTCCGTCTTCACACAGTTCAGGGACGATGACGCCCGCCATGGTTTCGGTTCTCCATGTGCGTCCTGGCTGATCTCCATCGCTATCTGCAAGAAAACGGGCTAGGCAGCGAATACCGTTGCCGCACATTTCGGCTTCGCTTCCGTCCGCATTAAAAATGCGCATCCGCAGTTCTTCGCCATGCTGTGGGGGCAGGGCCAAAATCAAGCCATCGCCTCCGATTCCAAATCGGCGATCACATAGCAGGCGCACCCAATCGGGATCTGGCTCCGTGATGCTCAGAGGAAGTTGCCCCCCGCGGCCTTCCAACAGCACGAAGTCATTGCCTAAACCCTGATACTTGCTGAATTGCAGCATGAAATGTCCGATCCCTCTCTGATCCTATGGAGCCAAGTTCCTTTGATCCGAGCTTGCCCAGCATTCGCTTGCTGCAAACCTGGATTCGTGAACGGAAAGTCCTCAGTCTCGAATTAACCGATGGGCGTCGCCTCATCGGAGTGTTGATCTGGCAAGACCAACACTGTTTGGCGCTTCAACCATCGGATTCTGACGAGCCGGTTTTGATCAGTCGTGCCGGCATGCTCCTGGTCCGGCCGTTGCCCACGGGCCTTTAAAAAACTGCGTTTGTGTCACGATCTGTCCAAATGGTCCCTTGTCGTGACGGCTTCCTCGTCCCCATCCGCTAGCTCAGCCTCTTCGGCGGCTGATCGGTATCAACCTCTTGCGCTCGAAGAACGCTGGCAAGAGCTTTGGAAGGACCAACGCCTCTATGAAACGCAAGACCCGAAGCCAGGCCAGCGAGCTTTTTATGCCTTGTCGATGTTTCCGTATCCCTCGGGAACGCTTCACATGGGGCATGTGCGCAATTATGTGATTACGGATGTGATCGCTCGGGTGCAACGCATGCGGGGTGATGCGGTGTTGCATCCCATGGGTTGGGATGCTTTTGGCTTACCAGCTGAAAATGCCGCCATTGAACGGAAGATTGAACCCGGCGTTTGGACAGATAGCAACATCGCTCAGATGCGAGGCCAGTTGGGTCGCCTGGGATTATCAATTGACTGGGATCGTGAGATAGCGACCTGTCACAGCGATTACTACCGCTGGACGCAATGGCTATTTCTTGAACTTCATGCCGGCGGTCTTGCATACCAAAAGGACGCCACTGTCAATTGGGATCCCGTTGATCAAACGGTGCTTGCCAATGAGCAAGTAGATGCGGATGGACGCTCCTGGCGCTCTGGAGCGTTGGTGGAAAAGCGGGACTTGCGGCAATGGTTTTTACGGATCACCGATTACGCCGATGCCCTGCTTGATGATCTTGATCAACTTCAGGGTTGGCCTGAACGTGTCCGCACCATGCAAGCCAATTGGATCGGCCGTTCCATTGGTGCGGAGATCGATTTCCAAGTTGAAGCCCATCCAGAGACTTCAATCACTGTTTTCACAACTCGTCCAGACACGTTGTTTGGAGTGAGCTATCTCGTTTTGGCTCCTGATCACGCTCTTGTTGATCAACTCACTACAAGCGATGAACGCCTTTCAGTCACTGCGTTCCGAGAACTTATGGACGACCTGAGTCAAGAAGAAAGGACGTCTGATGATCAACCAAAACGTGGAGTTCCCACTGGCGCTTCAGCCATTAATCCAGCCAATGGTGAATCGATTCCCATTTGGATTGCCGATTACGTGCTGGCTGATTACGGAACCGGAGCTGTCATGGGAGTACCAGCCCATGACGTTCGAGATTTTTCCTTCGCTCGGCAACATGAATTATCCGTTCAACGGGTTGTTGAAGTTGCAGGAAGCAATGAGCATCTCAATGACGGTGAAGCCTGGACAGGTCCAGGCACCTTGATTCACAGCGCCGGTTTTAGTGGATTAACGAATGAAGAAGCTAAAACTGCGATTACTAATCATGGGGCTGACAATGGTTGGGCTCGAGCTAAACGTCAATATAGGCTTCGCGATTGGTTGATCTCCCGTCAAAGATATTGGGGATGTCCAATCCCAATAATTCATTGTGATGATTGTGGTGCTGTTCCCGTCCCCAGTGATCAACTCCCTGTGGAATTGCCAACTGGAATTGATCTCAACGGTGCAGGAGGATCTCCCCTCGCACGTGCTGAGGATTGGGTCAGTGTGAACTGTCCTCAGTGCGGTAAACCAGCTCGACGCGAGACCGACACGATGGACACCTTTATGTGCTCATCGTGGTATTACTTGCGTTTTGCAGACCCTCATAATCAAGATCTTCCATTTGATGCAACTTCGGTTAATCGATGGTTGCCAGTTAAACAATATGTGGGGGGAATTGAGCATGCAATTCTTCACTTATTGTATGCGCGCTTTTTTACTAAGGCACTGAATGATCGTGATTTGTTGGCGACAAAAGAACCCTTTGAACGCTTGCTAACGCAAGGCATGGTGCAAAGCATCACCTACCGAAATCCGAGAACAGGGCGTTATGTCTCTCCAGCGGTGGTGACGGATGAATCGAATCCCCTCGATCCAGAAGACGGTGGACCGTTAGAGGTTTTATTCGAGAAAATGTCCAAGTCGAAGCACAACGGTGTGGATCCTGCTGCTGTGATCGATCGTTACGGCGCCGATACCGCTCGGATGTTCATTCTCTTTAAAGCTCCTCCAGAAAAGGATTTGGAATGGGACGACGCGGATGTAGAGGGTCAATTCCGTTTCTTGCAGCGTCTTTGGCGTCTGGTGGATGTGGAGGTCAACCATGACGCAGCCTCTCCTGCCACAGGCGAATCAGACAGTGACATGCGTCGGGCTGTACACCAGGCGATCAAGGCTGTTAGCGAGGATCTCAGCGATGACTTTCAGTTCAATACAGCGATTTCGGAGCTGATGAAGCTCAGCAATGCTCTCTCCTCTGGCTTGGCTCAATCCTCTGTTGGTGTGCGGCAAGAAGCGATGTCTGCTCTCGTGCGTTTACTTGCACCATTTGCACCCCACCTTGCCGAGGAGTTTTGGCAACGACTCGGAGGTGAAGACAGTGTTCACCTTCAGCCATGGCCAGACCACGACCCAGAAGCATTAGTCATGGAGTCGATAGAAATAGTGATTCAAGTGAAGGGAAAGGTCCGGGGATCAATGTCTGTAGCTGTTGATTGCAGCAAGGAAGAGCTAGAGCGTCTAGCTCTTGACAGCGACGTGGCCCAACGCTGGCTGGAAGGCAAGCCCCCCAGACGCGTGATTGTGGTTCCCGGAAAGCTCGTCAACCTGGTGCCGAGCTCCTAACGGATCAACCTTTGCTGAAGCGCAGTGAGGCTGGACTGTCCCAGCTTCCCTGTGCAACGTATCCACGATCGTTGCCCGTGAGATGACGCAGGATCCAGAAAATGGCTTCTTCACTACCTGATCCAATGGCCTTTTGGATTTCGGCTGCCGATCTAGACATTCCGTCGGAGAGGACGTCCTCTACTTGCTTTTGCAAATTGAGAATGGCGGCAGCCGCTTTTTTGCCTGCTTCGACTCCTGGCTGGTGATAGGCATTCACATTCACCAACTCTCCGTACAAACCAACGGCCCTCTCAAACAATGCGATCAGTGCCCCGAGACGGCGCTCGTCAAAGCTACGCATGCTGATACTCAAGCTTTGACGCCCTCCTTCGGTGAGTGCTGAGCGCGTTCCTTGTAGGAACCCATCGAGGAAATCACCAGGACGTTCCCCCTCGATGGAAGGGATGTCATCAACATCACGCAGGACTTCGATGAAGGTCACGAAAAAATTATCGATACCATCACGCAATTGCTGAACGTAAGCGTGTTGATCGGTTGATCCCTTATTGCCATACACGGCAATGCCTTGATGCACTTCCTTGCCATCGCGATCAAGGTGCTTACCGATCGATTCCATCACCAGCTGTTGGAGGTAGCGACTGAAAACCTCTAGACGATCTCGGTAAGGGAGCACGACCATGTCGCGTTTGCCTTTGCCTTCGCCGGCGGCGTACCAGGCTGCTGCCATCAGTGCGGATGGATTGCGGCGTACATCGGGACAGCGTGTGGCTTCATCCATTTGGGCGGCACCTGCCAAGAAGCCACGGATATCGCAACCGATCAAAGCACCAGGTAGTAAACCAACAGCACTCGTGATGCTTGTTCGACCACCAATCCAGTCGAACATGTCGAAACGTTGGAGCCAGTTTTCTTTTTCAGCCTGCTGATCGAGCTTGCTGCCAGCCATGGTGACCACGACTGCTTGTCCTGGCCAAATGCCTCCAAGAGCTTCGAGACGGTGTCTGGCTTGTTCCATGCCGAGGTGGGGTTCTGGCGTTCCCCCCGACTTGCTCACGGTGATGACCAGCGTTGTAGGGAGGCGTTCACCCAGGTTCGCCAGAACCCGGCTCATGCCATTGGGATCCACGTTGTCGAAAAAGTGGAACGGCAGGCCCACTTCATGATCCTGAAGAGCGCGAACCATGAGCAGAGGACCGAGAGCACTCCCTCCGATCCCGATCCAAAGAACATCGGTAAAAGGCTTTCCGTTGGGAGCCTGAATGGATCCATCAAGAATCGATTTTCCGAATTGATCGATGGCATCAATTTCAGTAGAAATGCTCGCCCCAACCTGTTGATCCGGCGCTAATTGCGGCTGACGTAACCAATAGTGGCCAACTTGACGTTGCTCATCGGCGTTGGCGATCGCACCTCCCTCCAACTCCTCCATCGCTTTGAACGCTTGTTCCAGGCGGGGACTGAGCGCCTCGAGAGCAGAACTGTTGAGATGCATCCGACTGACATCAAGCCAGAGGCCGAGATCGTCGTGATACCAGAGCAAATCGCAAAAGCGTTGCCACTGGGTCTGGCTATCGATGGCGCTGAAATCCGGGAAGCTCATCTCTTGCGGAGAACCTTCATCCATGAACCTATCCGTGATTGTCCGAGATGCCCATGAATTGGAATATCACGGTTATTCTTTCGACGGAAAGGTGGACTGTTTTTTGTGAGTCTTTTTGGACGTCAGTTTGTTGCCATAGCGGGAGTTCTGGGCTTCATCTGTTTGTCCGTTGCTCACCTTCGCAGCACAGCGCGACTGCCCATAGTCAATGCTGAGATCCAGACGCAGCCACTACAGAGAGATCCGTGTGTCTTCAGCCCAGAAGAGCTTTTGCTGTTGCAGCGACGTTTTGGTGTGCATGGACCACAAACTCGACTCGCTCAGTTGTTTACCCGCGGATTAGACCAGTTCCAGCCTCTACGAGTTCAAACGGTCAACCGACTTCAAGAACTTAAGCCAGTCATTAAGCGGGAATCGCAACGTCATCGCGTGAATCCGATGCTGGTCACAGCAATTTTGTTTGATGAAATACAACATTCAAAGCCGGGAGAAGATCTGCCCTTTGTTGTGCATTCCGGACTTGTGTCAACGCACGGCCCTGCTCAGCTCGGAATTAGTGAGTTGATTCATCAAGGTCGACTCCCTTTGGCACCATCAAGAATTGAAATCGCTGAAGCCAGAAATCTTTTGATGAATTCTGAAGCCAATGTTGAATTGCTTGCAGCAAAGATAGCTCGCCTCAAAAAAGAATTAGGTCTCTCCCCTAATCAAATTTTAATCGCGAGTCGCTCGTATGTTGACGCCAAAGCGATCGCAACTTTGGCTTACCTCCATAATGGCAAACTTGATTATCCAAGACGTGTGTTGCGATACATGCAAGATCCCGAGTTGCATGGACTAATATTTTCTGAGCGAGGTCCAATCACTCAGCCGTTGGTTTGAAAAATTGATTGCAATCATTGATTTAAATTATTACTTTAAATTCGGTGACCATTGATTGCCTTTTGAATTATCCAGGACAAAGCACTTCTAAAGCAGCTAGACGGATTTGAAGTTCCTCCCAATCCAAACTTCTTGGATCGCCGCGTTCTCCACCAAGATCTACATGGCGATGGGTCGTAATCGCTGCTGGAGTAAATCCAAAACGTTCGATCCAGTCACTTAAAACAAGTGCTAGTGAGTCATATTGGGCAGATGAATATCCGCTGTGAGTCGATCTACTATTTTCGCCATCAACAGGTGTTTCAAGGCTTAGGTGAAGTGCAAAGTTATTAACGGAGCCCCTTATTTTTGTATTGGTTATGGCCCATTCACCTAGAAAAGCTGAATATCCAGCGCCGTAGGCGCGCTTGAGTGGATCAACAAGATCAACGATTTTTCCGTCGAGACCAATCACTGTGTGATAACTCACTTGGTCTGCATCTCTGGGATGGGGAGTCATAAAGGTATTCACAGCCGATTGAAGCGAATACACCGTTTCATGAAGGACAACGACGCGGGGATCTGGATTGAGAGCCGTCCCCCATGGATTAATTCTGAAGCGTTTACCAAAATTAGAAGGATCTGTCGCTACAGAAGAACGCCGATGCTTCAGTGTGCGTTGTTGATCTTTCAGTCGATCTTTGACCTTGGAGTCAAAACCTGAACATTGTTGAGCCAGAGGTGACGACCAGGAGATCGCCCGAGGGGGGAGCGGTGGGCTCGTTTGCTCAGCCTTTTGACGCTCTCGTTTCGCCTCGCTTCCAACTTGATCGAGAAGATCGAGGAGAGAGGGGCTACTGGCCTTTAGTGCACCACTTTGATCATTGCTCAACCAAGCCAGAGCACCCAAACCAAGAACCAAAGTGCCACTACAAAGAATTACGGTCGAACCACAACGTGATAAGCAGGACTGCAGTCCCTTCCAAAATTCAGTTACACGATTGCAAACCATCGATCACGTAATTCTTTTTGTGATGACGAGGCACCAGGGTCCCAGGTGATTTCCCATTGCTCCACAATTGGATCGCTTTTCTTCAGAATTGTCGAGCTAAGACGGCCTCGACGGGCATAAACAACTGGAATCTGTTCTGGACCTTGAAGGAGTGCTTGCCAATGCTCAAGCCCCCTCAGTCGCCAATCATGGACACCAATCACCTCGTCCCCTGGGACAAGTCCTGCTTGTTCAGCAGAACCACCAGGATTCACCTTGTTGATCAACAGCCGACCTTTTTGCTTGGAAAGTTGCATCCCTACGTTTGGATGCTTCGAATGAATCGCAACGGCCTGCAAGCCAATTGCATTCAGGCAGTCGTGAATTGGAGCTGCCATCGTGTTTTCAAGCCAGGTTGGTAAAAACTCTGCTAACGCCAAGTTATGAGCAGCGACAGCTTGAATCAGGTCTCTTGGCTCATAACCTTTGCCATAGCGTCCTAAGCGCTGCCAAAGATCTCGAACAACACATGATAGTGCTGAACCTGATTGTCTTAGTTTTACATCAAGGCAAAATGAGACAACAGTGCCAAGCCTGTAATAACTAATTTGAGCCACAGAATTTGCAGCTGTTTGTTTATAAAGTCTTAGCCATGCTTCTCGTGAACTATCAGCTAAGGATTGGATTTTACATCCAGGATTAAGCAGGACATGAGAAATATCTTTTCCTAAGTCTTTTAGAAATGTCTGTCGATCAGATCTGGCCGCTAAAAGCGAAAGTGTGAGGTCAAAATAACTCGTTATTCCTTCTGCAAACCAAAGCCCATCACTAATTTCTGCCTTGTCGTATCGATAGGGAACGTAAGCGCCGGGTCGAAGTCTACGAACATTCCATTGATGAAAGTATTCATGGCCAATCAGCTGTAGGAGCTGTCGATAGCCATCCTTCTTCGTTAGAGCTTCCCAAGAAAATTGAAGCACTGAGGAATGATCATGCTCTAAACCGCCATAGCCTTGATCGAGTAGCTGAATCACTAATTGATAACGATCCCCAGCCGGTGGTGGGGTTCCCATCAACATGCAAGCGGCTTCACAGACGGCCTCAATATCAGCTTGAAAGGTCAGAGGCCAACCCATCGGTGGCTCGCCAATCGTTAGTAATTCATGGTGATGACCACAAACTGAGAAGGGGCGTGAATGAAAGGGACCGGCGTGTACAGGTGCATCAACAAGATGGTCAAAGTCTTTTGCTTCGTAGCCATCGTCAACATTTGGCAGCGGGAGATGTCCCAACCAACCGGTTGGCAAAGACAACTGGAGATGATGCGGATTCCAACGTTCCCCATCAATCAACATGACCACGGCGGGAAGACACAGGGACGCAAAATCTGGATCTAAATGATTAGTGCGCACCGTGAGCTGACGCGCTTCCAGCGTGTAGGTCAAGCAAACGGGGTCAAGGTTCAGCAGCTCGGCCGTCCAGTTCGAGGGTGCTACTCGCTTGCAGACAACAGATCGACCTGATTGCTGAAGCTGAAGACTGTGGAGATGCTGAGCGTGGTCACGAACGGTGTAGGACCCTGGGGTCCAATTCGGCATTAGCCAAGATTGAAAATGCACTCGAGGTGACCACTCGAGTTTCACCTTGAGTTGCTGACGTGCAGGCTCGCAGAGATCGATCGCAATCCTGACGCCACCCATCAGCACATTGCTCGTTCAGCTCCTTGCTGGTCTGTTGTTGAGACGGACGGATCAAAGGTGATCGCAGCTGCAGAGCGCAGGGCCGACCTCAGGGCATAGGCCCGCAAAATAGTTTTGAGATGCGTTTTGTGTCCTGCGGAATCTTTGGTTTGACCAAGATCCAGCATCAACTCCAGCGATCCATCGGTATCCCATCTCCAAGCCATTTGAAGACCGTTGCTGTCTGTGGCCACCAAATCAGCCTGATAAACATCCTGGCCAAACGCTTTGATCAGGCCTGGACGCTGGACAAGGTAATGCTCCGCTAACAGAGTTTCCTCAAGAAGTTCGAGGTCTGTGATGACGGTTGGCAGGATGGTGAGATGGGACATGAGCAGATGATGCCCGCGCATTTGAACCTTAGCCATTCTGCAGATGGTTCACCCGATTCAGATCTCGAGCTGATCTTCCCTTCGATTCAGCAATGGCCACACTTTGAGCCAGCATTGCGATTGGGTGTGATGGCTTCTGGCAACGGAAGCAACTTCGAGGCGATTCAAGAGTCGATTTCTGCTGATGAATTGCATGCCGACATACGCCTTCTCGTGGTCAACAACCAAGGCTGTGGCGCTGAACAAAGAGCACAACGTCTCAATATTCCCTGTCGATTATTGGATCATCGTCAGTTTGAGACGAGAGAACGTCTTGATCACGCCCTTGTGAATGCGTTTCTTGAGGCAGATGTGGATCTGATTGTGATGGCTGGATGGATGAGGATTGTGACGCCAGTCCTGATTGAAGCTTTCCCCAACAGATTGCTCAATATCCATCCGTCCCTTTTGCCCAGCTTCAAAGGTCTCGATGCGGTTGGTCAAGCTCTTCAAGCGTCTGTGCGGATCAGTGGTTGCACTGCACATCTGGTCCAGGCAGATGTGGATACTGGACCAGTCATCGCCCAGGCGGCTGTTCCTGTGCTTCAGGACGACAATCCAGCCTCCTTGGCCATGCGTATTCAATCTCAAGAACATCGCATCTTGCCCTGGGCTATCGCCCTTGCTGGAATGAAGTGCCGACAGTCTTTGGTGCTGTCTACAAGCGGAGATCAGGGGTAAAAGGGAGCGAGAGGCAAGCCTGTCTCGCCCGGCAGGCCCGCCATCAGGTTGAGACATTGAATGGCCTGACCGGCTTGTCCCTTCATCAAGTTGTCAACAGCGCTCATTAGGACGAGACGTCCGGTTCGATTGTCGACTTGAACGGATAAAAAGGCCCGGTTGGTGTGTTTGGCCCATTTCGTTGCTGGGTAGGTTCCAACAGGCAACACCTTGACGCAGGTGTGATGGCGGTAAAAGCTATCGAGAACTGTGGTGCAGTCTTCGGCAGTGAGTCCCGGATCGCGCAATCTGGCATACACCGTTGAGAGCAGCCCGCGCACCATGGGAACGAGATGGGGTGTGAACTGCAATTGGATTCCACATCCGGCAACCTCACTGGCCATCTGCTCAATTTCTGAGGTGTGGCGATGGCCTACAACGCCGTAAGGACTGATCGATTCAGACGCTTCAGCCAGCAGAAGATGTTCTTTTGCAGCACGTCCGCCACCGGATGTGCCCGTCTTCGCATCGATGATCACACCGTCTTGTTCGATCAATCCTTGCTTGAGAAAGGGCAACAAAGGAAGCAAGCTCGCAGTGGGAAAGCAGCCAGGTGCAGCAACCAATCGAGCTGTTGAAATGGCAGAAGCATTCCATTCAGGGAGTCCATATACCGCTTCAGAACACAGCTCGGCATCCGTGCGCTTGCACGAGAGAGCCTCTTGGGCGTAGACACTCGACCACTGATCGAGCGATCGGTAGCGGTAATCAGCCGAGAGATCAACAACCCGAACGCCTCGATCCAGAAGCCCAGGCACTAGGCCACTCGCTAGTCCATTAGGGAGGCTGAGCAATGCCACATCAGCGCTCTCGGCAATTCTTGAGGGCTCAGGACTCTCCACAAGGGGATCATCCGGTAGGGGCAAAAATGGGCAGAGCTCGTTCCAACGTTTGCCAGCACTGCGTTCTCCGCCGAGCAGGCTGATCTCAAAATTGGGATGGGACTGCAACAGCCTCAGGCTTTGCAAGCCCCCATAACCGGATGCTCCGATTACCGCAACTCGTTTGATCGCCATGAACTGAGCGGAATGATCGGCTGATCGTACTGGCGTCGATCATGATGAGAGCTTGTTGGATACCTAGAACGCTGAGCAATTCAGCCGTAGCTGCCGAGGGTATGGATCCGATCTTTGATTCCATCCCTGACGCCCTAAACGCCATCCGTAATGGCGAGTGCGTTGTTGTCGTCGATGACGAACGCCGTGAAAACGAAGGAGATTTGATTTGTGCTTCGCAGTTTGCGACGCCAGAGCAGATCAATTTCATGGCCAAAGAGGCCAGAGGCTTGATCTGTCTTGCCATCGAAGGAGATCGTCTTGATGCCCTTGACCTCCCCTTGATGGTTGATCGCAACACTGATGAAAATCAAACCGCGTTCACGGTCAGCATTGATGCCGGTCCTGAGCATGGTGTGTCAACTGGAATTTCAGCGGAGGACCGCTCTCGCACGATTCAGGTTGCGCTTCAGGCCGATGCCAAGCCATCCGATCTAAGGCGTCCAGGGCACGTGTTTCCGCTGAGGGCCCGTTCTGGAGGGGTTCTTAAACGTGCTGGACACACCGAAGCTGCTGTTGATCTCGCCCAGCTCGCTGGACTCATTCCATCGGGGGTGATTTGCGAAATACAGAATTCCGATGGGTCGATGGCTCGTCTGCCAGAACTTCAGGACTACGCCAGACAATTTGGCTTACGGCTCATCAGCATTGCTGACCTCATCAGCTACAGGCTTCAAAACGAACGTTTTGTTCGTCGTCATGCTCAGGCTGTCATGCCTAGTCAGTTTGGACAATTCCAGGCGATCGGATTTCGCAATGAACTGGACAACAGTGAGCATGTTGCCCTGGTGAAAGGTATTCCCGGGCAACTGCAAGAACCTGTCTTAGTTCGGATGCATTCAGAGTGCCTTACGGGAGATGCATTTGGTTCTCTGCGTTGTGACTGCAGGCCACAACTTGAGGCGGCTCTGTCACAAATTGAGGAAGAAGGTGAAGGTGTTGTTGTTTATTTACGGCAAGAAGGACGTGGCATTGGCCTGATCAATAAGTTGAAGGCTTATAGCCTCCAAGATGGAGGACTCGACACCGTTGAAGCTAACGAGAAGCTGGGATTTGGTGCAGATCTACGAAATTACGGAGTGGGGGCTCAGATTCTTGGTGATCTTGGTATTCATCGCCTAAGGCTCCTCACTAACAACCCACGCAAAATTGCAGGTCTCGGGGGTTATGGCCTGGAAGTTGTGAGTCGAATCCCACTTATTATCAATCCAGGTGATTATAATGCCAATTACTTGGCTACAAAAAGAGACAAATTAGGACATCTATTCAATGAGAATAGCTCTGCTGATGTTGTAACTCTAGCCTGGGATTGTGGCGAGATTATGATCGCCAAGCTCCCGGATCTTTTGAAAAGAGCTGAGATGTTGGCGTCGAAATTAAGTCTTACATTGCAACCAGAGCAAACACCAAGATTGCTTGCACTTTGGGAGCGTCCTCAATTTGTTTGGACTGTTTCTGGTGACAATGCCTCGATTGAGCAATTTCTCAAATCTTTGGCGTCTTGGACAGAAACAAAAAGGCTCGGCTTCTTGAAAACAGCGAAAGCGGAACAGCGTCTCCATCCTTCATTGCAACTCAATCGGGAAGACAGGGACTTGGCTTCTCTGCAGAACGACAAAAAAAACGGCTGGTCAGAAGAGTCTGGCCAACCGATCCTGATTCACTGGTCCTAATGGATCAGTCACTCACCGTGACGGTTTCAATGCGACTGCCGTTTTTCAAGGCGAGAACAACATCCATGTCACCGGTTTGTCCAAACACGGTGTGAACACCATCGAGGTGGGGCTGAGCTTCATGAACAATGAAAAATTGGCTTCCGCCCGTGTTCTTGCCGGCATGGGCCATAGAAAGAATGCCGGGAGCATGCTTCCGACTATTGATTTCGCAATTAATGGTGTAGCCAGGGCCGCCTGTTCCAGGCATCCCTTTTGCGCCTTCACGGCTGTTTGGGCATCCACCCTGAGCCATAAAACCATCGATGACGCGATGGAAGGCAAGACCGTCGTAGAAACCTTCGCGCGCGAGCTTCACAAAATTGGCGACGGTGTTCGGCGCATCTTGATCGAACATGTCCAGCTTGATCTGGCCGGCATCCGTTTTCATCAGGACTGTCGTCAAGGCACCAAAAGCAAAAACGGATCTTAGGCAAGCGAGCAAGATGAGTGTCAAGGTCCGCCGTTTTAAACCATGACCACACTCCATTCCTCCCTCCAAGACGCTCGAGTTGGTGTGATCGGTGGTAGCGGCTTGTATGCGATCGATGGACTCGAATCTGTTCAAGAAGTCACGTTGGACACTCCATTCGGTGTTCCTTCTGATTGTTTGCGCGTCGGCCAACTGAATGGAGTTGAGGTGGTGTTTCTTGCTCGCCATGGGCGTTCACATCACCTGCTTCCAAGCGAAGTTCCCTATCGGGCCAATATCTGGGCCATGAGGTCCTTAGGGGTGCGCTGGCTCATCTCGGTTTCAGCCGTTGGATCTCTTCAGGAACATCTGCGCCCTCGCGACATGGTTGTTCCCAACCAGTTCATCGACAGAACGGTGCAGAGGCCTCAATCTTTCTTTGGCGATGGCTGCGTCGCCCACGTCAGCCTTGCTGATCCGTTTTGCGAGCGGTTGAGTGATCTGCTTTCATCTGCAGCATCGACAGAAATGCCTTCTGGACATCGGCTGCATCGTGGTGGCACCTATCTGTGCATGGAAGGTCCAGCGTTTTCGACGAGAGCGGAAAGTGAGCTGTATCGCAACTGGGGTTGTGATGTGATCGGCATGACGAATCACACGGAAGCCCGTTTAGCGAGAGAAGCCGAAATCGCCTACGCCTCCCTGAGCATGGTTACCGATTTTGATTGTTGGCATAAAGAGCACGATGCTGTGACCGTTGAGATGATCATTGGCAACCTCAAAGCCAATGCCACTGCAACAGGGCCAATCCTCTTCGCTCTCATGGAGAAATTAGGCCGTGAACGCCCTTCTTCTCCTGCTCATCACGCCCTCAAAGATGCATTGATGACGCCTCCAGATGTCGTTCCTGCGGCTACTAGGCATCGCCTGGATTTATTCACAAGTGCCTATTGGGGACCAGCAACCAGCGCACAAGCTCAATGAACTTCTGCATTCAGGGTGATTCCGATCGAACCAAGGGCTGTGCGTAAGTTGCCATCGAAATGATCCAGCAAGGTTTCGGCCTCTTGAAGATCCATGGATCCAGCCGCCATCACCAGGGCCCGTTTAACTGATCCCTTCGCTTTGGTAAGCAGGGGAAGTCCCTGCTCGCGTGATAAGCCAACGAGATCACTCAAAATCCTCAATGAGCGGTCAACAAGTTTGCTGTTGCTAGCAGCGACATCAACCATGCGGTTTCCATAGACCTTTCCCAACTTGACCATTACCCCGGTGGAAAGAATGTTGAGTGCCATTTTTGTGGCAGTTCCCGCCTTCAAACGTGTTGATCCGGTTAGCAATTCAGGTCCGGTGATCAAGCGGATGTCCAGGTGGCAGGGCATGGGCGCTTGTTCTGCGGGAACGCAGGCCATTGCGATGGCCAAGGCTTTTAAATCCACGGCGTATTGGAGTGCACCGCATACGTAGGGCGTGGTGCCACCAGCGGCAATACCTACTAAACAATCATCTGCTCTGAATTGATGTCCTTTGAGATCGTCTACACCTGCTGTCTCTAGATCCTCAAGTCCCTCAGAACTGCGCAGAAGGGCCGGAGCACCTCCAGCCAAAACACCTTGAACCAGTTCAGGTGGGCTGCAAAAGGTGGGGGGGCATTCAGCAGCATCCAAAACACCAAGACGACCCGAGGTTCCTGCTCCGATATAAAACAGTCGCCCGCCTTTGCTTAACCGCGATGCCACAGCATCGACTGCAGCACTGAGGGCTTCAGAAGCACCTTCAACAGCTAATTGTGGTTTGCGATCCTCATCGATGAACAGCTTCACTAGATCGATTGTGGACAACATGTCCAAATCAGCACTGCGGTGATTTGACTGCTCTGTTGTGAGGTATCCGCGATTTTCAGACGGATTCACAGCAAACCCTCCAAGCGACGTCGGACATCATCAAGACCATCACTTGGGCTTGTTGGTGGAACGCCATCACCTGGTTGATCTTCAGTTTGCCAATTGCTGACGTCGCGATTGGCAGTAGGAGGAGCAAGCATTAAGCGCTCGTCATCTGATTTAGGTACGAAACCTGTTTCGACGAGTCGAGCTTCATATCCAGCCTCAGTGCAGAAAAGTTCTACCTCGTGTTGATCGAGAGCTTCAACCGTTGGAGTAGGGAAATCTTGGGCCTCTAAAAGGCCTGCATATCGTTCGGCATCGTCGCAGTTTTCGAACATCAAAACCACGGTCTGGCCAGAAAGCTCAAGGGAATGAATGCCCTCACTGTCCTGACCGGCGTCGTAAAGAAGGACGTGAACGAGCATGAGCTGTTTGAGGTCGCTTTCAGTCTCTCACCGAGAGTCCTGGGTTAGATCCGACCTTGATCCAAGCTCAGTTCTTGGAGCCTCTGGTACAACGCTTGTTCGTCATCGCTTAGACGGGCAGGAATCACGATGACCACCTCCACCAACTGATCGCCTTGTCGGTCGTTCCAGGCCAGGCCGCGTTCTCGTAGTCGCAGTAGGCGGCCACTCGATGAACCTGGAGGCACTTGAAGGGTGACCGATCCGGACAGCGTTGGAACATCCACCGCGCATCCAAGCGCCGCATCGGGAGGGAACAGTTCCAATCGGTACAGAACGCGCAGTCCATCAATACGTAGGCCCTCAGCGGTTACACACTGCAGCTGCAAAAAATGATCACGTCCACCAGGTGCAACTCCCTCCAAGCGGAGGCGCCAGCCATCTCCTGCGAATGGAGGAGTATCCACCTCGATCACAGTTCCATCGGAGAGCTCCAGATTCACAGCTGTGCCGTGAAGGGCCTGGTCAGGAGTCAAGACAACTGTTGTTTCGAGATTGTCTTGTGATCGAACAGGAGGTGGAGGTTGGGGAGATGGGGTTGGTCTGCGCTCCGCTTGCCTTTGACTTTCATTGTGGGTGGCTTCGTCGCGATCTGGCTCTGGAGGGTCACCGATTCCCAGAACAACGGCGAGATAGTTCTCGAAATCAGGGAACCCTGAAGCAAACGGGTCTTGGCTACTACTGCGACCGGTGCGACGGAGCTCCCAGGCGACGCGCCTGTCGTGATCACTGAGGACGGCATAGGCCTCGTTGATGAGTTTGAATCGCTCTTCAGCCTGCCGATCGTTTCCGTTGAGATCGGGGTGCCAGCGTCTTGCTTCACGCCTGAAAGCACTCTTCAGTGAGTCTCCATCACTGCCTGGATCGAGACCAAGGAGGGCCCAATAATCGGGCTCAGCGATAGAAGTCATCATCCCAGGGGTCGATTCCACGACGTCCACTTCTTATTCGTTCACTGGAACGACTGTTACCCGTGGACCAAGGGTCATCATCCCAATCATCGTCTGCGAAGAGTTCGTCTTTGAGCGTTCCCAGCGTGCTGCGAATGCCCTGCAACGGACCGGTATCGCTGCTTCGTTCTGCTGAAAGGCGGCGGTTCAAACCGAAGAGAGCTTCTTGAAGGCCGCTCACGCCCATCTCTAATTGCTGAGGATCATCCTGCTCAAGCAAATCCTGAACATCCCGCATGGCCATTTCAACGGCTCTTTGCTGCCGTTCAGCGCCGTAGGGACCGAGTTCAAGGGCGGCATCACGCAAGCGTCTCTCCGCTTGCGCTACCAAAGTAAGGGCTGAATTGCGCCGCTCAATCGCAGCACGGCGGCGGCGGTCTTCATCAGAGCGCGCTTCCGCTTCGGCAAGGAGTGCTTTCAATTCATCTTCGTTGAGATTCGACCCCCCCTGAATCGTGACGGATTGCTTTCGACCTGTGGTTCGATCTGTCGCACTCACTTGAAGAATCCCGTTGGCGTCGATATCAAACGCCACTTGAATCTGGGGCACACCACGTGGTGCAGGCGGAATACCTGATAGACGGAAACGTCCTAATGACTTGTTGTCTTGCGCCATTTGACGCTCACCTTGCCAAACGTGAATTTCAACAGAAGATTGATTTGCTCCTGAGGTGCTGAACACGTCGGATTGACGTACTGGAATTGGTGTATTCCGAGGGATCAATACCTTCATGAGGCCACCCACGGTTTCCAAGCCAAGAGACAGGGGTGTGACGTCATTCAGCAGCAGATCTCTAAGCTCACCAGTGATGATTCCGGCCTGAACGGCTGCACCCACAGCCACAACTTCATCGGGATTGACGGATTGACAAGGGTCTTGAGGAATCAAAGTCCGCACGAGCTGCATCACCATCGGCATCCGTGTGCTGCCACCCACAAGCACAACGTCATCAATGTCTTCTGCAAGCCAGCCCGAGTCGCGCAGAGCAGCCTGGACGGGAGTTAGTAATCGATCAAGCAAATCAGGGCAGAGGCTTTCAAATGTTTTGCGATCGAGGGTGGTCTCGATGTGAAGAGGGCCTTCCTGACCGGTTGCAATAAAGGGAAGGGAAATCGGTGTGGTGGACACGCCTGAGAGTTCTTGCTTGGCTTTTTCAGCGGCTTCAGTGAGACGTTGAAGCGCTTGACGATCCCTACGCAGATCAATTTGATTGTGCTGGAAAAAGGAATCGGCAAGCCAATCAACGATCAGTTGATCAAAGTCATTGCCACCCAATTGGGTGTCGCCATTGGTGGACTTCACATCGAAGACACCATTAGCGATCCGAAGGAGCGAGACATCAAATGTGCCTCCACCCAGATCGAAAACGAGAACGCGACGAACAGCACTGCGATCAAAGCCGTAGGCAAGGGCTGCAGCCGTTGGCTCATTGAGAATCCGTTCAATCGACAATCCGGCAAGGCGTCCCGCGTCTCGAGTGGCCTGACGTTGGGCATCATTGAAGTAAGCCGGAACGGTGAGAACGGCTGCATCAACCGTTTCGCCTAGGTAGGTGCTGGCGTCATCTACAAGCTTGCGCAAGATGCTCGAAACAAGCTCTTCAGGGGCATATTCCCGTTCGGTCTGAGGACAGGCCACACGAACGTTGCCCTGGTTGTTTGCGCTCACCGTGTAGGGAACGGTGAGCGTGTTGTCGTCGAGTTCATCCCAGGCCCGACCAACAAAGCGCTTGAGATTGGAAAACGTATTGCGAGGGTTGAGAACGAGTTGGCGCCTAGCGGGCTGACCAACCAGCAGCTCATCTTCTTTGGTGTAACCAACAACCGATGGAGTTGTCCTTGTGCCTTCCGCGTTGGCAATCACAACCGGTCGACCCGCTTCGAGCACGGCGACGACGGAGTTCGTGGTTCCCAGGTCGATTCCGACGATCCGGCCCATAACCGCGCATTTGGTGTCTCCAAGCTAACGGGCCAAACTCCAATCACCAAGCTCCTCTGTGGATGAATCCTGTGGTGTTCTTTCGCTTACCTGCAAAACAGCCGGCGCACGGGTACGGTTCGGCAATCTGTCCGCCAGCAGAGTGACCCAATCCAAGGCTCAATACCTGCTTCGCAGCAGACCACCAGCGGAAAAGTTGGTGGATGGCAGTTTCCAGAAATTGGTCGTGGTCATGGCCTCGATGGTTGCGCTGATCCTGATTTCCATCCTTGTCGTGGTGTTTTGGGGTTCATTGGAGTCGATGGGGCGGTACGGACTGAAGTTTTTGATCACCTCCAACTGGAATCCTGTTGATGACGAATACGGAGCCTTCACGGCGATCTATGGAACGCTTGTGACCTCTCTTTTGGCATTGGTCATTGCTGTTCCTTTGGGTGTAGGCACTGCAATATTTATTACAGAAAATATTATTCCACTAAAAATTAGAAATATCATTGGATTGATGGTGGAGCTGCTTGCAGCCATTCCCTCAGTTGTTTTAGGTTTATGGGCAATCTTTATTTTAGAACCTCTTATTCGACCATTCCTTATGTTTTTACATAAGGATTTTGGTTGGATTCCTATTTTCAGCACTGAACCATTGGGTCCAGGAATTACGCCGGCTATCTTAATTCTGGTTGTGATGATTTTACCGATCATTACAGCCATAGCACGTGATTCACTAAATCAAGTGCCGATGAGTCTTCGCCAAGCAGCTTATGGCGTTGGCGCGACCCGATGGGGAGCCATTTTAAATGTCATCCTGCCCGCAGCGATATCAGGAATTGTGGGTGGAGTGATGCTTGCCCTTGGAAGAGCAATGGGAGAAACCATGGCCGTCACAATGATTATCGGAAACTCAAACGTTTTTAGTTGGTCATTGTTAGCTCCAGGAAATACCATTTCAGCAATGCTGGCGAATCAGTTTGGAGAGGCAGATGTAGGACAACTCTCCTCACTGATGTATGCAGCTTTTGTTTTGATGGTCCTAACTTTGCTAGTCAATGTACTGGCGCAATGGCTTGTAAAACGTCTGAGCCTAAAGTATTGATCCATGAAATATCACTCAATTCCAATGCCGCCAAAAGGCGTCCCCGATCTTAACTATAAAAGCTGGTATAAGCGAAACGTTTTCAGTCGCCTTTTATCAGTATTGGCAGGATTATTTTCATTCCTGTGCGTTTTGCCTCTGATTGCAGTCCTTGCTTACATTTTAATAAAAGGAATTTCAACCTTCAACTTGGATCTATTAACCAAGCTTCCACCACCTCCTGGCGGAGAAGGTGGTGGTTTCGGTAATGCAATTCTTGGGAGTATTATTGTCACATCAATTGCGGCATTAATTGCTATCCCAATTGGCGTCGGAGGTGGAATTTACTTAGCGGAATACTCCACAGGACGTGGTTTTTCGCAGTTCATTCGTTTCGGAACTAATGTTCTTGCTGGTGTTCCATCAATTATTGCGGGTGTTTTCGTTTATGGAGTGATTGTTTCTACGCGTATTCTTTTTGGCAATACCTTTAGTGCAATTGCAGGAGGAACAGCTCTCTCTGTGTTAATGCTGCCCACTGTGGTCAAGACAACGGATGAAGGCCTGAAACTTGTTTCTAATGACCTAAGGCGTGCTGCCCTTGGAGTAGGTGCGTCGCGTTTCGTGACAGTAAGCCAAATCACACTCCCTAAGGCATTCACACCAATTGCAACTGGTGTGGTGTTGTCAATTGCTAGGGCCGCTGGTGAAACAGCACCATTGATTTTTACGGCGCTTTTTTCTCCATTTTGGCCTAATGGGCTCTTTGATCCCATTGCAACTTTATCCGTCTTAATTTATAATTTTTCCGCTCAGCCTTATGATCTCCAAAATCAACTCGCCTGGTCAGCGTCTTTTATTCTCGTTGTATTCATATTGGCTCTTAATTTGCTGGCTCGCTGGCTTGGGCGGTTTGCTAGCAAATGATCTCCACCATCAACGGTATTAACTCCATTATCCGCCGGTCCTGATTTTCTCTCCAGCCATGACAGCTACATCATCCTCTGAATCAACTAATACAAATTCGGATATTTGCCTATCCATTCAAAATACTACTATTAGCTATGGAGACTTTGAGGCATTAAAAAATGTTTTTTGTGATATTCCAAGAGGTCAAGTAACAGCATTTATTGGCCCCTCGGGTTGTGGAAAGTCCACTATCTTACGCGCCATTAATAGGATGAATGACTTAATTGATGGTTGTTCGCTCAAGGGTAGAATCCTTTTTGATGGTGCAGATTTATATGCTCCTGAGGTTGATCCAGTTGAAGTTCGCCGACGTATTGGAATGGTTTTTCAGCAACCTAATCCTTTTCCGAAGAGTATCTATGAAAATATAGCTTTTGGTGCACGTATTAATGGCTATAACGGCGATATGGATGAATTAGTTGAGCGTTCACTGCGTCAGGCAGCAGTATGGGATGAATGCAAAGACAAGCTCAAGGAATCTGGAAATTCACTTTCAGGTGGTCAACAGCAGCGTCTTTGCATCGCACGCACCATTGCCATTGAACCTGAAGTGATCTTGATGGATGAACCCTGTTCTGCGCTTGATCCTATCTCTACCTTGAAGATTGAAGAAACCATCCATGAGCTGAAGAAGAGTTTCACAATCGTGATCGTGACTCACAACATGCAACAGGCTGTCCGTGTGAGTGATATGACTGCTTTCTTTAATGCTGAAGCTGTTGAGGGTGGGTCAGGAAAAGTTGGTTATCTCGTGGAATTCAATGACACCGACAAAATTTTCAATGCCCCATTGCAGCAGGCCACCCGAGATTATGTTTCAGGACGTTTTGGGTGATTAATCTATTTGATTAAGTTTTTTTAGTGAAATAGCAAGCATTTTAAATCATTTTTTTGTCGCCAACGTACAAATCTTAGCATTAAACTAAGCTAAATATAGTATTAATGCATTTGTGGTTATTTGTTGAGTGGAAAACTGGTTCGATATTGACTTTAAAGAGCTATCTTTAGTGAAGTATGAGCTCCCAACAAAAAACCCCTCACGATGCAAGGGGTTGAATGTTAGCTAACGGAGAGGGAGGGATTCGAACCCTCGATAGAGTTGCCCCTATACAGCATTTCCAGTGCTGCGCCTTCGACCACTCGGCCACCTCTCCAGTGGCTGAAGTGAGAATGTAGCAGGGCGTTTCCTGAGGGCCTGATATGAGACCAAGCCACACAGTCACAATTCACTGGCCTCAGGCTGGACGAACCATCACCCATCAGGTCCCGGAAGGGGAATACATTCTCCAAAGTTTTGAGCAGCAGGGAGATCCACTTCCTTTCTCTTGCCGTAATGGCTGCTGCACGTCCTGCGCGGTAAGAGTTCAAAGGGGAGAGCTCGATCAGGCCGAGGCCATGGGACTTTCAAAAGAGCTCAGGCAACAGGGTTATGGATTGCTTTGCGTTGCAAGAGCGATCGGTCCTCTCGAAGCGGTCACTCAAGATGAAGATGAGGTTTATGAATTGCAGTTCGGACGTCATTTCGGTCGTGGTCAGGTTCGTCCTGGCCTTCCTTTGGAGGAGGAGTGATGACTGATGCACTTGATTGCCGGCAAGTTGCCATCGAGGCTGCTCTGGATGCATCTAGCCAGCAACAGCTTGCGGAGGTAGCCCGAACGGCTTCAAACCTGGGAGCCGCCGTGCTCATGCAGCATTACGGCCGCCTCAGCAGCATCGAAAGTAAGGGTCGCGTAGGCGACTTGGTCACCAACGCCGATCTTGCCGCTGAGAAAGTCGTTCTCGAATATCTGAAAGAACACACTCCAACGATTGCAATCCTTGCTGAAGAATCTGGCTCTAGCGGGACACCAGGCTCTTTGTGCTGGTGCGTCGACCCTCTCGACGGAACCACGAATTTCGCCCACGGTTATCCATTCTTTGCTACATCAGTTGGATTGATCTGGAAGGGGCAACCACTGCTGGGATCAGTGGCAGTGCCATTCCTCAACGAGACCTATTGGTGTTCACCCAACCAAGGGAGCTTTCTGAACGACAGCCCAATTCACGTTAGTGACTGCATCAACTTGCGGGACAGCCTTCTTGTTACTGGATTTGCTTATGACAGGCATGAACTTATCGATAACAATTACGCCGAGTTTTGTTGGTTAACCCATCGTTGTCGGGGTGTTCGTCGGGGTGGAGCCGCTGCTGTTGATCTTGCTTTTGTGGCCATAGGGCGACTGGATGGCTACTGGGAGCGCGGATTGGCACCTTGGGATCTTGCTGCTGGAGCTGCATTGGTGGCTTGTGCTGGTGGTTCCGTTGGTGATTACAAAGACTCCCCATTTGATGTGGTGAATGGAAGAATTCTTGCAACGTCACCAGGACTCCTTCTCCCACTCAAGCAAGAGCTTGCTTGCGTGAACGCCTTGCCACCCAAGCTTTATGGCGCTGAGGTTCGGCAGTCATAGGATCGTTGTTCATGATTCATTGACTAGCTGGATGGCCCTGCAACCCGCCACGGGCGCTCGAGATCTGAATCCGAAGCAAGTCCAACAAAATCAGCATTTAAGGGAACAGTTGGCGACGGTCTATCGCCATTGGGGATATGACGAGGTTTCGCCACCACAGGTGGAACGCCTCGACACACTGATGGCCGGTGGTGCGATTGCAAGCCATGACGTGGTTCGACTCGTCGCTGATGACCCGCTCGGTCTTCGTCCAGAGATGACGGCATCGATTGCTAGAGCGGCCTGCACAAGACTGAAGGATCGACCTAGACCGCTGCGACTCTGTGCTTGCGGAACCATTTTTGAGAGCCGTACAGCAGAAGAGGGGGGGCTATGCATTGAAGAAAAACTGCATAGCGGTGTAGAGCTTTTTGGCGTTAAAGATCTGGCAGCGGAACTTGAACTTCTAACGCTGCTCTTGGAAGCTATGAATGCTCTCTCGCTGCTGGAAGAGCATCGGCCGCAACTCTTGATTGGCCATACCGCTTTAATGGAATTGGTTTTAGACCCCTTTGAGCAACCGATTAGGGAAGAGATCCGTAGCTGCTTAATTCAGTACGACCGGCTTGGACTTGAAGCGATAGGGCTAGAAGCGGCAGATCTAAGGCGGCTGGTGAACCTTTTGGATTGTCGTGGCACCCCCATGACCATTCTTGATCTGTTGGGTGAAAGCTTTGGCGAACAACCTGTTCTCAATGAACTAAAGCGATTATTTGTGCATCTCAGTCCACTTGCTCATCAACAATCTCTGGCACTTCAATTAGATCCAACCTTTCACCCTCACCATGAGCTGTATGACGGCTTGGTATTTCAGCTGGTTTGTCAGGGGGTTTCAGCTCCGGTGGTCATTGCCCGTGGAGGACGATATGACGGTTTGGTAGAGCGATGCGGAGAAAGCGAGGTGAATGCTGGGGGTGTGGGATTTAGTTTCTGCCTTGACGATATTCGTGATCTCCCTGGCACGAGTTCCGAAAATACAAACAAAGAATCCACTGTTTTAGTTTGCTGGAGTGATGATTCAAGTCTTGAGAAAGCGCTGTTGAAACAGACCAGCTGGCATGCACAAGGACAAGTTGCTCAATGTGATCTCAAGCCTTGTTGCAATCGTGAAGAAGCAGATCAGCGTCTCATGGCTTCGGGGTGCAGCACCATCGACTGGCTCTCTGATTAGATTGCCAAGGAAAGACAAACGACTGCTATGGCACACACGATCGTCACTGACATCTGCGAGGGCGTTGCTGACTGTGTTGATGCTTGTCCCGTTGCCTGCATCAACCCAGGGAGTGGGAAAAACAAAAAAGGAACTGATTTTTACTGGATTGATTTTGATACCTGTATCGACTGTGGCATTTGTCTTCAAGTCTGCCCCGTAGCTAATGCCATCCTTCCTGAGGAGCGTGCAGACCTACAAACGCCTAGTTGATGTCCGACAATCTCAAAGACATCAGTTAATTGATGATGTTGAAACTTTGATATTTATATTATACTTTAAAAGTAAATTAAATGTTATTAATTGGTAGTATAGCAAGAATAATCGTTTTCTTGGGGTTCTGATTTTGATTTCTTCCGGAGTTATATGCCCATAGAATTGTCTCTATGTTGACATCAGTGAGTGCAGATAAGCACAATTCTTGAACTAAGGTTCGGAGAACCCCCTCAACAGCCTGTTGTGCTCAGTGGGGTGTGTCTCTAAAATCGACTTTTATAGGTTTTGTGATGACGGTGTTGGACGAACAGGGTCAAATACAGATCCACACCGAGAATATATTCCCGATTATCAAGAAGGCTGTTTATTCCGGCCATGAGGTGTTTCTACGGGAGCTTGTTAGCAATGGTGTTGATGCCATCAGCAAGCGTCGAATGGCGGCAATGGCTGGAGACTGCAGCGAAGGAGATGATGGCACTATCAAAATTCACGTAGACCGGGAAGCCAAAACTCTTACCATTTCCGATAACGGAATTGGCATGACGGCAGATGAAGTAAAGCGCTACATTAATCAAGTTGCATTTTCTAGCGCTGAAGATTTTCTTGAGAAATATAAGCAAGAAGATGATGCCATTATTGGACATTTTGGTTTAGGATTTTATTCAAGTTTTATGGTGGCTGAGCGCGTTGAATTGCTCACCAAATCTGCTAAATCCAACCATGAAGCCGTGCGCTGGTCATGCGATGGTTCTCCCAATTTCAACCTCACAGGCGCAGAGCGTGCAGATGCAGGAACCGATGTAATCCTGCATCTAATGGAGGAAGAATTAGAATATATAGAGCCAGCAAGAATTCGTACGCTAATCAATACGTACTGCGATTTTATGTCAGTTCCTGTTCAGCTTGAAGGGGAAACAATTAATAAAATGGTGGCTCCATGGCGGAAGAATGCTCGGGAGCTATCGGATCAAGATTATATTGATCTTTACAATTACCTTTATCCATTTCAAGGTGATCCCTTGCTTTGGGTCCATCTAAATACCGATTATCCGTACAATTTACAAGGTATTCTCTTCTTTCCCAAGCAAACAGGTAGGGCTGATTGGGAAAAAGGGGAAATCAAGCTGTACTGCAATCAAGTGTTCGTGAGCGATTCAATTAAGGAGGTTGTACCACGCTATCTGCTGCCATTAAGGGGAGTGATTGATTCTCCAGATATCCCATTAAATGTAAGCAGAAGTGCACTGCAGACCGATCGACGGGTGCGTTCAATTGGTAATTTTGTAGCCAAGAAAGTCTCTGACCGTCTTCGTAGTCTTAAAAAAGATGATCCACAAGCGTACGCAGAAGCTTGGGAGTCGTTAGCTCCTTTCGTAAAAATCGGAGCTATGGAAGATGACAAATTTGCTGAGCAGGTTGAGGAACTGGTGATGTTTGCCACAAGTGCAGCCATCTCAACTGACGACAATCCCGATCCCATTGAGGGAAATGATCGCAACTTCACCACTCTTGTTGGGTATCGTGGGCGGCTTCCTGAAGATGAAAAAATAATTTTGTATTGTACCGACGAAATTTCACAATCAGCAGCACTCAATCTATGGATATCTCAGGAACGAGAAGTTCTGTACGCCGACACAGTGATTGATAGTCAGTTCATCCCTTGGCTTGAGTCTCGACATGAAGAATTGAAATTTCAGCGAGTTGATGCTGAGTTGGATGCATCTCTTAAGGAAGAAACCCCAGAGTTGAGTGATGGTGAAGGGGAAACAAAAAGCGAAAGCTTGCGAAAGTTAATCAAAAATGCTTTATCTAACGAGAAAGTCACGGTTCAGGTTCAAGCCCTCAAATCTGGATCAGAAGGGCCTGCTGCTCTGATTTTGCTTCCAGAACAAATGCGTCGGATGAACGATATAGGCGCATTAATGGACCAGCGACTACCGGGTTTGCCTGATTATCACGTGTTGCTCGTGAATCAAAAGCATCCCCTCGTGGAGGGTCTGCTCAAACTTCAATCCGGGGGGGTCATCGTTGGTGATGCAGGGCAATCACCAAGCGAAATGCTTGCACGAGATCTGGCTCAACATCTTTACGAAACAGCAAAGCTTTCAGTAGGAGGTTTGGATCCCAAGGAGCTTGCAAATTTCCAAACCAACAATTTGCAGCTGATGTCTCGATTAATGGAGAGAGGCTTCTGAGCAGACACTTTGCTAGTGTTGTTGCTCGGTCATTGGCCATTGCTTTCTTAAGGACGCCGTTATGTCACGGGTGTGTCAGCTCACAGGTACTCGCGCTAACAACGGCATGGCTGTGAGCCACTCCCACATACGTACCAAGAAGCTGCAGCAGGCCAACCTGCAGCAGCGTCGTCTGTGGTGGGCAGAGGGAAAACGCTGGATCAACATTCGTATTACCACTCGGGCCCTTAAGACCATCCAGAAGAAGGGGTTGGGTGCTTACGCTCGCTCACTGGGAGTCAATCTCGCAAAACTCTGAGTCTCTCTAGAGTTATAGGACTTCCAGTAGTTACATGAAAAGACGATCCCTACTCCAGACTGCAGTTCTGGGAGCAGGGATTTTTTTATTGGCTCCTGCTCGTGCCAAGGCTCTGGGTGGCATTTCTCCAGAGATTGGAATCAAAGCGCCAGATTTTGATCTACCGGGTTTCAGTAGTGCTAATCCAGAACAAAAGCACTGGAGTTTGACGAGCCTTCAGGGACGTTGGCTCGTGGTTTATTTCTACCCAAGAGACTTCACCTCTGGCTGCACGATCGAAGCCCATGGCTTTCAGGAAGCGTTGCCAAAGTTCAAAAAGCAAGGAGCTGAGGTTGTTGCCATCAGTGCAGATTCAGTAAGTGATCACGAATCGTTTTGCAGCTCTGAGGAGTTGAAGTTTCCCTTGCTTTCCGATTCGGATGGTGTTGTAAGTAAGGCTTACGGTTCCTGGATGGCTCCATACTCAATGCGTCACACGTTCATCATCGACCCAGAGTCCGTTCTTCAGGCTGTTTGGACAGGAGTGCGTCCAGTTGGTCATGCCAACGAGGTACTTAGCCGCCTCAACGAGTTACAAACCAGTTGAGCGCCCTGCGCGTGTTAGAGATGGGATGTTGACCATGGCTCGGTAGAGCCAGCAAAGGGAGGTGAAGCATGGCGGTCACAAAAGGGCAAAGTCCTTTCATTCTTTTGTACCATCGCACGCCTTTTGATGAAGGTAAGGATGAAAATGGCAACAGGATTTGGTGCGATCAGAAAAGCCCAAACGGTATCATTCCAACGCTAAGAAATTTATTTCGGACGCGAGAAAATGGGACGTGGATTGCTTGGAGGGAAGTAGACAGTGTTGAAGATGCGGCTGATGAAAGCATCTCAATGTCCGATCCGAAGCCATTTACATTGTGTAGAATTCCGTTAGAAGAAAATCAGATAACAAGTTTTTATCACGTTACGTCAAAAGAATCATTTTGGCCAATATTGCATACTTTTCCAACACACTTTAACGTAAACAATGCTGATTGGGGCATCTTCGAAGAAGTTAATCTGCGTTTTGCCAAAGCTGCTTGTTATCAAGCTGCGGAATCGGCAACTGTGTGGATTCATGACTACAACTTGTGGCTTGTTCCAGGTTATATCAGAGAATTAAGGCCAGACCTAAAGATTGCATTCTTCCATCACACACCATTCCCTGGAAATGATGTTTTCGCCATTTTGCCATGGCGTGAACAAATTCTTGAAAGCCTTTTAAGCTGCGATGTGGTTGGATTTCATATACCAAGGTATACCGAGAACTTTGCCCGAGCTGCCAGCTGTTTATTAGGTGCTGAAAAAGGCTCCAAGCAACCTGTTAATTCAAGATTCGCTCCAACAGGTTCCGCTTTGACGGAACCATCTGAAACCCCTTGTTTAAATTATAAGGGACGTAAGATTCAGCTCTTGTCATCTCCAGTAGGGACATCACCAGATGTCATTCAAGAGCTTTCAGTTCGAGCTGATGTTCAAGAATTAGCTGCTCATATTGATGATGACACTAAGAAGGGTAGAAAACTAATCCTTTCTGCTAGCCGTGTTGATTACACCAAGGGCAATGAAGAGCTCTTACTCGCCTTTGAACGTTTACTTGAACATCGACAGGATTGGCATGGAAAAGTCGTGCTTATGCTTGCTTGTGTGGCAGCTGCAAGTGGTATGAAAATCTACGAAGACACGCAACGTACCATCGAAGAAACTGCAGGTCGAATTAACGGGCGATTTAGCTTGATTGATTGGGTTCCTATTCGCTTTTCAACACGACGCATACCGTATGAAGAAATGGTTGCTTGGTTTACTCGTTCAGACATCTGTTGGATTACACCACTGCGTGATGGATTGAATTTAGTTGCTAAGGAATATGCAGCTGCACGTAAGGATCGAGATGGTGTACTAGTGCTCTCAGAGTTTACAGGTGCGTCTGTTGTTCTTGATGGTGCAATTTTGACCAATCCTTACTCACATCGACAGATGGATGAGGCAATTGAACGGGCTTTGGAAATGCCGAAAGAGGAACAAATTGAAAGGATGAGTAGAATGAGTAATGCTGTTGAAAGCTTCACCGTGAGTGATTGGGTGAGTGAGCAAATGGATGCTCTTGAAGGCAAGAATGGTGATTAGTTGTGAGGAAAAATTATTTTATTTGGCAGATTTTAGCATCACTAGTGATTGTTCTAATCTGTAGTACTGGTTTTGCTCTTGCTCGAGTAAGAGCGATTGAATCAGTTTCCTTCTTGATGGCAGCCCCATTTGCTGATGCTACTAAGGATTTAGTAAAGCAATTTAATCAAGAGCACCGTGGTGAGATCAATCTGCGTGTTATTAGGGGGCCATTGGAAACAGATGCAATGTCTGATTTAGCGATTAGTAGTTTGCTTTTGGGAAAAGCCACATTTGATGGTTTATTGATGGATGTTACCTGGCTGTCGAAGTATGCGGCAGCGGGCTGGATGGAACCTTTGGAAAATTATTTTAGTGAGAAAGATGTTGATTCTTTGGCTATAGGGGCACGGAAGGGAAACTCTTATGACGGGCATCTTTATCGTTGGCCTATGACTGCAGATATGGGTTTGCTTTACTACAGAACTGACCTAATGGAACGACCACCAGAAACTCCAGATGAATTGGTTCAAATAAGTCAATCTCTACAAAAGGAGAAAAAAGTTGATTGGGGTTATGTCTGGCAAGGACGACAGTATGAGGGCCTTAGTTGTGTCTATTTAGAAATGATTGATGGATTTGGAGGGGAATGGCTGCAGGCTAATGAAAATCAAATTGGTTTAGATTTACAACCTGGTGTGGAAGCAGCGGCTTGGCTACGCGGGCTGATCGATCAAGGTATCAGTCCAAGGGCAGTCACCAATTATGCAGAAGCTGAGGCTCTTCAGAGTTTCAAGGTAGGAGATGCCGCATTCATGCGGAACTGGCCCTACGCCTGGGCTGAACTTCAAAAATCAGATAGTTCTGTTAAGGGAAATGTTGGTATTACCACCATGGTTTCTAAACCCGGGTACTCCACCGCAACGCTTGGAAGCTGGGGGCTCACGGTTCTACAAGGGTCTTCACATGTGGATGCCTCGATCGAAGCAATTCGCTTCCTTACAAGTGAGTCTGCACAAAAGGAATTGTTTCTCAACTATGGGTATTCTCCTACGCAACAGCGTGTGATTGATGATCCTCAATTGCTTCAACGAAAACCCATCCTCGCTGAATTCGGCCGAGCGCTGAAAGTTGTTTCTCCAAGGCCTGAAACGCCGCTATATGGACAAATTAGCGATGTATTAACTCGTCAACTCAGTAGCGTCCTTACCGGCGAGATAACAGCTGAGGATGGAATGAATGTTGCTACCGCCAACACCAAACAAATTCTTATCTCTGCAGGAAAGCAATCATGATTGCCTTCCTTTTACTTCCAGCTCTGTTGCTGCTTCTGGTTGTCTTTGTGGGCCCCTTATTTCGCTATGCATGGCTTAGTTTCCATGCCAACTCCGTAATGACTGGGTTAATTGCGATTCCAAATGGCGGTGCGAATTGGCTGCGCTTACTGCAGGATCAGCGTTTTTGGCAAGACCTTGGCCAAACACTACGTTTTGCGGGAGTGTCTGTTGGTCTTGAGCTGATACTTGCGCTATGCATCGCTCTGCTATTGGACCAGCGCTGGCGAGGTCGAGCTGTGGTTCGAACTTTGACACTCATTCCTTGGGCCTTGCCAACCACAGTGATGGCGCTTGGTTGGCGATGGATCTTCAATACACCTTATGGACCAGTTGATCATTTCACTCAGATTGCTGGAATAGGTTCACTAAATATTCTTGGCGATCCTAACCTTGCTTGGATAGCTACCGTATGGGCAGATGTTTGGAAAACAACTCCATTTGCAGCCTTGATTCTATTGGCTGGTTTACAGACCATTCCAATTGACCTTTATGAAGCAGTACGACTCGAGGGCGGAAATGCCCTCATTTGTTTAAGACGTATTACGCTTCCCTTGCTTCGTCCTTATCTTCTCCTTGCCTTACTTTTTAGACTCGCTCAGGCATTTGGAGTCTTTGATTTAATTCAAGTACTCACTGGTGGTGGGCCTGCTAGTAGTACAGAAAGTATTGCTTTGTATGCGTATTGGAATGCACTCAGATTTTTAGATTTTGGATACAGCTCTACTATTATTATAGCAAGCTTTGTACTTATAAGTTTGATTTGTGTGATTGCATGGATGTGTTTGCAAATCCTTATTCCTACATATTCGCAGTCTCGAGGAGCTATTGAGTCATGAATAGACGTTTTCTTATCACGCTGCTTTTAGTATGGTCATTAGGTCCATTGCTATGGCAGGTTTATACATCCTTTTGCAGTGATCAAGCTCTTATCCAACCATTCTCTTCGCATGATCATCGTTGGACCTTGATTCACTATCAGAATGTTCTCACTGCAAATCCTCCATTTTGGCGGTATCTCATTAACAGTTTAATTGTAGGAATATCTAGTACATTTCTTTGCTTGCTAATTGCACTTCCTGCTGCTTATGCTCTTAATCGAATTCCTAGACAATTGTCGATACTAACTCGATTGGCTCTTATTGGTGCAGCTCTATTCCCTTACGTTTTACTGTTCTTGGCTTTGCTTGAACTAGCGCGCGAATTAAATTTGGGGAATCAACTCTTGGCTTTAAGCCTTCCTTATGCAGCACTGTCTCAACCTCTTGCCATCCTTTTACTCAATAGTGCATTTAATGATCTTCCACCTGAGTTAGAAGATGCAGCAAAGCTTGAAGGCCTTTCTCTTTTTCAACGGTTTCGTTGGATTCTGATTCCGCTGATTTCACCTGCAACGGCAAGTACTGCAATTCTTGTGTTCTTATTCTCCTGGAATGAATACCCCATTGCGTTAACCTGGATTAGTGATTCAACCAAATTAACTTTGCCTGTTGCGATGGCGAGAATTGCTGGCTCATCGATTTATTCCGTTCCATATGGTGCTTATGCAGCAGCAACCGTACTTGGTTCAATTCCCTTGATCTTGCTTGTTTTAATCTTTCAAAAACCAATTGTGTCTGGTCTTACTAGCGGAGCAGTGAAAGGATGACTCTTCAAATACAAAATTTAGGACGATGTGTGGGCCAACAATGGATTGTTCGTCATCTTAATCTTCAAGTTGAGGATGGCGAATGTGTTGCCTTGGTTGGTCCATCTGGCTGTGGTAAGAGTAGTACCTTGAGGCTAGTTGCAGGGCTTGATCCAGCATCTGAAGGTGAGATTTATCTCAATCAGGTAAATGTAACGCAATCTGCTGCAGCACAGAGAGCTGTTGGAATGGTTTTTCAAAGTTATGCCCTGCTTCCACATTTGAGTGTTTTTGCCAATTTGGAACTTGGTCTTCGGGTGCGAGGTGTTCGTCCATCCGAACGACAACACCGTATTCAAGAAATGCTTGAACTTGTGCAGTTGCAAGACCGTGCAGATGTGTTGCCGGCTCAGTTGTCTGGAGGTCAACGGCAACGGGTGGCTTTAGCAAGAGCATTGCTTCGGGATCCTGATGTGTATCTGCTCGATGAACCCATGAGCAATTTAGATGCTCAACTTCGCGAAGAATTAAGACCAGAGCTGCGTCGTCTTGTTCTTGATCGGCAAAAACCTGTCATTCACGTGACTCACGATCAGCATGAAGCGATGGCAATTGCCGATCGTATTGCTGTCTTGCATTCTGGAAGAATTCAACAGGTTGCAACTCCTGCAGACCTTTACCATCACCCCGAATCTTTATTTATTGCCAAATTTATCGGACGTCCCCAAATTAATTGTCTCCGTCCCAAGAATGGTGTGATTTCTGCTATAAGGCCAGAGTCTCTTTTCTTTGCCAACGAGGGGCTTCCGTGCAAAATTACGTCTCGTGAATGGCTAGGTAGTTCTCAGCTTCTTTATCTTGAGTCTCCTGAAGGTCTTTTGAGGTTGTCCTGCTCAACAGCAGTTGAAATTCCTGAAGCGCTTCATGTGTCATGGCATGCCTTCGATGAGTACCATTTTGATGCTGAAAGCGGGTGTCGTCTTCCATGAATACGGTCGACTTTATCGAGCATTGGTGAATAGCATTTATCTTAATATCATTATTGCTTAATTTCATATCTGCTTTTATATTTTTTCTAGTATATTATTAAGTACTCTTTTGTGTTCATAGGCTTGTTTCTGGATCTCGTTTAGATGTGACTTTGATGGAGTATGTGACATGCAGCTCCTCCATTGCATTAGTACTCTGTCAATACTTGGAAGATCCGTTAAGTCTAGCCAAGGTGCATCTGCTATTCGAGCTGCTGCTTCTACCTTTGGATCATAACTTAGTCCTACAGTTGGACATTGGCTAACAATTGCCAATATGAGTGCGTGTAATCGCATCGCAATAACTAAGCTTGCATCACTAAAAATATCTTGTGCATGTTCAATATTTTTTGCAATCATTGTTATTGATTTCTCTTCAAGTCTCCTCGGCACTAATCCATCTGCGCTCAGCCTTTGCAGCATATTTGCATCTTGATTGGCATGGAAAGCGAACCAAGTTACCGATCGTCCTTTGCTTTCACTCAGTTGATCGACGGCTGTTAGCAAGAGTGACCATCCCTTCGGTGTCAACAAACTTGTTGGACGCCAACACAGCACAATATTTCCTCCTCCTTGATACTTATTCGTCCGATGGGTCCATACAGGATCTGGAGCCACTGACATCGACGTTTTGACTCCGATGCGTTTGGCTAATTGCATTGATGCACTATCTCTCCAAGTAATGGATGCCGCAGTGTTGAGCACTCGACCCACGAGAAAGCGGCTCCATACATGCCTTAATGGACCGAGGCCTTGTCCCCAAACCAATACTGGTTTGCGCTTTATTCTCGCTACTACTATCAAAATTATGTAATAGACAAGGCTACGAAAACTTGTGCTGTCTTGAAGGAGGCTTCCGCCGCCTAGCACTACGACTTCAACATGACTGATGCTTTTTAGGACACTTTGCAATGATCTCCTGTTCACCACTTTTCCATGCGGAACGATCGTTTGCACCGCTGATGCGTCATGAGCAGTAATCAACGGTTGCCATCTTTGCGGCAACTGTTTGATCAAGACTTCAAGAAGTGCGTCATCTCCCAGGTTGTTTTCTCCGTAATAGCCACAGAGGAGAATGCGCCTCGGCGATAAAAACGGAGCCAGGCCAGTCATTCACAACACCAGGGGGGCCTTCATTATCCGCGCTTGGGGCGCCTACGTTGGTGAATCGCTCGGATGTGATGCATGCATGCCCTTTCGCTTGGTACATGGTGGATTCATGTGGCGTCTGTTTTTGAGTGGTTGTTAGCCATGGTGTTGATTGCCCAGCGCGGTTCCCACCGCTCTCAGACGAGCATGATCTGGCTCTCCGCAGCAATGATTCCTGCGTTGATCAGTGCCATGGCTGCATGCACTTGGCACCTCTATGACAATTCTGAGAGCCTTCGTTGGCTCGTCACTCTGCAAGCCAGTACAACCCTGCTTGGGAATGTCACATTGGCTATTGCAGCCTGGAATCTTCAACGCGACCCAATGGTGAAGGGATGATCTCGAACTTTGATCCAGCTCCTCTCTTCGCCCTGTCCCTGCTTCCTTACTTGGTGTTTCTATATCACCTTGGTCGAAGCCGCATGCTTCCAAAATTGACCGTTCTCGGGTTTCAGCTCACGCTCTTGTTTGTTGCCGTCACCATCGCTGCTGCTGTGTTTGCCCTCGTTCGCTACGACTCTGAATTGGTGGCTGTGGACTGGCTTCACGGTGGTGCTGAAGCGTTTCTGACTTTGAGCAACGCCTGCATTGTTGCCGGGCTGCTCCGATCAAAATCCCAGGAACCAGTTAATAACTCTTACGAGGAGGAGATCTTGGGCCAATGAAATCGGAAGATGAGGTGTCGCTTGTTGCGCTGCATGTTTATTCCTCTTCTGGCTATTGCTCCCGCCACTGTTTCCTGGTCACCCAAGGTCGCCCTTGTGATGGTGATCTGCAATGTCATCGCCATCGGGATTGGCAAAGCCACGATTAAGCATCAAAACGTGGGCCTCAAACTGCCAGGCGCCAATTTCTTTGGAGGTATGAGTCACGGCAGCATGCTTGCCACCACAAGCCTGGGTCACATCATTGGCATTGGCGCAATCCAGGGTCTCGCCGCCCGAGGCGTGCTTTAAATTTTCTTCGATGACTCATCTAGCTAGGGCAGCGCTGCTGCCTTAGCTAGATGAGCTTCAGCCAGCTGACGACACTTCAGCTGGTGCTTTTTCTTCGAGTAAAAGGGAGCCTGTTGTTGCAAGCACGAAGTGCTGCTTGATGCGGACTGCCATTCGATCCGGAGTTAAACCCAAGGCTTCAAAACTTTGTTGGGGAGTTGCATGATCGACCAGCTGGTCAGGAATGCCAATGCGCAGCATCGGAATCGCTAAACCCTTCTCCTGAAGCGATTCAAGAACAGCCGAGCCGAAGCCGCCTGCTAATGCGCCCTCTTCCATCGTGACAATCTTGCCGATCTTCTTGGCCATGGGATGAATGAGAGCCTCATCCAACGGACGTAAATAACGTGCATTAATCACAGCGGTCTCAACGCCTACTGCAGATAAGCATTTCGCGGTGGCTACTGCTTTTGGCACCATGGCGCCATAGGCAACGATCAAAACGTCATTCCCTTCACGCACGACTTCGCCACAACCAATGGGGAGGGCTTCCCAGCCTTCCTCCATGAGGGGTACACCTTCACCGGGGCCACGAGGGATTCGCAGGGCTGTAGGCCCATCGTGATTGATACAGGTCACCAGCATCCTCTGAAGCTCAGCTTCGTCTTTGGGTGCCATCACGGTGAAATTGGGAATCGCACGCATGTAGCTGATGTCGTATTGCCCTTGGTGGGTTGGACCATCAGCTCCGACAATTCCTGCCCTATCTAAAACAAAAGTTACCGGTAGTTTTTGAATCCCTACATCGTGAATCAGCTGGTCAAAGGCTCTCTGTAAAAACGTGCTGTAAATCGCGACCACTGGCCTGAGTCCATCGCAAGCCATGCCAGCAGACAGGGTGACGGCATGTTGCTCAGCAATTCCAACGTCGATGTATTGGTCGGGGAGTGCTTTTTGGAGGATGTCTAAGCCAGTGCCAGTCGCCATGGCGGCTGTGATCCCTACAACCTTTGGATTCTGTTCGCAGAGCTTGACAAGTGTTTGCCCAAATACCTTGCTGTAACTCGGTGGTTTTGGCGTTTTGCTAGGTCTTGCTTTACCTGTACTGAGATTGAAAGCTGACTGTGCGTGGTAACCAACTTGATCGGCTTCTGCGAAGGCGTAACCCTTCCCTTTTTTTGTAACAACATGAACCATGACTGGACCACCCACGCGATGTGCGGCCTGGAACGATCTGGTCATTTCGGCAATGTCATGACCATCAACCGGACCCATGTAGGTGAATCCAAGCTCTTCAAAAACTGCACCAACTTTGGGAACAGCCAGTCGGCGCATGCTCTCTTTGAGACGATTTAGTTCTGGTGGAATTTCTCCCCCCATGAAGGGGAGATGACGAACGCTTTCTTCAACGCTTCCAGATAAAAATTGAAGAGGTGGGCTCAATCGCATCCGGTTGAGATAGGTCGATAGCGCACCAACAGGTGGAGAGATCGACATGTCGTTGTCGTTTAAAACAACGAGAAGTGGGGTGGATGGCAGATGACCGGCGTGGTTGATCGCCTCCAAGGCCATGCCACCGGTTAGGGCGCCATCACCAATGACAGCAACGCATTTGTAATCAAGACCTTGCCGATCACGGGCCATGGCCATACCCAGTGCTGCCGAAATCGATGTGCTGGCGTGCCCTGCACCGAAATGATCAAAACGGCTTTCAGTTCTCTTTAAGTAACCAGCAATTCCTTTCTGTTGACGCAGGGAGTCGAAACTTCCATAACGGCCGGTAATTAATTTGTGCGGATAGGCCTGATGCCCTACATCCCAAACCACCTTGTCTTGATCAAGATCAAGGGTTTGGTAGAGGGCCAGGGTTAATTCAACTACGCCTAATCCAGGTCCAAGATGTCCGCCGCTGTTGGACACCACTTCCAAATGGCGTTCACGAATTTGCTTGGCCACATCCTCAAGCTGCGCTACGGATAGTCCGTGCAGCTGATTGGGATGGGTTAATTCGCTCAGATGCATACCCATCCCCAGACCGATCCAGTCAATCTACGAGCCTCCCCGACCCTTCGTGATGGTGAGCAGTTGTCAGACTGCAGTGATGGATCATTATTTGCCGAGGATCCTGCGCGCCCGTGTCTATGACGTGGCCAGGGAAACCCCTTTAGAACTCGCCAACAACCTGAGCCGAAGGTTGAGCAACAGCGTTTGGTTGAAACGGGAAGACCTTCAACCCGTTTTCTCCTTCAAGTTGCGCGGTGCTTACAACCGCATGGCTCAACTTTCTGAAGCTGAGCTGAAACTCGGGGTGATCGCCTCTAGTGCTGGAAATCATGCACAAGGAGTGGCGCTCAGCGCCTCCCACCTCGGTTGTAGGGCCGTAATTGTGATGCCTGTCACAACCCCTGGCGTGAAAGTTGATGCTGTCCGCCAGTTGGGAGCAGAGGTTGTGCTGCATGGTGAGACTTACGACGAGGCCTATGCGGAGGCCAGATCACGCAGCGAGGCGGAACAACTTTGCTTTATTCATCCATTTGACGATCCGGAGGTCATTGCAGGTCAGGGAACGGTGGGCATGGAAATCCTCCGTCAGTGCCATCAACCACCCGATGCAATTTATGTAGCTGTGGGTGGTGGAGGTTTGATCGGCGGAATCGCCGTGTACGTGAAAAGTCTCTGGCCCGACGTTCAAATCATTGGCGTTGAACCGCACGATGCTGCCGCGATGACGCTGTCTTTAGAGGCGGGTGAACGCATTCGATTGCCACAGGTGGGACTCTTTGCAGATGGTGTGGCTGTAAGGGAGGTGGGTGTGCATACCTTTGAATTGGCCCAAAAGTATGTCGATGACATCGTCACCGTGAGCACCGATGAAATCTGTGCAGCGATCAAAGATGTTTTTGAAGACACCCGCTCGATTCTCGAACCTGCAGGTGCCCTTGCTATTGCTGGCCTCAAGGCTGATGTAAGCCGACGGTCGCTTCAGAACCAAAACCTAGTTGCTGTGGCCTGTGGGGCGAACATCAATTTCGCGCGTCTGCGTTTCGTGGCTGAGCGTGCGGAATTGGGGGAGGAACGCGAAGCGATGCTCGCCGTAGAAATTCCGGAGCGTCCGGGGAGTCTTCGCTGTCTTTGCGAATTACTTGCAGACCGTAGCCTCACTGAATTTTCCTATCGAATGGGGGCTGGTGATCTAGCCCAGATCTTTATGGGAGTTCAGGTGAGCGGGCCCGATGACAGATCGTCCTTGATCGACCATCTCAAGACAAACGGGTATGCATGCCTAGATCTCAGTGACGATGAACTATCGAAGGTGCATCTCCGGCACATGGTTGGAGGTCGACTGCCTGCGAGTTCAACGGCCAGCAATGTGCAGGAGCTGCTTTATCGCTTTGAATTTCCAGAGCGTCCAGGGGCCTTAATGCGCTTCGTTACGGCCTTGCATCGAGACTGGAGCATCAGCATTTTCCACTACAGGAATCATGGAGCGGATGTTGGTCGGATTGTGGTTGGTGTTCTTGTCACCAGTGACGATCTCAAGGCCTGGCAATCCTTCCTGCGCGACCTTGGCTACAGCAGCTGGGAAGAAACAAGTAATCCCGCTTACCAACTATTTCTTGGTGGATGAAGAAGAGTGAATGGCTAAAACCTTCACCAGCGTTACTTTGAAGCCGGTTCATAAGGGGAGGTAATGGCACAAGGATTGGAGCGAAGCAACATGCAGGAGTTCAATCTCTCCCTTCCAGCTCGTTTGGAGGCCATCCTTTACCTGAAAGGAAAAGCCCTGTCCGTTTCAGAATTGGCCGAGCTAGCTGACGCCAGTGAGAAAGAAGCAGAACAGGGCTTACTCGCGTTGATTGCTGGTTACGCCCAACGGGATACGGCCTTGGAAATTCATGAAAACAGTGGTCGTTATAGCCTTCAGCTCCGGGCTGGTCTTGGGGAACTAGTACGTCATCTTTTGCCTGTCAATCTGTCCACTGCAACACTGAGAACGCTGGCAACAATCGCTTTGAAACGACGGATTCTTCAGTCGGAGCTCGTTGAATTAAGAGGGTCAGGGGCCTACGACCACATCAAAGAGCTGCTTAATCAGAACTTTATTGAACGCAAACGCCAAAGCGAAGGGCGTTCGTACTGGCTCAGTCTTTCTGAAAAGTTTCATCGCACATTTTCTGTACTTCCTGATAGAGGGATCTCAGAACCAGATCAGGCTGCATAAAATTCACTCAGTACTCACGCTCGAAAATCACCAATGGATTTGAGTTTTGTTTCCACCTTTCTTCAGATCATTGCCCAGACCCTGCAGATTTATTCGTTTGTCTTGATCGTTCGAGTGCTGCTCACCTGGTTCCCGAATGTGGATATGGGCAATCCAGTGCTCAGCACCGTGAGTTCAATCACAGACCCTTACCTCAATGCCTTTCGTGGCTTGATCCCCCCGCTAGGAGGCCTTGATCTATCCGCCATTCTTGCTTTCGTTGCCCTGAGCTTGATGCAGAAGCTCTTGGTGTCCGCGAGCTTCGCGTTTGCCGGTGGATTTGGCAACTACGGCTAAGGATCACGGCTACATGAGCTAGCGACTTCAGCGGTAATCACCGCTCCCTTTCAGCTGGCCTCGCTCTGAACGGTCACGCAATTTCTTGAGGTTTTGGTTGGCCACATCGTCCAGCTCATACCCAAGTTCACTGGCTAGCTGAGCGACGTACCAGAGCACATCACCGAGCTCCAGTGCGATCTCAGCTCGGACCTCATCGTCAAAGTGACCGGCTCGATCGCGCAGCACCTTCTTTACTTTGTCTGCGACTTCCCCTGCTTCACCAGTTAGGCCGAGGGTTGGATAGATGGGATTGCTTCCAGCGTCTGGGTACAGAGCGGTGAGCCGTGCAGCGGCCTGATAGGCATTCAGGTCCATACGAATCATGTTGAAGAGAGTCATCATCCAACAAGTTGTCGAGTCCAAAAGGGCAAGACGGTAGATTTCGCAAGCTTCAAGACCTGTGGATGGCCCAGATCGATCTAACCCGTAGAACCAAGATCGTGGCCACCATCGGGCCCGCAACGGAAAGTCCCGAAAGGATCCGTGAACTCATCCAAGCCGGAGCGACCACGTTTCGACTGAATTTCTCTCATGGTGATCACAGCGAGCACGCTGAAAGGATCATCACGATTCGACAGGTAGCCCACGAATTGGGAGCCCACATCGGCATCCTTCAGGATCTTCAGGGTCCGAAGATCCGCTTGGGTCGGTTCGAAGAAGGTCCGATCACGCTCGCGAAAGGTGATCAATTCGCACTCACGGCTAAACAGGTGCGTTGCAATCAGACGGTTGCAACAGTCACGTACGACAAGTTGGCCGAAGAAGTGTCTGCCGGAAGTCGCATTCTTCTTGATGATGGCCGCGTCGAGATGAAGGTCGAGCGTGTGGATGCTGTCGACCAGACCCTCCACTGCTCAGTCACGGTTCCTGGCGTGCTGTCCAACAACAAAGGGGTGAATTTCCCTGATGTACAGCTCTCTGTAAGAGCGCTGACGCCAAAAGATCGACAAGATTTGGCTTTCGGACTTCAGCAGGGTGTGGACTGGGTCGCGCTGAGCTTCGTGCGTAACCCCTCTGACATGCAGGAGATCAGAGAACTGATTCGTAAGCACGGTCACACCACTCCTGTGATCGCAAAAATTGAAAAGTTCGAAGCGATTGATCAAATCGACGCGATCTTGCCGCTTTGTGATGGTGTGATGGTGGCCCGTGGTGATCTTGGCGTTGAAATGCCTGCTGAAGAAGTCCCGCTTCTTCAAAAAGATCTGATCCACAAAGCCAACAGTCTCGGGATTCCGATCATCACGGCAACCCAGATGCTCGATTCCATGGCTTCTAGCCCAAGACCTACGCGTGCCGAGGTGAGTGACGTTGCCAACGCCATCTTGGATGGCACTGATGCGGTGATGCTCTCCAATGAGACCGCTGTTGGTGACTTTCCTGTTGAGGCCGTTGAAACGATGGCGACGATCGCCAGACGAATCGAACGGGATTACCCCCAAAGGCCAATTGATACGCATCTGCCGAGCACAATCCCGAATGCCATTAGTGGGGCAGTGAGCAGCATCGCCCGCCAGCTCAATGCAGCGGCGATTTTGCCCTTAACCAAAAGTGGTGCGACCGCTCATAACGTCAGCAAATTCAGGCCTTCTACTCCCATCCTTGCGATCACCAGCGAAGTCAACGTGGCGCGCAAGCTTCAGTTGGTTTGGGGTGTGTCCCCACTCTTGATTGAAACCCAGAAGAGCACCACCGCCACCTTCACATTGGCGATGGCTTATGCCCAAGAGCTTGGTGTGGTCAAAGACGGTGATCTTTGCGTTCAAACAGCGGGAACGCTGGCTGGAATCAGTGGCTCTACAGACCTGATCAAAGTGGGGATCGTGAGTGCTGTGCTCGGTCGAGGGACAGGCTTTGGTAGTGGCTCAGTTAGCGGAAAAGTGCGCATAGCGATGTCTGCTAGTGATTGCGCCCGACTTGAACCAGGAGACATCCTTGTGGCTCGGGATACGTCAGCCGACTACCTCGACGGCATTCGTGAAGCTGCAGCTGTCATTACAGAACAACCTGGCGAGGACTCTCACGCTGCGGTTATCGCCAAACGCTTAGGCGTTCCTGTCATTACCGGGGTCGTTAATGCCACGCAAGATCTTAGAGAAGGCGAAGTTGTCACCTTGCACGTGAAAGATGGTTTGGTGCATCGGGGTACCGGTAGCAACATGGCGATGAAATTAGACACCATGCTCTGAGTTAGGTACCTAACCGTTCATGGCCAGCAAACTGCCTCTTGCCGACACCGTCGGCATGGCTCTAACCACACTGAAAGCAAATCGCTTACGCAGTTTGCTCACGATGCTCGGCATTGTGATTGGTAATGCCTCCGTTATTACGTTGGTTGGTGTGGGTCGTGGTGCCCAAAATTTGGCGGAGGACCAGCTGAGCAGTCTTGGAGCCAACGTGTTGTTTGTGGTTCCTGGAAGCAATGACACGCGAAGGCAGGGGGTGGCATTTCCGCGCACCTTGGTCCTGGACGATGCCAATGCCATTGCTGCCCAAGTACCAAGCGTGAAACGTGTCGCCCCACAGATCTCAGCTAATGAAGTGGTTCAGGCTGGAGCGAGGAGTACGAGCGCTTCAATCTCAGGGGTGACGCCAGCTTTTTTACCGGTGCGCAGTTTTGAGATTGCCCGTGGTCGATTCATCAGTTCCGACGATGAACAGAGCGCGAAGACCGTTGTGGTCATTGGTCCAGATCTTCGTGACAAGCTCTTCCCCTCGGGTGCAGCTGTTGGTCAAAGCATCCGGATTAGAGACCAAAGTTTCTCTGTCATTGGGGTTATGGAGCCCAAGGGAGCGGTTTTTGGTTCAAACCAGGATGAAAACGCCTACATCCCGCTGGCAACCATGGTGAGTCGCCTTACTGGCCGGGACCCTACCTATGGAGTCAGTCTCAGCTTTATCAGTGTTGAAGCGAGAAATGAGCAAAGCACTGGTCCAGCCAAGTTTCAAATCACCAATCTGCTTCGGCAACGGCATCGCATTTTGCGCAAAGACGATTTTGCCGTCAGATCTCAGAAAGATGCTCTCACCATCGTTGGCACGATTACAGGCGGCCTAACCCTGATGCTTGGTGCAATCGGAGGCGTTTCCCTGCTCGTTGGAGGCATCGGAATCATGAACATCATGTTGGTATCGGTCAGCGAGCGAACAGAAGAAATCGGCTTACGCAAGGCATTGGGTGCACGTAGTTCAGACGTTCTCCGACAGTTTTTGATTGAAAGTCTTGTTTTGGCGAGCCTCGGTGGCGTGATTGGAACCGCGGTAGGACTTGGCACCGTGACAGCTGTTGCCTTCTTCTCGCCCTTACCTGCAGCGATTGGCGCCTCCACAATTTTGGTCACGGTGGGGCTATCTGGATCCATCGGTCTGTTTTTTGGCGTCGTACCTGCCAAGCGTGCAGCGATGCTTGATCCGATCGTTGCATTAAGAAGCCTCTAATTGATCTTGCCTTGAAACAGCGTTTTAGGTAAGGAAACTCTTACAGTCTTGCTACTCACGATGAATCCATGAATCAACGCTGGCGTCAGATAGCCCTGTGGATTCTTCCCATAGGCGTCGCGTTGCTGCTGGTTTGGCAGCTGGTTGGAAGCGGAGCTCTCAATAATCTTCGTAGTAGTAATGCGTCCACTAGTGACAGCACCACCACGGTTGCTCCACGTAATGCCGCTGTTGCTCGGATGAGCTACGGACGATTCTTGGATTACGTCGCAGCTGGTCGCGTCACGGCTGTTGATATCTATGACGGTGGACGTAACGCTGTTGTGGAAGCGGTTGATCCTGATCTTGACAATCGGGTTCAAAGGCTACGAGTTGACCTCCCTGGCTTGGCTCCTGAGCTGATCAACACTCTTAAAGAAGAGGGGATCAGTTTTGATATTCATCCACCGAAGACAGCTCCGCCTGCTCTTGGCATTCTTGGCAATCTTCTATTCCCACTGTTGTTGATCGGTTCATTGATCTTTTTGGCTCGTCGTGGCAACTCCATGCCTGGCGGTCCTGGTCAAGCCATGCAATTCGGCAAAACAAAAGCTCGCTTCGCAATGGAAGCAGACACAGGGGTCAAATTTGATGACGTTGCCGGTGTTAGCGAGGCAAAGCAAGATTTACAGGAAGTGGTCACGTTTTTGAAGCAGCCTGAGCGCTTTACCTCAGTGGGTGCACAAATTCCCAAGGGTGTCTTGTTAGTAGGCCCTCCAGGAACAGGCAAAACTCTCCTTGCTAAAGCCATTGCTGGGGAAGCTGGTGTTCCCTTCTTCTCTCTTTCTGGATCTGAATTCGTTGAAATGTTTGTGGGTGTCGGTGCAAGCCGAGTCCGCGATCTGTTCAAACGTGCAAAGGAAAATAGTCCTTGTCTCATTTTTATCGATGAAATTGATGCCGTAGGACGTCAGCGTGGTGCAGGAATTGGGGGTGGCAATGATGAGCGTGAGCAAACGCTTAATCAGTTGCTCACAGAAATGGATGGCTTCGAAGGAAATAGCGGAATCATTATTCTTGCCGCGACTAATAGACCTGACGTTCTTGACTCTGCGCTGATGCGTCCAGGTCGTTTTGACCGTCAAGTCACCGTCGATGCTCCTGATATCAAAGGTCGTCTTTCCATCCTTGAGGTTCACTCCAGAAATAAAAAGCTTGACGAGAGTCTCACTCTCGACAGCATTGCCAGAAGGACGCCTGGTTTCACAGGAGCAGATCTTGCCAACTTGTTGAACGAAGCGGCGATCCTTACTGCGCGACGTCGCAAGGAAAGTATTGGACTCTCAGAAATCGATGATGCCGTGGATCGCATCATTGCTGGTATGGAAGGCCATCCACTTACTGATGGACGAAGCAAACGATTGATTGCTTATCACGAAGTTGGGCACGCCTTAGTTGGAACTCTCGTGAAAGATCACGATCCTGTTCAAAAGGTCACGTTGATTCCACGTGGACAAGCTCAAGGCTTGACCTGGTTTTCACCTGACGAAGAGCAGATGCTGGTCTCTCGCGCCCAACTTAAAGCTCGCATCATGGGAGCTTTAGGTGGTCGCGCTGCTGAGGATGTTGTCTTTGGCCACTCCGAGGTCACAACTGGTGCCGGGGGTGACATCCAAATGGTGGCTTCCTTAGCGCGTCAAATGGTGACGCGGTTTGGAATGAGCCAAATGGGTCCAATGGCTCTTGAAGGAGGCAGCCAGGAAGTGTTCCTTGGCCGTGATCTAATGACTCGCAGCGATATTTCCGATGCAATTTCCAAACAGATTGATGAGCAAGTGAGGTTGATCGTGATGAAGTGCTACGAAGAAACCGTTGCACTTGTTGGTAAACATCGCCAAGCCATGGACAAACTGGTGGAACAGTTGATTGAGCAGGAAACTTTAGATGGTGATGAATTCCGTGTTGTTGTTGCTGAGTTTGCTGAAATTCCTGAAAAGGAGCGATTTTCTCCACTGCTTGCTTAAATAAAAAAACCAGGCTTTCTAAAAAGCCTGGTTTTTTGATGAGTAGTAATTATAAAGACCCTCTTAATAAGGGTCTTTTTTTATACCGAGCGAACTGGGCTTTTATCAATGACGTTATCGATCAAGCCGTATTCCATTGCCTGTTGTGGAGACATAAAGAAATCCCGGTCAGTGTCGGCTTGAATTTTGTCTAGAGGTTGTCCAGTGCGATCAGCCAATTCATGATTCAGGCGATCTTTAAGGAACAAAATTTCATCGGCTTGGATTCGAATGTCACTGGCTTGACCACTGGCTCCTCCCAAGGGCTGGTGAATCATGATCCGAGAATGCTGCAAACTGCTGCGCTTGCCTTTCGCGCCAGCGCAGAGCAGGAATGCACCCATACTTGCGGCAAGGCCAACACAGACAGTGTGTACATCCGGCTTGATGTGCTGCATGGTGTCAAAGATTCCAAGCCCGTCGTAAACCGAGCCACCTGGAGAATTCACATATAGGAAGATTTCTTTTTCAGGATCTTCCGCTTCAAGAAAAAGAAGCTGAGCAACGATTCGATTGGCTGAATCGCTGGTGACAGGCTCGCCTAAGAAAATGATTCTTTCCCTTAACAGTCGAGAATAAATATCAAAAGCCCTTTCTCCTCGTCCTGATTCCTCGATCACGATCGGGATCATGTTGCATTGCATCAGTTAGAGCAATCCTAACGGCGGCAGCAGCGGCGCTATGGTCTTGATTCAAAGTTGGGTGGAAGGACCTTGACGGATCATCAGACGATCGCTGACAGCAAACGTGCCTTCCACACAGCTTTTCCATACGTGATTCCGTCTCTGTACAGAAGAACGGCAGACGAGCTCTTAGTAGAGCTGCATCTTCTCAGTCATCAGAAGCATTTCAAGAGCGACGCCTTGTTTGCTGTGGGCTTGCGTCAGGTGTTCAAAGCGTTCACACAGGGCTACAAACCTGAAAAACACCTTGATGAGCTCTATGCGGCCATTTGCACGAGCAATGGTTTCGATCCGGAGGCTTTGAAGCAGCTGGCAGAGGGATCGACCTTGGCTGTTTCAGGACACACCGTGACTGAAGTGCGTGAATGGCTTTCTAATCGCGGAACTGGGGCCCCAGAGCCTTTGGCGTCGGGCATCTCGAGTGTTGGTGGTGAATCATTTCACTACTCGCGTTTGATGGCTGTGGGCTTGTTGAGCCTGCTCTCATCCGCTCAAGGTGGTGAACCTTCCGATCCTGATGAACTCAAAACACTTGCCCATGAAATTGGTGAGGAACTAGGCCTATCCAAGCCTCGCCTGGACAAGGACCTCAGCCTTTACACATCCAATCTCGAAAAGATGGCTCAGGCTGTGGAACTCATCGAAGAAACCTTGGCCGCAGAACGTCGCAAACGTGAACGTTCTGCGGCTGATTCGCAAGCCAGCGAATCAAAGACACCCGAACCTCAATCTGAATCGACCGAAGATTCAACTGCGGAAGAGAGCTCTAATTGACCACTAATCTCCCACCATGTTTGTTGGCCTGAAGCCCTCAAGTTGAAAGTGGGTATTGCCGGTTTGATTTGAAGGTGTACGGAGTCGGCCTGCTTCAGAAGTGCAGGCCACGAACCATTCATGAGTCCCAGTAACACGAGATTTCGCGGGCGGGCATTGAGCTTCAGTGTTGAAGGCGTCAACATTGGAAGTGCTTGATAAAACTGTTTTGTGTCTGGCAAACTTGCGAGTCCAGCACTCAAGATCGTGGACTTTTTGGGGTGTTGCAACCAACGCCAACCACCCACAATCTTATTTTGCCCATCACGTCTATCTTTCCAAATCACGGCATCAGCTTTTTTTACCTTGTCGTCAGCAGGACTGAAGCGTTGAAAGCCGCGTTCTTTCAAATGGTTGCTCACTCGATTAAGGACTGACGCCCAAGAGGCAGCTCCTCCAGACAACGGTGCCTGAAATTGAAGACCTGCTCGGTAGGCACCCTTGGATTGTTGTTTGAGGCGGAGCGAAAAGGGTGAGAGCGCAAGCCTTGATCGAATCGATTGATTGACTCCGTACTGAGATTCCAAGGGCTCCTGGATGATTTGGCGACTCAGCAACGTGCCAAGGATTAAATCAACTCGAGCTCCATGCACTTCTAGAAGGCTGTCCTGGTCAAAGCTTGCTGGCTTTTGACGATCAGGAACTGCAAAATTCCAACCTTGTTTGGGTTGTGATGAGGCAAGAGCTAGAGAGCGGTCTCCAACGACTCCGCCCCAATGGAGTGTGTTGCCGATCAGACGCAGTGAAAGGCACCCATGGCTCCCCTGCTGAAGCAAGGGAGCTGTTGTTCCACTAATTGCAGCAAGTGCGTCGTTCGTCCAAAACACGGCTGGAGCGTTAGCGAGACGCTGCATGCAACGACTTTGAAGAGATCTTGGTTGGGCTGGACGTTCAGGTGGACGTTGAAGTCTTTGAATGAGTTGTTGACGATGCAGTTCATCAGAGCCGAGCAACGTCAAGCCCAAGACTTGGTGTTTGCGTAAATTTTCGGTGTCGTTGGCGAGGAGTTGATCCGGAAGAATCAAATAGGCATCGCCATCCTCAGACCATCCCTGCCACCAGATCGAGCGCCCTTGCCGTTTCCATAAGTTTGCAGCTCGAATGAGGCCAAGGCGCTGGTTCCAAAGCTGCGGAACTGGGCGTTTCGAATCTCCATAAAAAGACTGCACCAGGCTGAATGCTCCTGAGACGCGACTCAGCGATGCATAGGTTCCAACGTTTTGAAGTGATGGCTGATTCAGAATCACACCGATCAGACCGCCTAACAAAACAGCCCCTAAACCCAAAGACGTGACGGGCTGGGACTGGGCAATCGATCGGTAGGTGGAGATCTTCAGTAGTGAGTCAGCTGCGGTCACGAGAACGCCTGCGACGACGATCTTTCCACTCGATGGTGGAGAGGTAAGCAACTATGACGCTGACAAAAACCAAAAGAACCGCAGCAGTCATCGCCAATCCCTGACTGACGATGGGAGCTTGCAGTGCTTCGTTCACTTCAGAAATTCACGGTGCCGTCGCCGTTGCGGCCCCAGACCACCATCGCGATCGAGAAACTGAAGACAGCAGCAAGGGATGCCCAGGCAATCGTGAAGAGCATTGAAATGACGCTTGAATGCAATGAGCTTACCTAGGTTCCCCCGCGGAACTGACTGGTTGATTCATTACTTCTTATGACTATGGCAACTCCTGGCACCGCAAGCGTCCTTCAGCCGGAACGCACAACCCTGCGTTACCCGAATGCCAGAGTCATCGTTCTCAACGATGACGTCAATACGTTTGAACACGTGGTTGAGTGTTTGTGCAAAATCATCCCTGGGATGAATAGCGATAGAGCTTGGTCACTTGCCCATCAAATCGATGGAGAAGGCGCTGCAGAAGTGTGGGCCGGACCGCTGGAACCCGCAGAGCTTTACCACCAGCAACTCAGCAGTGAAGGACTCACGATGGCTCCATTGGAACGCAATTAATGCCCATACACGCATCCATTGAGATGAATGACGTCCCAGGGCTTCGCTGGCCGACCTTGTTGCGATTGAGTCTTTTTCAGGCCTGTCTTGGCACCCTTGCGGTGCTTTTCACTGGGACCTTTAATCGCATTCTGATTACAGAACTTGCCTTTCCTGCACTACTGGCGGGTGGAGGTTTGGGATTTGAGCAACTGGTCTCACCGGCACGGGTGTTGTTCGGACATCTCAGCGACTCCCATCCCTTATGGGGCAAACATCGGACACCATATGTTCTGCTTGGGACCATCGCTATCTGTCTTTTAGCGATCCTTAGCGTTCCGGTCAGTTTCAAAGTGAAAGAAGCTCTCGACAGTGGATCACCCTTGATAGCCACTGCTGGAGTTGCTGCATTTTGTGGTTTATTTGCTCTCTATGGATTGGGCACTTCTTTAGCCAGCACCTCCTATTTAGCCCTCGTTATTGATCGCACAACCGAAGAGCAAAGGCCGCGATGCATTGGTGTGATATGGGCGATGCTCACCATAGGAATCATTGTTGGTGCGATTGCAATCAGCCTTGCCGTCCGCTCAATCGATGGCATTTCAGATCCAGTAATTCTTCAGAACTGGCTGCAGAAGTTCATGATTTCGATTACTGCAATTGTGATGTTATTGGCCATTGTTTCCACTTGGGGTGTTGAAAAACCAATGGCTCCTGGAACTGTTCGGGCTGTGCAGGATTTGGTCACACTTAGAGATGCCTGGGGAGTCGTCACATCAAGTCGGCAAATTGTTATCTTTTTTGGATTTTTAGTACTGTTTACTCTTGGACTATTTTTGCAGGATCCAATCCTGGAAAGTTTTGGCGCAGAAGTATTTGGAATGCCTGTATCTAAAACTACTTTGCTAAATGCCTGGTGGGGATCAGGAACCCTTGTTGGTTTGCTTTTAGCAGGCTGGTTTATCACACCAAAACTCGGAAAATTGGCCACTGCACGTTTGGGTTGCTGGATGGTGATGGGTTCATTATTTCTGTTGGTGATCAGTGGCTGGCAGCAAGCATCTGGACTTCTTCCTGTTGTGATGGTTCTGTTTGGCTTAGCTGCAGGAGTTGGGACCAATAGCGCACTCACTTTGATGCTGGATCTCACTCTTCCAGCGATGGCAGGAACCTTTGTAGGTATTTGGGGATTAGCGCAGGCTCTGTCTCGAGGCTTTGGCAAGGTCGTGGGTGGTGGGCTGCTTGATCTTGGTCGTCAACTTTTACCTAATGCTGGTCCGATGGCTGGTTATGGATTGGTTTTTACGATTGAAATTCTTGTCATGGCATGCGCCTTGATCGTTCTGAATCAGCTCAGCGTTGCTCAATTCAGGGAATCCACCACGCAACGACTCGACATGGTGTTAATGGCAGAAATTGACAGTTGAATCAGGCAGCAGGTTTACGTGTAGAGCGGGTTAGCGACAACAGAGCTTTGGTACGCAGCTGTTGGTTTTGAGCAGCAAAGACATAGCGAATCACTTTTCCAGGACAAAGCGCGAGGCCCCGCACCTCATCGCCATGCACCTCGGCAGTGAGGATCTTGGCTTTTGGGCCCAAGCGAGATGTCAACGGACCTGAGATTTCGGTGGTGAGGGAATCAACAGATCTGAGCATGGCTCGCAAGGAACTCTTCCCTCATCTCTAGCCAGAGTGGCTAACTTAAACAAGCGTTACTTTTAAACCCCCAGTGGGCCGTCTTGTTGTTACGCACAGTACCTACGTGAAGGGGCTTATTCCCTGGCTCAAGGTGCTCGCGAATGACCCACAAATCCAGACCATCACCCCAGGCGTTATTGCAAGGGTGAAGGGTCGTTGCCAAGACCTAACGTTGAGGCCATCGGTCCCAATCCGAGGTGGATTCAAACTGATGGCACGTCGCGGCAGGACGGCTCAAGAGGTCTTTGTCATTACAACTCTGGATAAATCAGACTTGATTGAACGATTAGCAAGTTCCAGATCCTCAATTCTCTAGTTAGACGATGTGAGTTTTATCTAATTAGTTTGCTTAAGTTGCACAAATATTTCGGAATAGTAATGAGCAAATTCTTGATAGCTAAAGGTATAGATATCTATTCATTTCGCTTGTGTCTTTAAATCTTTTTAACAATTTTCACTTTTATATTAACCTTCATCCCCAAAGCTAATGTTTCTAAAATGTGATTACACTCAAGCTTCTTCTTTTCAGTAATTACACCTTTCGCAAGCTTCAACTCTCTCTTCCATGTATTCAGAGGTCAAGAAGTCTTACAACCATTGTGTACTTCCAGGTGAATAAAAGCAATAACTGTTTCTTCTGGTATGGTTCTAAGGGTCATTATGTATTCTCACTTTGATGTCTAGTGCCACTTCGCCGAGATCACGTTGCAAGAATTTAACAAGAGGCTTGACGATCTTTTTCTGAAATTCAATCTACTTCATTAAAACTGAATAACTATTGACTGCTTACCTACAACTTGGAACAAAAGAACACGATTCGCTTGAAATAGAATAATAACCTATTAAGAGACAGCTAGAAGCTTACATCTTTGAGAAAGATTAATTCATTTTGGATACGACTAGTTGGGGGCTCTTGCTCCTCTACATACTCCAGAAGAATTGCAGACCCAGCCAGGACGATGGCTAATGGCACAAAATAGGAGAATTTGATTGGATTAGATTTGCGCTTAAAAAGATAACGGGTCATAATTAAATCCTAAGTATCTTTAATCTAAAAGGGCTTAGCCTTTACAGCTTGAGATTTCGTCTTGAATTGCCTTAGAAGAATATGAGATCTTACTCAACGATCTAGTGGAGTGATGTAGAACTTGTTGACCAGGAAAATATTGGGCAGTAGTGACACTGCATTGGCATGTAGCTATCAACCTAATGCCTCACTCTATAATTATTCTCTTAAAATGAGAGGTCTTTTATTATGCCTATTCATTCGTATTTTAACAATAAGCAGTAGATGCATAGCAATAATACTACTGCCAATTAGATTTCAGGGCTTAGCGAAATTATGAATAGCCGGCTACCACCAATTTTCAGGATATTCGATGATTATCTCTGGCTCTTTTACTTTTGACTTGTATTCCTCACTTACTATCCTATCCACAAGTCTTCTAGACCAACTATTTATTCTTCTAGCGTATGTTGTCTTGCATTCCTGAATGAAGTTCTTGCTAGCGCCTGAATGCTTGACTTCAGACTTGGCAGTAAAAGTATATTGACATTCTCCTTCCATTACATCATAAGCATCTCGACCGCAATGCTTAATGGAACTTTTAAATCCTTGTACACTGATCGCAGTTGGAATAGAAAGAGAATCTAGCAGTAATATTGCAGTTGCCTTCATCAACCAACCGAGAGCGCTTGAGGGTGACTTTGGGTGAAAAAGATTTATACAACGATTAGGGATCAAATACACTATAATAGTTTGACTACTTAAAATACCAAAATGAACAACATCAATGATGGGAAAGATAGGATTATTCTTATAGGGACTTTATTTATAGTTGTCTTTCTTTTCCTCTTATGAATTCAAGGCAAACCTGATTCATTGCTCTCTCAATAAGCGCAGCGCTGTGGCACGAACGACTACAACCCCTCTTTGCGCAATCATATGTCCTTCAGGCTGATTTCTTTACGCCTCAGCGTGAGCCCATCCAGCGCAATGAGGATTTGTCCATAATCAAACTGCTGGATGGTTGGCGTTGTGAACGGCTTTTGAAAGAATCTGCTCTTTCTTATGGACACTTCTTCCAAGAGGAATTCAGTAATAGCAGTCATTTTGAAGATGGTGAACCGCTGTGCCGTGCGAGCCCCAGTGTTCGACCTGGAGTTACCAGAAGGGACGAAAGATTTCGAGAGGATTCGTTTCCGGCTACAAGGCCGGTTTACGGCACCAACACGACAGTCACCCCATATCGAAAGAGAGTCAGATCAGAGCACTAGAGAAAGGCTGTCACCAACACAGCAGTTCTCTACCAACTTAGGGGAAGAGGCCAGATTTCACGAATGCTTTGGAGCATTTGCTGTCCTTGCTCGGCACGCTCATCAGCGGTGTGACCATTGAGAAGGGTAGTGACATGACCCACTTTGCGACCAGGGATCTCATCTTTTCCGTACCAATGCAGATGCAACGCCTCGATCGAGCGTAGTTTTGAAAGCCGTTCCTCAAGAGGTTCAGCCTGGTCAGCACTGAGACCGAGCAAATTGACCATCAAGGAACCATCGGCAATAAATTCTGGATTGGGGACATCCAGACCTGCCGCAATACAGAGTTGTTGATCAAATTGACTACTTGAACAAGCCTCAATTGAAAAATGCCCTGAATTATGCGTTCGAGGAGCAACTTCATTGACAAATAAACCCTCAGATCCATAGAAAAACTCCAAGGTCATCACCCCCACGTAGCTGAGCTTTGTGAGAAGTGAGGCGGCAATGTTGTAAGCCGTTGCTTCAACGAGTTGACTCACTGGTGCAGGTGCAATGACCCAGTCGCAAACCTGATTTTTCTGATGCGTTTCTGCTAAAGGCAGGCTACGAATACGCCCTTTTGAATCTCGGCTTACAACGAGAGCAAGTTCCTGCTCATAGGAAACCCAGGCTTCGATTAACCACTCATTGGCATCAACGTTTCGAAGCAACTGAGCCAAGCCGTTCAGATCTTCCACAACCCGTGTTCCCTTTCCGTCGTAACCGCCGAAGGCAGCCTTCGCCATGACGGGAAAGCTCCATCCGCTTGGTAAGGAAGGCGACCCAGGATTGAGTTCAGCTAATGAAATCCAATCCGGACTTGGAATCAAAAGATCATTAAGTAGTCGCCTCTGGGACAACTTATTAACGAGAGGAACCAGGCTTGCCAGTGATGGCGTGAATTGCACGCCCTGTCTCTCAAGGGGCATCAAGGCATCGACAGCAACCCATTCGTTTTCGAAGGTGATGCCTACGCAATGCGATGAGAGTTCCCTTGTTGCGCGGACATCTGTTGATCCAGCAATGACTAAATCCTTAGCCAGTGATGCAGCAGGGTCTTCAGCTTTTGACGCTTGAACCGCAAGCGTCAACCCTCGTGTTCTAGCCGCTTCACCGAGCATGAGGGCAAGCTGCCCTCCTCCGATCACCCCAATTGTGTTGTCAGCGTTGGGCATCCTTTGCAGATCGGTCTGAGTGGAGCTTGTCATTCTCTCCTTTTAGCAACGATGCCAGCCTTAAATCAGGTTTCGTTCTGCTCCGAACGCAAGTCGAATGGCTGTAAGCAATAACACCAGTAGGAAAAGCGCGAGGCCAACCGTGCAGGCGTAGCTGATTTCTAGTTCTGCGAAAGCCTGGTCATAGACGTAATAAACGAGGGTGCGAGTGGAGTCTGCAGGGCCACCCTGTGTCATCAGAAACACCTCCTCAAACACCTTGGTTGCAGCAATCGCGGAGATCACGGCTACCAAGGTGACGTACGGACGCAGCAATGGCAACGTGATGTCCACATGCTTTCTCCAGCCCTCACTTCCATCCAGCTCGGCAGCTTCATAAAGCTCTGTTGGGATGCCTTGTAGTCCTCCCAGGAAAATCACCATGTAGTAGCCCAAACCTTTCCATAGGGTGACGACCATCACAGAGGGAAGGGCTAAAAACGGATTGGTTAAAAAATCGACGGGGATGAATCCTTGACCAATCAAGGCACCAAGCCAACCGTTAATTAAACCGTTTTCGGCATAGAGCCATCGAAAGGCGATAGAAGCTACAACGATCGACACCAAAACTGGCGTATAAAAAGCAGCGCGAAGGATGTGCACACCTGGAAGGATTCGATTAACAAGAACCGCCAGAGTTAGGGCGCCGATCACAATGGGTGGAACAACTCCAAATAAGTAAATCAAGGTGGTGCCAAGCACCTGGTAAAACATTGGATCGCCAAGAAGTCTCTGAAAATTGGTTAAGCCAATAAATTTCAGTGGCTCGGTGACATCTAGACCTGTTTGCGTGAAACTAATCACCAGCGCCATCAATGCCGGCACCAATACGGAAAGGCTTAGAAGAATCAATGCAGGAGCTAAAAACCCCCAAGCAATGAGCGTGGAACGCTGTTTGGACGTTGAAGGCAGGGCCATCACCAGCGCTAGGGGGTTTGAAGGAGAATAGATCCGTCACAGCGGGCGGCATGACCAAATCCCAACCGAGCTCAACATCAGCGGTAGCTGTAAGACGTATCAGCGTTGCGCTCGAAAACCATCCTTATGACGTCGTGATCAATTCCGGCGGTTTAGATCATCTCGGACCTGAATTGCTTCGAATCGGCATTCGCCCGAACACCAAAATTCTGGTGGTCAGCAATGCAGATGTGGCTTCGCCCTACGGAGGCCGTTGTCTTTCCAGCCTTGAACAGGCGGGATTTCAATCCAGTTTGCTAACGATTGCCGCAGGTGAAGAACAGAAGACACTCAACACCTTCAGCACGATTCTTGATGCTGCCAAACAAAAAGGGTTAGAGCGTCAATCACTGATGCTCGCTTTGGGTGGTGGGGTTGTTGGCGACATGACTGGGTTTGCCGCCTCTTGCTGGCTGCGTGGAATCGGAGTGGTGCAGGTGCCAACAACGCTATTGGCCATGGTGGATGCCGCAATTGGCGGAAAGACTGGTGTGAATCATCCAGGCGGTAAGAATCTGATCGGCGCTTTTCACCAGCCGCGGCTGGTGATGATTGATCCAGACACGCTTCATACCCTTCCCGTGCGGGAATTTAGGGCTGGTCTGGCTGAGGTGATCAAATACGGAATGATCGGAGATACGGATTTGTTCGACTTACTCGAGCGATCCGCCGGCTTTGACGACCCTCTCTCAATTTCAACCGAGCTGTTGGAAACATTGCTCGAACGATCTGCGCAAGCCAAAGCACTCATCGTCGCTGCTGATGAAAAAGAAGGTGGTCAAAGGGCCATCCTCAATTACGGCCATACGTTTGGCCATGTGGTCGAAACGCTCACCGGATACGGCACCTGGCTCCATGGCGAGGCGGTTGCGATTGGCATGGTGGCGGTGGCTTCACTTGCCGTGCAGCGCGGTGTTATGCACCAATCCGATGCTGAACGTCAGAAACGTTTGATTGAAAATGCTGGTTTGCCCAGCCAATGGCCTGATCTCGATCCAGATCTGGTTTTAAGCACGCTTCAAGGCGACAAGAAAGTGCGCAATGGTCGTCTTCGCTTCGTGTTGCCGTCAGGCATCGGTGCTGTCTCGATCGTGGATGACGTGAGCAGTGATGAAATCACAGCCTGCCTGGCATCGATGCGTTGATGCTTGCAGGCCTCAAGGCTCTTGAAGGAATTGACTCCGCTCTCCTGTTCCTGAGTTGGGTATCAACGGGGCATTTCGCAGGAACGACAGCCAGCGGAATTCGCCAAGGCAGGCAGGATCCACGAGACGCAAGAGTGCTTCACGACGTTGCAGCACCTCGGCGAGTTGGTGGCCCGAAAGCTGTTGAAGGCTGCTGAAGCGCTTAGCAAGGCCTAAGGCGAGTAGAGCCTCACCCTGGCGGCATTGACCCTCCAGGGTCCAACCCTTGGTTGTGGCCTGCTGGACGATGGTCTCAAGACAGAGATGGGCCGTGAGGTCTTGTTTGCCAGCATCCATCAGGACGTTTTGACTTGCCCGTTGGTTTCGATAGCCCATGAGGGTCCCCTCCCTACGTGAAGCGGAGTAGTAGCGATGAGCATCGAGGGCGTAGTCAACAACAAGGAGGTGGCCCGCGATTAACGCCTCAAACGCTTCTGAGAACCAATTGGCGCATTCGTCATGCCATTCCGTTGTCCAACCCTCTTCAGCATCCTGTGGAGGCAAGGCAATCTGTGTTGCCAACAACGTTGCGTCCATGCGCTCTTGAAGCGCTTCAGGGATGGGCTCTGTACTCCAGTGCAGAGTTTTATCGCCATCGCTTCCCTGTTTCAATTGAACGGTTTGACGACGAAGCCGTCCATCATTCAATTCAAGGCGCTCCACCGGAAAGGCATCGAGGACCTCATGAGCTATCAACACACCCATCACAGGGCTGGTCTTGAGATCCGACAAGGAGGACCAGCGGTGTGGAAGAAGTTGTTGGGAATCACGTGAGCTCTGGTGCTGCTCTAATCGTTTGCGTTGACGCTGCTCCATTCCTGGATTGGCCTCCACCAAAACCAGCTCAAGACGATGGATCAGGTCGGGAAGCTGCTCGGCTAAATGATCGATGAGATCACAACTCAACTCTGCTTCGCCAGGCCCAACTTCAACGATTGAGAGAGTTTGTGTTGGGTGATTCAGGGCAAGGATTCGAAGCCACTGGACAAGCTGACAACCCATCAAGGCTGAAAAATCAGGACCCAGGGTGGCTGACGTTACAAAATCTCCTCCCTTCCCAATCTTTAGTTGGCCACTGCCATAGGCCCCATGATCAGGGTCATGCAAAGCCCAGGCCATGAACTGGGAGAAGGGGACGGAACCTCCTGATTGCTCAAAACGCTGTTGAAGCCATAAAGGGCAAGACGCAGCAGGGCCTGTCATTGAGGAGAATGCCTGTAATGCGACAGAGCTATGGGAACACAACCGCGCTTCACACGATTCTTGTTCCCGTTGTTCAGCTTATTTCTGTTGCTCCTCCTTGCAAGTCCTGTGCAGGCGATCGACAACCCAGAGCTACTTCCTGACCATCCAACGCCGGTGATCGATCTGGCTCGAGCCTTCAGTGACAATCAACTCAAGGAGCTGGAAACGTCACTTGATGCTTTTGAACAGCGCAGTGGATGGAAACTGAGAGTTCTCACTCAGTATGAAAAGACTCCTGGACTCGCCGTTAAAGACTTTTGGGGCCTCGATGAGCGGAGTTTGTTGATTATTGGAGATCCTCGCGGTGGGAATCTGCTCAATTTCAACGTGGGCGATGCCTTCTTTGCCTTAATGCCTCGCACCTGGTGGGTGGAGCTGCAAACGCGCTATGGAAATCAGTTTTATGTCCGCGACAATGGTGAGGATGGCTCTCTGTTGGCAACGATCGGAGCCGTAGAACTTTGCTTGGATCGAGGCGGGTGTCAGTTTGTTCCCGGTTTGCCAAAGGAACAATGGCTCTTAACACTGGCCACTTCAGTGCTCGGTGGCTTAATCGCCGGATTTGCAGCCTATCCGCGCAAAGAAGGTGAACGTATCGCCTGGGCTTGGGTGCTCCTGTTGTCACCCCTATGGGTGATGTTGTTTGGCGTGTTTGGCATCGCACCAGTGGTGACACGAACAAGCGATCTCCTACCGCTTGTTCGGAACGGGATGGGATTTGTTGGCGGCATGGTGGGTGCTTATCTCATCGCCCAGGCGATCGTTGGTCGGAAATTGGCAAAAGAGACTGACGAATAATTTGGTCATAACCGCCAAGGTTTAGATCAGGGCATGCCACAAAGAATCTTGGGTCCGGTGCAAACAGGTGCTTTAGGGCCCTTGCTGCCAGCGTCTCCACTGAGAGCTTCCTGCCGCTGATCTCTGATCTGACGCAGCTGGCTCAAATTGACTTTGTAAAACGATTGAAGATTGACGAAGCGTTTAACGGGCTGGCCGTAGTAACTACGGCCGCGAAGCGTGGGGAAAGAGGCCCACTCAGGAGCAAGTTTTGCAGCGAGTTGAGGTGTCATCACACCAACATCTGTAAGCCGAAGAGCTTTGCGTCTTTGGACGAGGAACAGGGCACCTTGATCCTGAACTTCAGGTCCAAAACCCCTAACTCCCAAGCTGCGCTTTACCAGATCCCAGGTGAACGGCATGAACTGATAGGCACCTGCCGCTGCACTTGCATAACGAGAGGAATAGATAACACGATCGGGATGACGATCCATCGACCCCATCAGACTCCCGCCAAACATCACGCGATAACCAACATCGTGACCGTTCTTCCAGGTTCCTTCCGCGAAGCGGATCGTATTGAGAAGAGCCCGCCGTTCTGGGGTAATGATGTAGGGAAGGGCACTAACAGACTGATCTGTTGAAGTGATGAGTCCCGAGCGAGAGGTTACTAGCGTTGGCATTGCAGCCACAGCCGCTTCTGCTGACTGAGAACTGATTAAGAATGGAGCAAAACTTGCGAGAGCCGCTGGAAGCAGGCGACAGAAGGGATTCGCAAGAAAAGTCATACGTAGCAAAGAAGAAAGATTGACCGGAGAAGGAGATCAACAGACCGCAATGAGGCGGCACTCGAAATATTTGATAAAAACGAAATTGAACATATCGCGCTCAACTGCGGAACTTTGACGAACGGGCTCGAGTAGCCCAAGAGCTGTTGTGCCAGACGAGTCATTGTCACTAAGAGCTGGCAAGACTTAAATGAGACACATATTGCGCCAAAGCCAGAGAGGGCCAACCCTCTCGGCTGAGATAAATAAAAGTAATTGCAGCGATCAGTCATGCTGAACTGTGTTTGATGCCACCGTCACCAAAGCCTTTGCTGCCTCTTCCGCACCTTGTTTTGAAGCAATCGGGCGGATTGCATCGACAAGTTGTTGATCCAGCTCCCATTCCCCTTGATTCAATGCATAGCGACTAAGAATTCTGTGTTGTCCATACAGACGCAGGCCATCCATAAGAACTGAAGCCTCAGCGAAGCCATCGCGCTCCACGACATGCATGCCTAGGTCTTGGCTTAAGGCTTCACAAAAAGTGCTGTAACCAGGCTTGCCTAGGTGCCGTTTACAGAAAGGCATAACGTCAAAAGGACGCACGCTTTCAGGCAAAAGAGTGATATTGGGCTCAGATTCAAAGTTGGGAAGAAGGCGAGGAGTCACGGGGGCAGGCATCAGAAAATGATGATGGGGCCAGAGACGAAATAAGGCAGGGTTGATTGCGACACCAAGGCCCCCAAAGCCAACAAGCACCAGAGGCCGTTGAATTTGTTCCAGGTGTTGACGCAATAGGGCAGGAAGCTCGCGCAAGGCAGACACGGTGAGACCTATCTGCTGCTCGTTTAACCCCCAGTGCATCGCAAGTGAAAAAGGACAGCGCAACAACAGCTCACCATGCCGGTATTGAGCGCGTGCAGCTGCTGCATATTCGGTGAATCGTCCACCAAGGGGTTCGTAAATATCATCCCAACCGAAATTGCCCATCCAAACCAAGGGAGCGCCCAGCCGTTCGGCCAGAACTGCTGCTGCTGGTGGGATGTCACCAACAACGAGAATTGGAGTGTTCTGCTCAGCAAGCCAGGCAGCCTCTTGATCGAGACGTTGTGGCAGAGCAGTATCCAGAGCCTTTAGGGACTCCAAGGTTCTCCCTTGATCAACGCCGAGCGCATCGGCTTGGATCATTCCTACATCCCAACCAACGAAACGTTGCTCTATGGGCACAGCAGCGCAGACCAGCTTGAGAAAATCAGCAGAGACCAGGGAACTGACCACAAGCCTCCATGAAGGCTTGATGCGGTGCAAAGCGCACAAAACAGTGGCTTGTCGTGCAGCGTGCCCAAAACCGTGACTGCTTAGGCAGACATAGATCAGCATGGCGTTGGGCTTTCACTGGGCTGCCGCAACAACGTTTGTTCGTAGGCGAGCGTTCCAGTCGGATGGAACCAGCGATGACTGACAAGGCTGAGATGACAACCTTCAAATTCAACCCAAGTGAAATGAATCAAGGTTTGCCCAGATTCGTCTGAACCGGAACGGGGAACGCAGGCGGCATTGACATAGGCAGTGCCATAACGATCGCGATGGAATGTCATCCGTTCTCCCTTCCCTCCTCTGAGGTTGTGATGCATATGGCCAAACACCACAAGGTCAGCGGGTCTACGGCGGCGCAGGGTCTCAACAGCGATCGCAAGATCTCGATCCCCCCAGTCGATGTGGGGATGCTTCCAATCCCGCCCACAAATACTGGACGCATCAGATCCAAGACCAGTAGGACCGCTGTGGGCGAGAAGCACGAGTGGCCAGTCCGCGGGAGCATCTGACGCCGCCTGAACGATCCGATCAACCGACTCCTGTTCCGTAACAGGGCCGAAAACACTTTGGACCGCTTCAGTGAGATGAAAACCACCCCCAGAACTGCATGGGCGGCCGCCAACGATGGCAACTGCTGGAGACGACCAATTGCGCAACTTCCAGGAGCAGTCGAGATCCCCCAGCATTGAAAGCTGCTGTCGCAGTCGTTCACCACTGCGATCTCTGCCTCGGTCGTGATTACCAAGGATGACGGCACAGGGGAGCTTCAAGCGCGTGATTGCTTTCACTAAGCGCAAATCACCATCACTCAAGTCGCCCACAAACAACAGAGCATCAGGCCGTAGCTGCTCGAGCAGCTGTTCGTCGTTACAGGTCCAGTCACCGTGAAGGTCTCCGGCTATGGCGAGGCGCAATCTGGTCAGGAGTGGTGCCTAAGCTTTGAACATCCTGCCCGATGTGGCCAGAATGTCTGAAAACAAACTGAGACAGATCTGGGGATCAGGAACATGAAAGACGTTCCCAGCGATCTCGTGAGCGCAATCAACCAGCTTCGAAGGGATCGCAACGCCATCGTTTTGGCGCACTATTACCAGGAGCCACAAATACAAGATATTGCTGATTTTATCGGTGATTCCTTAGAGCTCTCACGTAAAGCAGCCAGTACAGATGCAGATGTGATCGTTTTTTGCGGCGTACATTTCATGGCAGAGACAGCAAAAATTTTAAGTCCCGAAAAAATAGTTCTATTACCTGATGATGAAGCAGGATGTTCACTAGCAGATGATTGTCCAGCCGATGAATTTGAAGCATTCAAAGCCAACCATCCAGAGCATTTTGTTGTAAGTTATATCAATTGCACTGCAGCAGTAAAAGCGCAAAGTGACTTAATCTGCACCAGCAGTAATGCGGTTGACCTTGTTAATCAGCTTCCTCCTGATCAACCCATTTTATTTGCACCAGATCAAAACTTGGGACGTTGGGTCCAAAAGCAAAGTGGACGTGAGCTCACATTGTGGCCTGGACGCTGCATAGTTCATGAAACATTCAGCGAAGAGGCGTTGCTGAAACTGAAGCTTCAGCACCCCGATGGAGAAGTCATTGCTCATCCAGAATGCATGGAAAATATGCTTGACCTTGCCGACTTCATAGGTTCAACCAGCAAACTTCTAGCTCATGCTCAATCGAGCCCTGCAACTACTTTTATTGTGCTCACCGAACCAGGAATATTGCATCAAATGCAAAAAATGGTTCCACATAAAACCTTTATCGATGTACCAGGCTTAGACGGATGTAGCTGCAATTCATGCCCATACATGCGCATGAATACCCTTGAAAAACTATGGCATTGTCTGGAGACGCTTGAGCCAAAGATAGAGATGGACGAAAATCTAAGAATCAAAGCACTGGCTCCAATTCAGCGAATGCTTGAAATGAGTAAGTAAAAACATCGATCAATACTCATGACAATAATAAAAGATAGTTAATCAAAATATTTATAAAGTTGATGAAGTCAGGATTCCATGTAAAAAAAGGGCATCCACCTGAACTGATCGATTTCTGGTAGAGGCCAAGACTTCAACCAACGAACAAAAAGAACCGAAGAACACAGCAATGACACCTATGGAACGGGTGGTGACGACCATTTAAAAAAGTGGTCACAGCTGAATAGAAGACTCAATGGCATATGGGCGCCCACATCAAAGGTCATGCTTCGCCAAAATGTTGATATGGCAGTACTTGAACGACGAAGCGAGGGCTTGTACTGCCCAGCCGCAGACGCCTGGATTGACCCATCGCGACCAGTGAAACGGGCATTGATTACTCATGCCCATGCAGATCATGCACGACCGGGCAGTGGAGAGTATTGGGCTGTGAATCAAGCAGAAGGCGTTTTACGGCAACGACTTGGAAGAGAAATCAACCTTCACTCAGTGGCCTATGGAGAAATACTGACGATAGGAGAGGCAAAGGTGTCGTTTCACAGTGCGGGGCATGTCTTAGGAAGTGCCCAGATCCGCATCGAGATTAGAGGGGAAGTATGGCTTGTGACGGGAGATTACAAACGATGCCATGATCCGAGTTGCACACCATTTGAGAATGTTAAATGCGATGTACTCGTCACCGAATCAACCTTCGGTTTGCCGATCTATCGCTGGAAGCCAGGTCGAGAAATTGCAGAAGAGATTTATGAATGGTGGAAAGAGGAAAAAGAACATCCATCATTATTATTTTGCTATGCCTTTGGAAAAGCACAACGCATATTAGCTGAGCTCAATAGATTGGGCATCAATGACGAAATTCTCCTGCATGGAGCCGTAGAAACGGTGACACGACACTATCGTGAAGCAGGGATTAGCATGACTAAAACACGCCCAGTGAGTGAAATAGAACGCAAGGATCCTCTCAAAGGCAAATTAATCATTGCCCCCCCATCAGCATATCGATCCACTTGGATGAAGCGATTTAAAGAACCGCAAACGGCATTCGCATCAGGATGGATGGCTGTAAAAGGAGCGAAACGAAGAGCAGGATACGAAAGAGGCTTCGTCCTAAGTGACCATGCTGATTGGCCCGGTCTAATAAAAACAATTAAAGAAAGTGAGGCCAAGCAGGTCTATGTTACTCATGGGCAAGACGACGTGATTTCAAGATATCTACGGGAAGTGGAAGGGATCAAAGCAGATCCACTCGGTTTGTTGAGATGAGGATCAATTAATGCATCAAGCTAGTTTTAAAACCTTTAGGAACCTGTTAACTGCACTTGATCAATGCAATGCAACAAAAAAGAAAATTAAACTTATAAGTGAATTCATAAAGGATATCGATCCGAAAGATGGTTCATGGACCCTCATATTATTAATGGGCAGTCGTCAGAAAAGACTTATCACTGGACGACGTCTTAGGGAAATATTACAAACAACTTCAAAAATGCCCGCGTGGCTAATCGAAGACTGTTTTACTCAAGTAGGAGATTCTGCCGAAACGATCAGTTTGTTATGGCCACAATTAAAAAAAGTACTCAAAGCAAGAAGCTTCGATTGCGATGAAGAACATAAACAAATTTTTTATGATTTAAAAGTATCAAAACCTCTTCACTGGTGGATGGAAACCTTGCTACCAGCAATTAAGAATTCAACAGAAACAACACAGAACGATTTAATCCTAAAATTATGGAATGAGATTGAAGATCAAGATCACTATGTAACCAATAAATTAATCACAGGGGGATTTAGGAATGGCGTGTCAAAAGGCATTGTAGTAAAAAGTATTGCACAAGCATATGAACTAGACGAAAGCACCGTGCTTGAACGATTGATGAAGCCGATAGAAATTAATAAATCATGGTTTCAAACATTAACTCAGCCAGTAAAGGTTAATAGAACAGATCGTGGGGCCATACCCTATCCGTTTTACCTAGCAAGCCCTGTTGAGATCGAAAGAATAAAACAAACACCAACAACAGATTGGAGATTAGAATATAAATGGGATGGAATTCGTGGACAATTGATAAAAAGAGAAACTGGCGCTTATCTATGGAGTAGAGGAGAAGAATTAGTGAATCATGTATTTCCGGAAATAATAGGGATGGCGAATAATCTGCCTAATGACACGGTATTAGATGGTGAAATATTATGTTGGCAAAAAGATATAGGCAGGCCTATGCCTTTTGCATCCTTGCAACGCAGGCTTGGACGAAAGACAGTAAGCAAGAAGTTAATGGAAGAATGCCCAACAATATTTATGGCATACGATATTTTAGAACATAACACAATTGATTTAAGAACTTGTAACCTTGAAGGCAGAGTGCAGCTCTTAAAGAGATTAGAAGAAAAATTAAATCATCCATGTTTAATAATTGACAATGAAAAAATATTTGTAGATTGGAATGAGCTAGACAACATAAGAGATCAAGCACGCCTTGATGGTGCTGAAGGATTAATGATTAAAAAAAATGATTCGTTCTATTTATCTGGTCGAAAAAAAGGGTATTGGTGGAAATATAAACATGATCCAATGATTCTGGATGCAGTTTTGATATACGCACAAGCTGGAACTGGTAAAAGAGCAAATCTATTCACTGACTATACTTTTGCATTATGGGATGATAGTAACAAAAAATCACAAGACCGAAAACTAGTCACATTTGCAAAGGCATATTCTGGACTTAACAATGCTGAGATTATGGAATTAGACAGATGGATACGCTCTCACACAATCGAGCGATTTGGACCAACAAGAGTAGTAGAACAAAAGCAAGTCTTCGAAATCGCCTTTGAGGGAGTGATGGAATCGAAACGCCATAAATGCGGTCTAGCAGTACGATTTCCAAGAATCCACCGATGGAGGGTTGATAAACCAGCAATGGAAGCCGACTGTATCGAACAAGCACAAACAATGCTCAAGCAGAATGAGTACTGAGAATTGTCTTGAAATTAATATTGGCAAGGTAGATATTAGTGTCTATTTAGATGAGAAGTGTCACATGATAATTAAGCCAATATCTGGCTGTCAGAGCAAAGTGCAGATCAACTGTTGTGGCATGGAAATTAGAAGGTTATACGGAAGAGATTCATTCATTCAATTGTGATGAAACAAAAAATATCAGGACATAGTCGAGGTCATACAAATAAGGATCAACTCAAACCAATCGAGTGTTGGTTTAAACAGCAAGGATGGTTAGCATCACACTTTCAAAAACACAGTTGGAATGCCTATTTAAATGGGGCGAGCGGTCTAATCCAAGTGCCAACTGGATCCGGGAAAACCTATGCAGCAGTGATGGGACCGATTGCACGGATTCTGTCTGAAGACCAAGGCACAAAAGGCATAAGAGTGCTCTATCTCACTCCCTTAAGAGCACTAAGTCGTGATTTGTCGCTAGCGATTCAGGAACCAATCAATGCGATGCAGTGGCCAATACGCGTAGGGACAAGAAATGGAGACACATCCACATCTGAGCGAGCCAAACAGCTTAAAAATCCACCTGACATCTTAGTTACTACACCCGAATCATTGTGTGTACTACTGAGTAATCGAAAAGCTAAAGAAATATTTATTGGATTGCATACAGTGATTCTGGATGAATGGCATGAATTAATGGGAAGCAAGCGAGGAAGCCAAACCGAATTAGCATTAAGTTGGCTAAGACAGCTACATCCTGAACTGCAAACATGGGCACTAAGCGCCACAATCGGAAATATTGAGGAAGCTACTGAGCATGCATTAGGAATCAATACTACAGATAGAATTGTGATTAATGATGCACCAAAAAGAAAAACTAAAATTAAAAGTATTCTCCCAGAATCAATCGATGGATTTCCCTGGGGTGGACATCTAGGGCTACGCATGTATGAAGAACTGATCGCAAAACTAGATCCAAAGATAAGTACATTGCTATTTACAAATACACGAAACCAATCAGAACGATGGCACCAATGTTTGCGGTATGCATGCCCTGAAATGGAAGGATCACTAGCACTTCACCATAGTGCAATTGATCGATCTGAAAGAGAATGTATTGAGGAGAATATGAAAAGTGGATTAATCCGTTGGGTGGTCTGTACAAGTTCACTTGACCTAGGTATCGATTTCCAGCCTGTTGAAAAAGTCGTCCAAATAGGCAGCCCCAAGAACATCGCACGCTTGCTGCAAAGAGCTGGACGTTCTGCTCATTCTCCTGGAGGAGAATCACAAGTTCTATTTATGCCCACAAATGCGTTAGAACTTCTGGAACTAAGTGCATTGAGAAGAGGGTTAGATCGTGAATTAGTAGAACATAGAAAACCGCCATGTAAACCACTTGATGTTCTGCTTCAACATCTAACAACATTGGCTTGTGGTCCAGGATTTAACCCTGAGGATACTCTCATAGCAATCCGTAGAACAGCTTCTTTCTCTTCTCTGAATGACGAAGAATGGAAATGGTGTCTATTATTTCTTGAGAAAGGTGGAGTCTGTTTAAATGCATATTCACGTTTTCGGAAACTTGAATGGAAAGCTAATGAAAGATTATTTATAATCAGTGATCAATCTATAGCCCGACTGCATAGACTAAATATTGGAACTATTACCTCAGCACCGTCTGTACAAGTTCGTTTTAGTCGTGGTGCTTATCTTGGTCATGTTGAAGAGAATTTCATAAGTCAATTAAAGCCAAAAGATGTATTTTTCTTTTCAGGGCGGCAATTAGAACTAGTAAAAATGAAGGACATGACAGCATATGTAAAGGTAACAACACGAAAAAGTTCAACAGTTCCAGCTTGGGTAGGAGGTCAGATGGCATTGTCGGATCTACTGACGACTCAGCTCAGAGAAGAAATATCGCGAGCATCCAAGTTAATTCTAGATACTCCAGAACTAGAAGCTTTGAAACCATTGATTGAACGTCAAAAAGAATTATCAATCATGCCGAGTGAAAATGAATTATTAATTGAAACTTGTATCACAAAGGAAGGTCAACATCTATTCGCCTATCCTTTTGAAGGACGGTTTGTTCATGAAGGACTTGGCTTTCTATGGGCATCACGTTTTGCAAAGCATCAGAAAAGTACAATCACTGTTTCAGTAAACGATTACGGATTTGAACTTTTAGCACCTAGACAATATCCCCTAAACACACTCTTAGAAGAATTACTCGAAAATCTATTAGACGATAAAACACTAGAAAAAGATCTAGAAAGTGCCTTAAATTTATCAGAATTGTGCAAACGACGCTTCCGTAGTATTGCTCAGGTTTCGGGACTTATGATGCAAGGATTTCCCGGTAAGAACAAAAGCAGTGGTCAGTTGCAAATAAGTGGATCTCTACTATGGGATGTATTTAGCAAGCATGAACCTCATAATTTACTACTGAAACAAGCAAGAGAAGAAGTCCTCAATGAACAGCTCGAATTACCCCGTTTGAAAAAAGCATTACATCGACTACGTAGCGGTGATATTATCCATAGTGAGATAGCAAGGCCAGGTCCATTAGCATTCCCACTTTTAGTTGAGCGTTTACGATCTCGTCTCAGCAACGAATCTATATTAGAAAGAGTTACAAGGATGCAAAATGAGGCATTAAGGCATGAAAGGTAATTGGAAGTTTTGCATCGGTAACATCACTAAATTTGAATCAATTAATATCTACTGATATTATCCCAGAAGTAAATTGTTCCTAGGAGTGGACAACGATATGAATATAAAATTTGCTTCAAAGCAGTTCATTACCCTTGTACCTACAATGATGAGGATATGGTGATTAAATGCCAACTGAAGAGAAAGTATCCGATTACCCAAGGCCACCATTGATTGAGCTCGTCTACGGTCAAGTTTCGGTTCGTATTGCTGATGAGATGATTGCTGGAGATACCTGCTACATACGTGTATGTGAAACCTTTCATCCACCAACGATCTATGTCCGTCAAGAGGCTTTTATCAGTGGCTCGCTAAAACACATCTCTGGACGAGGAACATTTTGTGAATGGAAGGGAGCAGCTGAGTATTGGAATCTAAGTAAAGCTGATGGTACTGATTCACGACAACGTGCTGGATGGAGCTATCCCAACCCAACAGAACACTTTGCACTCCTAAAAGGTTGGATTAGCCTGTACCCTCGATTAGTTGATGCTTGCATGTTGGAAGGTGAACAAGTCGCACCTCAACCTGGATCATTTTATGGGGGCTGGATCACAAGTTGGACCATTGGTCCCTTTAAAGGTGACCCAAATCATCCAGAGCTAATCTAATGAGCTGCAAAGAACAATTAACAAATTTACTTCAATCAGATCCGAGAAGCAACTTAGTTCCAACATTGATCAAGGAGTTTGAATTGAATTCAAATGTTGATCTTAAATCTGATGTTTCTTTACTTAAGGGAGTTTGGGAATTGAGATGGAGTAGCTCTACTCAACCATGGCTCAAGCAAGCATCTTGGCTAGAAAATCTCCAGATTCTTGATCCAGAACAAAAGAAAGGAGTCAATCTATTGCGTTTAAGTGCTCCCATTGGTTCTGTGGCGGGTATTGCTGTTGAAGCTGAGTTATCAATCAATAACTCCAACCAAGTTGGCGTACAGTTTAAAAGAGGTGGTTGGCTTGGTCCATCTCTTCGAAATGGATGGAGGCCAAAATTACTTACGAAAATCAATCAATCATTTCCTGCATGGCTTGATATCACAGGGTTAGATGACACTCTTCGGATTTGCCGTGGGAACGCAGGAACTTGCTTTGCTCTTGTTCAGAGGCACGACTTGACAGTCACAGACTGGATACCGGCTCAACATAAGAAAATGGGGTCATAAGGGGCAATTCATTGGATGACAAATGAAATTCAGTGGTGACTCCGATCAGTAAGCATAAACGCTTACCCAAGTCATGTAAAGTTTGATGTAGAATTCTGAAGTTCAATGGTTTTTCAGTGACTAAAAATTCGAAAGGTTTTTTTGCTTTGATTGAAAGCTTCACTGCAGAAACAGTTGTGATGGATCATTCTGCTCTGCAAGTTTTAAAAAAGGGAACGAATTAAACCATGTCTATTGATGAGAAATGCAGAAATCAACAATCTCTAGCGGACAGAATATTTATGGATTTTAAATATACAAAACCAGGTTCAAGCGAACAAATTCGTGCGCTAGCATCATTTAATTCTCTTGTTTGCTTGTGGGCTGATTTCTTCCTTAAAGATGAAAAAACCCGACTAGAACCAGCTAGAATCTTTGTGAACAGTTAGCTATCAATGGGCTCTAATAAACTCAAAGATTTTACTTGATTATTTTAGTCATAAATAACTCATCGCCTTAATCGAAAGGACAATTACGGCAGGAACCAATGTTACTAGATTTGCAATTAAAACCGGTCCATCATCAACCCTCCATCCATAAATTGTCCAGAACATTACGCCTGAAGTAAATAATATGTACATTCGTAGTGAGATAGATTTAGTATCTCTACTGCGAAGTGTCTTCAGTGCCTGCGGGAAAAAACTTAAAGTCGTTAGAGTTGCGGCAATGTAACCAATCAGTTGAGATTGCATTCAAAAAATCAGTGATTTTCATTATATGGAAAAAATGACATTTTTCTATTTATCAGCACAATATTCACCATATCGCATAGCGCTATCATAAACATAAAAAAAGCTGTCATTAAGACCCATCTGCCATACGCCCATCATTAGATGGTGGTGAAACCAATAACAGATCAGCTCTATATTCACCCATTTGCACAACTAACATTTTTCTTGGGGTTGAACTGAAACCATTTAAAGCAATAGTAATCGCATCAAGAATGTCATCAATATGACCTAAAGTATCATTTCTTGATTGTTTTTTTATTAAATCGAGCTCATCTATGAACTTCTGAGTATCACCTTGATGGTTATCCAGAATTTTCAACTTTGCAGGTTCTGATCCCATCGCCATTGAGGTTTCGAGATACTCGAACAACAGTTCTTTTGACATGGTAAGAGGTATGTCAATGTGCTCTGTTAACTTCCATAGAGTAATTTCAAACAAGTCTCCATCCTTATTGATTAGGATGCAGGGTGTACTCAGAGAGAACATTGATTGATCTCTAAGCTCAATCCAATGATTCTCAATATCCTTCCAACTGTTAGACATCGATTTAATGCTCCGAGAATTTACTAAACCACAGATAAGCTATCCTATTCTATCAGTGGCTTAATATTGTTGATTTGTGAAATCTGTAAAACCATCTCTCATACATTAGACAAAACTTGCTGCTCTTATTCGAAATACTTGTATCTCCACACATGATTCCGTTCAACTCTTCTTGATTTGATTGTCTGCAAACTGATGCTATCAACCAGTATTTGTGAATTTTTTTTAAACATTCAGTCTTGAAACTACTCTTCCCGATGAGAGAAATTATATACATCATGACTTGACGGCATTAAGGGCGCTATTATAGGCAAGAAACCACAACCTATCAGTGATCTTTCCATACTTAATCGTATTCCTGATTGCTTCACTATTTTTCAAGCCTTTCTGGAATGTATATCGACTGTTAATTCACTGGTCATTTTTACTTGTGTTATCACCCTGGATTGTAGGTAAAGCCCTAAGTGCACGCTGGGCTGAGGATGATTATGGAAACGGACCACGTCTAATCGCTCTCCCTATAGCATTAGGAGGGTATTGGCTATTGTATGGTTCTTATGTACATCCGGAATACTCTTTATTTCCCCTATTCATATATTACTTTGTGGCTTGGCCTGCCTTCCGGCATAGTGATGCTTGGGAAAAGCTGAATCGGAAATGAATAATGTAATTCAAGTATGCTATAGAGTATTTTCGCTAGATGATGAGCCTATTAGGAATCTAGATACTGATCTGTGACTACAATAAAGCATGAAATTACAATCATAATCTTTTATAACTTTCATTAAATGATCGAACAAAATACACCATCGATAATGAACTGGAATGCTTTCTGGAATTTTCACCTTGGGTCCTGGGACGGACGGTGGACGCGTTATCAACCTAGTGGTGAATTATCGGAAACCTTCTTAAGTTGTCGATACATTTGAATCGGATACTGACAAAAAGATAATCAATCAATTTAATCGCTATGTTTATCAAGATGGCAAGATGGTGAGAAGAATTGGAGTTATAGCCTTGAAAATCACTGCAAAAAAGATGGATTCATGCATCCGGCCAGCGACTATATGAGGGGATTGGCTTTTCAGGATGGATCTGCTGCATGGCTTGTTCCTCAGGCTATACCAGAGCAATATTTTCCAATGGAACTTTTTCTTGCCAACAAAAATGTCCGCTTCAGCGTTGGCATGCTCTATGGGTTGAATGGCGACCTGCAAAGAACAGCTTGTATTCGTGAGCAGCGTCATGATTTTGACAATTCGGCCTGGTCAAAGTCAATGCAACTCGTACCTGCTTGGAATATCGGAAGCCATTGGCATGGGATCACTTTTATTATCGGTGCTGATTTAGGTCGAACGATGGTTCATGAGACTTTCAATATGACACCAGATGCCGATCATAAAGAATACTTCTTTCCCGATAATATTATTTTACGTTGTCCAGCAAAGCTCAACCTGCACAAGCAATTTACAATTAGTGGCATTTGGCTTGAATCTGAAAATCAATTGAAGACGATAACTGCATCTTATGGGAATAGATTCAAAATTGATCGATGTTCGTCTTCAGCATTTATCAAGATAAATATTTTCTCACAGCAGTTTTAATCAGATATTCATAATGAGTTGCTGATATGCCTCATTGACCTTACGAAATTCATCGGCAGATCCGCCAAGATCAGGGTGATGTTGTTTAACTAAGCGTCGGTAAGACTTTTTAATTGAGTCTTGCGAAGCACCTCTCTTTAAGACCCAAAACATGTAGAGCCTCGTTGATGGAACAGTTCGAGGACTTGTTGTTTCTGCTGTAGGACTGGGAGTTGCGATCCGACGCTCGCTGATCAGACCTAGTTCTGCGACTTTTTCGAGAGCTCTGTAGTCTAATTTTCAATTCAAAGACCACCCGTTGTGGGTCTTCGTCAAGCCATTCACGAGACCTAATGCCATACAAAGCAAAAGCTGCAAGCACTGCACATCGCTTTTTGGTTACTGGCTTAAGCATTGACAGCAAATAAATCAGCTCCCGAGCCCTGGCATCAGCCGATCCAATCGTTGTTGAAGATTCAGATGAGGGTGAAAACTGGCGCGATTCAATGCATCGATGAGATATTCAAGTTCATTGAGGCGAAGGGCATTCCAACCCTGCTGCTGTGCGAGTGATTCTCCCCAACGTTCAACCTGATCAGGGGAGACAGATGGAGTTGTCTCTCCCTGCTCTTGTTGATGCGTTTCTGAGCGCTTGGTGTTGTCTTGACTGGGATTTTGTCCATTGACGCTGACGGAGCACATCAAGCTGCCTTTTCAGCTGCAACACCTGTCTACGCAGACTGTCATTTTCTGCCAAGAGGGCATCAACGTTGCTTGTAACGGTCTGACGACGATGCGGTTCAGCCGCAGAAGACCAGCGTCGAGGATCAAACCCCATTAGCCAACACAACTAACGGCATGCTCCGCCATCTTGCTCCGATCGCCATAAGGTGGATGGGCAGCTTTTCTAAAAGGTTGTTGTCACGCACAACATTAGACCGGTCTGTCGCTGCAACGATCATCTGTGCAGCCATCATCTGTACAGCCATCATCTGTGCAGCGAGCTCTTTATTAGACTTTCTGTTCAGTTGGTGTGCTCCCAAGCCGTAAAATAAATATGAACAGCAGAAATGTTCAACATTGAGGAGACACGGCATTCTCTATGAATATTATTCTCCTTAGAAAGCAGGATTTCATTTCTAATACAAATACTGTCTTAATCCGTGATTATCGCTTAACACATATCATAAAGGTATTAAATCCATGCGTTGGACAATCTTTAAAAGTTGGTCTAGTGGGTGAAAAATGTGGTCATGGTCTTGTCGAATCCATAGATCCACATGTTGTGAAACTACGGGTGTTCTTGGACAAGTCTCCGCCTCGAAGACATCAATTTGATATCATCCTTGCATTACCACGGCCTAAGATGTTACGTCGTATTTTGCGTACGATTGCAGAATATGGTGTAAGTAATTTGCATTTAATCAACAGCGCAAGAGTTGAAAAAAGTTACTGGCAAAGCCCTCTCTTGAAAAAAGAAAAAATACAGGAAGCACTTATTGCTGGCATGGAACGTTCAAAAGATCCTTTAATGACAAGTGTACATTTGCATCAACGGTTTAGGCCCTTTATAGAAGATCAATTAGGTAATATCTGTGGTACTCGAAAATGCTGGATCACAGATATGAGTGCAACTCAATCAGCTGTTGAACTTGATATTGCTTCAACGCCTGCTGTTGTCATGATCGGTCCTGAAGGTGGTTTTGTACCTTTTGAAGTTGATCTAGCAACCGCAAAAATAGCAAGATCTATTCATCTAGGAGCAAGAGTACTTAGCGTTGATACGGCAGTAACAACTGTGTTAGCTCAGGCCTTACCAAGAACTTGATGTTTAAAGTTATTGATCATCCGCTAGGTAAAAAAATCCAGAAAATGGATCAGAAACGTTTTTTATTCAAACTGACCTTGCTACTTAGCAGCAGTGCTAAGAGCTGTAATATCTGCATGCCTAGCCTGAAAATAATGGAGACCAAGATTGGGTTGAATCGGTGCCCTTACTGTGGCGTATTCACCAGCAACAGCCTCATCAAAGCAAGTGATTGGTAAGCATGTAGTAACAACATTGAGTTTTGACTAGTTATTAGATTGACCAAATTTCGAGGACTATTGCAAGAGGCTTGAGCCGTGATGATTAGAAGAGACACTGAAACAGTACAAAGAGATTTTGAGCGATTAAAAAGTACATAGAAATGAAAATAAAAGACAATATATGGAAGTCTGACTAAAATTTGAAAGTGGTTTTAAGCAATCCACCGAGCTGAGTGAAGGTATTATCAGTAGGAGTAAGTTGACCTAGGGGTCGACTCAAATAAAACAAAGCTGGCGTCACACTGATATTGTCACCAACCTGGAATTGATACCACCATTCCCATACATAATTACCATCAGAAGGCGTGAATTCACTCTTCAGATTGGCTGCAAAAATAGATTGCCCAACTGCCATTCCAGCGTTGTTACCCTTAAGAACAACATCACTCCACTCCAGAGCGACCGTCCAGGACTGGCTTGCAGTGATTTCAGTATCCTTATTGGCCTCAAGAGTGTTGTAACCATACCCAGCTGAAATAGATGGAATCCAACCGCTTTCTTGAGGCTGCCAAGAGCCACCAATTCCCCAAGCATTCATCCATGCATTGGGACTACTTAAAGCTTCATTAAAAGCAGTACCAAAGCTTCCAATTACATTAGCTGTGTCTTGAACACCTGTATAAATTGCAGCAATATTCCAATTTTCAGATTGATAGGCAATCTGTAAGGTCCCTGAGGAAGCAGAATTTTTGGTGGCTAGACCACCTGATGTTGGATTTCCATCGGATCCGTTAGCTGCAACATAATTTGCGGAAAGACTAAATCCATAATCCGTGGACCAACTCACACCACCGCCAACACCTTTATTTTTGTTGTAGGCGGCAGGCGAGCCATTAAGAGTTAGAACATCCAAGACGGAATCACTCGGGTAAGCACTAGGCCATACGGCAAGCATGTCTTCTTGTCCAACAACAGCACCTACCGTGAAGGTGAATGAATCAGCTACTGGGAATTGATAAAAAAGCTTGTCAATACCAACAGAATTAATACCTGAGGGCTCCTGGAATGCTGTTTCTAAAGTTGAGAGTCCTGTAGGAGCACCATTAAAGGCAGACTCTTGAAAATCTCCCGCTCGTAACACCGTCAAGAGTAAATCCTTGCCAGTGAAACTCGTTTCGATTTGAAGTTGGAGATCGTAGTTAAATGTTGTTGCACCATTTACGCTGTTGAATTGATCCGCCAAATCTTTGGTGCCACCGAAGCTGTTAGCACCGATCACGAAGGTGGCTACACCTTTCAGCTTGGTGGTGGTGGAGAACTGAGTTGCTTCCAGTTCGCCAACGCGTGCTTCAAGTCCGTCAACACGGCCCTTGAGGATGGCGAGTTCCTTTTCGAACTCTTTCATCAGGCGCTTGAGCTCGTCGGTCACTTCGGTGACGCGGTCGAGACATGCGTTAAGCAGAGCAGCCGCTTCAAAGCGGGTCATTGCCCTGTTACCGCGGTAGGTGCCGTTGGGGTAACCAGCAACACAGCCGTAGCGCTCGATCAGGTTGCTAAGAGCCTGATAAGCCCAGTCGGTTGGGTAAACGTCTGAAAACTGAGTGATGCTGGTGACTTGCTCGCGGCTGCTCAAGAGAGTGCGGCGTAGTCAGACACACCCTTGATGTTCAGCTCAGTGGCGTTGGATGCTTTGCTCTTGAGAGTAGTTATAGACGCCAGTACACTCAAAGTGGCAGGCACTATGAGTATTTTCCGAAACAGATACATGACTAATTTATAGTTTTGACAAAAAATCCTCCTTTCTAACGAGAAGGAGGAAATGGTGATTTTTTTATTATTGATCAACGCATTTAGTCGATCAGGGCCACCCAGGCGAAGGCGATTCCAATACCCATCCAGATCCCTGCACCGAGTCGACGTCCTTGCTCTCCGAGGCGAGTAATCACGGTTTGCGATAAAGAGCACACAAGGGCTAACAGAGCACCCTGACCAATCAGTAATCCCAAGAAATAGGTAATAAGAGGAGTGGGCTCTGCTCCAACAATGGTGCTGCCAAGTAAAAAGCCATGAAGGGCGAAGAGAGGCAGGAGCCAAGCAGCAGGAGCAACTGAAAGAGCAATCAGGCCCTCAACTACAAGACTTAGCGACACAAGTGCTTCAGCCCAGGGCGCGACCACATCTGGCAAAGGGATGAACTGAGAGATCAGGCTGCCACCCAGGCCAATAGCCAGCATTGGGATGATCCAAGCCATTGGCCGCTTTAAGCCAATAAATACGATGGCAAGCAGAAAAAGCAAATGGTCTGGCCCAAGCAGAGGGTGGCCAATGCCACTCAGAAGACCTAACCATCCGGTGAGCTGGCTGCTGTCGCCCATGCCAAACGGGTGGTGAGCGAAAGCGGGGCTTCCAAGCAGAAGCAAAGGAATAATTCCTAAGGCGGCCCACTTAATCGGCCGCAAAAGGTCCTGGTTTGAAAGAGTCAAAAGTCGATCCTCGTCGTTTGGTGTCTGGCGGGCGTTCTGACTGACGACCCCGAGGAGACGCTTCACAGCTGCGGGACAGCGACGGATTTGCACCGTTCTTTCCCCGTTTCCTTCTCAGGCTGACCCCTGAGAAACCAATCAAACAATCCTAGCTCGCTTATTCGTGATGAGAATCATTATCAAATTTTCGTGACTAGGCCTGTAGCTGAGGTTTCACTATCTAAAATGGTGCTATGCAACCACTGCAAGATTGGAGATATCGGCCTCATGCACTGCGGATTCAGTCGTCGGAACGACCATTGCCGCAAGTTCTCTAAGAAACATTTTCAATCAAAGGCACATTATTTTATTTGTGAGAGCCCACGCATACCTGAGTCAGATGCGCCGAGCAATACCGCAAAGAATTGGCAAACATGTTCATTTCTGGGGTCTAAGAATAGTGCCTACTCAAAAGAGTGAAGTGAAAAACACTTTGAAACTCTGGAATTCATTTCATCTATCAAATTGCTCGACAAAACACTTTCACTTCTATAAAGCGAGGCTGATTTGTCAAGACGAAAGCAGGGGCTAGCGATAACATGAATCTGGATCAGTTTTAAGCGAAAATCGGTACACACTTCGTTCAACATGATGAGAAAGGCACATGAGTCTTGATGAGTTCCAGCAAGATCTGTCCAAGCGGATTGGGAAGCGGGTCATCGATATCTTCACAAGAGATGGTGACCCTGTTCAGGAGTTAAATGATCTCTATCAACCATCTCCAGCTGGTTTTGCTGGGCAACTGATTGTTGTTAGTGGCTCTCGGTACTCATGGGAATTGTGGCAAGAGGCCGGAGAGATGTGGAACTTTCAATCAACACTTATCTCTTAATCGTTGATCTCTAATATGGATGTTGATGACGTTCTCAATGGAGCTGGCAAAACTAAAATTCCTTGCCAGTGATCGCACCCTGATGATTCTGAATCAAACTGTTGTCTGATTCAGAGGGCTCTTTGGCCACCTTTCTTGTCACAGGCGCAAACAGGGGCATCGGTCTTGAGTTCTGCCGTCAATTACAAGCTCGTCAGGACCACGTGATTGCTGTATGTCGCCAGGCTTCTCCAGAGCTTGAGGCCATGGGTGTGGAGATTGAATCCGACATCGAACTCAGCAGTGAAGCCTCCATCGCCGCGTTAGTTCAGAACTTGAATGGTCGCCCCTTGGATGGCGTGATTCTCAATGCTGGGACTTTGCAATCCATGGGTCTTGAAAACCTGGATGTTGAAGGAATCAAACGTCAATTTGAGGTGAATGCCCTGGCCCCGTTGTTGTTGGCGCAAGCGCTGATAGGACAGATGCCCCGCGGCGCAAAGCTGGCCCTGATCACAAGTCGAATGGGATCAATCGACGACAACACCTCGGGTGGCTCCTATGGGTACCGAATGTCAAAAGTGGCTCTGAACATCGCCGGTCGATCACTGTCGATCGATCTGAAGCCACGTGGAATCTCAGTAGCCATCCTCCACCCAGGGCTCGTCAGCACACGAATGATCAACTTCAATCCCAACGGGATCAGCCCAGAAACAGCAGTGACTAGGGCTTTTGGCACGAATTGATGCGCTTAGAACTCGAGACCACCGGAACGTTTTGGCATTCCAATGGTCAGAAGCTTCCCTGGTGAATTAATCGTCCACGATGATAAAACAACATCAATCGGGTAATTTCTCTTCACCAATTCATGATTCGACTGAAGTTTTCAGGAAATGAGTTGATTTCTTGAATGTTGTTAGCGATTGATTTTAATCGTGCCGCCAACAGTTTCTGATAACCCTTCAACAGCAGTTCATCATCCATTGGTTGAGATCAGTAATTGAGTATTTCCCCCAATTTGGGATGGAACCAATCTCTAAATTGAGAACTAGGCAGACCTATCAAAAGAGTGGTTCCAGCAATCTCTACAACCTAGGCAATCAACCACCTCGACTGCCTAAACAGGAGTAGGAAGGAGCATGGAAGGTGAACTCAGCCTGAATCCCTCTAACTTAATTTTTTCATTACTCACTTTGGCATTCATCGCCCTAGCTCCTGGGCTATTTTCATTGGCCCAAATCACAGGAGGCAATCCATCAATATCACAAATTTCATTTGACAATTCGCGCCTACTGAGCTGCATATCGTCAACAAGATTGTAAGTTCCTACAAGCTGGTTATTAAAAGCAAAACTCACACCGTTGGTGATGTCGAAAATGCCACTCCAAGCAGGAACATCATTCCCATTTTTAGGTATCTGTTCACCAGCGGCCTGTTTAATCATCGAAACCATATCCCTTCCGGGGCCATAAATACCTCCTAAACGCATCACGCAGATTTTTGTATCAGGACGATCAATGGTGAGCAATACATTTTCTGCTTCCACCAACATCGCATTAACTGGGTTTACAGAGTCAACAGATGAATCTTCAGTTACCATCTCGCCACGATGATCTCCATATACACCAGCAGAGCTGATGTAGGTCACATGGAGAGGCTGGATGGACTGACGACAACGCAAAGCGCGGGCAAGGTTTCGAATCCCGCTAGAAAAAACCGATTGATATCCATCACCGTTTTGCGTAGGGGCCACGCTGATCAGCAAACCCTGCTGCTCTTCAAGGAATGAAAAATCGCAGTTTGGGTCAGCGAGATCAAGGCTGATCGGTTCATTGACAACGTTGCGCAACTCAGCAAACCGTTGAGAGGTGCGGGTTGTGCCAATGACGTAATGGCCTTGGCTTTTCATGTTTGCCGCCACGAAGCTACCGACGTAGCCACAACCAATAACGGAGTAGGAAGACATCTGGCAACAATTGAGTCAACCCATTTTTACAAGTCTTTACCCGTCAAGCGTGAGTCGATCGATACCGTATCGATGATGAGTGAGGCGTGTACAGGTGCTTCAGCAAGAATCGATCCGCGCAGGGGTGATTCCCATAACCTCAGGCAAAGAGCTTCCACCGGACGATTCTTAGAGGTCTTAGGACACCAACGCCTGAATCCCGAGAAGCCAAAAGCCCAACTGAGAAGCGTCTCCAGACCATATTCTTCCTAGCTTGTCCAAACAAAAAAATGGGCGACCGATGATCTGGGGTGCAGCTCTCAATAACCGAGATCGTCAACCGGAAGTAATGGATCAGCCTGGCCTCGATCCAAGGGAGCATGCAAAAGCACTGATGGGCTTACGACGCATCAATGCAATCAGCCGTTGTTCTGCTGGTCTATTTCGTGCCATCGAGGCCCTTGCGATCACGCAACCAGAACAACCACTTCGCGTTTTGGAGCTCGCCTGTGGAGGAGGTGATACAGCCATCGACCTTGCCCTGATGGCTCAACAAAAGGGGTTGGCAATCGAAATTCATGCCTGTGATCTAAACCCTGAGGCCGTTGAGATTTCACGCTCGAATGCGGAGAGGAGAAAAGCAGAAATCACTGTGTTTACTGCCGATGCATTAGCAAAACCCATAGAACACAGCACCTTTGACGTGGTGTATTGCACGCTATTTGCGCATCACTTGGATGAGGTTGACGTGGTTCGTCTTTTAGAAGTGATGGCATTGCGATCTCGGAAACTCGTGCTCGTGGATGATTTAATTCGTAGCCGGATTGGCTTTGCACTGGCCTGGATAGGAACCCGTCTCTTAAGCCGTTCCTGGGTGGTTCATACCGATGGTCCTCTCTCTGTACGCGGCGCCTTTCAACCCGATGAAATGATGAGCATCGCCAAGCAAGCAGGCATGAAAAATGCTCAGATCAAATGCTCATGGCCAGAGCGATACCTGTTGACTTGGGCCCATTCCTGAGATGGACATGTTGTGGGATGTCCTGATCATTGGAGCTGGACCAGCTGGAGGTCTTGCTGCTCTGGATTGTGCCAAGCAAGGATTGCGCGTCATGCTTGTTGAGCAACGTTCGTTTCCCCGCTGGAAAGTCTGTGGATGCTGTTTTAACAACCAAGCTCAAGCGATTTTGAGTTCTCGAGGTGAAACCACCTTGTTTGAAGATTGCGGCGGACAAAGACTGGACAGCTTGCGCCTCGGACTGCGCGGTCGTGAAGCATCGTTGGCATTACCGAATGGCTATGTCCTTTCTCGAGAACAATTCGATCAAGCCCTGATCAACGCAGCAATCAAAGCTGGAGCGTCAGCTCGCTTTCAGATGACTGCGCAAGTGGAAGAAGCGAGCCCTAACTACAGACGTGTGCGCCTTAAAGATCATCAAAGTGGGATTACCAGCCATGTCAACGCGCGCGTTGTGCTGGTCGCCGCAGGCCTTTCTCAGCGTTGTCTTCCCCAAAACGAAGCAGGGCAAAGCAGGATTCGCAAGCAATCCAGACACGGTGCCGGATGCGTCGTGGATGATGACACCGATCACTACCCCAGTGGAGCCATTCACATGGCCATTGGAAATCAGGGCTATGTGGGATTGGTTCGCAGGGAAGACGGATTGCTGAATCTTGCGGGGGCCTTTGATCGAGATGCACTCTCCCAAGGTCAAGGAGCTGTGGATGCAGCACAAAATGTTTTGAATCAGGCAGGATTTCCAGTGCCACCGGCACTCCAACAAGGGCAACGCTGGCAACTCACTCCTGCTCTCAGCCGCACTTCCAATGTGGTGGCAGGGGATCGCTTTCTTGTGATGGGCGATGCCGCGGGATATGTCGAGCCTTTCACCGGTGAAGGGATGGCCTGGGCCTTAACGGCAGGTGCTGCTGCTGCACCGTTCGTTCTGGAAGGCCTGGAACGGTGGACTGGAGACTTAGAAACGCGCTGGAAGGCAGACGCTTCAGGTGCATATCGGCAGGCG
>CASICK010000003.1 GCA_949373155.1 uncultured Synechococcus sp. | reverse complement strand
TTTCTGTATTTGAAGGAGTAATCAATGGACAGCGTTGGGAGATGCAATTAAAAGGTGGTGGGCCCACTCCTTACTGCCGTGGTGCTGACGGTCGTGCCGTTCTGCGCTCAAGCGTGAGAGAGTTTCTGGCACAGGAATTGATGCATGCCCTTGGAGTCCCTACATCGCGCTCTTTGACACTCTATGTATCACAAACAGACAAAGTAAGACGACCTTGGTATTCAGAAAACTCTAACTCTTCAGATCCCGATATTTTAGTAGAGGACCCGATTGCAATCTCAACACGTGTGGCACCTTCATTTATACGCGTAGGTCAGTTGGAATTATTCGCACGGCGTGCTCGAAAGAATCTCCAATCAGAGGAAATGGAAGAGTTGCGAATGCTTGTATTGCATTTAATTGATAGAGAATACAAGTCCGAAATTGACCCTATGTTGGACTTTTCAAATCAGTTAATTCAATTAGCAACCCTGTATCGAGGACGTCTCTCTTCCTTGATTGCTCATTGGCTACGCATTGGTTACTGCCAAGGCAATTTCAATAGTGATAACTGTGCGGCTGGTGGCTTCACACTGGATTACGGACCCTTCGGATTTTGTGAGGTCTTTGACCCCCAATACCAGCCTTGGATTGGGGGTGGCGAACACTTTTCATTCTTTAACCAGCATGTCGCAGCAGAAGCCAACTTTTATATGTTTTGGAAGGCCATAAGGCTCCTGGTCACAGATGATGCTGTGGTATTAGAGCAATTAGACAAAGTTTATAGTGGCTTTAAAGAAGAGATCAACACCAGCATTCAACAAATGTGGGCAGAGAAACTTGGCCTAACAAACTACAACGATGCACTGGTCCAAGAGTTATTCCCACTCATGGTGGAGACAAAGGTGGATTTTACAATTTTCTTCCGCGAACTTTGCCAGATTCCAAATGATTTATCTAATTTAAAAACAAGCTTTTATTCATCTATCTCCCCGCAATTAAAAGAGCAATGGCAAACCTGGATCCAAAACTGGAATGAGCTAATACGAAGCACTGGGGATCCAGCCGAGATCACAGAAAAGATGAAGCGAGTTAATCCGAAATACACCTGGCGCGAGTGGCTCATTGCTCCTGCTTATCAACAAGCGAAGCGAGGCGACTATTCCCTGATTAAAGAGTTACAGGAGGTCTTTAGCCATCCCTACGAGGAGCAATCACAAGCTATCGAAGAGAAATACTATCGCCTAAAACCTGATCAGTACTTCAATGCAGGAGGCATATCCCATTACAGTTGTTCATCATAATTTTTGGCTGACTTCATCATTTTGCAGGTGTACGCACTGCCGATCAGATTGTCTAGTCTGTCCAAGATAATTGAATAAAATTCATCGATCAACAGATACATAAATCCTAAGCCAAGACATTTCATTCACAACATGAACTTGAAGCCATGAACCCATCAGATCAACGATTAGTGCCAACAGAAGCAAACATCGAATCTATACAACAAGCTCTCAATCAACTTCTCAATGAGATTTCTCCGGCTTTGAGCAAGAAGAGCGAGTCCATGGCCGCTGATCCCAATGCTCGCATTCATCATTGTATCAATTTAGTAAAAACAGAAGCATCAATGGCAGCGTCCTTAATCGCAGATTGCGCTCCCCAGGGACGTCCCATGCTGGCGCAGGCCCAGCAAACACTCAAAAGCCTAGAAAGCCTGCAATTACTGGGTCAATCAGCCATGAAAGATTGATTAACAGAAGTCAGGCTCGACCAAGACGCGACCTGGATACAACGAATGGATTGCTTGATTGAGTTGGTATAGATGGATGGTGAGATCTACACAGTTAAACAATGATCTCTGCTCACAAAAAGAGTAAAGAACGATCAATGAGGCTCAGTAGGAAATAGCTTCCATTCGGCATCATCTGGAACGGAGGGAGGTGATAGCAGATCAGCAGGCTCCGAAAAAACCACCCTCCACTCCGGCACCCTGCACGGCACATAATCGTGATGCTCAATCCTCACACCTCCAATCACGGAAGGAGCGCCATACCAGCCTCCCTTCCAACATCCCTCCGTCTTCAGAGGATCGCCCTTGAACCAAACCCAGCAACGGGCATTGGGTTGGGTTGTGGATTTCGGTGCAGGCATTCACTCACCAGCGGAACTCAGGTTCTAATCAAAACTTGAGCAAGAAACCATCGATGACCTGAAACAACAGAGGAGAGCTTGCACCCCTCACTGCAATGACAAACAATCAGAATCCCCAGCGAACCACTCGGCCGAAGGCTGCTCACTTTCTTAAAGGGATGTCTCAGCTAAAGCATGTTGTCCATGCTTGTTCAAGAATCAACCATCGCTCTCCACCAGGAGCAAGCTCAACCTTGGTTTCAAGCCTTGCAGCATTGCTGCCAAGACTTTGACCTGAGAAACCACTGCAAAGACAGGACTTGATATCAAACTAAGGACGGTTTGAGGGGCTTGATCATCCATGAGCTCTTAAGCGATGCCTGTCAAAGCAAAACTGGCCTAACCCAACAACCTGGTGATTCGATCACCATCGAGGACTGGCGTGATTTGCGATTCACATCACATAGAGGTCAGTCAATAGCTCGTTATTGCCCAAAAATGCGTCAAAGCCCTGTGCAGGCTTGATAGCAGGCGAGGTGATCACGCCGTGGAGCGACTCACTCAGTTGATGATGGCGGGAACAGCTCGCAGTTGGAAGCGCTGAGATCTTGAAATCCACTCACTGAGTAAAAATCGGTAGCTATTGATTCCTCTGATCGATTTTGTTCAGCATTAGAGCTGAGAACCACGATCTCATCTAGCTTTTTAGGCAAAGCATTAAGCGGTCGCACAAACCCCACCGCATCGATATTGACTTCAGAGAGAGCAGAGGCTGACTTAGTGCTGCACTGTCTTTACCGTTGCGACATGCAAGCAGTGAGCAACGAATTCGCGAGGCCTGCCTAATCCATTGACTTGAACTGGCCTGGTGAGCTGCATCCTGATGCTGAATTGATCTCAGGAGATCAAGCTGCTCCGGAGGGGTTGGTAATAACAGCCACTCAACTGAGCACAACCGAGGCAGCCACCAAGTTGACAACCTTCTTAGTAGTCAGTGCAACCCGAAACCATTCGACGAGCTTGTTTATCCCGTTGATCTTCGATGCAAGGAACGACGACATCAGCTCCACATCATGAGGATGTAAGCCACCAGGCTTGATCAGAGCGCAAATGAGCCAGGTATCAAAATCAAGATCTCCATCTGACTCTGATCTGGGGAGAGAGCATTATCCCCAAACCCTCAAAAGCCTTGCACTAACTTGTAAAAGTGGGTCAGAGGATCCCACATGATGAAGAACTTCTGAATCAGAATCGTTTCCTGCCAGAGAAAGAGACAAGAGGGAAAACAACTGATATGGGCAAATAGTTGACTAGTAGGCATGGAGTTTGTTAGTAATAGTGAAACGCAAGTTTCAAATGCTTACCGGTTCCGACCTGCTCACCAAAGTCAAAGACCTTGGTGATGTGTCCAAGACTGATCTCGCCACAGCTTGTGGCTACGTCTCTAAAAAGAAAGACGGCAGCGACCGGGTCAATTTCACTGCCTTTTATGAGGCTCTCCTCAATGCCAAAGGCATTGACCTCGGCGGCGGAAACGCTGGCGTTGGTAAAGGCGGACGCAAGCTTTCTTACGTTGCAACAGTTCAAGGCAACGGCAATCTGCTGATCGGCAAGGCATATACAGCCATGCTCGACCTCCAAGTTGGTGACGAATTCACCATCAAGCTTGGCAAAAAAGCGATTCGCTTGATTCCTGTGGGTGGTGAGGAAGAAGGCGACGAGTGATTCCTTCTTCTAACGATTGAGTTAAGCCCCGCCACCAGCGGGGTTTTTTAATGCCAAGCACTGAAGTGATCAGCCGATTAGAACGTCACGATGACGTGAGGTTTCAATGACCAGGGTCGAAGAAACTGCAATCAACCTCACCGTGCAGTGGCTTCAAAACAATGGATACGAGAGCGCCGATGACTATTTGCAGACCGGCGGAAATCTTGTACAGCTCGCAGAAGATCTTTATCACAAGGAAACACAGGGGGATCTTCAATATGTATGGGGTGATCGAAAACGTCGCGATGGATTTGCTGGGTCGCTGTATCTCGCTGCAGAATCGATCTAAGAGCCCATTACATCTGTAAGCGCGCCAGCGCGCGGAATCGATTAATCAACAGTCAGGGATCAGAAGGAACAAAGATTCAAATCGGTTCTCATCATGAAGAGATTGAGAAAGCGATCGATCATGCTGATAGGTGTCATGGATCGATCTAGAGAAGGTCCTACCGCTCACAAATGGGCTATGAACATCAGCGCGTAAGCCAACCTGGCTGAAATCAATGCCTCTCGGTGCTTGGAATCAGTTGTTCACAGCACTTCAAAACGTGTGATTCGATAGAGCACCCTGTCTAAAATTTGCAAAACATCCTCACTGGGTTTTGATCAGCACCCTGGGAATTGAGTATCACTGCAAGCCCGTTTCGTGACGCTCAATCGACGCTCTTTTCTGTTTCGTAGTGGCTTAAATGCTTTTGGTCTCGCAGCTGCGTTGCAGTTGATCAAGCCGGCTAAAGCCGAAGCAGCGTTTCTAGCGCCGAAGGAATCAGCCCGATCCTGCCGGCCAGACGATTCACTCACGGCCCTGATCGATGGAAATGCACGGTTTGCGGCAGCTTGGCAAGCGAAGAACAAGGCAACGAGTTTGAACGAACGGGCACAAGTGATGTCCAACCTTTGGTTAGACAATTGCTTTCTTCCTGCAAGCGTTCTTGAAGAGTCTCAATCCCCTTGGGCTTCCATCATCAGCTGTGCTGACTCCAGAGTTGCTCCGGAATGGATTTTTGATGCTGCTGCTGGTGATTTGTTTGTTGTACGTAGCGCAGGGAATACACCTTTTGACGAGGGAATTGCCTCTCTCGAATTTGGCGTTGCAGTCTTAAAAACGCCCTTGATCTTGGTCTTGGGTCACAGCAATTGTGGCGCTGTTCAAGCCGCTCGAGCAAGTAAATCACTCACGCCACTATTCGATCAGCTCATCCAGCCGATTCGAGCCAACTTGGTTCCAGGAGAGAGTTTAGAGAACGCCATCAAAAACAATGCCAATGCGACGGCTCAACAGCTCACGACACGCAGCGATGTTTTGGCCAACGCAGTTCAAGCGGGAGATCTTCAAATCGTGGCCGGGTATTTCGATGTTGCCTCCGGCAAGGTCTCCATCGTCTGAATTTGGATTTGGATTTGCATTGGGCTCATCCCTGCAAATCCAAGTAATAGACTGCCTTTATGGGAAACATGCAAGGCCGATAAGCAAGAGTGAAGTCGTCAACTAGCGGATACAGAATTTTTTGCTGGATTCTTTCAATCGATACTCACAAGGGCTTCATGAACAGAGACCAAGGCAACATCTTGGTGACCTGGTTTGCATCTGATCGACATGCCAAACCACCCAGGCTGGGATCAAGAATGGACGTGCAGGCTGCGCTGATTATTGAGCCCAATCAACTGCGCATTGAAACCGATAGGTGAATGCGCCAACACCAATTTCTTTGCAGGTGGTATCCACAACTATTGCCCCCTTGGGGAGACTCCGCATCGCTTGAGCCGTCGCCATCTGTTCATTCACACCCTGGGCGGTTGATGTGCCCTTCTCAGCTGCAGCCATAGGCAAGGCCAACAACAGAGATGCACAGAAGGAAATGGCTCTCATCATTCAAAGCAGCGTGTTGTCAAAGTTTTAGAAAAGAAGGAAGCGCAGCAGGAAAGTTCACCATGCAGCGCAACGATCAAAGCGCGAAGATCAAGTCTTCAAGGCCACAGTTCTTCAACGCTTTCTTTCCATCTCCCAGGTCTGAAGATGCTTGTTTGCATAAGCATTGAGCTGCTTCAGCCAAGTTTTGAGCTTGTTCATCAGTTTTCATTTTATTAACGCGAAATTACCTCAGAGATCACCGTCTCGAACCACTGAAATGACCAGACCCACATCGCGCGACATACCAAGGGATCAATGCATCGCGCTCTGCGAAACAAGCTCAGGTAGACAAGTACATGCATAAACAGGCTCTGAGGTCTCAATACCGCCGCGTGCGCCATGCGCTGATGCCAAGGCTGAATGCATCACTGGTTCAAAGCGTGCTCGCCCATCTGAACGCCCAGGATCCCCCTCCCCACCATGGAGCCATTGGAATCACCTGGCCCCTTCCGGGGGAACCCGATTTACGCCTGCTGGCCGAACTTCAGCCAGCACCCCTGGCCCTGCCTGCAACGGCAGCGGATTACAGCGTGACCTATCACTCTTGGCGAGAGGCGCCATCGCCAACAGAGCTTCGCGGCGATGCCTTTTCCATTCCTGCCCCACTCTCATCACCAGCGTTAAAGCCCACCGAGCTGGCCCTCTTGCTCATCCCAGCCCTTGCGGTCGATCGCAACGGCATGCGCCTGGGCTATGGAGGCGGCTGCTATGACCGCTTGCTCTGCCAACCGGGATGGTCAACGCTGCCGACGTTTGCCGTCCTACCGGAGGCGTGCATCCATCCCACCTTGCTACCGGCAGAACCCTGGGATCAGCCCTTAAATGGATGGATCACCGAGCAAGGCTGCAGCTTGCGCAGGGCTAGCCAGTAGAGCGAATGTTCTGCAAGATGAAAATCTTCTAAGCCTGCTGCCATGTCCGTGTTCTCACGCCGCCTGCTGGTCACCTGTGCTGCTTTGGGTGTGGGATTCATGGCAGGCCAGCCGGCCCAGGCCCATGGAATCCAAAGCTCACTGCGCTATCTCGATGGCCAATTAGAGCTCAGTAGCAGCTTCTCAACAGGTGAGCCGGTGGAGGGTGCCGCTGTGCGCCTGCTCAACGCCGATGGAACACCTGGAAATGAACTCGGTGAGATCGGAGCGAATGGACAACTGGTCTTGACACTCCCAAACCTGGTTGAAGGCGTCTTGGATTTGCAAGTGGATGGTGGCCCCGGACATCGCGACTATTTGGCACTACCGATTCGACAGGGCAGCGTCTTGCTGGACGAGGTGGTACAAACGCAAAACCAAGCCACAGGGCTACCGCATTTGGCCTGGCTGGGGGCACCTGGCCTGCTCGGGCTTGTCAGCCTGATGGTTAAGGTGCGCCAACCCAGCCTGAATCGCTGAATCCGTCCATGGCAGAACCTTGCTGCTCTTCAAGCCAATACGGAAGCGAGGAGCTAGACCGCCTGGCAAATCGACTTAGTGGCACGTCAGACCCACGCAAACGTTACGAATACGTGCTTTGGCTAGCCAAAAAGCTCCCGGCCATGCCGGCAGAGCTACAAACCGAAGACCGCAAGGTTCAAGGTTGCGTCTCTCAAGTGTTCATTCATGCCGCTCTCCAGGACAACCACGTGTGCTGGACAGGAGAGTCCGATGCCTTGATCACGAAAGGGCTGCTCGCCTTACTCATCAAAGGAATGAGTGATCTCACCCCAGATCAGGTCCTAGCCGTCAATCCTGCCTTCATTGCCGCTACCGGCCTACAAGCAAGCCTGACCCCCTCAAGAGCCAACGGCTTTTTGAACATTTTGAAGGCGATGCAATCCCAGGCTTATGCCCTAAAAAACACCGTTGTCGCTACGGATTCATAGAGTCTGTTTATTAGCGACGCAAACGGAACCTGATCAATGTCCACCCGGATCGGAATTGGCCTTCTCGGTCTCGGCACTGTGGGTGCCGGAGTGGCAAGCATTCTCCAGACACCAGAAGGAAGACATCCTCTGATTGCTGATCTGGATCTGGTGCGAGTGGCGGTAAGAGATCGAAACCGCTCACGGCCGATTGCTTTAGACGAAAGCATCCTCACCACATCCCCTGAAGCCGTGGTCGACGACCCTGCTGTGGACGTTGTGGTGGAGGTGATGGGAGGCATCGAGCCAGCTCGCACCCTGATCATGCGCGCAATTGCTGCTGGCAAGTCGGTTGTGACCGCCAACAAATCGGTAATCGCTAGACATGGCGAAGAGATTGCCGCAGCCGCTGCGGCCGCCGGCGTTTATGTGCTGATAGAAGCCGCCGTTGGCGGCGGGATTCCGATTATTGAACCGCTCAAGCAATCGCTCGGCAGCAACCGCATTCAGCGCGTGAGCGGAATCATCAATGGCACTACCAATTACATCCTGAGTCGGATGGCCGAAGAGGGTGCGGACTACAACGCTGTCCTACGTGACGCCCAGGATCTGGGTTATGCCGAAGCGGACCCAGCCGCAGATGTGGAGGGGCTTGATGCCGCCGACAAAATCGCCATCCTTTCCGGATTGGCCTTCGGGGGACCCATTGATCGCAACGGCATCTACACAGCAGGGATCAGCACGCTGCAAAGCAGAGACGTGGATTACGCCACCCAGTTGGGCTACAGCGTGAAGCTGCTCGCCGTGGCCGAAAGTATGGCGCCCGACCCCAGCCAGCCCATATCCCTGCCTCTGGCGGTCAGCGTTCAACCCACCCTGGTTCCCAAAGACCATCCCCTGGCCGGCGTGAATGGGGTGAACAACGCGATTTTGGTTGAGGGAGATCCGATCGGAAGAGTGATGTTTTACGGGCCTGGTGCTGGCTCAGGACCCACCGCTTCGGCCGTGGTGGCCGACATTCTCAACATTGCTGGCATTCGCCAACTCAAACCAGCACAAGGAAACCTCGATCCCCTACTTGCAGCCTCCAGCTGGCGCGCTTGCCACCTGGCCAACCAGGAGCAAACCAGCCAGCGAAATTACGTGCGTTTCAAAACAGAAAATGCGCCAGGCGTGATTGGCCGCATTGGCAGCTGCTTCGGTGACCACAACGTCTCAATTCAATCGATCGTTCAGCTTGAAGCCGGTGATGCGGGAGCTGAAATCGTTGTGATCACCCACGTTGTTGGCAATGGGCAAATGAGTGCAGCGCTCAAAGCCATTCATGCAATTGAGGGGGTTTTAAGCCTGGATGCCCATCTCGGCTGTCTTTGATCAGGTTCACATCGCCAACTCACCCCTGGCGGTGAAGCCTCTAGATAAGGCAGAGTTGTAAGAACTATCACAGAGCAAATCTGTATTTTCAGATCTGTGCTCTTAACCGTTCATGTCGAACGAACTGACACTGACCTTGGGATCACACTGTGATCAGCAGAGTTCTCGGTCTGTCATGACACTGAATCAAGGTGACTGCATCAAACTCCGCTCAGGAGAAGGTCCGTTTCAAGTGATCGGAATTGATGACGACCATGACCGTTGTTGGATCCGCCAATGGCCCCTAGATCCCCATGGTTGCCCTGTGTTTGAAGTTGCTCTCGAACAGATCTCCAGCCCTACAGGAGACCACGACTAACGACTTCAGGGCCCTTAGGTCGTTGAATGGCGGTTGATCTCAAGAATCGCTGCGTGACTGATCGCCGTCGCTCCCGCCTTCAGGCCAGCGTGTTGATCGGCTTCGTCCTTGCCTTCAGCCAAAGCGCCTGCCAGCCCAAACGCCAGAGCGAGCGTCTCACGGTGGCCAGCGCTGGACGCATCTCCTCCCTTGATCCAGCACTGGCAAGCACGACAGGGGTCTTGCAAGTTTTGAGCGCTCTCGGCGACACGCTTTACATCCGAGGCACCAAAGGAAAGCTTCAGCCCCAATTGGCTGCATCCAAGCCTGAGGTCAGTGATGACGGTCTCAGCCTGACCATCCCTTTACGCCGCGATGTGCTGTTCCACGACGGCACTCGCTTCGACGCAAACGCGATGGCCTTCAGCTTGAAGCGCTTCCTTCGCATCGGCTCCCAGCGCTATTTGCTGAACGATCGGATTGCCGAGATTGAAACGCCCAGTCCCTTTGAACTGCGCCTGCGCCTCAAGCAGCCCTCCAGCTCGATCGAGAGCCTGCTGACCTCCCCTTATCTCACCCCCGTATCCCCAAAGGCCTACGCCGACCATGCAGATCGCTTCCTCAATGATCGATTTGTAGGAACGGGGCCCTACGTCCTCAACAGCTTTCGCAACACCCAGCAACGGCTTCTGCCCTTTCGCAGCTACTGGGGAGCAGCTCCAAACAATGTTGGGCTCGACCTCATCAATCTCAGCAATTCCACAGCACTGTTTGGAGCCCTGATCAGCGGAGAAGTGGATGTGTTGCTATCGAACTCCATCGATGAAGATCAGAAACGAGCTTTGAGCGAACGGGCTGACAAGGCCCTGCTGCGCGAGAGCAAAGGTCCAGCCATGAACATCACCTTTGTGACTCTGCGCACCAACAGCCCGCCGATGCAACGTCAAACCGTGCGTCGGGCCCTCGCCCACAGCCTGGATCGCAGCCTGATCAGCGCCCGCGTTAGCTACGCCCAAAGAGAGCCGTTGCGATCCCTCATCCCTCCAAGTTTGCGGGGAGGCAAAACCAAGCCCTGGCCGGCCTACAACCTTGCAACAGCGCGCAAGTTGTTTCAACAAGCTGGCTATTGCTCAGGACGTCGGCTGCAAGTGCCCTTCACGTTTCGCACCAACGTTCCCTCCGATCGTTTGATGGCCCTCACCTGGCAAGCTCAGCTGAAGCGAGATCTGCCCGATTGCGTCCAAATGACCCTCAACGGCGTGGAATCCACCACGGTCTACAAACAGCTCAGCGAAGGATCGTTCGAGGCAGTGATTCTTGACTGGAGTGGCTCTTACCCCGACCCTGAGGCCTATCTCTCCCCCTTGCTCAGTTGCAAACGCTCGGAAGGAAACGTTTGCGAGGCCGGTGAAGCCGTGGATGGCGGCACCTTCTGGACCGAACCACGGCTGCAAGAAGCGTTGCGCCGTAGCGACAGTCTTCAGGGCAAGGCACGTCTACAAGAGCTGGCAACCGTGGATGCGATGGCAGCACAAGGAGTTCCTTACATCCCGGTGTGGTTTGTGGCTCCAAAAGCCTGGGCTCAACTTCGTTTGAACCCTCCCACCTTTAATGGCAGCGGACTCGTGAATCTGGACCAACTCGGAGAGCGACGCTGATGGCACGAGGAAGGGAGCTGTTTCGCTACTGCGCAACCCGCCTCGCGCTAGCTCCGCTCATGCTTTGGCTGATCGCCAGCCTGGTGTTTCTACTTCTCCGGGTTGCTCCAGGAGACCCGGTGGATGCGGTACTCGGAAGCAGGGCCCCAGAAGCCGCTAAAGCCGCCCTAAGGAGCAGCCTGGGCCTCGATCAATCGCTCTGGAATCAATATTTTAATTTTCTCAGCAAACTGGTTCATGGAGATTTAGGCAATGCACTGATTAATAACGAGTCGGTGCGGTCGATCATCAGTAAAACGCTCCCGGCAAGCCTGGAGCTAGGAATCACCGCCTTAATCATCGCGGCCGTTCTGGGCTTGGCCGTTGGCTTCAGTGGGATTGCCCGACCCGAGGGGAAATTTGACTTCGCCGGCCGCTTCTACGGCATTGGCACCTACGCATTACCCCCGTTTTGGGCAGCCATGCTGATCCAACTCGTGTTTGCGGTCATGCTCGGCTGGCTGCCCGTTGGCGGCAGATTCCCTCCCAGCTTGATCCCTCCAGAGGGCAGCGGATTTCTGATCTTTGACAGCGTGATCAGCGGTAATTGGGCTGCCCTGCAAGGAAGCATTCGGCACCTCGTGCTGCCGGCCTGCACCTTGGGCCTCTTGCTAAGTGGAGTCTTCACCAACGCACTACGGCTCAATCTGAATCGCACTCTGAAATCGGATTATGTGGAATCGGCAAGGAGCCGTGGACTGAGCGAGGTCCAGGTCGTACTGCGCCATGCCCTGCCCAATGCTTTGCTGCCCGTGCTTACGATCGCGGGAATCACGGTGGCATCGCTCATCGGTGGAGCTTTGCTCATTGAAGTGACCTTCTCCTGGCCAGGCATTGCCATGAGCCTTTACGAGAGCATCAACCAACGCGATTACCCAGTGGTTCAAGGCATCGTTGTGGCCATCGCCGCCCTTGTCGTGATGGTGAGTGTGGCGGTTGATCTCTTGGTTGCCGTGCTCGATCCCCGCATCCGTTACTGATGCACCAGGGCTGACGCTGCTTCTCGATCGAGCCGATGAAGGTGAAGCTCTCCCCGCTTCAGATGCAGCGACTTAACAGGAGCTCGATGCTCAGCTTTGCTCTGTTCTTGTTCCACTAAAAACTGCACGACTTCCTGCTCCAAGAGCGCTTGCACCTGGAGCGGCTGAACACCCACGAGTTCTTCTCCCAGCTGAAAGAGATCCTCACCCTGTCCACCTTGTCTCTGTCCCTCTACACGCACGGGAGAAAAATGACTCGCGCCCTCCACAAGCACCACTCGACTGGAAGGATCGGCAGGCATCGCTAATAACAAACCCAACTGTTCGCTGATCGGTGGCGTGATCAAATCGAGGGTGCCACCTGTAAACAACACAGGCACTTTGACGGTCTTTGAAAGAGAGCCAGCAGGCCAAAGCAAGCTGCCAAAACTGTTGAAGCCAATCACAGCCGACAACCCATCGGGTGCGACTTGCTTTGGCAACGAAACGTCCACCAACTGACACTGCAACAAGCGCGATAAGTTGCTGAGCGGCAAATCACCCAAAACCGAAGAGCAGCGCCTCGCAAGTCCTGGAGCCGGCCTTGCACCGATTGACAGCAACGCACTGAAGGCACCCAGAGAGTGGCCAGCCAGGACCAAGCGTTGACCGGGCACTTGAAACACTCCCTGATCGCGAGCCTGAAGCAGGGCATCGAGATCCTTCAACCGAGCGGGAAGCACGTCCGCACCGGGAGGGGGAAGACGCCCCTCCAATAGCGCCTGGACCGCTTCGTCATCGCTGCCAGGCTGCTCTGGAACCAAGACAGCCCAACCACGACGACTCAGGCCGCGGCCAAGCCAGCGAAAATGATCTGGGCTGCCTCCTAAGCCAGGCATCAGCACCATCCACTGCTCTCGCTTTGGAGCCCCCTCTACAGGCAACCAAAGCTGAAACCCCAATGGCTCCTGGCGGTGGTTAACCGCTAAGGACATCAAGAGCGGTTCCAATAATGAGCCCGAGTCTTGAGGAGAGACAGCAGCAGGCTCAGAAGCTGAGGCTGTCACGGGAAAACGATCCAGGCGGCGCACCAAGTTTTGTTGGCGCTGCAATTGCTTCCGCCAACTGGATGCCAGCTCGAGCAAGAGATCGAGATCAAGACGAACACTCTCGGCAGGCAAGGCCTCAAGCAAATCCAAGCTGGAGACCTGCTGCTGTCGGGTTAAAAGGTCGTTAATCGTTTGACGAACGATGCCCCCCTCCGTGTCAGCATCGACCCGAACTAAATCAGCAATTTGATCTAGCAATTGCCGTCCAGCCCAGCTGTTCAACAGCTGACGCGCCATGCTGCGATCAACGATGACAGGAGCCTGAAGCAGCTCCAAAACGCCAGCTCGACTCTCGGGAGTTAACAACGAAAACCAAGTACTGAGTTCGGAGCGGTGACGTCCATCAGACCGCGCCCATAGCGCTAAATCACCAATGGAAAATGGAATAATCGTGTCATCGATCTGGACTTCCAGCTGAGAAGCAGCCCACAACGGACGCGGTGAGACGCCAAAAAACAGCAGACTGCATACACAACCTGCAGCTATTCGCAGTCCTGTTGAGCGTCTTCGCAAGACCAAGACCAGTCCACTGGTGGAACCAGTTTCCCGCACCTTTGCAAGAAGTGGCGTTCATTCGCCTGCTCGCCTCTTTTGGAGCGGGTGGTGTCATCTATTTGACACCGATCGTGTTTCACCAAGCCAGCTTCACGGCAGTGCAAGTGAGTCAAGGGTTGGCGGCCTCTGCCTTGATTGGCACGGTGGCAAGACTGTTGAGTGGTGTCTTGCTGGACCGCGGTCTGACCTGCTCATGGCCAGTTCGAGCGGCTGCCCTGCTCGCCTTAATGGCGGATTTGGTGTTGTTTCAAGCCACAGGCTTCAACGGATATCTCATTGGACAGTTGCTGATCGGTTTAGCGGCCGGTCTTTATTTCCCTGCCATTGAATTGGCCGTTCCGTTGAGCTGCAGCGGTTTTAATTCCAGCCGTGGATACGCGCTCGCTCGCAGCGCCGACGCCTTAGGAGTGGCCGCTGGCGCCTTACTTGGTGCGGTATTGACCGCCATGGAAATGATCCGGATGGTCTACGCGGTGGAGGCCGCAGCCGTGCTGAGCATGCTGGTGGTGTTGTTGCTCACGCCCCTGCCAGACGGACGGGCAGCGCTCTTGCATGCCAGAGCCGCGACAACCAACAACCACAAACTCAAGGCTGAAACGGCGTCGAACGCCGACGCCAAAACGGAGGCTAAAGCCAACTCAGAGGCATCCTGGCACTGGCTTCTGCCCCTCATTCCAGTGCTGGTTGTGAGCGTGGTCGCCACTGGAATTGTGTCTTTAATGCAAAGCGCCCTTCCGCTCGACATGGTGCGAGGAGGGATTGCCCGGGCGCCGCTCAGCGAAGCCTCCAGCGGCGGCTTGATTGCTTGGCAGCTCCTTCTGTTGATGGTGCTTCAGTGGCCCATCGGCAACTGGGTTGCAAAGCGAAGTCTGCGTTTTGGCTTAGGCATGGGCCTGCTTGGATTCATCACAGGCTGCCTCTTGTTGGCTGGGTCAGCGCTCTGGTCGGGAGGCAGCAGCCTGATTGCGCTTGCGATGGTTCCGATCGCCTTTGGAGAGGCTGCTTTTTTACCAACGGCAGCAGAAGCCATGGTGGAAGAGACACCACTGCAACATCGCGGTTTAGCGATGGCCTTGTTCTCGCAGTGCTTTGCGATCAGCGCCATCGCAGCACCTCTACTTGCCGGTGTCCTCTTAGACCAGCAGGGTCATGGCTTGGTGCTTTGGTTGTTGATGGCTGGCACCTGTTTAGCGGTGGTGCCCCTTTTGAAGGCCGTCCGTCCCCGCTACAAGCCAAATTTGAGTGCGAGTCCGATTGAGGAACCCCTGGATGCCACGAACCCGCGAACTGCTGCGCTCCATTAAAAATTTGCGCATCCTGCGCGAGATTGCAGTCACGGAAGGGGCACTCAATGGGGTCGGAGACCTCATTGACAACTTCCTCGACAGTGAGGCCATGCTTGTTTCGATCGCGCGCTTTAAAGCCTTACCTGGCGGCGCTGAGATGATGGAACAGCGCTTCCCAGCCTTTCAGCCAAACATTGAGACGCTGGAGTCGCTTCCTGAAGGAACACTTGGCCAGGCCTATGCGGGAATGATTCGCCGCTTGAATTACGACGCCGACTTTTTCCGCCCCCGAGACACAAGCACAGAAGCGCTCTGGCTCACCCAACGCATCGCCACCACCCACGACATTCATCACGTGATCGCGGGGCTCAACACGCAAGCGCAGGGGGAATCGGCAGTGTTGGCGATCACCGCCACACAAATTGGCTTCCCCGCCTACGTGCTGCTCAATTTTCTGGCAAGTTTTAAGGCCTTCCGCTTTCAACCCGCTGACCACGAAGCGATCAGTCGAGCCATTGCTCACGGCCAACGCATCGGCCTGCAGGCAAAGCCCCTCGTCTTGCAGCGCTGGGAGGAAGGCTGGGAGAAACCTCTGAACCAATGGCGAGAGGAGCTCGCCATCCCGATGGCCACAGGCGAGACTTTCAGCGCGAACTATGAGTAGATCCATGATGCCCCTTACAACTTTGCTGTGGATCAGCCTTGGCTTGACGCTGAGTCAGTCGATCCTTTGGAGTGGTACACAAGCCCAGACCGCCCAGCCATCCGATCAAGACATGCGCCGAGCACTCGTGGGGCAATCTGCTTACGCAGCCTGCAAAGTGATCCACGCTGACTACAGCCAAAAGCGTGCTGATCTCATCGTGGAGGCAGCGATTAAAAATAATAACTGGGAGTCGCAAAAGGACTGGCTAAAGTCTCCCCAAGCCACTCAAACCATCCAGCTGGTGAGTGAAGCGATGAACCAAGAGTGCACAGATTTCAATCAAAACAGCACAAAATTTGTTCCGGCTATGGAAGCCATTGAGGCTCTTTGACTAAAAAAACAATAAGCGACAACCTATCCAGAAGTTAATACTTTCGCATGTTCTAATTGGCTTCAATCATTATTCCAACGATTTATTTTCAACAGCCAATATCTTGAGACGCTTGAATTGCTGACGAGGAGACTTAATTTAAACCCTGGCAATAGCCTATTCCTTAAACATTAAACAAAAATTCCATCACATCACCCTCGGCCACCAAATAGTCCTTCCCTTCACTGCGCAACCAGCCCTTATTTCGAGCCTCTGAAAGAGAGCCAGCATCCAGTAACTTCTCCCAACCGATAGTCTGCGCACGGATGAATCCACGCTCAAAATCAGTGTGAATCACTCCTGCTGTTTGTGGTGCGGTCATCCCGGCACGGAAGGTCCAAGCCCGCGTTTCTTTTTCACCAGTTGTGAAGTAAGTCCGTAATCCTAATAATCGATAGGTGGCACGAATAAGACTGCGCAAGCCTCCCTCACTTACGCCAAGACCTTGCAAATAATCAGCGCATTCTTCAGCACCTAACTCAACCAACTCGGCCTCCACCTGCGCTGAAATACGCACTGACTCAGCACCTTCTTTCTCTGCAAGGGCCGCAACCTCTTCGCAGTAGCCATTGCCGGCAGCCAAATCGTCTTCGCTCACATTGGTGGCATAAATAATTGGCTTGGCAGTGAGCAGTCCAAGCGGCTTGATCATCAAAGCTTCTTCATCCGTAAGCTCGATGCTGCGTGCGGCGCCACCTGCTTCGAGCACCTCTTGAATGCGTGCAAGCGCCTCATCTTCTACCTGCGCTTCTTTACTCGTGCGCATTTGCTTCTTCAGCCGCTCACGCCGCTTTTCAATTTGAGAAAGATCGGCCAAGCCAAGTTCAAGGTTGATCACCTCTGCATCGCGAGCAGGCCCCACTGATCCAGACACGTGAATCACATCGTCGTCTTCAAAGCAACGCACCACATGAACAATCGCGTCGACCTCACGAATATTTGACAGGAACTTATTGCCCAAGCCTTCGCCTTGACTGGCACCCTTCACCAATCCGGCGATATCGACGAACTCCATCCGCGTGGGGATCAGCTCTTTGCTCTTGCTGAGATCGGAGAGCTTCTGGAGGCGGTCATCGGGAACCGCCACCGTTCCCACATTCGGCTCAATCGTGCAGAACGGAAAATTCGCAGCCTGAGCCTGGGCATTGGCCACCAGGGCATTGAACAAGGTGGATTTGCCAACGTTGGGCAATCCGACGATTCCAGCTTTAAGCATGTGGGCAAATCTATCCACCTGCCCTGAACGGCTCTTGCGTCCACCAACCCCCCACAACGACACGGGAACGTGTCGGATCCGTGTCCTAGTCGTGCAAATTTCAAGCCGACGCGTCAATTCATCAGGACACAAGCGAGACTATGTGTGAAGTTCTGATACAGGCGCTGTCATGGTCAGCCAACAACGGCAAACCCCATTACTCGCCAAGGACCATGACTTGACCTCTCTTACTCGCCTCAGCGGAAATCGACGACGACGCAAACGCCTGGTCATCGCTGGCGTGGCTGCAGCAGTTGTGGGCGGTGGCAGTTTGGTTTGGATGTTGACCAGCAACCGCAGCGGAAGTCGCGACCTTTCCGACTACACCGTTGAAGCCACTCGTGGCTCGCTTCCTGGTGTGATCACCGCTAGCGGCGAGTTAGAAGCAATTCGCCGCGTCAACGTGAGTCCAAAACGGGGGGGCTTGCTCGATGCCTTGCTCGTTGATGAAGGAGCCCGCGTTGAAAAAGGGCAGGTGCTTGCCCGCATGGATCGCGGAGACTTTCAAGATCGCATGGATGAATTCCTGGCTTTGGCACGTCAAGCCAAAGCCGACTATGAAGCCAAAGCTTCTGACTACAAACGCCGTCAGCCGTTATTCGCTAGTGGTGCGATTAGCGCAGCAGATAGTGATGATTATCGAGCCCGCTACCTCAGTAGCAAAGCCAATTTTGAAGCGACACAAGAAAGGATTCAGCAGCGTGATGTGGAGGGTGGTGAACTCTTAATCAGGGCCCCATTCAGCGGGGTGATTACAGAGCGCTATGCCGAGCCCGGCTCCTTTGTGACCCCAACTACCGCAGCATCCTCCTCAGCAGGCGCCACCAGCTCCTCGATTGTTGAGCTCTCCCAAGGCCTTGAAGTCACAGCAAAAGTGCCCGAAAGCGATATCGGCCGTATCAAAATCGGCCAGGTTGCAAACGTCCGCGTCGATGCGTTCCCTGATCAAAGCTTTGCCGCTGAAGTTCGCGACATCGCACCGCGCGCCGAAAAAACCAACAACGTGATCTCATTCGAGGTGGAACTCACCCTTGTTAACCCGCCTCCGATCCTGCGCATCGGCATGACGGCAGACGTGAACTTTCAAACTGGACGCACCGAAGCAAGCACCTTGGTACCAACCGTGGCGATCGTGACGGAGGATGGCAAACCAGGCGTGTTGTTGGTGGGCAAGAACGATCAACCCACATTCCAGGCCATCGAACTTGGCTCTAGCGGCGGCAGCCAGAGTGCGATTCTCTCCGGAGTGAAACCTGGAACCCCGGTGTTCATCGACTTGCCGCCCTGGGCGAAACAACGCGACTAATCCAGCTCACCCCTGCCGAAACCCATGAGCCCCACCTCCGATCAACCCCTGCTTCTGCTGGTGGACGGACACTCACTGGCGTTCCGCAGTTTTTACGCCTTCAGCAAAGGCGGTGAGGGTGGACTGGCCACCAAAGATGGAATTCCGACGAGCGTGACCTATGGATTTCTCAAGGCCCTGCTCGATAACTGCAAAGGGCTGAAGCCCAACAGTGTGACGATCGCCTTCGATACGGCTGAACCCACCTTCCGCCATAAGGCAGATCCCAACTACAAAGCCCATCGGGACGTCGCACCCGCTCACTTCTTCCAAGACCTTGAGCAGCTCCAAGAGATTCTGAAGACGCAGCTACAACTGCCGCTCTGCCTTGCCCCGGGCTTTGAAGCCGACGATGTGCTTGGAACCCTGGCCAACCGCGCCGCGGCAGATGGCTGGAGCGTGCGCATTCTGAGCGGCGATCGCGACCTCTTCCAACTGGTGGACGACCGTCGCAACATTGCTGTCCTTTATATGGGCGGTGGGCCCTATGCCAAAAGCAGTGGCCCCACCTTGATCGATGAAGCCGGCGTGCAAGCCAAGCTCGGCGTGGCTCCCACCAAGGTGGTTGAACTCAAGGCTCTCACTGGAGACAGCTCCGACAACATCCCTGGAGTGAAGGGAGTGGGCCCAAAAACAGCGATCAGCCTGCTGAAAGACAACAACGATCTTGATGGGGTGTATCGGGCCCTGGCCGAAGTGGAAGAGGAAGGGCCAAAAGCGAGCCGGGGCGCCATTAAAGGGGCACTGAAAGCCAAACTTGCCAACGACAAAGACAATGCCTACCTGTCACGGCACCTGGCTGAAATCCTGGTGGACATTCCGCTACCAGAAGAGCCCAAACTCGACCTGGGCAGCGTTGACGGTGAGGGCCTGAGTCAGCGCCTGCAGGAGCTCGAGCTGAACAGCCTGATCCGTCAGGTTCCCAACTTTGTGGCCACCTTTTCGAGTGGTGGATTAGCGGCCAATGCCCATCTCCTCGCCACAGCGGAGGAGCCACGCACCATCAAGGCTGAGGCCACAAAATCAGCTGAACCATCAGGACCCGAGGCGACATCCAAGGAAACATCCGATGCTGCTGCCAACCCAAACCAACCGGTCTTACAACCAGGGATCGTTCAAACCGCTGATCAACTGAAGGCACTGATTTCGCAGTTAATGAACTGCCGTGATCCCCTGGCCCCCGTTGCACTCGACACGGAAACCACCGATCTCAATCCATTCCGCGCTCAGCTCGTCGGCATTGGTGTCTGCTGGGGAGCAGCAGCTAGCGATTTGGCCTACATCCCAGTGAGTCATCGCGGAGACCCTGATCCAGAGCAATTGCCACTGGAAACGGTGCTGCAAGCCTTTGCTCCTTGGTTGGCCAGTAACGAGCACCCCAAGGCGCTCCAGAACGCCAAATACGATCGCCTGATTTTGTTGAGACACGGCCTCCCCCTTGCCGGCGTCGTCATGGACACCCTGCTGGCCGATTACCTCAGAGATGCGGCAGCGAAACATGGCCTAGATGTGATGGCCGATCGGGATTACGGCATTCGTCCCACCCTGTTCAGTGATCTGGTGGGCAAAGCCAAAGACGGCAAGGCCAGTACGTTCTCCGAGGTGCCCCTGGAACAAGCCGCTCAGTACTGCGGCATGGATGTGCATCTCACCCGCAAACTCGCGATCGACCTCAACAAACAACTCGAGGACTTAGGCCCCCAACTTCCAAACTTGCTTAGCAACGTTGAGCTGCCCCTTGAGCCCGTGCTGGCGGTGATGGAGGCCACAGGGATTCGCATCGACGTGCCCTACCTAGCGAGTCTCTCCTCAGAGATTGGTGCCACTCTCGAACAACTGGAATCGAAAGCAAAAGCAGTTGCAGAGGTGGATTTCAACCTCGCGTCCCCGAAGCAACTCGGTGAACTGCTGTTCAACACCCTCGGGCTAGACCGCAAAAAATCACGTCGCACCAAAACCGGATACAGCACCGATGCCACCGTGCTCGAGAAGCTGGAACACGAGCACCCCGTTGTGCCCCTGGTGCTTGAACATCGGGTGCTGAGCAAATTAAAGAGCACCTATGTGGATGCCTTGCCGCAACTAGTAGAAGCGGAAACCGGACGGGTCCACACCGATTTCAACCAGGCGGTGACCGCGACTGGCCGGCTGAGCAGCAGCAACCCCAACCTGCAGAACATTCCTGTTCGGACCGAATTTTCCAGAAGAATTCGTAAGGCCTTTCTGCCCCAAGACGGCTGGAAATTGCTCAGCGCTGATTATTCCCAAATCGAACTTCGCATCCTCACGCATCTATCCGGAGAAGAGGTCCTGCAACAGGCCTATCGCGATGGAGACGACGTGCATGCCCTCACCGCTCGCTTGCTTCTCGACAAAGACGAGGTGTCGACCGACGAACGACGGTTAGGCAAAACCATCAATTTCGGCGTGATTTATGGCATGGGTGCCCAGCGATTCGCGCGCGAAACAGGTGTCAGCCAAAGCGAGGCCAAAGACTTTTTAAGCAAATACAAACAGCGCTATCCCAAGGTGTTCGCTTTTCTTGAACTTCAAGAACGTCTCGCCCTCAGTCAGGGTTACGTGGAAACCATTTTGGGGCGCAGACGTCCTTTTCACTTCGACCGGAATGGACTGGGCCGACTCAGCGGCATGGATCCACTCGAGATCAATTTGGAAGTGGCGAGACGCGGCGGGATGGAGGCGCAGCAGCTTCGCGCCGCGGCCAATGCTCCCATCCAGGGTTCCAGTGCAGACATCATCAAGATGGCGATGGTGCAGCTTCAAGCAGAGCTGGAAAGCAAAAATTTGCCAGCCAGACTTCTTCTACAAGTTCATGATGAATTGGTATTAGAAGTTGACCCAACTGCACTTAATGACATTCAGCAACTTGTGGTGCAAACGATGGAAAAAGCCATACAGCTAAGCGTGCCACTTATCGTAGAAACAGGCATTGGCGATAACTGGATGGACGCGAAATGAATACCTCAAAAACAAAACAAAAGAGCGGAAATTGAGATTTAGCGACATAGAAAGCAGCGAATAAGCCTCACTTCAGTGACGAATCCACTTCAATCCACTTCTCTTGAGCTTCAGTGATCTGAGTTCAGCTAGCGGTGGGCGACGATCCAAGCCACCGGAGGAACTAAGAGGCATCGCCAGCACGGATCTAACATCGAAAAATGGCTTTTGATCTGCGTAGGCAGGCATCAGCCGTGATTTGACTTCCATTCTTAAGCCTGATGTCTTCCCTGCGGTTTACCAACACCATCACCCGCCGCACGGAACCCTTTCTCCCACTTCAACCAGGAGAAGTCAGTATTTACTGCTGTGGGGTCACGGTCTATGACCTCTGCCATCTCGGTCATGCCCGCAGCTACATCAACTGGGATGTTTTACGTCGCTACTTGATTTGGCGCGGCTACGCGGTGACGTTCGTTCAAAATTTCACCGACATCGACGACAAGATCCTCAAGCGTGCTGCTGAAGAATCCTCATCGATGGATGAGGTGAGCGAGCGAAACATCGATGCCTTTCATAAGGATATGGATGCTCTTGGGATCTTGCGCCCTGATCGCATGCCCCGCGCCACCCGTTGTCTCGACAGCATCCGTGGCTTAATCGCAGAGCTCGAAGCCAAAGGTGCGGCCTACTCCGCAGATGGCGATGTCTATTTTGCCGTGATGAAGCACGCGGGCTACGGGAAACTCAGCGGACGAGACCTCAATGAGCAACAGGAGAATGCTGCGGGTCGCGTCGCCGATGCGGAAGAAGCACGCAAGCGGCACCCCTTTGATTTCGCCCTTTGGAAACGCGCAAAAGGCGATGAGCCAAGCTTTCCATCCCCCTGGGGAGACGGACGCCCCGGATGGCACATCGAATGTTCGGCGATGGTGCGCGAAGAACTCGGCGACACCATCGACATCCACCTCGGCGGAGCTGATTTGGTATTTCCCCATCATGAAAATGAAATCGCCCAGTCGGAAGCAGCCACAGGATCCGAGTTAGCGCGGGTTTGGCTGCACAACGGCATGGTGAATGTGGGTGGAGAAAAGATGAGCAAATCACTCGGCAATTTCACCACCATTCGCGCCCTTCTAGAAAGCGGACTCTCAGCGATGGCCCTGCGCCTGTTTGTGCTGCAGGCCCACTACCGCAAGCCCCTGGACTTCACTCCCGAAGCACTGGAAGCAGCCACCACAGGGTGGAAAGGATTGAACGCAGCGCTCAAATTGGGGGAAAACCACGCCGCCGCTTTGGGATGGGGCGATCAGACGACCCTCAGCGTGAAAGCAGTCAGCGCTGGACTGAGCGCCAATGGCCCCTTCGAAGAGCTTGAACAACGGTTCATCGCCGCCATGGATGATGACCTCAACAGCTCTGGCGCCCTAGCCGTGCTGTTTGATCTCGCCCGTCCACTCCGCGGATTAGCCAATCGCCTGGATCGAGGCGACCAGCCTGACCAGCCAGCCAACGAACTGAGCGAACAACACACACGCTGGATGGTGTTGCGCGAACTGGCTGCCGTTCTTGGTTTGCGCAGCGAAAGCGACGACTCCAAACCATCAGACAATGGTTCCGTCGATGTGCAAGCGATTGAGCTGGCGATTGCCGATCGCAAAGCAGCAAAACAAGCGAAGAACTATCTAGAAGCGGATCGCATCCGCAAGACCCTCAGTGACCAAGGCATTGAGCTCATCGATAAGCCAGGTGGACTCACCGATTGGAGAATGCTCTAACGCTGCTTTCCAGCCATCATCGCTTCAATCTTGCGAATGCGTTCCATGGTGGTAATCCAGACCTCCAGACGGAAGTTTTGATCGCCTAGCTCAGGGTCAGACGGATCCATCGCTTCGATACGAGCCTTGAGCCCATTCACCATGGCTTCTATATCATCCTTGGCCTCGAATGCATCCCAAAGTTCCCGTTCCAATCGGGCCCGCTCAATAAAGTTCCAACGCTTGAGCCACAACATTGAACGCGTCCACAGAGGCTCCTGTCTACCGGATTACTGGCACCATTTGACTTACGCTCCATTTCTTGGAATTCACAACCTTGCAACCTGAAAGCCTGTCCAAGGCGATTCAGCTTTCGGTTTCACCGGTGTTTTTGCTCGCCGGGATCGGGGCCCTACTCAACGTTCTTTCCGCCAGGCTCGCCCGCGTTGCTGATCAAGCTCGCCGACTCAGCGAATCGGATGCCAGCGGAGACGACTTTGACCGCAGGTATTGCAAGCGGCGCATGCAACACATTCTTCGGGCGATCTCGCTCCTCACCTGCGCAACTCTTTTACTTTCGATTGTTGTTTCAGCAATATTTATGGGCGTTATCGCTCAAGTTGACTTAACCCCAATTGTTGCGCCTCTTTTCATCACCACCATGGGAATGTTAACGCTGGCCTCGATCTCGTTCCTCCTAGAGGTTCGCCTTGCTACTGAATTTGTACAGAGAAAGTTTTAAAAACTCCGCCGCATGCTTTGAGCAATCAAGCCGACGGGAACCATTGACGCCATAAATCAACAACACTGATTAATAACCCAGCAGTGATCACCGCAGGAGACACCCAGCGCAGGAAAAACAGCATCAAGCGGATTAAACCCGCAGACGTCTGGGAGCCCTGAAGATCACTCTGGAACCGTTTCGGAACCACCCAGCCCACAAGCAGGGCGATTAACAGTCCTCCCAAAATCAACAGCACACCGCCAAAGATCGAATCCATCACCTCCAACACCGGAATCGACATCGCAGCTGGAAGGCCTGCAATAAAAATCAGCAACGCCATCAGCCATGCCGATCGCCTGCGGGACCAGCCCAAGCGATCCATCAAGGAAGCCACGGGGACTTCTAGCAGCGACACCGATGAGGTAATCGCCGCGAGATAGGCCAGTGAGAAAAAGAGCACGGCCACCAAGCGCCCCGTAGGACCAAGAGAAGCAAGTCCGGTGGGTATCGCTAAAAACAAGGCCCCAACAGTGGACTCACTCACCGTTTCCTGCAGACCAAAGCTGATCACCACTGGAAATGTGATCAGTCCAGCCAACAGCCCCACGGCCGTATCCAAACCGACCACCGCGATCGCTTCTCTCGGCAAACGCGCACTGCTTTTCAAATAGGCCGAATAGGCAAGGATGCAACCGATTCCAGTGCCGATCGAGAAAAAGGCCTGGGTAAAGGCATTGCGAATGGTGGTGGGGTTGAGCAGCTGAGCTGAATCCCAACGCAACAAAAAGGTTTGGTATCCGCCCACAGCTCCAGACAACGTGGCGGCCCAAAGGGCCAAGCCAACCAACAACACAAACAGCAGAGGCAAGGCCCAACGCGATAGACGCTCGATTCCTCCCTGCACGCCAGCAGCCACCACCGCAGCGGTTAAGGCAAGACTTCCCCCTTGACCAAGCAGGGCGCTATTGCCCGTACTCACTGATGCAAACAGCGATTTAGCGGTATCCATATCTTCTGGCAACCCCACCCAGAGGGCATGAACGAGGGTGTGACCCGTCCACCCCATCAGCACCGCATAGAACGCCAAAATCCCGCAGGAGGCGATCAAAAACAGCCACCCCATCGGCCGCCAAGCCTCTCCAGCGGCAGCGATGGGAGCCAGCAATGGGCTTTGGGCCGTACTCCGACCCAGCACCATCTCCGCCACCAACACGGGCAAGCAGACCAACAACACGATCAGCACGTAGAGCAGCAGGAAGGCACCTCCACCTCCCTGGGAGGCGCGATAGGCAAAGCCCCAGAGGTTGCCTAAACCCACGGCGCTCCCAGCCGCGGCCAACACAAATCCAAATCCGGACCGCCAGTGCTCCTTCAGCGCCATCAGCCTGAGTTCATCCGTAATGCTGCGAAGTTTGCCAGGCGCAGGCATTGAGGTGGGAAACTGTGATCAATTGCCTGGATCCCTGTGAAAGCCATCAGCGTTCTGGGCTCCACTGGCTCCATTGGCACGCAGACGCTGGAGATCGTTGAGGATTTTCCCGATCAATTTCGGGTGGTGGCGCTCAGCGCTGGGCGCAATCTCAGCCTGCTGGTGTCTCAAATCCAGAGGCATCGCCCTGATGTTGTTGCCCTAGCGGATCCAGCGCTGCTTGCTGAGCTCAAAGACAGGCTGATGGCCCTGCCTGCAGACACACGCCCGGAACCCTTGCCGCAATTGGTGGGTGGACCTGAAGGCCTCGACGTGGTGGCGTCCTGGGATTCGGCTGATCTCGTTGTGACCGGAATCGTTGGCTGCGCTGGATTGTTGCCCACCCTGGCGGCGATTCGAGCGGGAAAAGACCTGGCCGTTGCCAACAAGGAAACGCTGATTGCCGCAGGTCCAGTGGTCCTGCCTGAGCTGAAGAAAAGCGGCAGCCGGCTGCTTCCTGCCGACTCGGAGCACTCCGCCATCTTCCAGTGCCTGCAAGGAACACCTTGGAGAGACACCGCCCGTCTCTCCACTGGGGTACCAACGCCTGGCCTACGCCGAATTCAACTCACCGCCTCGGGTGGTGCCTTTCGCGATTGGTCAGCCGCGGAGCTTGAAAAGGCAACGGTGGCCGATGCCACCTCCCATCCCAACTGGAGCATGGGCAAAAAAATCACCGTGGATTCAGCCTCATTGATGAATAAGGGGCTTGAGGTGATTGAAGCTCACTATCTCTTTGGACTGGATTACGACCACATCGAGATCGTGATTCATCCTCAAAGCATCATCCATTCGATGGTGGAGCTTGCCGATTCGTCGGTATTAGCCCAGCTCGGCTGGCCCGATATGAAGCTGCCGATCCTCTACTGCATGAGTTGGCCTTCAAGACTGGAAACCCCTTGGCGACGGCTTGATCTCACCGAAGTGGGGCAATTGAGTTTCCGCGCACCGGATCCAGCCAAATATCCCTGCATGGACCTGGCCTACGCCGCCGGCCGGGCCGGCGGCACCATGCCTGCTGTACTCAACGCAGCCAATGAAGAGGCCGTTGCCCAATTCCTCGAGGAGAAGATTCACTTTCTCGACATCCCCAAAATGATCGAGGGAGCCTGTGAGCAACACAAACCCGATCTCGCTGCCAACCCTTGTCTTGATGATGTGTTGGCGGTGGATCAATGGGCACGCCAGGCCGTGCGTGAGCAAGTGAACCGAGGCACGACGCGCATCAGCAGCGCATCGATGGCCGCATGAGCCAGGGGATGAGCCAGCGGATTAGCCATCACTTGTTGCTCTGCGCCACACCAACAAAAGCCAAGTGCTGTGATCCAGAGATCGGTGCCGCAAGCTGGGATGCTCTCAAGCGGCAGGTGCGTGAATTGGACCTTGAGAATCCAAGCAGGGCCAAAGGAATCGTGTTGCGCAGCAAAGCAGATTGCTTACGAATCTGCGAAAAAGGCCCAATCTTGTTGGTCTGGCCCGATGGCACCTGGTACGGAGGTGTTACGCCAGAGCGCATCAGCAGCATTCTTCAGCAACACATCATCCAAGGACAACCAATCGAAGAGTGGGTCCTGAAAACCAGCACGTTCACATGAGGGTTTGCAACCAAGAGGCAGCAAGCGCATCGGCCCAACAGCCAGCCCCTCCATGAAAACCATTGTGACCACCCTTGCGGGTGAAGATCAATTGAATGGGCTGACCAGTGGACGGATTAGTGGACTCATCAGTAGCGACAGCCTTTCTTAGCTCAAGGGCCGAGTGAGCGGGCACCCATGGATCATCGAGAGCCTGAAGGATCAGGGTGGGAGGCAAACGCTGGGGTGATTGGATCAAATGCTGGAGCGGTGAAGCCTCCCGGTAGTAAGCATCCACGTCTGGAAACCCCCAACGCGGAGCGGTCACGCTGCTATCGAAGGCACGAATCGTGCGTGGTTGCTCAGCACCACTCAATCGTCCAAAATCCAGATCGCTGACGCCAAAGGGATCGGCCAGCGTCTGACGCACCAAGCGCTGCAGCAACCAGCGTTGGTACACCCGATTGCGGGGACGTTCAATCGAGGCACTGCAGGCCGCAAGATCCAAGGGACTGCTGGCACAGAACAATCCATCCAGGGGCTGGCGCGCTGGGTCGAGTCCGGCGGCAACACGTTCAGCTGGCGTTGAGAGGCAAGCATTGAGAAGCATGGTTCCCCCCAGAGAAAGCCCAGCTCCAAACAAGGGAAGTGATGTCCCATCTGGAGTCAGGGTGCTGCAGAGCTGTCGAGCCCGATGCAACACAGGAAGAAGATCGCTGTTGCACTGGGCTGCATAGGTGCCACCCGCCAGATGCCGGCCTGGATCAGCTCCGCGCATGTTGAGGCGCAGCACCGCATAACCCTCTTGTCCAAGAGCTACACCAAGCCTGCGCACGCCTTCGCGACGACTCGACCCCCCAAGTCCATGCAACACAACCACCAACGCCTTCGGAGCTGGTGGACAATCCAGGAAGGAGAGCAAGGCTCCAGAACCCGCCGCACCGCTGCTCAGGGCAGGCACTTGAATCTCTATGGGTTCACCCTGATCGATCGGCAAATCCACGGGACGGAGCGTGTCCCTCAAGGTTTGAAGGTCGCCTCCCCACCAGGGAAGACGCTGCTGAAATGGAGCAACCCCCAGTCGCCTTAGCAGCTGGGGGTCTGGGTGTGGATCAGGCCAGCTCACAGGCGAATCTATTTCTTACCGACACCTAACTCCTTGAGCTCTCCCAGCAGATCGCCAAGCACCTTTTTGGCATCGCCAAACACCATGGAGGTGTTGGCGAGTTCAAACAGGTCATTTTTGATGCCCGAATAACCGGCACTCATGCCGCGCTTCACCACAAACACGGTGCGAGCCTGCTGAACATCCAGCACAGGCATGCCATAGAGCGGTGAATTGGGATCGGTCTTGGCCTGGGGATTCACCACATCGTTGGCACCCAAAACGAGCACCACATCAGTGGCAGGGAAGTCAGGGTTGATCACATCCATTTCCTTGAGCTGCTCGTAGGGCACATCGGCCTCAGCAAGAAGCACATTCATGTGGCCGGGCATCCGGCCCGCCACAGGGTGAATGGCGTAGGCCACTTCAATTCCAGCGGCTTCAAGGGAGCGGGTCACTTCCCGCAGCGTGTGCTGGGCTTGGGCCACAGCGAGGCCATAGCCGGGAACGATGATCACCCGTTCTGCCGCTTCAAGGGTGAGGGCGCACTCCTCAACACTGCAACTGGTGATGTTGGTGTATTCGCCACCACCACTAGAGGCGGTGGATGAAGCGCCAAGCGCTCCTCCAAACAGCACCGACACCAACGAGCGATTCATGCCTTTGCACATCACCTGGGTGAGGATCAAACCGGCAGCGCCCACCATGGCGCCAGCCACGATCAGCAGCTGACTGCCCACAACGAAACCAGCAGCAGCAGCAGCCACGCCGGAATAGCTATTTAGCAGCGAGATCACCACAGGCATGTCGGCTCCGCCGATCGGCAGGGTGACGCCCACTCCAAGTAACGCGGAGGCCACAACCAGCAGCCACAGGCCGCTTCCACCGTTGCGAATCATCTCGACCGCAGCGATCAACGCCACCACCGCCAAAGCAATGTTCACCACATGGCGCGCCTTGCTCTGCATCCATGGCGGAGTAGACAGCCAGCCCTGGAGCTTGGCCATCGCCACGATCGAACCGGTAAAGGTGATCGAACCCACAAACACGGAGATCACAATCGAGACCAAGGCCACGATCCCGGTGGCATCCAGCGCCGCTGGATAAAGAGCCGCTGCCAGGGCAACAAGCAACGACGACATGCCGCCACAACCGTTGAACAAGGCCACGACCTCCGGCATGGAGGTCATCGGCACGCGCTGCGCAGTGATCGCACCGAGCACACCACCAACGGCCGTACCGGCAAGGATCCATGCCCAAGCCTGGGCATTAAGGCTGGGCTGTCCGAGATAGCTTCCGAGCAGTCCGATCACCGCCAAACCCATCGCCACGGCAGCCAATTGATTGGCTCCACGCGCAGAACGCACCTTGGATAGCCCCTTGATGCCGAAGGCCAACAGCAGAACCGCAACCAGATCGATCGCGTACTTAAAGAAATCAGACATCAGCGGTTCTCCTTACGGGCGGGCTTACGGCTGAACATGGCCAGCATTCGATCGGTGACGAGGAATCCGCCAATCACATTGAACAGAGCAAATCCAAGGGAGATTGAACCGAGCACCAGCAGTGCCTGATTGCCATCTGCCTTGATAATTGCTGTGAGTGCGGCCAGCACTGTGATGCCCGAAATCGCATTCGCACCGCTCATCAGCGGCGTGTGCAGCGTTGGGGGCACTTTGCCGATCAGTTCAAGGCCTAAGAGGCTGCCTAACAGCAGCACCCAGAGAAATTCAACGAAATTCGCATCCATTAGTTAGCTCCAGGAGTAAGAACATCGCTACGGCGAATGCTGCCGTCATGAGCGATCAAACAACCAGCGATGAGCTCGTCTTCGATGTCGAGCGTGAGCTGGCCGTCTTGAAGAGTGGGTTGCAGCAAGGCCAAAAGATTTCTGGCGTACAACGAGCTGGCGTGATTCGGGACGCTGCAGGGAAGTTCGTTCGCACCAATCAGCTTCACGCCTTTGCGATTCACGGTTTGGGACGGCACGGTATCGGCACAGTTTCCACCTTGAGCCACGGCCAGGTCCACGACCACCGATCCGGGGCGCATGCGATCAAGCATGTCCTCACTGATCAAGCGTGGGGCTCGCCTACCCGGCACTTGGGCAGTACAAATCGCCACATCAGCCTGGGCGAGCTGGTCGGACAGCTGTTGTCGCTGCGCGGCCAGAAACGCATCCGAGGCTTGCTTGGCATAACCGCCCGACTCGGCTGGCTTGTCCTCCATCTCAGGAGGATCGATGAAACGAGCTCCAAGCGATTCAACCTGCTCTTTCACGGCAGGGCGAATATCACTTACATAGACCACCGCGCCCAAACGGCGAGCGGTTGCAACGGCCTGGAGACCTGCAACACCAGCACCCAGCACCACAACCCTTGCGGGTTGGACGGTTCCTGCCGCCGTCATCAACATCGGGAAATAGCGATCTAAAGCCGCAGCGCCAAGTAGCACGGCCTTGTAGCCAGCGATGTTGGCCTGGGAGGAGAGCACATCAGCGGACTGAGCACGACTGATACGAGGCAGAAGCTCAAGGGCCATGGCTGATAGACCACATGCCTTCAACGCTTCCGATAGCTCTTGATTGCCATAGGGGGACAACATGCCCACCACCAGGGCACCCCGTCGCAAGCGACCGAGCGATGACGGACTAGGGCTTTGCACGCAAAGCAAAATGTCGGCCTGACCCCAGGCTTGAGCCTCTCCTGGAGCAACCAAATCGGCTCCAGCACTGGCGTAAGTCTCGTCAAGAAAACCGGAGGACACTCCGGCACCACGCTCTACGGCTACGGAGCAGCCGAGGGCAATGAATTTTTTAAGGGTCTCGGGTGAAGCTGCTACACGGGTTTCAGCCGCTGCGCTTTCAATCGGGATAAGGAGTCTGGGCAAGTTCGTTGTGCCGCCACCCGGCTGAGATTACGAGGTCGTCGCTCCCAAAACGCATCATTTCTGTAGAAGCTGACTTAGTGAAGCAGCTGTGGCCAATTAGAGATTTCTGTCTATAAGGGCATGGGTCTGTCTGCAATCGAATGTCCTGATGGTGTTTGCCATAGCCATCACGGCAGGGAATGGTGCGAGCGACTTGCAGAACGGATCTACGAAATGTCCGTGGACACCTTTTCTCAATCGGTGATGCCCAGCCTGCACGCCGCAGGTTGGCAACGACGCCACCTGGATTGGGAATTCAAATTGCAAGGCAAACAGTCCGACCCAGAAGCCGAGCCCGATCGCACGCTGATGGATGGAATAATCAACGCCACCGAAAGCTTCCTGCGCAGCAACACCGTGCGACAGCTGATCGAAGACGAAATCCTGACCATGATCCAAGACAGGAAAATGGCCATGCTGGAGAGCGTGGTCGCTCAGCTCACCAGTGCGGCTGGCGGCGATCAGCAACGGGCTCAAACCGCTGCAGAAGAAGGATTAATGGAAGTAGAGCGCCTGCTCTGCAACCACAGCGAATCCCTTTGATTCAGGGTCTCGACCCCGGTTAGAACAGCGGAAGGAGCTCCTGCTCAACCGCCTGCACCAGGGGCCATTGCCTCTGGTGCTGCAACCAACGCAGCCTCAGGATCAAGGGATCGATGTCACATTCCAGGGGCCAGCAATGCTCCAGCTGTTGGCGCTGATCAGGATTGGATGGATAACGAGGACGGCTATTGGCCATAGCGGCAGAGGGCCGGAAACCCCAAGAGCTGTTGGCTGGAAGCTAAGGGTGGCATCAACAGATGGAATGGTTAGAAAGACCTAACTTTCGCGGCTGACCGATCGCACTTCCCTCGTTTCAGCTCCCAGGAGACAGCCCGCGAGGCAAGATCCAACCCCGTCAGTGGCAACAGCAACTCGTCCAGCTGCTGCGCCGACGACTGGAGCCAGAAGCAAGCCACGGGCGCGACGTGCTGATCCATGCAGGACCTGGTGCGGGCAAGACCTTGGGGGCCCTACTCGGATTCCAGGCCATGCAGCAAGAGGGGAAGCTGAAGTGCTTTTTAGTGATGTGTCACCGCACATCGATCCTCAACCAATGGCGCACGTCAGCCGAACGACTAGGACTTCGCCTCGAGCCCTGGAATGAATCGAGCCCCAACCTCCAGAGCCAAACCATCCAGAACGCCGATGGTTGGCTCGTCACCTACCAAGGGGCAGCGAGTCAGATCGAGGGGCTCAAACAGGCGCTCGAGTCATGGGCTGGTGATCAACTCTTAGCAATTGCAGACGAAGCGCATCACCTGGGTGTGGACCCTGACGAGCCAGATGGTCCCGTCTGGGGACGCACCTTTTTAGAACTCAGCAGCCAGGCTCGACTGAGACTGGGGCTCACAGGGACACCCTTTCGAGCCGACAATCTCGCCTTTTGTGCCGCGAGACGGATCCGTATCCAGGAGGGTGGTCAGCTGGTGGAACAGATCAGCCCTGACCTCTGCGTTGAACCGCGAGAGCTGATTGCGGCGGGGGATGTGCGACCACTCGAATTTCGCTTCCAAGATGGTTGGGTGGAGCACAGCCGAGAAGGGAAACCTGATCGAGATGTATCGCCACTCTCTGAAGAGGTACGTGAAAGTTGGAGAGCACGCAATTTGCGCCGGGCGATCCGTCTTTCCGATAGCAGCAGCATTGCCCAACAACTCTTGATCAGGGCCCGGCGCAAGCTGGAGCAGGTGCGTGAACAACATCCGAGCGCTGGCGGTCTTGTAATCGCCAAAGACATTGCTCACGCCCGATCGATCAGCTCCCTGCTGAGGGAACAGGGCGATCGAGTGGACCTTGTGCACTCGCAGGATCCAGAGGCTGCTCAACGACTCAGCAGCTTTCAAGAGGGCTGTGCCGACTGGCTTGTGAGCATCGACATGTGCGCCGAAGGCTTCGACGCCCCAAGGTTGCGTGTTGTCGCTTACCTCACCACTGTTGTGACCCGCAGTCGCTTCGTGCAGGGCATCACCCGCGCCGTGCGGATGTGCAGCACAAGGGCAGCTACTGAAACGGTGCCAAGAGACCCGTCCTATGTGTTCGCTCCAGCAGACCCGTTGCTGATGAGCTACGCGCGCAGTTGGTCGCTTTCAGAGCCCTATCGGATTCAAGCCCAACCGCAGGAGTCAGAGTCCGATGACCCGCTGCAGTCCAGCTCATGGAGAGGTCCAAGCCTGCCCTTGGAAGCCGTCAACGATGGAGCCGGTGCCGTCATTCGACTCAGAACCCCCGAATTACCCAATTTTTTGCATCATTGAAAACTTCTCTGTAGAAATAAAAATGCGACGTTGTGCGAAATCACACACGATGTTGGCTCTCCAACAGGCAATGTGGTCTCTATCTGGGAGTCAGTCATGGACGCAGCACTTGAACGAAGAGTCAGTGTTGCCACCTGCTGGGCAACAACCCGAATCAAAGCCCTAGACAGCGCTGAGCGCTATGAAGACAGCTACGCGTTGACCCAAGAATTCAGGGAATGGATCACATGTATCGGGGAAAGTCCGGAACTTTTTGCTGAATCTGTGATGAGCGTGGGGCAAGTTTCAGAGAAACGACAAGGTCTTGACCTCGAAGAGGGAGCGGAAGACTCGGTCGGAATCTGAATAAATTATTAAATCTTGCTTTTGCGTCACATCTTTCTTTCCAAATTTCACAAGCGCTGAGCATTAAAAAAACAAAGCGATCGCTCACAGAGTCCGTTTAGATTCAACTCATACTCAATACGTATAAGCCATGGGCGCGAGCGAGAACCTAGTGATCGTTGGATCTGGCCCGGCTGGTTATACGGCAGCCATATACGCGGCCAGAGCCAACCTCAATCCACTCCTGATCACGGGTTTTCAACGCGGTGGGATTCCTGGGGGTCAACTGATGACCACTACGCATGTTGAAAATTTTCCCGGCTTTCCTGATGGGGTTCTTGGCCCCGATCTGATGGATCTCATGAAGGCGCAGGCCGAGCGCTGGGGCACTCACCTTCTCGAAGCCGACGCTGACGTGATCGACTTGAGCCAACGTCCTTACAGGATTCAGGCGGACGGCAAAACGATCGAAACCCAGTCGATCATCATCGCCACTGGTGCGAGCGCCAACCGCTTGGGCTTACCCAGCGAAGATCGCTTCTGGAGCCAGGGAATCAGCGCTTGCGCCATTTGTGATGGTGCAACTCCCCAGTTCCGCAAGGAGGAGTTAGCAGTCGTCGGAGGAGGAGATTCTGCTTGCGAGGAAGCGGTGTATCTCACCAAGTACGGCAGTCATGTGCACCTCTTAGTGCGCTCAGACCGTTTGCGCGCCAGTGCGGCCATGGCTGATCGCGTTGAAGCCAATCCCCAAATCACAGTGCATTGGAACACCGAGGTGGTGGACGTTGAAGGAACGGATTGGATGAACGGCCTACGACTGCGTGACCGAGACAGCGGTAAGGAGAAAACATTGGCCGTGCGGGGGATGTTTTATGCCATTGGTCATACGCCCAACACCGAGCTGTTGAAAGGCCAACTGGATTGCGATCGCAGCGGCTACCTCGTCACCCAACCCGGCAGACCAGAAACCTCTTTGGAGGGCGTGTTTGCAGCGGGTGATGTCGCCGATGCGGAATGGCGCCAAGGGATTACTGCCGCAGGCAGTGGTTGCCAAGCGGCCCTTGCAGCAGAACGCTGGTTGAGCCATCACGATTTGGCCACGCTTGTGCGTCGTGAGCTGGTTGAACCTCAAAAAGCCAAGGCGCCACAAGCCATAGAAGCAACCACGGAAGCCACCTATGACGCCAATGCTGAATGGCAAAAAGGCAGTTATGCCCTCCGCAAGCTGTATCACGACAGCACCAAGCCCCTACTTGTTATTTACAGCTCCCCAAGCTGCGGCCCCTGTCATGTGCTGAAGCCGCAGCTCAAACGGGTGTTGTCAGAACTGAATGGACAGGCTCAAGGCATCGAAATTGACATCGAAGCCGATCAAGACATTGCCGAACAGGCAGGCGTCAACGGCACCCCAACGGTTCAACTGTTTTTTGACAAGTCGCTGCAACAGCAATGGCGCGGGGTGAAGCAGCGCAGTGAATTCAAGGATGCGATTGAGGCCCTTCTCAAGGGCCAATAACTCAAGAGTCCGCGACTTAACGACGGCGTGGGCCACCAGGACGATTCCCGCCTGGACGTCCACCCGGTGCACCCGCATTGCGCTCTCGGTAAGTGATCCGGCCACGGGTTAGGTCATAGGGACTGATTTCCACCAAAACCTTGTCGCCTGCTAGCAGTTTGATGCGGAATTTCGTAAGTTTTCCGGCGGCGCGGCACAGGCACTGGTGACCAGCGGGCTGCTCCAGGGTTACGAGGTAAAACCCGTTCCCCTGCTCTTTTTCAATCACACCCGAGGTCTCAATCATGCGCCAAGGTCAACTTCGTCATTGACTTCAGTTTAGGAGGCCACCTCCAACGCATTTCCACCATTGCGCCGTCACTCTCTTTAGGGTCAGCACTTCCTGAAAACAGCCATTTGATGCTCCCACCGCTTTCCCTCGACCTGGGCCTGTTGCTTATTTCTATCGGCGCGGTGAATCTCTGGCGTAACCGACAAAATGGGAATTAACTTCTTTGTAAGTTCTGACATGTTGCGTGTCTGTGTCTGAGTCAGCCCTGATTGCGTTCGCATCTCTGATTCAAATCGATTCTCAGCGACGGGAAAAGGTTCGCAATGCACCAACACCGGTCCACGTTGTGAATCTTGCCTCTCAACATGGGCATGCGTTTATCCAAGCCACATTGATGAAGTTGCCAGCAGAAAAGACCAAGCATCTTCACGGCGACCATCTCAATAACGCTTCCAGCCGGACAGAAGAACTGATGCCCTGCTTTGGTGCAGGCAACTGACCCTTTTGTTGCACAAACCCTATGGGGTTCTGAGTCAGTTCACACCTGAACCTCAGAGTCGTTGGGGATGTCTTGCTGAGTGGGTCCCCATTCCGAATGTTTACGCTGCAGGGCGCCTCGATGCCGACAGCGAAGGGTTGTTGTTGCTCACCGATAACGGTCGGCTCCAACAACGCCTCACCGATCCTCGATTTGGACATTGGCGCCAGTACTGGGTTCAAGTAGAGGGTTGCGCAAACGACAACCAACTGGATCAACTCCAGCAGGGAGTGATGATTCAAGGGCGCCTGACCCGACCTGCAAAAGCAAGGGCCCTATCGGATCAAGAAAGACAAACAATCGGCGATCGCAATCCGCCGATTCGAGAGCGTCGAGTGATTCCAACCTGCTGGCTTTGTCTTGAACTTCGCGAAGGACGCAACCGCCAAGTGCGACGGATGACCGCAGCCGTGGGCCTCCCCACACTCAGGCTGATTCGTCACTCCATCGACTTGATGGATGGAGACACGACGTTGAGCCTCAAAGGCCTCAGCGCAGGGATGTGGCGAGAGGTCACGGGCGCGGAAGATCAGCGACTACAGCGGCTGCTTAGCCGTTCGGCAACGCACCGGTCAGAGTGACCGCTCGAAATTCAATGCCCTCAACAACTCTCCAGGGAGTTTCAGAGCGTTCGGCGTACTGAACCTTCTCAAACCCCAGCGCTCGGAAATCCTCCAGGAAAGCCTCCTCTAACCAGGCCCCGCTGATGCAGCCACTCCAAAGCTCGGCGTCCTGCTGAAGAGCCATCGGCACCGGGCGATCACAAACGATGTCGCTGATTGCAACGCGACCAGCAGGCCGAAGCACGCGGCGAATGTTCTGCAAAAGCTGCTGACGCGCAGATGGATTTACCAAATTCAGCACGCAGTTGCTGAGCACCACATCAATGCTGGAATCAGCCACCAGGAGCTCTCCCTGAGCATTGGTGGCATCAAGGGCCTCAATCGCACCCTCAAGGAAGCCAACATTGGCGTAACCAATTCGCTCTGCCACCAGGGGTGCAGCAGAACGCGACAGGGCCAGCATGTCCGCGTTGCGGTCAACACCAATCACTTGACCTGCTGGCCCGACCACCTGAGCACAAATAAAGGCATTTTTTCCGCTTCCACTTCCGAGGTCCAACACCGCATCTCCAGATCGCACCCAACGCGTTGGATCACCACAGCCGTAATCCCTTTCCACCACGTCTTGGGGGATGGGTTTCAGCAAGGAGGGATCAAACGCCACTGGAGTGCAGAGGCAAGCTTCTTGTTCCGCTGCTGCAGCGCCATAACGGTCATCTACCGCCTGCGTTTGATCCAATGAAGACGGATCCAGTGAAGGCGGAGTGGGACCGCAACAAGACGACATCGGCAAGAGCGCAGGAATGCTCCCATTCTGAACAGGGCTTAGCCCCAAAGAAGTGTCGCCCTTAACTCAGGACATCCTGAAGCTCACGAACGACTTGCCATTGCCCGTAGTAGTAATTGGCGCTGGCACGTCGATCGTTATCTTCAATGCCATCAAAGGCATCAAAGCCAACGCTTTGCCAGAGCTCGTGACCACAGGCCCGGTTTAGTTCGGTTTCCGCTTCACGAGCGAGATTGTCGAGCCGTCGCTGAAGATTTTTGACTTGGGCGACAGACATGACGACGATCCAGAAACAAATCAATCCTAACGAGTGGATAGTACAAACACACCAATCTTTCCGTCAAGGCGGCTAAAAGGGCAGCTTTTTCTTGGCGTTCTTGTCGAGATCGGCCTCCATATCTCTGAGGCGCTTCAAGATCGTGTCGTAGTACTCACGAATGTAGGTCTCAAGCTGTGTGGTTTCATCGAGCTCAAGGCCAAAAGCGCGATAACTGGCCTCCATCGGCGCATCAAGGGAGCCACCTCCACCCGTGACTTCAGCAAAGGCAAGGCGCTCTGCCACGTTCACGGCTGGTTCAAAGAACGAACAGATGCCTTGCATCAGATTGAGCAATGCTCCAGGCACGCGAAACACCCTTGCCGACCTAGAACTCGCCAACTCACAGAGTTGAATCACTTCTCCGGTGTTCCAGGCTTTGGGACCGACGACGGGGTATGAACATCGAATCGTTTCTGGATGTTCAACGGCCGCAACCGCAAAACGAGCCATGTCTTGCGTGTTCATATAAGCGATCGGGGTTGGACTTCCACTCACCCAAACCGTTTGGCTTTCCAAAATTGGAATCGCAAATTGACTGATCACGCCCTGCATGAACGCCGCTCCTTGCAGGATTGTGTAGTCAAGATCTGACTCTTCCAGCAGGCGCTCAGTGCAGTGTTTGATGTCCATCAAAGGAACATTGCGGTGCTTTGACGCACCCAAGAGGGAGAGAAAAACGAAACGCTTTACATCGGCTTTCTCGCAAGCCCTAAGCAGATTGAGCTTTCCCTCCCAATCAGTCTCGTAAATGCTGTTTGGATCCGTTGGCCGGCTGGTGGCGGCATCAATGACCGCATCCATGCCATCGAGTGCGTAATCAAGGCTTGCAGGCTCAAGCAGATCACCTCGCGTGAGCTCACACCCCCACTCCTGTAAAAAGGCTGCCTTTCGAGGTGAGCGCACTACGCAACGCACTTTGTGGCCAGCATCAACCGCTTGTTTTGCGATTTGACGACCAAGCGTTCCTGTCCCACCAACCACCAGAACTTGCATCGGGTCAGTCATTCCAAGCGTGGAGCCTAAAGGGAGCAAAGGCCATACGCGCCGATCAGTCGCCTTGAAGTTTCAAAAGCAAGGCACCACCAGCGAGGCCCACGGGAATCAACACCCAGAACACGACAGCAATTCCGAAAATTTCCGAAGCCATGAAACGGGATTCACAATCAGCATCTATTTAACGATCTTTCCCGCCAAATTCGGTGCATCGTCGTAACAAGATGCCGAGAGGGGCATTGGTTCGCACCTGCCCAGCCATCACACCACTCACTGAAGCGCTGTGCCCAGAAGCCCGAAGAGCGGCAACCAAAGGCTCGATCGCCGGTGGTCCTTTGAGCTGAAGCCGACGGGATAATTCAGCCGTTGACCAGCAACAAGCTGGTTGACCGGGATCCGCCATCAATCCTTCGAGCATCCGCCTGCTGCGCGAGGCAAGGGTCAGGTCTTGCCCCTCACGCAATCCCATGCTCAACGCTGCATCCAAGCCATTACTGATCTCCAAAAGCCCGTTGATTTGAGAAATATCCTGGAGCGGACCAATCCAAAGCGGACCACTCACCGCCCAGCGTCCGCAGCCATCCGTACAGGCACAGGGTCTCCAGCCCTGCAGGTCCAACATCGCTTGCACCGCCTGATCCCCGCAGCGGTCACAACGGGCTAAGAAGCCGAGCTGCTGCTCCTCCCCCGAACGGATTCTCTGGCGCATCCGCACCGCTACACGAAACGTGCGGCCATCGCTGAAGCTGAACAAGGGCTCAAGACCGCGTCCCAGCAACCAAGCCTCACGGGCAAGAGCAGCCAATTGGAGGCGCAACGCCAGCTCCCAACTCGATGGGTGGGCACGAGCCGCTGCTCCAAACCGACGCACAGCCGCACACCGGTCATGCCCCGTGGGTGAGCGACCGTCGGTGCTCGCAAGCAACAGCACACCTCCAAAACGCATCGCCTGGAGCGTGGACTGGAGCAAAACATTCGGGCAGCCAAAAGGATCGAGATCGATCAGATCAAAAAAACGATGCTCGAGATAGGCCTCGCGCAGCAGCCGCTCCGCTGGATGATGGCTCAGGTTGAGCGAAACCCCATCACAGGCGTGCAACGGTTCGAGATTGGCGGCTAGCAGGGGCCCACGCTCTTGATCCGCGTCATTCACCCAAAGCTCCACAGGCTGATGGGACATTCCCCTCGCCTCCAGTCCCCAGCGCAGAGAACGGATCCCGCAGCCAGCCATGAGGTCAAGCCAGCGCAGGGGGCGATCCCTGGAGGCACCCACCAAGGTTGAGGCGGCGACCAAGACGGAGAGGTCTCGCGCCGGTCTGGAGTCGGGGCGAAAGAAACCAGCCCCGGTCCGCACCGACGCCATCCCTTCGCGATAGTGAACGTTCAACTCCGTCAGGCGTGTGCACGCAACTGCTCTTCAGCCTGCCTCCAACGGTGCCGATTGGGGCGAAAGCGCTGTATGGATCTGGAAGGGCTACCGCTGTCACTGGCGCGTGCTCGGGGATCCCAAAGCTCCCCCGATGGTTCTGCTGCATGGGTTCGGTGCTAGCAGCAGCCATTGGCGTCACAACGCAGCGCCTCTCACGAAGGCTGGATATCGGGTTTACGGACTTGATTTGATCGGTTTCGGCCGCTCCGAACAACCAGGCCTTCATCCCCATATCCGCTTGGACAACCGTCTTTGGGCGCGACAGTTAGCAGCCTTTCTGGAGCTGGTGGTTCAACAACCCGCTGTGTTAGTAGGCAATTCTCTGGGAGGCCTCACCGCACTCACCACCGCGGTCTTTCGTCCGGAGTGGGTCACAGCCGTGGTTGCGGCACCGCTGCCGGACCCCGCCCTCATGCAGCCCTTGCCGCGACGACAGCCACGCCGGCTGCGCCAACTCAAAAGACGCACGGTGGGGCTGCTCTGCCGATTGCTACCTCTAGAGGTCATTGTCCCCTTGATCAGCCGCACAGCTCTGCTGCGCATGGGCCTCCAAGGGGCCTACTACCGCTCGATCCGCTCCGACCGGGAATTGCATCAGCTGATTGCCAGCCCAGCCCGTCGCCGTACCGCCGCACGCAGCCTCCGCGCCATGAGCGTTGGGATGGCCTTACGCCCACGCGGGGCCACAGCACCGGCGTTGCTGGAGCGGTTAGCCGGGCATCACCAACCCGTTCCCCTCCTATTGCTTTGGGGCCGACAGGATCGTTTTGTGCCCTTGATGATCGGCGAAAAACTGCAGCAACAACATTCCTGGCTGAAGCTACGCGTACTCGAGGGAAGTGGTCATTGTCCCCACGATGAAAGCCCCGAACATTTCCATCAAGAGCTTTTGCGCTGGCTGGACCTTAATTTAGGAAGAACAAGCGAGCTGGACGCAAAGCAACGGGCATGAAGCACACCCTGTCCGTCCTGGTGGAGGACGAATCCGGCGCACTGAGCCGCATCGCAGGCCTCTTCGCCAGACGCGGCTTCAACATCGACAGCTTGGCGGTAGGTCCTGCTGAAACCAATGGACAGTCGCGGCTCACCATGGTGGTGGAGGGCGACGAACACACCCTGCAGCAAATGAGCAAGCAGCTCGACAAGCTGGTGAACGTGCTTCAGGTGCTCGATCTCTCGCAATTGCCCGCGGTGGAACGGGAGCTGATGCTGATGAAGGTGTCAGCTCCGGCTGAACAGCGGGGCGCCATTCTGGAGTTGGTGCAGGTGTTCCGCGCCAAAGTGGTGGATGTTGCCGATGACGCTCTCACCCTGGAAGTGGTGGGAGATCCAGGCAAATTGGTGGCTCTAGAACGCCTGATGGCACCCTACGGAATCCTGGAAATCGCCCGAACCGGGAAAGTGGCCCTGGAACGGGCTTCAGGGGTAAACACCGAATTACTCAAAGCTGCCATCAGCGGAGCGCGTGTGCCCGCTTGATGGCTGTCATCAAAGGCCTGGGGTGAGCAGCTTCGCTTTGATCAACATGTCGTCCTGTTCAATCGCATCCACCACCTCCAAGCCATCGGTCACACGACCGAACACGGCGTAGCGGCCATCCAGCTCAGGCAAAGGCTTTAGGGCGATATAAAACTGAGCGCTGGCCGAATCGGGGGATTGGGAGCGAGCCATGGCAAGGGCTCCCCGCTCATGACTCAGTGTGAGCTGCTGCAGATCGCTGGGATTGGTGCTCTGGCGGCTGTAGCGCGGCTGATCTTCATTTTGATATGACAGCTCAAGGGGAATGAATCGCGCCTGCCCACTATCTGGATCCACAAAACTTCCGGTGCCGTACTGAGATTTCGAAGTATTCGGATCACTGGAGGTGGGATCGCCACCCTGCACGACAAACGGCACAGGCTCACGAATCACCCTGTGAAACACTGTGCCGTCGTACACACCTCTTTTGACAAGGTCCACAAAATTGCCAGCCGTAACGGGTGCCGCATCACCATCGAGTTCAAGCTTGACCACCCCGCGGGTAGTTGTGAGCTCCACATTGGCCTTCCCCTGAAGACATGGACTACTGGCTTGGCTGCAGCCCGTAGGAACTGAAGCCGTTGACGCTGTATTGGACTGAGAGCAACCAACAAGAAGTGGCAAGCAGACAGCAAGAGATAAAAGCGTCCGCATGATTGAGCGCTGCATAAAAGGAAAGAAGATCAAAGTCCTTCGAGATTCACACCTAAGAAACGTGCCAACTCGGCTCCGTCCTGTTCCAACTGGGCCAGGGGGAGAGGTTCACCAACACGGGTGAGAGGCATGTCTCGTCTTCCGCGAACACGAAGAGAAACCCGGCGTCGCGTGTTGAAGCCATCCCTCACCTCAACTTTCACAGCCTGGATGTCCTTGATGGGAATCTCAACGCTGATCGGCTGACGAAAACCACGCCTCGAGATGGTCACCACACCTGCGGAGCGATCAAAACGGTTGCTACCTGAGCCCACGTTGATCGTGATCACGGCCCAGAGATAGGTGGCGAGAAGGGCTGCCGCAAGGCTGTACAGCCCCATCACCAGTCCCTGAGGCACAAACACCAAGCCAGCGGGATGGCCCAGAGGGAGGAGATCCCTACCCAAATAGCTGGAGAGAGAAGCAAACAGAAAACCAATACCGCCAATCGTCACCATCAAGGCAACGAGAATGTTCGAAAGTCGGCGTGAGCCGAGGACGGGTTGTTCGAGCAGTTCAGCGGCCATCAAAGCCCAAAATCAAAGGTCATTTTGGACTGCGAAGCCATTCAGCTGAGCCCGCTACAAAGCATTGCTACGAAACGAGGACGCAAATCGAAAGAAACCCAGAAGATGCATTCCGATACAACGGGTTTCAGCTGAGCCATCTAAGCCCCGAATGACCCAACAAGATTGTTAAGGTCGCCGGGAACCCAATGCATGCGGGTTAACCGCAACGTTCAATTCATGACGATCGCTGCAGGTCGCATGCCGCAGCGGGGATGGTTCGACGTCCTCGATGATTGGCTCAAACGCGACCGATTTGTTTTTGTCGGCTGGTCCGGCATTCTTCTTCTTCCCACGGCCTACCTCTCGATTGGTGGCTGGTTAACGGGAACCACTTTTGTAACTTCCTGGTACACCCACGGCATTGCGTCGTCGTACCTCGAGGGTTGCAATTTCCTCACCGCTGCTGTGTCCACCCCCGCTGATGCGATGGGTCACAGCTTGCTGTTGCTCTGGGGCCCAGAAGCCCAGGGTGATTTTGTTCGCTGGATTCAACTTGGAGGCCTCTGGGCTTTCGTTGCTCTCCACGGCGCCTTTGCACTGATCGGCTTCATGCTGCGTCAGTTTGAAATTGCTCGTCTCGTCGGCATTCGTCCTTACAACGCCATCGCCTTCTCAGGTCCGATTGCAGTGTTCGTCAGTGTCTTCTTGATGTACCCCTTGGGACAGAGCAGCTGGTTCTTTGCACCCTCCTTTGGTGTGGCTGCAATTTTCCGCTTCCTGTTGTTCCTCCAGGGCTTCCATAACTGGACCCTGAATCCCTTCCACATGATGGGAGTGGCCGGCATTCTTGGCGGTGCACTGCTTTGCGCCATTCACGGCGCGACCGTGGAAAACACCCTTTTTGAGGATGGTGAACAGTCGAACACCTTTAAGGCGTTCGAACCCACCCAAGAAGAAGAGACCTATTCAATGGTCACCGCCAACCGTTTCTGGAGCCAAATCTTCGGAATTGCGTTCTCCAACAAGCGTTGGCTGCACTTCTTCATGCTGTTTGTGCCAGTGATGGGCTTGTGGACCAGTTCCATCGGCATCATCGGCCTTGCACTCAACTTGCGTGCCTATGACTTCGTGTCACAGGAAATCCGCGCTGCTGAGGATCCTGAATTTGAAACCTTCTACACGAAGAACATTCTTCTGAATGAAGGTCTGCGTGCCTGGATGGCACCGGCTGATCAGCCGCACGAAAACTTCGTCTTCCCTGAAGAGGTTCTGCCCCGTGGAAACGCCCTTTAATTCCGGTCTTATCGCCACTGGCGGTAAAGACCTCGACTCCACCGGCTTTGCCTGGTGGGCCGGTAATGCTCGTCTCATCAACCTGTCTGGCCGACTGCTAGGTGCCCACGTGGCCCACGCTGGTCTGATGGTGTTCTGGGCTGGCGCCATGATGCTGTTCGAGGTGAGTCATTTCACCTTCGATAAGCCGATGTATGAGCAGGGCTTGATCCTGTTCCCACACGTGGCCACTCTTGGCTATGGCGTTGGTCCTGGTGGTGAGGTGACCAACCTCTACCCCTTCTTTGTTGTCGGTGTTCTGCACCTGATCAGTTCTGCCGTGCTCGGACTCGGCGGTCTGTATCACGCTCTTCGTGGTCCAGAGATTTTGGAGAACTACTCCACTTTCTTCTCCCAGGATTGGCGCGACAAAAACCAGATGACCAACATCATTGGTTATCACCTCATCCTTTTGGGTGTGGGCTGCCTGCTCCTGGTCTTCAAGGCCATGTTCTTCGGTGGCGTTTATGACACCTGGGCTCCAGGTGGTGGAGACGTTCGTTTGATCACGAACCCCACCCTCGACCCCGGTGTGATCTTCGGTTATCTGTTCCGCGCTCCCTTTGGTGGCGAAGGCTGGATCATCGGTGTGAACTCCATGGAGGACATCATCGGTGGCCACATCTGGCTTGGTTTGACCTGCATTTTCGGTGGTATTTGGCACGTGATCACCAAGCCTTTCGGCTGGGTGCGACGCGCCTTCATCTGGAATGGTGAGGCTTACCTCAGCTACAGCCTTGGCGCTCTGAGCTTCATGAGCTTCATCGCTTCGGCTTACATCTGGTTCAACAACACCGCATACCCTTCGGAGTTTTACGGCCCGACCAACGCCGAATCCTCCCAGGCTCAAAGTTTCACCTTCCTCGTGCGTGACCAACGCATGGGAGCCAACATCGGTTCGGCCATGGGCCCAACGGGTCTTGGTAAGTACCTGATGCGTTCACCAACTGGTGAGATCATCTTTGGTGGTGAAACGATGCGTTTCTGGGACTTCCGTGGTCCTTGGTTGGAGCCCCTTCGTGGACCCAACGGCCTGAGCCTCGACAAGCTTCAGAACGATATTCAGCCTTGGCAGGTTCGCCGCGCCGCTGAATACATGACCCACGCTCCTAACGCGTCGATCAACTCTGTTGGAGGCATCATCACCGAGCCCAACTCGGTGAACTTCGTGAACATCCGTCAGTGGCTTGCCGCGACGCAGTTCATCCTTGCTTTCTTCTTCCTTGTCGGTCACCTCTGGCATGCAGGTCGCGCACGCGCTGCCGCTGCTGGTTTCGAAAAAGGAATCGATCGTCAAGCAGAGCCCACGTTGGCTATGCCTGACCTCGACTGATCATTCACTGATCAAATGTTTCAACCCTCGCCGCAAGGTGAGGGTTTTTTTTGGCCAAACACAGCTATACAAATCAGCAACAGGCTCAAAAACCAACATCCAACAGGGAATATCCCTTCGGAGCACGGCCTTTTTCTCCAGGAGCTGCAGGAGTCACCGTTAAGGATTCCGCCTGCCTCAGCTCGTCAGAAGAGAAGTTCACGTCTTCAACACTGAGCTCACTGGATGCGTCTTGAGGCGTTGCATCAAAGGATTTTTGAAGGGGTTCAAAGGCCAACGCAGGCGCCACTCCAGCCGTCACGATCATCAAGGCAAAGCAGCGGCAAAGCAGACGGGTCATGATGCGCGCAACGCAAGAACTGTCTTTGACTTAGCTACGACCAGAGGAAAATGACAACGGCATTAGGAGAGCGCCAGCCAACGTCGGAGCAGCGGCAAGCTAAGGCCGATCACATTCGAATAACAACCATTGAGTTGCTCCACACAGCAACCTCCGCGTCCTTCAAGCGCAAAACCTCCAGCACACTGCAAAGGTTCGCCTGAGGCGACGTAAGCCTTCACTTCCGCATCCGTGAGATTGGCAAACAGCACACGGGTCGTGACACACCTGCGCTGCATCTCAGCGGCTTCACCTGCTCTTGAAAGTGCAAAGGATGGAAGCACTAAACAGTGTCCGGTATGCAATTCAGCCCATTTGCCGCGCATCCGTTGCCAGCGACTAATGGCCTCTGCCTCATCCCTTGGCTTGCCAAAAACCTCGCCCTCAAACGCGAGCACCGAATCACAACCGAGCACCGCCTGGATGGATGGGCTGAGCTCCGCGCTCTGCTCCACTTTGAGCTTCACCGCTGATGCCTTGGCCTCAGCCAGTAACTGCACCAACTGAGCTGGATCAGGGTGCTGAATCTGATCTTCATCCACGCCGCTCACCATCACCTGATGAGCAATCTGAGCTTGCTCCAGTAGACGGCGCCTGGCTGGAGACGCGGATGCCAAAAGCAACACAACAAACAAGCAACCTCCATCAGTTTGATGCTGGTCAGAGCCACGCTCGGAATGAAGCGGGAGGAGAATGAGTCACGAAGCAGCAAGGTCGTGACCTCATCCACCTCCCTGGTATCGGCACGAGCCTTGAAACGGGCACGTCAGGCCATGCGCTGTCTTCCGTTTCGCCACGCCTTTTATGCCGAACTGGAACACGAAGCCAGAAGCAGCACGCAACTGAGCAACCAACAGGATTGGATGGCCATCAGCCGCAAACCTCTCTCCCGTTCGAGAACAGAGGATGACTTGATCTGGTTGATCCAAGTGGGCGTACTGCGCAGGGAAGTGGATGGCCAAGGGCTCACAGAACGGGTGCGGCTCACTCCGATGGGGCGAGACCTCCTGGACGATTGGGATGGAGAGATTCCAAACGCAGATGCGCTACAAGTGATGCACCACTGGCTTCGCCGCCATCGTCCGCGTCTGTGAAGTCTCCCCCTGCTCTCATGGTGCTGGGCACCTCCAGTGGTGCCGGAAAATCGTTGATGACTGCTGCGCTCTGCAGGGTCTTGCGCCGACGAGGTGAAACGCCGCTGCCGTTCAAAGGGCAGAACATGAGCAACAACGCCTGGGTCGATCCAACTGGCGGTGAGATGGCCTACTCCCAAGCCCTTCAGGCTTGGGCAGCGGGATTGGAGCCTGTCTGCGCGATGAACCCAGTGTTGCTCAAACCTCAGGGAGACTCCACCAGTGAGCTGATTCACCTCGGCCGCAGTGTGGGATCTGCTCGCGCTGAGCACTATTACCGCGACTGGTTCAAACCGGGCTGGAAGGCAATTCGTGAGGGCTTAGATGCATTGCAGAGCAGCCATCCAGGCGGACGCCTCGTGCTCGAGGGCGCTGGAAGCCCGGTGGAGGTGAATCTTCAACGGCGTGATCTCACCAACCTGCGCCTTGCTCAATATCTACGAGCGCATTGCGTTCTCGTCGCAGACATTGAAAGGGGAGGCGTGTTCGCGCAAATCGTGGGCACACTGAATCTGCTCCGCCCGGTGGAACGGCCGCTCATCAAAGGGCTGTTGATCAATCGTTTTCGCGGCCGGCGTGAACTGTTTGACGAGGGTCAACGCTGGCTTGAGGCCCATACAGGTGTCCCGGTGTTGGGAGTGATGCCATGGCTGGATGAGCTATTCCCGCCGGAGGATTCCCTCGACCTCCTCGAGCGACGCGGGCGCAAACGCAGCGCCGAACTCGAGATTGTTGTGCTCAAACTGCCGTCCCTAAGCAACTTCTCTGACCTCGATCCACTGGAAGCCGAGCCCACGGTTCAGTTGCGCTGGGTCGCCCCAGGAGAGGAACTTGGCTTGCCAGATGCCGTTGTGATTCCAGGCAGCAAACAAACGCTCCGTGACCTTGGCGCCATTCACAGCAGTGGCCTGGGTGCCGAGTTCAAGGCCTACAGCTCAGGCGGTGGCCATGTGTTTGGCATCTGCGGCGGCATGCAAATGCTTGGCGAGGAGCTTTGCGATCCGGAGGGTCTGGAAGGCGGTGCCCCATCCATCAACAACAGGCATCAAGGCCTAGGCCTCCTGCCGCTACGTACCGTTTTTTCTGCAGACAAGACGCTCCTGCAGCGCAGCAGTGTGGCCCGATGGCCCACTGGAAGCAGCGCTCTCAAACTCGAAGGATTTGAGCTCCACCATGGCCGCACCGCCACCACAGCAGCTGAAACCTGCCAACCGTTGTGTCTTGATGCAGAGCTTGGCTGGGTGACTCCCATCAGCGAGCAAGGAGGTTTTGTGGCAGGCACCTATCTGCATGGGGTATTTGAAAGTGGCCCTTGGCGGCGACGCTGGCTGAATCAGCTGAGAGCACGCAAGGGATTGCCGCCGCTCAGTGAACAACAACCGCACCACAGCCGGCAGCGGGAAGCTTTGCTCGATCGCCTCGCTGATGCCTTCGAGGAACACATCAATATCGAGCCCTTACTCAGCAGCAGCACAAAAGCTTGAAACCTTGTTGTTTCAAAGGCTCGTTATGGTGATTTCAACAATCAAACAGGTCGCTCTGCATTCGCGACGGGGTGCCGTTTTGCCTTTAATCCAGCGATGGAGAACAAACAGTCCGCCATCACGATCCAATGGCCAAACGGAAGCCAAAGCCATTGTTCCAAAGGCGATGACTGGCTCGGGGCTGCTCAAGCGGCAGGCATTCACATTCCAACGGGTTGCTTAGGGGGGAGTTGTGGCGCCTGCGAAATCGAAGTGAATGGTCAGGTCGGTGCGTGCCTGCATCAGCACGGTGCCTGCATCACCCTCTGGATCCCTCTCCGTGGAATTCGCCACAGACCCCTATTGGTAACGAAATAAATGGGCGTCATCGCGGGGTTGGTCGCAGCGCTGGCTTGGACCTTGGCCAGCAGCTTCTGGCGTGGTCTCTCCACCTCACTCACGGCGCTCGAACTGAACGGGCTCAAGAACGCGATCGCCTGCGCCCTATTGCTTCCGGTTCTCTTGTTTCTGCCGTGGAAACTTGAGAGCCAAGCACTGCTGTGGCTATTGATCAGCGGTGGGCTCGGGATCTCCTTAGGAGACAGCTTTTATCTGGCAGCCCTGCGTCGTCTTGGCACAAGACGCACCCTCACGCTTGAGTCGCTTGCCCCCTTGATCGCAGCCCTCAGCGGCCTCGTCGTGATGGGCGAAAGGATTCAAGGACAAGCTTGGCTAGGCGCCGCGATGGTGTCCGTCTCGGTTGTGTTGGTGGCGCGTCAGAGTCCCCCGGACGGTACGCGCGAGCGGGATCGAGATCGCAACGTGCAATGGCAAGGGATTGTGTTTGCCCTTCTCGCCGTGTTGTGTGGCGTCAGCGGAGCAGCCGTATCCCGCAGCGTTTTAATCAGCACGGATTTAACGCCATGGCAAAGCGCAGCCACCCGCCTGTTGGGAGGTCTGCTGCTGCTGCTGCCATGGCTTCGGGTTCGCACCATGTTCCCCAAGCCTCGTCCAAACCAAAGGCGCTGGCCAAGAGTGCTGATCGCCACTCTGCTCGGCACCAACGTGGGGATTGTGTTGCAGCAAGTGGTGTTGAAGCAATTACCACTTGGCATCGGCATCACGGTTTTGAGCACAGCCCCCGTGATGGCGTTGTTGGTAGCAGCACCGGAAGGCGACCATCCACGCGCAGCTGGAGTGTGTGCATCACTGCTGGCGGTGAGCGGCATTGCCTTGGCCGTTCTCTCCTGACTCGCGGGACAGGCCAACGCCCTTCTACGGTTCAGCCACTCACGAAGCATTCATGAAGGCGCGCCGCTTGGTTCCACTGATCGGCTCCGTTCTTGCCCTTTTGGCCATGGTGGCTTGGATCGGCGAGATCGATCTTGGCCTCGATGAATCGCTTCAGACCCCACCCAAAGAGCAGTCATGAGGTCTCAAGCAACCTATTTCGGGGCCAATGGCTGGCTTTTAGAAATCGCTGATTGTCGGGTGCTGGTCGACCCCTGGCTCAGTGGCCCCTTGGTGTTTCCGCCTGGCGCTTGGATGTTGCGCGGCGAACTGCCTCACCCCTGGCCGGTTCCGGAGAATCTTGACCTTCTCCTACTGACCCAAGGGTTAGCGGACCATGCCCATCAACCCAGCCTGAAACTGCTGCCACGCAACCTCCCCGTGGTGGGTTCAGGAGCTGCAGCAAAGGTGGTGAAACGTTTGGGTTTTGAACAGATTGAAACCCTCAAGCCTGGTGAAAGCTGCACCGTGAAGGGCATCAGCATCCAGGCCACAGCTGGAGCAGCGGTTCCCAATGTGGAAAACGGATACCTGCTTGATTGGGCCGGTGGGTCTCTCTATCTCGAGCCCCATGGCGTTCTTGATCCCACGCTCGCCGCCCGACCTGTCGACACCGTGATTACGCCGGTGATCGACCTCGGACTACCACTGGCCGGCAACTTCATCACTGGCGCAAGCGTGCTTCCAGACTTGATCGAACGCTTCACTCCCCAAACGGTGCTCGCCAGTACAACGGGCGGAGACGTGACCTTCAGCGGATTGATCAGTGCCCTCCTCAGTGGGGCGGAGATCAAAGAACAGCATGATCATCGCGTTGTCACTCCAGTACCAGGAGAGCCTGTACGACTAGAAACGCACGCTTGAAGCTCAGAATGATTCAACACGGCTAAACCGTGGATATCTCTGGATCGCGCCGTGATGGCCCTTGCACAGTCCTTGACGCAACTCCAGATCCAAACGAAGGGGAAAGGGTTTACGAGGCTGAATGAACAGATCGAAACCTGGCTTGGAAGCAAGGACATCGCGCAAGGGGTGTTGCACCTCACCTGTCTGCACACCAGCTGCAGCATCACGATCAACGAAAACGCAGATCCACGCGTCCTCAGTGATTTAGCCGCCTGGATGGAGGCCGTTGTGCCACAGGACGGGAGAGGGCCAGCGGATGCCCAAGGCCAACGTCGCCGTTATCTCCATGACGATGAAGGAGATGACGACATGCCTGCGCACATCCGAACGGCACTCACCAGTCAGACGATGACGCTCAGCGTTCAAAACGGTCGCTTGCTGCTGGGCACCTGGCAAGCGGTGTATCTCTGGGAGCATCGGCAGCTCGGAAGCACAAGGCGCATCGCTTGTCACTTAATCGGAGACCAACAGAGCAACCTCCAACAGACAACCTCATCGCGTGAAACCACAACAACGCAGACAGCCAGCAACCAAACCCTGCTCAATCTGCGCAATGCAACCCGACTGAATCAACAAATTCAAGACAGGATTCATCCCGAAGCCTGGGCTGAGGATGGTGGGAACGCAACCGATGTTGACTTGTTGATCGACAGATTGCATGACATCAGCGACAGCTGATTCAATCGAACGATCCGTACTTCGTCTCAGCCGCTACTAAAGATTCAGACAACCTTCAACAACATGGGTTCATCACAAGCAGGAGCCGCTCACGTGATTGGACTCAGACGGCTTTATTGCAACCGCAATGGTGAGTTTTTGATGGTTGATGTACCAGCCTCAAACGTCGAGCCCAAAAAAGCAGAACTGATCCTCAAAGGCTGGCTGATCGAGGACGACATCCTTGTGTAAGCCAAAAACCAAGACGAAATCCACAACTGAGCAGCACTAGACGACAAGCTGGAAAAAGAATTCACTTGACTCACCATGGAACCGATCACCTGGCTGATCATCACCTGGGCCACCTATGGCGCCCATCGCACCACTGCGGCACTGGAGAAAGTTCCACAAACATCGAGAAATCAGTGCGAAGCCAATGCAACATTGATTAAGGATTGGCAACCAAAAGCCAGCACAATCTGCATTGAAGGACTGGGATCACTCTAATAAGCTTATTCCGCATTATTAACGACGGGCAATTCCTCGCCCGCCACCGATCAAACCAAGATCAATTAATAAACCAATACCAACGATTAAAAGCCCACTGAACGAACTAATTCCGCCATAGGAAGCACTAGCCCAGCAGTACCCCAAGGTGGTGGTGGGCAACATCACCAAACCAATCAAGGGTGCAACAAAATCCGGTAGAGGTAAGTCACTGAAGGGTCCGAGCACAAAGGGCGCATTCACAAACCAGAGCAGAATCAGGATCAACCTGGGAGCGAATAAGGCCCAGAGCAGCCAGAAGGCACATCAGTGTGAGGGAGTTTGAACACTCTCTAGCAACGTGAATTCAAACTTGCCTCGCCGCACAACCATGCCGGTTGATTGCCGCAGTACTGAGTGGGATCGATACGACAGCACAACAGAACGATCAGGCGGCCAGAAGCTGTTGGTCGTCGACGTCGTCTTGATCGAGAAAGTCCTGACCTGCCTCAATGTCGTAAAGCTTGTAAAGGGCCATGGCGGCCTCGGCCCAGGATTCGCTCTCGACAGATTCCAGAAGCTGCTGGAAAACCAGAACATTCACCACTTCGAGATCAGTCGAATCCATAGGGACCGACGCATTTGCCGGAAAGTTAACGCTGACAAAGCAATCAAAATCAAGGCAATTCCAAAGAAAAGCTGTGGATCAGCGCGAGGAACCAGCCAAAAGCTCTTGTGAAGTGCACTTGAGCGAGAGCATTGCACCAGTACCACGACGATCCAAACCAAAAGAATCCAGACAAAGGCATACAGAAAAGATTGACGAGTGAAGTTAAATATCACTAAAAGATCACAACCAAAAGGAATAAGTATCACGGAAGAAGCTGTAACAACACATTCCACATCGAAGTAGAAATTGGCACTAGCGATTAAATGGTGCAAAAGTAAAAAACGATCAAACTCAATCAGGGCTACGTGCAGCGACTACGCAAAATCATTGGGGTCAGCGTTGTTGTTGCTCTGGCCATTGTTGTTCTCCATCTCGCCCACACCCATGCCCTCGAGCCCCTGCGAGCACAGGTTGAGGGCATGGGTGTATGGGCACCCCTTGGGATTGTGGTGCTGAGGGGCATCAGCATTCTCCTTCCAGCCTTGCCAAGCACTGCGTATTCACTGCTTGCCGGAGCACTCCTGGGTTTCGAGACAGGCCTGATCACGATCTTTATCACCGATATCGTTTTTTGCCAGATCGCATTTCTTGTAGCGAAACGCTACGGACAAAAACCAGTACAGGTACTCGTAGGAGAGAAAGCAAGCAAACGCATTGAAAGCTTTAATCAATCCCAAATAGAAGGAAATCCCTTTCTCCTAACAGGATTATTGATGACGGGTCTGTTTGATTTTGTGAGCTATGCAGCTGGCCTTGGAGGAACAAAGTGGAAAACATTTACTCCAGCACTCATCATCAGCGTGGCACTAAGTGATCCACCCATCGTGGCATTAGGAGCTGGCGTCTTTAGCGGTGGCAAATTAATGCTTGGGGTTCGCACTGCTAGGAGTTTTTGCACTAGCAATAATTGCTGGGGCTGTGAAAAAATATCAAAGAAAAGACTCTTAGCAATGAAGAATCAAGGAGTAATTGCTATCTATAAACAAATCACTATAACAAACAAAGAACAAGACCAGAAGAGTCAATAGCTGTGAATAAACAACTACTGAGGAGTACTTCTGGACGAGTTCTATGTCCAACCAAGACCAAAGAGCTTAGAACACTAAAGCAAGCCTGCAGCTCCAACACCGAGGATGACACCAAAGCCAATCACATGACCAAGACTGGTTGTAGCCAGTAAAGCCTCTAAGCCCAAGCCACCAAAGTATTTAGGATTAGGAAGCTGGGTGCCTTGCCCTGCCTGGAAAATTTTTGAACCCAGAAAGATCGCAAAAATATTGCACAACACCATCAAGAGACCCACCTTTGGAGACCAACTGAAGGTTTCAGGAGATGCGACCGCCAAAAGGTGAAAAGCCATGGGTACAAGTGAATTTGGCTCATCATCAGGCCAATTGCATCACCTGGAACCATTTCGTAAAAAGGCTTCAAATGGACGATGTTCAAACTGTTGAGCTACTCATCACCACTCGACATTCCACGGCGAACAAGAAACTGAGTGAGGGCCAACAGACCCAGAAGAAAAGCAGCCGCGATCAGAAGCTTCAAATCCAAAACATTCAGAACACCTACATCTTTGCAGGCAGTTGAATCAAACCAACAGCCATGATGAGGAGAATCCACCAAAACGATCATGCGTGTAGCACAGATGCTGATGGTCACATCATCAGCTCTCATGCTTTCAGGATGCATGCAGCAACCGAACACAACAAAGGTCTCATCACAAGGAGAGGGGCCCATCAAGATCGAACTCAATCAACTGTCACCACAAGAGAGCAAAGGGACAGCTCAAAACGAAGGCAAAGAGATGGTGTTTGAAGTGGGGTATGGGAAGAATGGAGTTGGATGCATAGGCAGCACATTTGTGGAGGGTGTTACACCACTCGGCACCTTCAAAGTTAATGCGATCTATGAGTGAAGACAGATTCGAAATGGATGAATCACTGATCCAACAATCAGGAAAAACCAAAAGCTATCTGTCAGAAAATTTATTTAATAACATGAACTCCATAGACTTCAAAGGTGATGGAGAAACAGGTGAGTATGGATCAGGATATATCAGCCTAACCCCAGTACCTTCAACACCTCAGCCCTTTAATTTTAACGAATATGATGGAACTTACCGTTGGTATAGCTTTGCTATTCATGGAACAAATGATGAAACTCGCATCGGGAAACGCATCACAGGTGGCTGCATCAACATGAAGAACAAAGAGATCAACAAACTTATAAAGAGCATCAATCTTGGTGATGAAGTTGTCGTGACATCAAACCAACCCTGTAATCGCTGAAAGCAGCAACAGGCCTTCATCGAAAATGGCAATACTGAGTGATAGTACTCAATCACATGTGAGCATCCTCAAATGAGGAGATGCAAAGGGATGCACAGCACCTATAACTAGTTTTTAGGGAACCACCCATGACCATTCGTATTGGTATCAATGGGTTTGGACGCATTGGTCGCCTGGCTTTTCGCCAGGCGGTATCCATGGATGACGTTGAAGTAGTAGCAGTGAATGATTTAATCGATGTAGATTATCTCGCCTACCTACTTCGATATGATTCAACTCACCGAAGATTCCAAGGCGATGTAAGAGTCGAAAATAACAATTTGATCGTGAATGGAAAATCAATCCGTATCACTGCTGAAAGAGACCCAAATCAGCTTAGGTGGGGAGACATTGGTGCCGACTACGTGCTTGAAAGCACAGGCTTTTTTCTAACTGATGACAAAGCAAGAGCACATATCAATGCTGGCGCTAAGCGTGTTGTGATGAGCGCACCATCAAAGGATGAAACTCCAATGTTCGTGATGGGTGTGAATCATAAAGACTATCAAGGGCAGCAGATCGTATCGAATGCAAGCTGCACTACAAACTGCCTCGCACCATTAGCAAAAGTTGTTAATGATAATTTTGGGATCGTGAGCGGATTAATGACAACAGTCCACGCAACAACAGCAACACAAAAACCTGTCGATAGTCCATCACACAAAGACTGGAGAGGAGGACGCGGAGCTGGGCAAAGTATTATTCCCAGTTCAACAGGAGCTGCAAAAGCTGTTGGAAGGGTAATTCCTGAATTGAATGGAAAACTCACAGGGATGGCATTCAGGGTGCCAACACCTGATGTATCAGTTGTTGATCTCACAGTCAATCTGGAGAAGTCAACCAGTTATGAAGAGGTTAAAGCTGCTATGAAAGCAGCTGCAGAAGGCGAATTAAAAGGAATTCTCGGCTACACCAATGACCAAGTGGTATCGAATGACCTTCTCGGCGATAGTGCAACATCAGTGTTTGATGCAGGTGCCGGCATGGCACTGAATGATCGATTCATGAAACTCGTTGCCTGGTACGACAACGAATGGGCCTACAGCTGCAAGTGCATTGATCTAATCAAACACATGGACTAACTCAACATACGCGAAATAGCTTTAAACGGGCCAAAGGAGAATCATTCCAGTCGATTAGAGCATCTGCTTCCAATCAGACTGGAATAACTAGATCATTTGGAATCATTCACATGTACAGAAAGGCAAGAGACAATCCAATCTATTAGCAAAAGTTAGACAATAATCAATCAATATTATACGCATGGAAGATAGAAAGAGAGATCTTAAAGTGGCATAGACATTCTCGATGAACACGGTTCACCGGAAACGTGCAAAACTAGCTGTAGAGCATCATGCTGATCGAGAACACTCCATGACAAATGTGCCTGATTTTAATTCGCCCACAGAAAAACGAGCTCGGTTTGGCAAAGTCTTTTCAACAAGAGTAGAAAAACTGATTGAAGATTTGCAAGCAGTGGCAAAAACAGCGAATTTAGAAATTTACGAATTTGACGACGAGTTAGTTAAAAAACTGTTTATTGAACTGGCAAAACGATTTAGAGCTACCGCGCATCGATTCGGAATTGAATTTGAAATTAGTATCGACAGGGAACCAATCGAATAAATAAACAAGCGAATTAATGTATCACTATGAACTAATTGTATTCACCTGGCGTTTCTTGCTTAGAAACGGTCACTCGTCCCACTTTTTTTCCCGATTGGCGAAGCAACTCATCTCCAGAAAACTCATAACCAAGCTTGGCAGCAATTTTGGCTACATCATCCGCTGTTGACGCCGCTAGAACTGTTGATTTGAGCCCCTCGTCATCCTGCATCTTGATGAGAAACGCCTTGAGTTGATCAAGAGCCATGGGGGAAAACCTGGGCAGCGCCGAAAAATGATGAGGCCAAGGGCTTTAGGCGGTATTGGAACGAGCAAGCCTTAGAGAAGAGATCTAAAGGCATGTACGAGCATCGGGCAATGGTACAAGCAACAACGCACGGCAATACTAAAGAAAAAGTTAAGCCGAATGGACTTTCGTGAAGGAGGAGGCCTCAACCAAACGATCCTATCTTACTTTCAACACATTCAAGGTCGCAAGCAAAATGAACTCCCTGGAAAAGGCGCCATCCTGCTTCATGCACTGGTGTGTGCAAAAGGTTACGTCAAGCCTCTATTCAGTCTCTGCCACAACAAACGGCGTGAATTACGACCATGTCGGTAACTTCAGATCCGTAGGCGAGGCCCATAGCGCAGGTCGGCTATATGCTGCCACCCAGGCTCATCATCAGCAAAGATGTGCATAACCCGGAGGAAGATTGTTAGACAATTAAATCAATAGACACCGGCAATTCAGCTTGCACTAATAAAATAATAAACATAAAAACTTATAAAATATACGATAATTCCTGACTAACCTATCCAATGCAAGCCTGCATTTGCAATCTTATAATTTATCTTGGGATTCAAGTCGGCGGCGCCTACGCTTCAAGGCGCTAGCGCATCTGGGGCAAAACGATAAAGTCCATAATCGCAAAGCTAACAACACAAGGCAAGAATCCCTTGCCAATAAATTTACAAATAAGCCTGCTTGCATCTAGCTGACAAACAACTAACTCTGCAAACCAATAAATCGCGATCTTAATTAAAAAGCCTTTAAGCGACATCAATAAAGCAGCACGCTGTAAAACCATCACGGCACAAAAACTGTAATCATGCTAACGCAGTAAGTGAAGATTTAAAGCAATATCAAGGGAATCATTACCACAAAAAGACAAACTAATGCTGAAATAAGAAAATTTATTCAAATCGACTATATAATCTTAAAACCTGGAAACGATCAAGCAATAGACAAAAATCCTTATTAAGACTATAGCCATCAAGCTAGTCAACAAATAACGAAAGATGGCGATGATCAACTTCAATCATTTCATCCTCATCTTGGTGGAACCAACATCCATACATCAGATTAATAATCCGACCCACTTCAAGATCACGGTCGGCAACCTCCTGCCACAGCCGACGAGACAACTCCCGATCATCAAGCTTGAACTGAGCCTGAACCAGACTTCTCGTGATAGAAAAATACGTCTGGCGATCATTTCGCGAACGACATTCAGAGGCCGCTCCAACGGACATCAGGGAAGGCTGAGTCTGGGAAGCGGTCATCGCAGCTTTGTTCATGAAGATTCTCCAAATTTCGGAAACGTAAGCAGGCCGCCCTCCCAATGGAAACGACAGCCAAACTCACTCATTAACGCCGGTTACATCCCTGTTTCCAGGGAGCTGAAGGATATCGACGTAGACCATATCTCTAGGCATGAAGGGGATGTCCTCCTGAACCATGGTCATCTCGTTGAGACTGTTACAGCAGTCAGCTGAGATCAGCTTGATACTGCTGAAGACTCAGGTGGAGTGTCGTCTGTCAAAGCTCCTCCGATCTCATACCTACAGTTTGTGCTGGCCATCAACAACTGGCATCGGTGTTAAGGCGCATTGCCAAACGAGCAAAAGCATCCAAGCCTGTAAGGCTGTGAGAAGGGAAGGCTCTGAAGCCAAACGTTCATCATCCATCAGCGATAGCTACAAAAAATCAATGAGCGACTACGAGCAACTGCTAGAGAGATTGAAAAAAGTCCTAAGTATTGCCAAAGCAAATGGGAATAAGCTTTTCATCGATAACATCGAACGAGATATCAAAGCCCTCGAAGCAGGCGAAGAATCCCCAATCATCAAAGAATATCTAACCCCAGAAGAGAGAATAGCAAGCTATTCTAAAGAGAAAAATAAACCAATTGAGTAAGTGTATTTAGTTGACAGTCGCTCGCGAAAGTTTAAATATTAAAGCCAATAGTATTACCAATTCTATTACAGCAAGCATCGTTATTGCTTTGGCTTTTTACTGATATCACCAAAATCATCATCGTTGGGTTGCAAAAACTGCCAGACAACAGGAACAGTAAAAACAACCACGAGGCCAATGGTTGCAAGAATGGCGACTGTGTAATTTCCCAAAATTTTAATCTCCGAGGGATCAGAGCATAAAGCTTTCTTGCCGTGATCACAACGAACTGCATCACTAACCAAACCCTCAGCATCAATCTCAGGTAGCAATCGCTAATCAGCAATCAAGGTCGCTCAGGCTGCGATTGAAGCGTAGGTGCTTGGCGGTTACGAGGATCCTGGTCATTCCTCCATGGAGTGAACATCACAAAATTTCCAAGCACGAGCCCCGCCGTAATGATCAAGGCAGCAACCTGCTCAACTTTCTCAATCCGCATGCCACGACCTTGAGGCTCTACCTGTCATAAACAAACTCTTACGCGCCATTGGGGTCTGCCTCAAGCATCGCTAGGAGTCCCGGAGGGATCATCACTGAAATCCACCACGAGGTCACCATCATCATCCCGTTCAATGACGAAGCGAAACCCATTCACGAACCCAGACCATTCGCCCTCTTCAGGCTCTGCACTCTCACCGGTCTGATCCAAAACCTCCGTTTCGAACATTGTGAGAAACACATGGGCTGCAACCTCAGCAGCTTGAACAGCGTCCATGTCGTCGAGGTCATGGGCGGCAACGGAGCAACCCTCAAGCAGCTCTTGATCAATCACGATCCCCTCTCCCAAATCAGAGATCAACGCTTTAAGAGCATCGTTCTGCATCGCTGCAACCACAAAGTGTTCCATCAAACTCGTCACGAGGACGTTGGTCAAGGGAGACGGTTCTCAAGCAGAAGGCAACAAAACGGAATTGCAATGCCGCAGTGCCCCACACGCTGCACTTACCATGAGCTCAAACAGCAATGGAGAGAGAATGCGTTTTGTCTACTTCAGTTTGCTTTTTGCCACGGCATACTGGTTTTTGGTTTCTCTGGTGCGTTTGATTCTTGCCAAGCGCAACGTCAACGTCATTGTTGAGTCTCCTGAACGAAATGCAAATGTGAATGCTCTCGAGAGAGCATGGACGGCAGAAAACCCCAAAGTTGAAGAAGGAGATTAATTATCAATCAAATCATTTTCCTCACATCATTATTAAAGCAAAATATCTAAATAAATACGTATAGGCTTAAATCAAGTTAGCACATAATAATATATTTAATTACTAGTTTAACGCGGTTATGCTGTTTTGATCTTAGATTCGGCAATCGCTAGATCGTACATGAAATAAGGCACAAGATATTCGCTGTGATTTCACTACTCATACCCATCAACGAAGCACTAGACCATTCAAGCTCCAACATGCTTTTTGCAATAGTCTTCTAAGACGGCAAGGCACTCTGACTCCTTGGCGCTTCACGGAATTGGCTCGCAGATTAAACACAAAATCTGATCCAGGCCGTAGAGGAATCAGTACGAGATTGAACAACCAAGGCAGAAGCGCGAACAAAGTTAATACCGTCCTTCAGCACCTCTCCGATCGCTTGATAGAGACCATCCATTCCTTCAAGCTGAGGGTCCACAAATACAGCTCGAATGTTCTCTTTAGATGCCATTGAAGCCTAAACTAGAGGACCATTGAAGATTGGAATGAGTCTCGCATTCTGATCAGCAAAGTGCCCGTCAACTAAGGCCCCTTAAAAGCAACAAAAGGACGAATTTGGGCTACAATCATGACAAATTAACATCATGAATAGTCACACTCTCAACACCTAAGAAAGAGATTATCATAAGATCTTGCGAAACAGCGAGGATAAATTATTAAACAAGTGAGGACAACATCGACCAATAATGTATGCTATCAAAGAAGCATAGAATTCACACTAAAGGATGCCACTCATTACGATTAATATTACAGAAGGGATGACTGAAGAAGCCATTGATCAACTCCAAAGCACGATTCACTCATGCTTTGTGAAAGCATGGGGAATCCCAGTGAATGGCGGCTATTACATCATCAACGAACGACCAAAATCACGAATGCGCATCAGTCGCAGCATGTGGGGTATCAAACGATCAGTCCATCCACCCCTTCTTCTTCAAATCACATCTTCACCCAGAAGCAAGGAGTTAAAGCTTGAGCTTTTCAAGGTCCTTGCTGAAGAGCTTGAGAAACAAGGAATTCGTAAAGAAGACCTCTTCATCAGCATTAGTCCCACACAACGCGAAGACTGGTCTTTTGGGAATGGGGTTGCTCAGTTGCTACATGAGGAAGCGGACTCAAAACGCTGAGTTCATCAACGGGATGTATCTCAGTCGCCAAGGAAGTGAGCTAAGCAGTTGAAACTGGCTAACGACGCGGTTCAGCACAGCATCGACATCTGGGATAACAGCAAAACTGTCTCTGAACCACAGGCGATCAGTGAAGCTATTGATGACTTGAATGGTTGCGCCATGCAGGAATGGACTGAGGAGTTCATCACCAATGCTCAGCATGAGCTTGTCGGCATGATCAAAGACTGGAAATACGACTATGGAGCTGATGACAAGGCCTGCTCAGCAATGCTTTTGTGGATGGTTTTGAAGCTCAATCCAGAGGCGGACATTGATGCAACCATGCTTCAGCCCTTTGATCACTCCTAGTACCTTTAACAACTCCTGAAGCAGGGCAACACGTCAATGACTTGCCAGGCAGCGACTTTGAGCTTGGCGCTGCTACCCCTTAGGGATCTTTCAAATGATGTTGCTTATTGAAGCTCCGAGCTGCTTGAAAGCGATGCACTCGCACGCAGTCCCTATGATGAGATCCCTTCAAGCACCACATCTAGCGCTTAGCTATCGCCTTCAAGCACCATATTTAGCGTTTACCAATAAGGTCTTCCCAGGTGATTAATTCTGGTTGCTTTTTGGTTGTCGTGGACACGTTTGGTCTCGAAGCTACGGGGCCACGCTCTGTAGGCAGTGTTTTTCGATTCATTGAAAAAAAGGTTATCTGTTCTCGCGCAGTGGGCTCTTTATCGGGCACTTTGGCGTGATCCATTGATAACACAATCGTTGGATCAAACGTCGATCACTTGAGCTCTGCCGACTTCAAGGCTGTCTAAATGAGCCTTCATTGCCTCTCGCTGCCTTCGTTTTTCAGCCTCGAACACATTTGTGTTGATGATCTTGATGAACACCTCTGAAGTCGATCAGCTCTTGTGCAACTAACTGAGGACCTAGCGATCACAGCATCGGCACCATCCACTCAGGCTGGACCTCAGCAGTCACATCCCTTCCAAGCTCATCCATGCCGGGCTATCGAGCCAACTGAGCTTGCTCTGAACAGATAGATGGCTCAACAGCTTGAGGGCAATGCACGCCAGAAGGCTCTTCAGGCACTTGATGCGATAGCCAACAAAACTCTGATAGTGAAGATCACCCGGTCAGAGCACAAGCGCGGAAAAGTCGTCACCTTTCAACCCATTGAATCCAGGAGGTGTGCATAGAACCTTCCCAGGGTTTCGACCCTTTTCTATTGCATAGCAAATAATTGAACCTCCTCTTCCAAGGTTGTTCAGAACTGGGTTGTTCAGAACTGGGGTAAAAGTGTGGAAAGGGTTGAAGCCAATCAAGACACAGGGGTCTAGAACCGTGACTCAATGCCATGCCTGCATGAACTCAACCCACCGCAAGACACTAATAACCGCCATAGAGAGAAGTACTCGTGGTTCTTCTCACTGCGTAAGCCACTCAGACTTGACCTGAAAGGTCAAAACTCCCACGTCGTCTCCCTCGTCTCCTTCTGTGATGGCGACACAAGCCAAACAACCATCTTCAAAAGCTTCCCTCGACTTACTGGCGAACTTCGCAGCGTCGTCATGGGACCAACAAGCCAGTCCTGTCTCGTCTCTTTCTTTCACGTAGGAGTCCCACACCTCAGCGAACTCCTCACCATCAGGACCGTTGATGAGCTCAGTGACCGCTTCCTCTGCCCCTACCTCCTTATGTCTCGCCATAAACGCCCTCATCAAAGGATGGTCGATGACACGAGACGTGGTGATGACTCCCGTCACTCCGCGAATAGTCGAAGCAATGACTCGCTTTGGATCTTTCCGGGTGTCGATAACCATCACTGGACAACCCAAGTCCCAGCCATCTCTCATCTTCAGCTCCCTCGCTGACTGAGCCAACTGACCTTTCAGCTCATTGATCAAGGAGCTGACGAGAGTGGTCGGATCTGCCATCTGATGAGGCTACCGAAGCAAGATGCAAAGAAGCCCTGCAACTTCAACTTGAAGTGCTTCCAACGGTTGGGGAAGGTCTTTCAACTGAGCGGAGATCCTGGACATCATTCCTGAAATAATGATTTTGAGAAGTGCGCGAGCTTTTGGTTCTCAGCGGCTCTTGATCGATAAAGCTCTACTAGATATTCCGACATTCGAATGGTTATGACTTCTCCAGTGTGAGCGGTAAACCTTATGCAGACCCCACCTTCAGATTCCAGAACACATTGGGCAGTTGTGGTCGCTGGGTCGATGGATGCATCTAGCTCTTGTTTGGAGATGTATTCCACCTGGATTTTGTGATGGGTGCAGTACGCCGCGAGATCTTCAATCTCGACCAAGCCGTTTAATCGATGGCTTCTCAGATATTGAGCCAGATCGAATCTCATCCTCTTGCTCTTTCTTGTGCCAACTGCTCCATCAGAGCTTGCACCATCTCGGTGAGCTGCTGCAACTCAGTCTCGACCTCACCTCACCCGCTACATCCCTTTAAAACTGCTCAATGCCACGTGACATCCAAGACTGATAGCCGTCAGAGAGAACGCCACACCATTTGATCGTGGTGAATACCTGATGAGACATGCAGCACCACGCGGGGCTTATCGAGAAACGACTCGTTTCGCGTGTTCGGTTCCTTGACGGATTTCACTGTCACGACCAAGTCACTTGGCTGGCAATGATTGTTTCACCTTCAAAACAGCCACAAATGTCTACCGAAGTTCGCAACTGGGACGTCGTCGCCAAAGCAATGGAAGCTGCTGGTGCCACATCAAGCGAGATGTACGTACGGGCCAAAGCGTTGGCACTTGGCAAGCTTGATCCAATGCCCACCAGCTCCCCAGAAGCTCCATACAGCATTTCAGCTGTAGCTGGCTAATCACCTACACAAAAGCCCCACACCTGTGGGGCTCCCACCTGTTCAACTAACACATGAAACACCTGCCTCTGTTCATTACTACCAAGGCAGGTTAAGGATCTTCAAGGAGAATTACATGAGGCAAAAGTGTATGCCCTCGATACTAAGAATACTCAGGACTTAGCAATTGAAGCAAACGAAGAATTGCAAAAAAAATCATCTGATCATAGCAATTCTTGAATTAGAATAAAACCTTTTGGTTTTTTCTTGAACTGAGGAAAATGACTAGAAAACGCACAAAATTGAAGCCGCAACTTGATGAGGCAATTCTCGAAGCAACCATCCATCATCCGCATCGATGGCCTCGAGGCCTGATCTCGGAATTAGCCAAGATTCATAACACTTCCCCTTCATCAGTGTTTAAGCGAAGGGAATCCCTTTGTGGGTTCGTTCGAACAAATCAAGGCCCTATGGAGGTAGAGAGTGGTATGTAACTCGCCTCTTCTTTAGCGAAAACACAGTTTAGCTAAAGATGTGCCATATTATCAATTCATTGGGCGATGATGATGATAGATCCAGCTATGGAGCCAAAGTCTCTCCCCCAGAAGATTTGGAAAATCGTGACTTGGCGTTGGAGGTTGCAACTTGCTATTAATGCTCCGTTTGGAGTTTTATGGGTTGCCGATAAAACCAATCCAGCTGTTCATGCCTTTGACATGTCTATGCTTGCAGCAATTCATGCTGAATGGATGGCCCCAATGATGGGGATTGGATAAATCAAAACAGCCAGGATCATTTTCAGGCACAGGGCATCACACGCGGCTTTTTTATTGATCTTGGTTTTTGACTTTGGGCCAGGCTTTAACCACCAGTAGAGCAACCGCTATCCCAAGGGAAACATCGACAAATCTTGCTCCAGCTGTGAACCAAACCGCAGTTTTGTCTGGATCACTGACAACAACCGTTAGGGCTATGGCGCCAAATCTCAGTGAGCTTGGGTGCAGCCTTGCGGCACTACACAGCACCCCCAGCAAAGCAATCGCTAACCCGTAATTGACGAGGTTATATGCTGCAAAACTTACTTGCAGTGCTGCTAGAAGAACTCCGAGAAGAGTCCCTAAAAGGCGACGACGCGCCGTAGCTGAGGCGCCCTCAAAAGCGTCTAAGGAGCAAACGATTGCTGAGATAGGCGCCCAATAAGGGTCTGGCAAAAAAAGAGCTTGCGCAATTCCCATCGAGACAACTGCAGCGACCGCGGTTTGAAGTGGGCTGCTGATAAAGCGATGCATGTCTCCTTCCCTCACTGGCGGACTTCAACATCGCCAGTCTGTTTTCAGCATCGGGCTGCCGATGGAGATATCTGGAAGGTTGAAGCTGATTGTGATGCAGGTCGAACTCGGGCTCATTTCAGCAATGGAACGAAAGCTGATTGGTGTTCACCTGGCTGAGGATCAGTCGGCGAAGGCATGCTTGAGCAAGTTTTTCGATAACAAGCAGCTCAAGCGAATAGTTCACCCCATCCAACTTGTCTTCGCTTCTGACCTACCCCCAAGATGGGTTAAAGACTCACGCCCTTCTGCCAAGCCTTCAGCCTGCCTCTCCCATCTTCAACTAGGTTGAACTCCTCTGGTAGTTCGTTGATTGCCTCATAACAACTCGCTAATGCTTCAAACATAAAGCCATTGCGTTCGATAAACATTTCCTCACCATCTTCATAGCCGACATAGTAGGTTTATACGTTAGTCAATGACTATCCACTCTCGTTGAGCATCAATGATTTCATAGTCATCTATAACTTCATCATCCTTATAAAGAACTAACTCCATATCAATCTTGCTGAACTTATCCTGTTCGCTCTTCTCCTCTTCCCATAATTTCATAATCTTCTCAAATGACTCAGAAGTCCATTGGGTTTGTGTCTCTCCTGTTGTTTTGGTAAGAATGATTGTGTAGATAGTCATTGATTGTTCTCCTCATCACTTGTTATTCCATAGTACTTACCAGCCTCAATGACTTCAGGATTATTCATCAACTCTTTCCTTAGTGTCCTTAGTTTCAAGCCACTAGCTAGGGAGCTAGCTCCGTGTAGTAGTAGGCCTATCTCTGTTTTGTTTGGATTTGCAAGTCTAGTATCTTCAGAAAATCCTCAAGGTAAGCCACAACAATTCATCTAATGCACTGACTGCATAAAGCAATCCCCGCTGCAATAAAAAACCCCTGCCAAATCGAGGGGTTTGATATGGGCTCTCTGGTTCATTTGACGTAGGAAACGCCACGATAGACCAATGTTTGATGCTCTTGGAAATAACCAACATCAAGCCCGTAGGTATCAAGCGCGCCGCCTTGATAAACCTATTGAGCTGTTGCTCTGTATCACCAACAGGAATCAAGGCATAGGCATTGAAGTTCCAGCTATTAGAGACTGCTTCTGCATTGACTGCAACCTGCTGGAAGAAAGCACTCTTCTCTGTGCCGCTGACATTGATCCCTGTATCAGTTCCACCTGTATTCATCGGGCGGCTGTCATAACCAGCCGTTCAGCGCCATACATCCAGCTGCGGTCACTATTCAGCCAGCGATAACCAAGCCGTGATGAGGTGCTGATCGTGGTGCCAGCAACCTCTGTATTGATGATGCTGCTGTTGCTGCCGTAATCAGCAAAGTTGGCATTGAGCAGCACATCAGCAAAGAACACACTGTTCTCGCCAACAGCGATTGGCAAGAACCCACCAATGCCTGCTTGGTTTGGTGTGCCTGCTCCTTGCAGTGCGCCTTGAAAACCCCAGTTGAACTTGACCGCATCCTTGAGGTTGATCTCCATCACCCCGAGATCATCTGCGCTGCCTCCTCTTGAGCAGCAGCAGGCAGCAGAGCGCCGTTAGAGAGTGCCAGTGCAGCAACACCGCTCAGCGATAACGACAGGCGCAAGGAACGCTGCATTGAAAAGGATCTATTGAGCGCACAATGCCTTGCTTTGACTGCTGATGCCCGCTGCAGTAGGCAGTTTCAGCTTTGCTGCTCCCCGTTCCGTGGCCAGTCATTTATGCGCCTCGCACAAGTGATACAAGGTGAACGTTATGAGTAGACAAGATCTACTTGAAAGTTATAGCAAAACGTCAACACGAAAGTTATAGCTAAAACGTCAACACATCTGAGGTTCCTATGGATACAGAGCGTGCTCAATGTTGATACAGAGGATGCTCAGTTGAGAAAGTCCTTGGGCTCACAACCAGAGCCACCCTTCCAAGAGTGGAAATCAGAGTGGATTGAAGACTCTACGACCAAGATGTTGTCAGAGAAGTCCGCCAGGTCAGACCGATTTGACTTATCAAAAAGGTGATGACCATCAAGAGATAAATCCTTTCCTCTTGCTTTTTTCTTTCCTGTTACTTGGCAAGTATCTCGTACTGCTCTCTTGGCTTTTGCGATTGCCTGATCGATCCTAAGTGGTGCAGCAGCAAGGCGTTTGATTTCAATTTTAAAGCAGTCTTCTACAACCTCACCAACAGCACCAACCCATGCCTTACGCGCTTTATTGATACTTGAATTGTGGCTCATATCAATGGCCATACTAGCCAAAACCTTTTTGGCTCCAAATTTTTTCGCCTTCTTCACTAAGTAAAAAGTGTTTTTCTATCTCAAGCCCTTCTTCCCCATCCAGCATTCCTGACTGCGAGAGTCGATCAATTGAATTATTAATACCACGACCATTAGTCTGAAGGACATTGATACATGTTTTACGGCCAACAAACCCAAGCTCTCCACGTACTTCAACAAGAGAGCCCGATTCAATCAATTCCTGGGTAATTCTTCTTGAGACAAGCATTTGCTTTCTCTTACGTCGACGATGAGTTAGAGCTTCACCAACAAGCTTGATAATTCCTGGCGTATTTCGATCAAAGTATTCCGCTAGTGCTTCAACACCCTCTTCATAAAAACGACGTTCTCGATAATCACCTGATCGTGTTGTGAACTCAAAGTGCTCTCCCTCAACAAGATCCCATTCGTCCTTGTCGTCCGAGTCAAAGAAATCGACAGTCTTATAGAGGCTATTGATTTTCTTCCCAAGGATCCGTGCAGTTTCTCGATCTGTCAATAAATCGCGTGTCATAAATACTCTCCTAATTCATCAGTGCAAGAACTGAATCACGCATCTTTTGAAGCTTAGAAAAGACACGCTCATCTCCACCCACATCAGGATGGTGTGTTTTAACAAGTTCACGGAAAGATGCTTAGTTCTGTGCCACGTTTATACAAAACAATGTAAATGCCCACTTTATTCAACAGGCAGCACAGCATCAATAGCGTCAGGACCGGTGATTAACCCAGCCGCAAAGAAGAACTGTCGCCAGGCGAGCAGCAAAACTGCCTGACGAGTCAGTGGGCCATTTCTCCTCTCGGAGGGGAACAGACAGCCCTCAGGCTCGCCGCGGCCATGCGGAACACCAAACCTTTGCACATCATTTTGCGCACAAAAAATGATGTTTAGCTTTTTCGGCATTAAAAAAGCGACTCTTGCAAGCCGCCAAAAAACCTGTCGGTAACTGGTTTTATTCTTGAAGTGGAGCCAAGCGGATTCGAACCGCTGACCCCCTGCATGCCATGCAGGTGCTCTACCAGCTGAGCTATGGCCCCATTAACAACTACAAAGCCCGCAGGCTTGTTCGCTGTCGTGGCGAAGCTTACACCGCCATGGAGCTCAAACCTGGCGCCACACCGCCATTAATTTGCCCTGCACCTGCACCTGCTCTGCCGGCAGCTCAATGGGGTCGTAAGCAGGATTCGCCGCTTCCAAGCGCACCACACTTCCATCAAGGTGAAAATGCTTGAGGGTGGTGCCACTGCCTGCCACCAAAGCACTCACAATCGTGCCCTGACGCAAGCGACTGGGTTCTAGTACAGGCTCCATGAGCACAACATCACCATCGGCGATGTGAGCGTCCACCATCGAATCACCATTCACCGTGAGCGCAAACAAGCCACGGGTTTCGAGCACTGGAGCCAAGTCAAGGTGTTCTTGCACATCATCGAAGGTTTCCACCAAACCACCGGCCGCTACTGCGCCAAGCACCGGAATACCCGACGCCACATCCCCCAACAATTGCAAGGTGCGCGCTTGACCCTCCTGCCAGGTAAGCCATCCCTTCTGCTGTAAATGGCGCAAGCGACTTTGCACAGGAGCGGGTGAACGAAGCCCCATCGCCTGCATCATCTGACGAATAGAGGGACTATGGCGATGGCTACCGATGTAGTCCGACAGCCAGTCGTAAAGCTCTTGCTGAGCAGTGGTGAGCGGCTCGGGGGATCCAGTGGTCACCGGGATGATCCAATTCAGTCAATACATATGTACCTATTCCATGGGCATTTGGCAAGGGCCTCAAGGATTGGGAGCTAGAGCGCAGATCCAGTTCACCTTGGAAGCCGTACCTTTCCGCCCTGGGTAGACACTCCAACGACCCTCCTGATCCTGTCGCTCCAACACCCCCTCAAGACACTGGGCGCGCATTGATAACTGCCGCATTCCCCAGGGATTGCTCTGCCCTTTGCGCATCAACAACAAAGCCTTAAAGCTCACCGTCTGATCACGACGGCGAGGATCACGTAAGTATTCAGCCGCGTCGATCTTGGGGGATTGCATCGCCTCCAGAAAAGTCCAATCCGATGATGCTGTCGTTTCCTGATCCTTCATTTGTTGGCGCACCTCACTCCAAAACTTGGGCTCAGGTTTTGGCGCCCAGCTGGCATCACTCGGCAATGCCGAGGCAATCGACATAGCAACGGCCGTAGATCCAGTGATCACGATGGTTCGCCATCCAACGGACAAGCGCAGGATGGAAAAAACGCTCATTGCTGCTCCTGATTGACGTTTTTTTGCTTGATTAATTCCGCCAACATTTCCAATTTGGCGTTTTCGGATTCAGAGGCACGCGTTGCCATCCAGGCACTTGAGGCCTTGAGTTGAGCTAATTGCTGCACCAGAGAAAGAGCCGTTTCTCGCAGCGTGTCGATGTCATCGCACTCACGGATGAACCGGCCCCACTTTTCGATCTCAAAGGATTGTTCCAGGCCACGCTCAATCGGGTCGATGCTCATGAGCTCTGCTCCCTCTGCTCCTGATCCTTCTGCTCCTGTTCCAGCAAGGGGTCTGGCTCACCGTTGCAGATGGCTTTAGCCCTGCGATAAAAGCCGCTGCCTTGATCGCCAGCAGCTTCTAAGGAGTCGAGAACGCGTTGCCAGTTGTCTCGTTCGACTTGATCCATGCTTCAAGTTGACGTTAGAAAAATTTTACGTAGAAATTCGAGACTGAGATCACGCACTGCTGTCCATTCAGCATCCACCGTGATCGAATGACTACTTCGCTCTAACCAGTGAAGCTCTCGAGGAGAGGACTGCACCGTGCGCATCAACAGCTCAATGCCACTGTGTGAAATCACCTTGTCGCGACGACTCGCAATCGCTAGCAGCGGTTGCTGAACCTCGGTGAGCTGCTTGCGCGTGCGCGAGATCAGATCAAGCACTCGCGCACTAGTTGCCACTGGGTAGCGGTCGTAAGACCAAAGCCGCTCTGCAGCGATCGGATCAAAGAAATCAGAGGCCGGCTTTGGCAGAGATTGTGTGAATCGGATCAGGAAAGGGGCCAAAAAGCGGCGGGGATCTCCGCTGCGAACAGGGGGTGAATACAGCAACAAAGCCTTGATTTGGGGGTAACGCAAAGCCAATTGCAAGCTCAAAATCGATCCCAAGGACAAACCTCCCACCACCACCTTCTGACCTTCTAACAAAAGGCGAGTGATCAAGGCATCAAGAGGGTTGATCCACTGCTGCGGATGGACCCCCATCAGCTCATTGAGGTTGGTTCCATGACCCACGAGCAGGGGAACTTCTACGCCATAGCCCTCTGAGTTCAAGGCCTCAGCGAGGAGCTGCATCTCAGCAGGCGAACCGGTGAATCCATGGATGAGAACCACCGTCACTGCCCCGCCAGGCAAAGAAAACGCCTGGGGCGATGCGCTCACAAACCACCAAGCAAAACGGCAAGGAGAGCCTGCTGGGCATGCAGACGATTCTCCGCTTGGTCAAAGATCCGGCTGGATGCACTCTCCATCACCCCGGCACTGATCTCCTCGTCGCGATGAGCAGGCAAACAGTGCAGCACAATCGCTTTGGGATCAGCTTCTGCCAGCAGGGCCTCATCTAAGCAAAAACCTTTGAAGGCCTGTTCGCGCTCCGCCTGCTCCTGTTCCTGGCCCATCGATGCCCAAACATCGGTGTACAGCGCCTGGGCACCGCGCACCGCTGCAACTGGATCACTGGTGACCTCAATCTGAGCCCCAGCCACGGCAAGCTCACGGGCTTGATCGAGCACACCGGGTAACGGCTCAAAACCATCGGGACAGCCGATACGCACATTCACCCCCAAAAGAGCACCGCAAAGCATCAAGGAGTGGGCCACGTTGTTTCCATCGCCGACGTAAGCCAGGGTTTGGCCTTGCAGATCACCAAAGGCCTCCTGCATCGTGAGGAAATCAGCCAAGGCCTGACAAGGATGTTCAAGGTCCGTGAGGGCATTAATCACCGGAATCGAAGCCCAGTAGGCGTAATCCACTAGCTCTTGTTGGGCATAGGTGCGCACAGCGAGAGCGTCACAAAAACGACTCAAGACCCTGGCCGTATCTTCCAAGGGTTCACCACGACCGAGCTGAGTGACCTGGGGATTGAGATCCACGGTTTGTCCCCCGAGCCGGGCCATCGCCACTTGAAAGCTCACCCTGGTGCGGGTGGATGCTTTAGTAAAGATCAAACCCAGCACACGATTGCCGAGATCGATGCGACGGTCTCCAGACTTCAGTTGGCGCGCCAGGTCGAGCAGAGCCTGGGTTTCCTGCGCAGAAACGTCTGCAGACGACAAGTAATCACGCCCGCTTAAGGAGGTGAGAACAGCAGCAACGCCCTTATCCATGCCAGCGGCTTCAAAGGAGTGTTATCGGGGATGAAAGGGCTGCTCGTCAAGCCTTCTTGACTCTGCGTGCTGGAACCGTTGCTGTTCTTGATGCCAAACGAATCCAAAAATGGAAACGTTTACGGCGGCTACGGCTGTCCTATCAAAAAAAAACTGCCCCCCATAAGGAGACAGCTCATGTTTTTACTGAAAACTGAAACGCAATCTTTGCGAACGGAAACTAAGCAGCAACGGATTGCTCAGCGGGCATCACGCTGGCCGAAAGCATCTCTCTGAGGTCATCTCCTTCGATCACTTCTTTTTCAAGAATTTTCTGAGAGATCGTTTCGAGCAACGCCATGTTTTGACGAAGAATCGAAAGGGCTTGGTCGTGGGCACGGTCCACTAAGCCACGCACTTCACGATCGATCGCTTGGGCTGTGGCATCACTCACAGCACGGCGGGGATTGTTGTTACCTCCAAGGAAACGGCCACCACCTTGCTTGTCGTAAGCAAGAGGTCCGAGGGTGTCGCTCATTCCATAGGTGCCCACCATCTGCTCAGCGATGTCGGTAGCGCGCTGCAAGTCATTCGCAGCTCCAGTGGTGATTTTGCCAAACACAATTTCCTCTGCCGAACGACCTCCCAGAAGGGTGGCAATTTGTCCTTCCAAATCTTCGCGAGAGTTGAGGAAGCGCTCTTCCGTAGGAAGTTGCAGGGTGTATCCCAGGGCACTCATGCCACGGGGCACGATCGAGATCTTGGCCACCTTGCTGCCACCGGGCATGAGGTGACCCACGATCGCGTGACCAACCTCGTGATAAGCAACAACCTTTTTCTCGTCGTCTTGCATCACTCGGCTCTTTTTCTCAAGACCGGCAACAACACGTTCGATCGCTTCATTGAGATCGCCCTGTACCACTTCTTTCTTGTAATTACGGGCCGCTAATAGAGCTGCTTCGTTAACCAGGTTGGCAAGATCTGCGCCCGCAAAACCACTTGTCGCTTGTGCAATCTTGTCTAAATCGACGGCCTCAGCGAGTTTTACTTTTTTGGCGTAGATCTCAAGGATGGTTTTACGACCAGAGAGGTCAGGACGATCCACGAGCACTTGTCGGTCAAAGCGACCAGGACGAAGCAGGGCCGCGTCTAAGACCTCAGGCTGGTTCGTAGCAGCCAACACGATCACAGGCTTCTCTGTGGAGGCAAAACCATCCATTTCGGTGAGCAATTGATTCAGCGTTTGTTCGCGCTCATCGTTACCGCCGACAACACCCATCGAGCCTGAGCGGCTCTTACCGATCGCATCAAGCTCATCAATAAAGATGATGCATGGAGCATTCTTTTTGGCCTGTTCGAACAAATCACGAACCCGAGCAGCACCTGCTCCTACAAAGAGCTCTACAAATTCAGAACCACTGATGATGAAGAAAGGAACACCTGCTTCACCTGCAACTGCTTTAGATAAAAGCGTTTTACCTGTACCTGGAGGACCAACAAGCAAAACACCTTTGGGAATGCGTGCACCAATTTCGGTGTAGCGCTCAGGTGTTTTTAAGAAATCGACAATTTCATTGAGCTCATCTTTGGCTTCATCCACACCGGCCACATCAGCAAACGTGACCCGTGATTTCTCATCAGGCACATACACCTTGGCCTTGCTCTTTGTGAAATTGAGCGCACCTTGAGCGCCGCCACCACCCATGGAGCGACGTGCAAAAAACTGCAAGACGAGAATAAAAATCAGCGGGGGGACGACCCAGCTCAAAATCGTGGTGAAGATATTTGGCTTTTTAGGAGGAGCGGCAGCAAACTCAACGCCCTTACTTTCGAGTCGCTGAGGCAGATCCATGTCGAAGATCGGCGTGGTTGCGAGCACGGAAGGAGCTCCTTCCTCAACTTCACTGAGCTCGTAGCGAATCTGGTCTTGGGTAATGAAGGCGCGCTTGACCGCTCCATCATTAACTTGGTCAATAAAAAGGGAATATGGCACCCGAGGCACCTGCTGCATGCCTTGGTTAGGGATGAAGCTGCTGAGCAGCAACAGCACTCCGAAACCAATCAAAACAAGATTGATGATCCCGAAGCGCCGATTAGGGCGATTGTCTTCCTCTCGAATCGCCATGAAGCTGGTTCCCAATTGCGCACCAAACTAAGTCGGTTGTTTCCCTTGTGGGTGCGCGTGCTGGGAGGAGAACCGAACGCCTGGAGCTCAAGCGAAAGTCTCCGTCCCCACTGGCGTAGTTCCCTGGGGACCACTGCATGGCTCCATCCCCTTGGTATTTGGACCAGCAGGCGCCTTCGCAAGGGCCATGGACCGCTCAGGCAGAAGCATTATCAAGCCCTCAATTTCGTCGAGATGCTTCGCGCTTTGCTTAGCCCAAAGGAGTTGAAGCGCCTGGAAACACTCACAGCTTTGGCTTTCATCATTGGCCCATTGCTCTTTGCATTCGGCTCCTGGTTACAACTCCACACCGGGCAATCACCAGCATTGGCACTTGGGTTTTTGGCAATCGGATCTGTGTTTTTTACAGCCGGAGGTTGGTGGCAACTCCAGCAAGCACGAATTGGAGATCGAATGCTGCCAATGGACGAACCGAGCTGGGAATGGTGTGGCCTGCGATGCGCCCTCACTCAAAGCATTGGCACGGTGTTGTTCAACATTGAGACCTTTTTCAGTTGGAACCAGCAGCAACCAAGCGCTGAGCTCTGGCTAGTGCTGGGAATCCTTCCCAATGTGATGGGATCCACCATGTTTCTGATCTCTGCTGCCTACGGACTGCAAGAGGTAGGGCACGGCAGGCTCCTGGTCTTTGAACCCAATCACCTGGGCTGGTGGATTGCAATCGTGAATGCCCTGGGCTGTGTCTGGTTCATGCAATCAGCCATCGCTGGGTTACCCACAAACTTGCCCTTGGAGCAGGTGTTCGACAGCACGATGTCCATGCGGACCACCTTGCTGGGCTCGCTGGCGTTCGCGATTGTTGGAATCCTGAGCCTGGCGGAATGCTCTGAAGATGAAATCAGACCGATTAAAGCGCCGCAATCGAGAAAAAATCTATGAGCTACTTCTAGGCCTGTGCGTAGTGGTGTTGGTGAGCTTTGCTTTTCCGCGCTTGAGCTGGATCGGCCCCCTGGGTTACGGCCTCATCGCCGTGCTGCTCACGCAATTGGTGATGATCCGCAAAACGGTGCTCACGCTGGAAGACCGCTTGTACCAGCTCCTAGGTCTCGGGGCACTTGTTGCCTTGGTTCTGTGGCAAATCACGCCTGTGCGCTGGGTGGTGAGTGGCGTTCCGCTTGTGCTCACCTGGAGTGTGTTGGTGGGCTGGAGCGTGATCCGCTTGGTGGAGCGGCTCTCACAGGAACGCAAGGTCACGGCGGGCTTGCTGATGGGTGCTGCGGCCGGCTATCTGCTGTTAGGGCTCACAGCTGGCTTGGTGATGAGTGCGGTGGAGACCATTCAGCCGGGCAGTTTCGAACCGCTCAACATCCTTCGGGAATCGGCCAATGGGCCCGACGCCAGCGTGCTGATGTCGATGAGAGCCTTCTCCCAAATTAACTATTTCGCCTTCATCTGCTTAACCACGGTGGGCTTCGGTGACATCCAACCCGTACTGCCCATCTCGCGGATGCTGGCGGTGGTGACAGGAATCATTGGACCGCTTTATTTAGCCGTGGTGATGGGGGTCTTGATCGGCCGGTACACCAACCAAGTGGAAGAAGAAGACAACTTTGAGCACGACGATCGACGGTGAGTCGAGACTTCAGCTTTAGCGTGGGGCCAATAAAAGAATCAATAACAACCATGCAATACGCATCCTTATCCAACGGTGACCCGATGCCGTTATTAGGCCTGGGCACATGGAAGTCCAATCAGGGACAGGTGTATGCAGCAGTACGGGAAGCCATCAAGATTGGATACCGCCACCTTGATTGCGCGAGCGTTTATGGCAATGAAAAGGAAGTAGGTGATGCCATTCGGGATGCCATTAAAAACAATGAAGTCACAAGATCCGAGCTCTGGATCACATCAAAACTTTGGTCTAATTGCCATGGGAAGGATTATGTAGAAACAGCACTGAGAGATTCATTGCAAAATCTCGGCCTGGAGTATCTAAACCTTTACTTGATTCATTGGCCGGTGAGCATCAATCCAAAAAAGGCTTTTGCAGAATCGATCAATGATCTACTCCCCCCGGAACAAATTCCGATCAGCGAAACATGGGAAGCGATGGAATTAACCTGCTCCAAAGGCTTAACGAAACACATTGGTGTGAGCAACTTTTCGGTGAAAAAGTTGCAGCAACTGGTGTCACATTGCAAGCAGAAACCAGAGGTGAATCAAGTAGAGCACCACCCGCTATTGCAACAACCAAAGCTTCTTGAGTACTGCGCTTCAGAAGGGATTCTGATCACCGCCTACTCCCCGCTCGGGTCCATGGATCGGCCTGAATTCCTCAAAGCGAAAGATGCACCGGTTGTACTCGACAATCCTGTGATTCGAGCAATTGCAGAGTCCTATGGATGTTCGCCAGCCCAGGTGGTATTGGCATGGGATGTACAACGGGGCATCTCAGCGATTCCTAAATCCGTCACGCCCTCAAGGTTGCTTGAAAATTTACGAGCTGCTGATCTCAAGCTCAACATCTCCGATTTAGAGAAGATTGAAGCGCTCGATCAAAACGTCCGCCTCGTCAATGGATCGTTTTGGGTGATGGAGGGCGGTCCTTGGACGCTTCAATCGCTTTGGGATACCCCGTGAACGGCTGGACCAAGGGCAGGAAAGAAAGATCGCAGCAACAGATCACAGCCCAACCGCTCAGCCGACAGCGAGGAAAGAGGGATCACCTGATCCATCGCTGAGAAGCCCAAATCGCCAAGAGGCGTGCGGGCCAAAGCACCACCAAGAAGCTTGGGGGCGATCACGACTGCTAGCTCCTGCACGCAACCCTGCTGGAGCGCTGCCGCTGCTAGGGCCGGACCGCATTCCCAAAGCACGCGATTGCAACCTCGTGCCGCCAAAGCCTGCAAAAGATCCAACGGCTCGCTAGCCAAAAGTTCAAGGTGTTCCGGTCCCTCAGGAAAAGGATGATCAGCGCAACCTGGCCCATGGGCCAGAAGCGTTGGCACCAGGCTTGTGTCCCAAAGCTGAGCCTGAGAAGGCAAATCAAGACTCCGGCTCAGCACCACGCGCAACGGTTCTGGCGAGCGCCGACCACGGCTGGTGAGTAGAGGATTATCAGCGCGTACGGTGCCGCCGCCCACAATCACCGCATCGCAACCAGCGCGCAACTGATGCACCCAGTCCCGCGCAGGAGGAGCACTAATCCACTGGCTTTCGCCATTCGGCAAGGCAATGCGGCCATCCAAACTCATCGCCCACTTGAGAAGGCCCCAAGGACGGCCAGTTTGAACACGATGGACAAAAGCTCGGTTTTGCTGAGCCGCTTCTGCCTCCAGCACCCCGGTGATCACCTCCAATCCGGCATCCCGCAAGCGCTGAATGCCTCCACCGGCCACCCGCGGATCAGGATCCGTGAGTGCCACAACCACGCGCTGAATGCCGGCTTGAATCACCGCCTCCGAGCAAGGAGGCGTTCGCCCCTGATGACAGCAAGGCTCGAGCGTGACGATGATCGTCCCGCCCTTGGCGCGAGCACCGGCTTGAGCGAGTGCGCCCACCTCGGCATGGGCTTGCCCTGCCTTGGAGTGAAAGCCTTCTCCAACCAAGGCTCCTTGAGCATCCAGAACCACAGCACCCACCAGGGGATTGGGACTGGTTTGGCCCTCAGCCAGGGCTGCCAACTGCAGCGCCCGGCGCATCCAGATGGTCCAGTGGGTGCTGCCGTCCAGCATCAGCTCAGCGGCTGAGTTTGTACATCACGCCACTCGCCCACCACATAGGGAGGAACGGGCAATTCATTAAATACACCAGGCAAGAACAAACGCAAAGGACGGTTGTTGCTCAGATCAGCGAGGAGCGGATCGAGCGCAAATTCAGCGGCAGCTTCACGACCGTCAGATGCAAGGGCTGGATTTTCGAGGGTGATGTCGTCCAATTGCCACTCCCTAACTCCTGCCTGAACTAACAGAGGCACTGGATGGTCAAGCCTCACTTTGCCGGGGTAACCAACGATCCTCAGCACTACGGGGTTTCCAGGCTTTCCAGTGCGATAAGCAACGGCCTGCCAGCTGTCGTAATCGAGGTCGCGCAGGCTTTCGAGGCTGCGCAGCATCGGGGCACCAGCCTCATCGTTGTGCTCATGCACCTGGGCAAGGGCTGCGTTTGGGGTGACCAGAAGCAGGAGCACTGCCGCCAACAAGGAAACCAAAAACCGACGCAGCACACCCATCTGAACAAGCCAATTCATGGAGCCATCATCAACGCTCCATGCCTGGACTGCGGGAACCGCAGGCCTGAGATGACAGCAGAGCAATAAACATCAGAGAGTCAAAAAATGGCAAAGGTCCAACTCAACTGAGTTCTTTTTAGGCTCGCTGCGCACCCGGAATCGTTTCCCAATCGGTGTGTGTGGCCCAGAGGCCCCAAATCGCCATCGCCCGCAGGTAGTGGCAAGCCCGAAAGGTGTTCACGGCCGTAATCGCTTCTGGAGTGCGGAATTGCAAGCCCCCCCCATACACCTGGGTTACCACCGCAGAGCAGATTGCTTCTGCTGTTTTGCCCTCACCCATCAAGCGGTAATAGCTGGCGATTCCAAAGTTGATCCCCGTCCACACCTCCAAAGGATGGGTGCCATTTGGATCTAAGGGTGTGCCATCGCGGCGCAAACCATTAGCCACCCCGAGCGTTCCGCCAGCAAAGCTGTCGAAGCAGGCTTCCTTCACCGCCTTCAAGGTGCTGCGGCTGTTGGCCTCACTCACCACGGGCGGTAAATCCAGCAAGCGCGCATAAAAGTCACCGCAGAGCTGATCGGCCATCACCACCGGTGTGCCGCTTTCAGCATCGATGTCGTAGTACTCACCGTTCCACAGGAGCGTGTCGAAGTTGGCGCGTGATTGCCCCAGCCAGCCACTAAAAGTGTGCTGCTCCTCCCCGGTGTCGAGCCCCAACTCCAATTGCAGCCGTTGAGCCATCGCTAATGCTGCTTCCAGGGCTGCAATCCAGAGCGCACCGCAATAGGCACTCACCCCCTTCAGCGGCCAATCATCAAAGGTTTGATCCGGCGCACCGCCGTTATCAGGCAGGCCATCGTCATTCACATCAAATTGCTTGAGGTAGTGCAGGGCCTGCACCGCGGCGGGCCAGCACTCCGCCAGAAAGCTCAGATCTTCTCCGGTGGGCGCCAATTTGAACGTGCGCCACACCTGCAAGACGTAATCACTGGCGAGATCTTTCCAGAGATTGCAGTCTTGATAGGCGGTGTAGTTGGTGGCATCAAATGGCACCTCATTTGGTGCTCCCAAATCGTGGGGTGTGGCCCCTTTCACCTTGCGATCTGCTTCTACCCGGCCGCGGCCTTGGGTGAAATACCAACCGATCGGCCGTTGGGTGGCATCGGCTGCAGGAATCGCCCGAGCAAAGCTGCGAATCACCGCCTTATCCAACTCCGGCCAAAGCTGCAGCAGGGCAAAGGAACCGTATAAACGCACATCAAGGCTTTCGTACCAGGCGTAATCAAGGCACTCGAGTACCCCAAAGCGGCCGTAGGGATCTTTCGAGGTAGCTGCCGTCCAGAGGCTGCCGCCACTGGCGAGGTCATAGAGCTCATTAAAAAGAGCCATACGCAACTCTTCCGGCAGCTCCTTGCGCGCCAACACCGGCGCTTGCCAGGCTTCGATTTGCTCGTGCCAAGACCGCCAATCACGCAGTGCTTCTGCCGCAATCGCTGCCGCGTTGCAGCCATCGGCGCCATAAAAATCGCTGTATCGGCGCAGATCGCGCACCCCTGTGGCGAAGCTCGTGACTGGCAGATCCCAGCTGATCGCCACCGGTATCTCTCGGGTTTCACCCGGCGCCAGGGTGAGTTTCACGGCAATCGCCGCACTGGCATGCTCGCCCTTACGACTGGCGCGATCGTTGTTGCTATCGGGGATCACACCATCGGCGGCAAAGGGCTGCCAGAGCTCGGCACCATCACTGCTGGGATCCCAGCGGCTGCAGCGCATCAGCTCCACACCCTCCAGCGTGTCTGGCAGAGCCAGACACCACTGCCCTTCCCCTTCCGCCAGCGGCGTTGAGCGCTTGCCATCGAGCAACACCCCGCTTAGGCCATCAGCATCGATCCAACGGTTGCTCTGACCCTCGCCATTTCCAATCGCTGGGGCGTAGTTGTGCTCTGGGCTGCCGTCATCGCGAAAGTGCACCTCCGCCGATGCATCGGTGTTCGTGAACCAGCCCACCGTGTTGCGCCAACTCAGCAGCAGCGAAAGCTCTAAAGGCTTGTTGGTGGGATTGCTCAGGGTCCAGCGGAACACCGCCACCGGATAACTGCTGCGTTGGTAATCACCAGGAAGGATCGGACTAAACGCCTCGCAGCTCACTTCAGCGCGAAACACCCCTTCGTAGTGGTTCCAACTCAAGGGGTAGCGAGCGGCATAGGTGCCGGTGCTGTTCTCCTCCGTACTGGCGGGATACCACTGCCAACTGCTCAGCGGCTTGCCTGACTCCGGCCTGGAGTCATCGCGCATTGGCTCTGTCGCTAACGCATGAACACGCACCTGATCGCCTTGCTTTTCCCAAAGCGCGAATTGACAATCGGGAATGCTGCCGTACCAATGCTCACCGCCATCGAGGTGCCAGAGATTGAAATCACCACGGGAGCTACGGCCAAGACAACCGGCACCAAAACCACCAAGGGGCATCCCATGCCAGGGGCCATCGTCGAGGTTGCTCGCGTAGCGCACCGTGAACGGGGCCTGCCAGCCCAAGCCAAACGAACGGCTCCAGCTGGCTTCTGGTGGTTGCCAACCCTTCCCTGATGAGCCGCGGCTCAGCCGTGAACGCAATGCGGACAGTCCGAGCGGTGCCATGCAGAGGCCGAGAGTGGCCCCAGATTGCCAGAGCTGACCAGAAGAGCCAGGGCCTTGCTGTGAGCAAGGCGCCTGAACCCTTCGCCCCTGCATCCTTAAAGGACCACCGGCAGCCAAGCCCACACCCTTTCGCCCTTGGCGATGCCCTGATTGAGAACGCGTGAGAACCCATTGAGAATAGGCAGTTTGAGGGAATTGCAATCGCTAGCTTGCATCCCCTTTCTGGGCATCCTCGCCAGCCTGCAGCTGATCGACCCCAGCGTGGCCAATATCGCTTTGGTGAAAGCCAGCGATGCCTTGCAGATGCATGGCGCTGTGTTGGCCTTCGGCGCCAGCGTGTCCACCTTGGCTCAAGCCGCATCGGTGCTGATGATGGGCTTTTTCGGCGACCGTTTTGGGCGGCGGCGGGTGCTGGCAGCCTCCCTGCTGCTGGCTGTAGTCGGGAATCTGCTCTCGATGCTGTCAGGCGAGGCGGGCCTGTTCTTGCTGGGCCGTGCTCTCACAGGCATCGCCCTCGGCTCTGTGCTTACCAGCACCTTTGCCAGCGTGCGCTTCGTGACGCCCGCCGCTGGCGTGAGCGCCGCCCTCGGCCTCTGGAACCTGCTGATCGTGGTGGGCTTCATCAGCGGCTCCCTGATCGGTGGCTGGATGGCCACCATCAATTGGCGGCTGTCTTTTTTGCTGGTGCCGATCATTTGCAGCGCAAGTCTGCTGCTCTTACCCGCACTGCTGCCAGCCATTCCAGGCAATCGCGCCCTCAAGCCCGACCTTCCCGGCCTCGCGAGTATCGCGCTTGCGATGGTGCTGTTTTTATTTGGCATCAACCACGCAGCTTTAGGGCTGCGCAGCCCCAGCTTCTGGCTGCCGGCCTGCAGCGGACTGTTGTTGTTTGTGCTGCACATCAACCTTGAGCGCCGCAGCCGCGAACCGATCTTTCCACCACGGCTTTACCTGCGCGGTTTCTTTGCCGCAGCGGTGATCAATGGGATCGGCTGGAATGTGGCCCAAGCGGTGGTACAGCTGCAAACCAGCAACTTCTGGCAACTGGTGCAGGGATACAGCACCAGTGCGGTGGCCTTCGCTCAGCTGCCCTTCCTAATCTGCTTTGGCGTGGCAGGGATCTACGCCGGGCGCTGGATGGGGCCTGGCCGGCGCACCTTGGTGTTGATGGCGGGCGGCAGCCTGGCGCTGGTGCTCGGCCTCGCCCTGTTCGCCATCGTGCAAGTGCAAACGCCCTATTGGCAGCTGCTGCCGGCCTTGATGCTGGCCGGCCTCGGTCTGGCCTTTGTGGCGGTGCCGCAATCCGCCTTGTTTATGCAGGAAGCACCAATGGATTGCTTTGGATCGGTGCTGGCCTTTCGCACCACCAGCGGCCAGCTCGGATTTGCCTTTGGGCTCGCTGCAAGCGGAACGATGATTAGCGGTTTTGGCTTCCACGATCTGCACAGCCGCATGCAAGCCGCAGGTCTGGGCTTGGAACATCTGCCCCAACTCGATGAGCAGATTCGTTTGTTTCTGCGCAATAGCCCGATCTCGCTTGAGGGATCTGCGTCTCAACAGCTGCTGCAACTGCTACGAGAGGCCTACACCCAGGGACTAGCAGGAACGATGTTGGTCGTGGCGGTGATCACGGGGCTGCTATTTGCGATCAGCTTGCTGCTGTTGATCATTGGCCGCGAGCAACAACTGCTCCATCAAGAAGGTTCCTGAGCGATGCCATCTTCTGCATCAAGCAGGGCATCGAGCGTCACCGCCGTGCGCACCAACGCTTGATAACGCTGCAACACCCGTCGATTGCGCTCCAGCCAGCGGGCGGCATCGGCTGGCGCATCGCGGCTGCCCCCACTCACCAAACCGGAGGGATGATCCCCATCCATCAGCTCTAAATCACCCTGTTGGGCCACGAGGGCCAACAGAATGTCGTGCAGGCGTTGCCGGCGCTCCTTGATCCCATTGGTGCACATTTCAACCACACCGCAATCGTTGTGGCCATCTTGAAGGGATGGAGGTCTGACGCCTCCGCGCACCCACCCTTTCATGCTTGTTTCCAAACGAAGCAAGGTGCTGACAGCTCTGCTGGCGCTCTGCAGCGGCCTTGGTGCTCCAGCGGTATCTCGCCGAGGAGCTTTACGTGATCAACACCACCTGCAGCACCCCAACAGCCCCCAACTTTTCCTGCCAAGTGCAGGCCATTGATGTGGATGATTCCACGGAATATCGCCATCGCTTTGGCTCACGCACGGTGAGCTACCGCGTGATTGAAGACCCCTACGTCCGCATCGAAGGACGGGCCTGCAACAGGCGCGCCGTGGACATCCGTGAAAAACGCCTCGATCAATTTCAAAACAGAGGAGCTTTGCTTCAACAGCAAGGCCTTTTGCGTGAACAATCCCACCTTTCTGGCCGATGTGCTCACCCAAGGCGGGGATGCCATTCAAGGCCGCACGCGCCTCGGCATGGCCTTTGCCGGCAACGGCCGTGTGGATGTGTCTTGCTTTGACAACGGCTGCGATCGCCTCATGGAGGCCATTCAAAAATGACGAACAAAGCCAAAAGAACCGGCCTGGCAGGAGCGATCGGCGTTTTGCTGATGCTGCAACCAGCAGCCGCCCTCTCCGCCTTTGAGGCCGCACCAACTTTGCCACAAAACGTCTGCCACAGAAGAGCTGCTGATCAGCCAACGCGGCGGTCGAGGCGGGGGCGGCTCGAGAGGCGGGGATCGGAGATCGCAGCAGTCCGCAGCAGTGGTTCGCGCTCCAGCAGTCGCTCCAGCAGTGGCCGCACCGGGTTTAGTTCCTACAGCGGCAGCCGCCAAGGCAGCGGCAGTCCACCCGCAGCAACCGCCAAACCACGCGCAGCAGCACGAGCAGCAACCGGCAAAGCGCGCGTAGCGGCACCCGTGATACGCGCCAAACCGCGCAGCAGCAACGTTGATTCCCGTCAGCAGGGACGCACCAGCCGCACGGATCAACGCCAGAGCGGCCGCAATGATCGGGTGAACAACCGCTCCAACACCCGCCGCGATGCAGTGAACAACTGGGATCGCTACGGCAACGGTTGGTACAGCGGATCGAGCTGGTCGAACAACCGCCCCTGGAACAACGGCTGGTACGGCGGGTCTTACTACAACAATTGGCGTTGGTATCCCGGCCAAGCAGCCGCCTGGGGTCTTGCTGGCATGGCCACCTTTGGCACCATCAACAGCTTGGTGAATTCAGCTCAATCCAGCCAAGTGAGCTACATCGAAGTCCCCAACTCCGATTACTCGCTGTATTACCCCAGCGTGACGGCCACTGGGGATGTGGTGAGCTTTGAAGCCGACAACGGTTACGACACCGTGCGCTTCAACGCCAACTGCCGCGATGGCACCCTCAACGGCGGAGCACCGCTCAATGCCAATGAGGCCCAATTGCTCAATGCAGCCTGTCAGGTGGCCTTCGGTCAGTAACCGGTCCGCCATAGAGACACCTCCGGCTCAGCTGAGCAACTCCTGCAGGCGTTGCTCAGCCTCCGGATCTAAGACAACAGGCTCGGCTTGATACGCCCTGCCCTTGGCAATGCGAGCCGCAATCGCCTCGCGCGCAGAGTCCCAGCCGCCAATTTTAAGAGCGCTGTAAATCCGCTGCAGCGTATTCAGCGGTGACTGCACCAAGTCGTCGTAAGCGATCTCCACCAGCTGCCCCTTGGGGATCAAATGCCGCGAGCGCGCAAAGGCCTCTTGCAATTGGTCATGGGCCGCCGCTGTTTCCTCCACTTGTCGCAGGCTGGATGGAGGCTCTTGCAGGCCTACCAATTGAGCTAACCGCTGCTTGACCTGCGCAAGCGAACGAATCGAATCGATCGGCCACCGGTGCAGATAGACAAACCGGGCCCGCGGAAACAGACGCAGCAGCAAAGCAACCCGTGCGGTGTGCGCAGAATTTTTGATCACCAGGTGGTTTTTACCAGCTCCCTCATGCAACCAGGTGAGGCGAGTGAAATGAAGCAACGTCTGCTCAAACTCGGGCGTGCTGTTGAGCACAGCGCGGCGGAAATGCGTTGGGTAATGCTGAGGAAAAGCAATGCCCGCCATGTTGGTGTCCATCGTGAGCCGGGCCAACCCCACCTCGTCTTCCTGGGGATCCTCTGCCCCCCAGGGCACAGCATCGATGGGGCGATG
>CASICK010000002.1 GCA_949373155.1 uncultured Synechococcus sp. | reverse complement strand
TTTGGATATGGCGTGTATGAGCTGATTATTTCTGATATCGATCCACGACTTCAAGACCTATCCCAAGAAAGACGAAATATCCTGAGCATCACCTCACTTGAAGGCTTAAAACAAAAACTTACCAATGTTATCATTGTTGCATTAATCGTTACAGCTTTCAAGCTAATGATTAGCTTTCAAGTGCAATCAATTTCAGAATTACTACAATTCTGTGGCTGCGTATTAATGCTTGCATTTAGTGCTTGGCTGGTAGGGAAAAATCACAAAACAAACTAAAGGCTTCAACTAGCCCATCATCAATCAAAGAGTCATCACTGACCAAACTCAGCTTGAAGGCCTTGATCTTTCATTATTTACATCTCATTCTTAGCACCCTAAACTCATTCAAGACATCAACTGGATGAGATGAAGTTGTACCCAAAAGGCACTGGAGCAGGGATTTCACTGTTCATCTTGATTGTGCTTGGCATTTACGCTGTCTCTCAAATCGAAGCCATGAAGCGTGCTGCCTTCAGAGAAGGCTTTGACTGCGCAATCGACGAAACAACGCAAAGCCTTCACTCCTCTTACCAGTGCCGGGACTACAGAGAAGCCCTCAAAGAAAAAATCTGACAATTGAACTGGCGCATCACAGTGCAGTCAAAACAATTCCTAAACGATCTGAGCAACTATCAAGGAAACAAAACAACCAGCAGAAAATATTTCAACAGCAGCCTCACTGGATCAGACTTGTCTAAAATTTCATCCTTGACCAAAAGCACTTTAAAACACTTTTGTGCATACCTCAGCGCATAAAAAACCCTGCAGATTGCAGGGGTAACAGAAGAAAGAATTAGGACGGAAGGAGCATCATTGAAACCCCTACTGCACGCTAAATAATTATGGGCGCTTGCTATTACGGATCCCCTGAATTGCCGCTGCGTAATCCGGTTGGTTGAACACTCCAGAGCCACTCACGATGGCGTTCGCACCAGCTTCAATCACTTTCCATGCATTAGCGCCCTTAACGCCTCCATCCACTTCGATCCATGGATCAAGACCTTTTTCATCGCACATGCGGCGAAGGTCACTGATTTTTTTAACTTGATTATCGATAAAACTCTGACCACCAAAACCTGGATTCACACTCATGATCAAAACAAGATCGCAGAGTTCTAAGCAGTACTCAAGCGTGTCAAGTGGAGTGCTGGGGTTAAGCACAGCCCCGGCCATTTTGCCGAGATCCTTAATCTGAGCAAGATTGCGATGCAGATGAGGGCAAGCCTCAACTTGCACAGAGATAATATCTGCCCCGGCTTTAGCAAAATCTTCTACATAATTCTCAGGCTGCACAATCATGAGATGCACGTCCAAAGGTTTTTTAGTAACCGGACGCAACGCCTCCACAATCAGCGGACCAATCGTGATGTTTGGAACAAATCGGCCATCCATAACGTCGACATGAATCCAATCAGCACCTGCCTCGTCAACAGCTTTGACGTCTTCACCCAATCGGGAGAAGTCAGCAGACAGGATCGATGGAGAGATCACCAGGGGTTTGGTGCTCATGGAGTAGAGATGAATTAATACAGCTCTACGTTACATCTGTTACACGAATCTCAGACTGGTGTCGAAAGAACCTTTCCAGCCTGAGCTTCGCTAGCAACACGGCGGAGATCATCGCAACCTTCTTTAAGGCTTGGATAAGCAAACATGCCGCTTCCGGCGATGAAGCAGTTTGCACCAGCTGCGCAGCACTGGGAGATGGTCCAGTTGGCCTTGATGCCACCATCAACTTCGATATCCACGTCAAGATTCCTCTCAACTATGTTTTTTCTTAAGTCGGTGATTTTGTTCAGCATGGTTGGGATATAGGCCTGTCCACCGAAGCCGGGATTGACTGTCATCACCAACACGTGATCCACCAAGTCCAAAACGTCCTTCACCATCTCCATCGGAGTATGAGGATTGAGGGCTACAGAAGGGCTTCCACCAAGTTGACGGATCTTTCCAAGAATCCGGTGCAGATGGGTGTTTGCTTCAACGTGAGCGATGACGACTCCTGGTTCCCCATTGGAGCCCTTAGTGGCCTCTACGTACTCTTCGAGCATTGTTTCGCAGTTGTATTGGCTCACCATGAGCTGCGTTTCAAACGGGACGTTGCAGTAACGCCGGCAGGCTTTGATCAGCTCAGGGCCGAAGGTGAGATTGGGAACAAAATTCCCGTCCATCACGTCGAACTGAATACGATCTACTCCCGCATTTTCGAGATCTTTTACGCATTGCCCCATTGCTGCCCAGTCAGCAGGCAAAACAGAGGGAATGATCTGAATAGGGCGATGCGGCGCAGCCATTAAAAGTTGTCATTAACTTTCAAAATTTTATAGATGCTTCGGTGCTCAAGAGGTGTCCAGATAACACTGATACAGTGAGCCGCGCATCTGAGACAGAAATCCCTGCTGTTGCAGGCTTTCTACTCAAAGCCCCTCTTTAACCTCCGCAGCACTTACGTGGATCGCACTCTCATCCAGGAAATTCTCGAGATCGTCGAGCAGGCCGCCATCGCTTCAGCCACGCTCTCCGGCAAAGGTCTGAAGGATGAAGCCGATGCTTTGGCTGTTGATGCCATGCGCAAGCGCATGAATCAAATCCAAATGCAGGGCCGCATTGTGATCGGTGAGGGGGAACGCGACGAAGCTCCCATGCTTTACATCGGTGAAGAAGTTGGAACTGGCACTGGTCCTGGCGTGGATTTCGCTGTTGACCCTTGTGAAGGAACCAATCTTTGTGCGTACAGCCAGCGCGGATCAATGGCCGTTTTGGCTGCTTCCGACCGCGGTGGTCTGTTCAACGCTCCCGACTTCTACATGAAGAAATTGGCTGCTCCACCTGCAGCGAAAGGCAAGGTTGATATTCGAAAATCTGCGACTGAAAACATCAAAATCCTGAGTGAGTGCTTAGGTCTTGCTCCTGACGAGCTCACCATCGTTGTGATGGATCGTGCCCGTCACAAAGATTTGATCACTGAAATTCGCGCCACCGGGGCTCGTATTCAACCTATTTCCGATGGTGATGTACAGGCCGCTATCGCCTGTGGTTTTGCTGGAACTGGCACCCATTGCTTAATGGGCATTGGTGCGGCTCCTGAGGGTGTGATCTCCGCTGCAGCGATGCGCGCACTTGGTGGACACTTCCAAGGACAACTGGTGTATGACCCAGCCATTGCTCAGACGTCTGAGTGGGCAGATATGACGAAGGAAGGCAATCTCGCCCGCCTCGCAGAAATGGGCATTACTGACCCCGATAAGGTGTACGAAGCCAGTGAGCTTGCTTGCGGAGAGCACGTTGTGTTTGCCGGCAGCGGCATCACAGATGGTCTTCTTTTCAATGGAGTGAAGTTCGAAACTGATTGCACCCGCACGAGCAGCTTGATCATCAGCAACCTGAACAACACCTGCAGTTTCACGAACACCATCCACATGAAGGATGGAGCTCAAAGCATCGCTTTGAACTGATTCACGCAGCAACAGAGGGATTTCTCTATGCATATCGCCGTCGTCGGCCTCAGTCATCGAACGGCTCCGGTCGAAGTGCGCGAAAAGCTCAGCATTCCTGAGCAAACCATGGAGGAATCCCTACAAAACCTGCGAAACCATGAGCAGGTGTTGGAGGCCTCGATCCTCAGCACCTGCAACCGTCTTGAGATTTACACCTTGGTGCGCAACCCAGATTTAGGGATTGCTGCTGTACGCGATTTTCTCAGTGGCCATTCCGGTTTGGAAAGCCGTGATCTATCTCCGCACCTTTTCACGTACCACCACGACGAAGCCATTGCGCATTTAATGCGAGTGACTGCAGGACTCGACAGCCTTGTCCTTGGTGAGGGACAAATCTTGTCCCAGGTCAAGAAAATGATGCGCCTTGGGCAAGAGCACAAATCAATCGGGCCCATTCTCAATCGTCTGCTTACACAGGCTGTCAGCACAGGGAAGCGAGTCCGTTCTGAAACCAATCTCAGCACCGGCGCTGTGTCTGTGAGCTCAGCAGCGGTTGAATTGGCTCAACTCAAACTTGGACAGTCTCGCGGCCAGGATGCATTGGTGACGCTTGAAACGGAGCAGATCGCCGTTGTTGGCGCTGGACGCATGAGCCGTTTGTTGCTCCAACACCTCCAAGCGAAGGGAGCCTCAGGAGTGGTGTTGCTCAATCGCACCATCGAACGGGCCTCAGCGTTGGCAACCGACTTCCCAAATCTGCCCATTCAGTGCCGTGGGCTTGACGATCTTGATCAGTGCTTGAGCACCTGTTCGTTGGTGTTTACAAGCACTGCTGCTGCTGATCCAATCATTGATGCCAACAGGCTGAACGCTCTCAATCGCCGCAGCTCATTGCGACTGGTTGATATCGGCGTGCCTCGCAACATCGCCTCCGATGTGCGCGATGTGACCGGGGTGGAATCCCATGATGTAGATGATCTTCAAGAGGTTGTAGAGCGCAACCAAGAGGCCCGACAACAGGTTGCACGGGAGGCTGAAGGACTGCTTCTAGAAGAGAGCCGCCTGTTTCTCGAGTGGTGGGACAGCCTGGAGGCGGTTCCCACCATCAACCGTTTGAGGGCCTCGCTTGAGGAAATCCGAGTGGAGGAACTCACCAAAGCGCTGAGCCGCATGGGTCCTGATTTTTCAGCGCGAGAACGCAAGGTTGTTGAGGCCTTAACCAAGGGAATGATCAACAAGATCCTTCACACCCCTGTGACTCAGCTGCGCAGCGCACAGCAACGCAGCGAGCGACAACAGGCTCTCCAGGTCGTTGAAAGAATTTTTGATTTGGAGTCTGGAGCGCCCTCGCAAGATTAATTTCCTGCAATCTCCACCATCTGGCCCACGGGTTGGTTTTGAACGCGAAAAATCCAGTAAGTTTGCCCCGCATAGCCGAAAGGCGGGAGCGGCATGAAGCGAGTACTGGCAATCATTCTCGGGGGAGGGGCTGGCACCCGTCTCCAACCACTCACAAAGATGAGAGCCAAGCCAGCAGTGCCTTTGGCGGGCAAATACCGCCTGATTGATATTCCAATCAGCAATTGCATCAACTCCAGCATCAACAAGATGTATGTGTTGACGCAGTTCAATAGCGCTTCACTGAATCGGCATCTCAGCCAGACTTACAACCTCAATGCTGGATTTGGGCAAGGGTTCGTCGAAGTTCTAGCGGCACAACAGACGCTCGATAGCCCATCTTGGTTCGAAGGAACCGCTGATGCGGTGCGCCAGTACCAAACCCTGTTTAGCGAGTGGGATGTCGATGAATACTTGATTCTCTCCGGTGATCAGCTTTACCGGATGGATTACAGCCGTTTTGTGGAGCATCACCGCAGTACGGGAGCAGACCTCACGGTTGCAGCACTGCCTGTGGACGCTGCGCAAGCAGAAGCTTTCGGTTTGATGCGAACCGATGAGAACGGAAACATCAAGGAATTCCGCGAGAAGCCCAAGGGCGATTCCTTAAAAGAAATGGCGGTTGACACGTCCCGTTTTGGTCTGAGCGCTGAGTCTTCTAAGGAGCGTCCATACCTCGCTTCCATGGGCATTTACGTCTTCAGTCGTAAAACGCTTTTTGATCTCCTCGATTCAAATCCTGGACATAAGGATTTCGGCAAGGAGGTCATCCCAGAAGCGCTCTCTCGTGGCGACACCCTCAAGAGCTACGTCTTTGATGATTACTGGGAAGACATCGGCACCATTGGTGCCTTCTATGAAGCCAATCTGGCTCTAACTCAGCAGCCCACCCCTCCATTCAGCTTCTACGACGAAGCGTTCCCGATCTACACACGCCCGCGGTATTTGCCCCCCAGCAAGTTTGTGGACAGTCAGATCACAGATTCGATCATTAGTGAGGGATCGATTATCAAAGCCTGCAGCATTCACCACTCCGTTCTTGGTGTGCGTAGTCGCGTGGAAAACAATGTGGTCCTCCAAGATTCGTTGTTGATGGGAGCTGACTTCTTTGAATCTCAAAGTGAGCGCGAAACCCTGAGAGCGCGAGGCGGTATTCCTGTCGGCGTTGGTGAGGGCACCACTGTGAAACGAGCCATTCTTGATAAGAATGCTCGTATTGGGAAGAACGTCACGATCCTGAATAAGGATCATGTGGAAGAGGCTGATCGTCCTGATCAAGGCTTCTACATCCGTAACGGAATCATCGTTGTCGTTAAAAATGCATCGATTGCCGACGACACGGTGATTTGACGTCAAAGTGATTTGAGGATCGGCTCTTCCATCTCTTATCCCTGACAGAGGTGGACCAGTTAGCAGCCGATCTTTGATCCTGTGGTCACACTGACTTCAGTGAATGCAGTTTTTGATGTCCAAGTCTCACTTTGGTCTTATCGGTCTAGGCGTGATGGGCGAAAATCTTGTTCTCAATGCTGAGAGCAACGGTTTTTCGAGTGTTGTTTACAACCGCACTTATTCAAAGACGGAAGACTTTCTGAAAGGTCTAGGCGCTGGTAAAAACATTCAAGGCGCCACCGACCTTCAGGATTTTGTCAACAAGTTGGAACGACCTCGCCGCATCTTGATGATGGTGAAAGCAGGGGGTCCTGTTGATGCTGTGATCGAACAGATCTCTCCTTTTTTAGATGAAGGCGATCTCTTGATTGATGGTGGCAACTCGGAATATCACGACACTGAGCGTCGTGTAGCCGAGTTGGAAAGCAAAAGCTTCGGCTTTATTGGCATGGGCGTATCTGGCGGCGCCAAAGGTGCTCTTGAAGGTCCGAGCATGATGCCTGGCGGCACTAAAGCCTCTTACGACGCCATTGAGAGCCTTGTCACCAAAATGGCGGCCCAAGTCGAAGATGGTCCGTGTGTCACCTACATCGGCCCAGGTGGATCAGGGCACTTTGTCAAAACAGTGCACAACGGCATTGAGTACGGCATCGAGCAAATCCTTGCTGAGGGCTATGACCTCATGAAGAGGGTTGGGGGCATGAATGGCACTCAGATGGCCGACGTCTTTGCCCATTGGAACAGCACAGAGGAGCTCGCCTCCTACCTCGTTGAGATCACCGAGGTCTGCTTGCGCACCAAGGATCCCGATGATGGCAGCGATCTGATTGAAAAGATTCAGGACAAAGCTGGCCAAAAAGGCACGGGTTTGTGGACGGTGGTGAGTGCCTTGCAGATGGGTGCGTCGGTCCCAACCATCTATGCAGCTCTCAATGGCCGCGTGATGAGTTCGATGAAAGATCAGCGCGTCAAAGCGGAAACCGTCCTCAAAGGCCCCGCGGTCAAGTCCTTTGATATGGGCACCCCTGCCGATGGAATGGCACCCCTCATGGATGCGATGGTGCTCGCCAGCATGGCCAGCTACGCCCAAGGGATGGAGCTTCTGCGGATCGCTTCCGCAGAGCATGATTACAACTTAAATATGCCCTCCATCGCTCAGATCTGGAAAGGAGGCTGCATCATTCGCGCCCGATTGCTCAAGCGGATTCAGGATGCATTCACAACCGATCCGCAGCTGAGCAACCTGCTCATTGATCCTTGGTTTGCCAATCAGGTCAACACCCGACTTCCTGGTTTAGCCAAAGTCGTTGCAGGAGCTGCTGAAGCCGGAATTCCCGTGCCCTGCCTGAGCAACACTCTCGACTACATCAACAGCTACCGCACAGCGCGTCTTCCTCAAAATGCAGTTCAAGCCATGCGCGACTGCTTTGGCTCACATACCTATCAACGCGTTGATAAGGAAGGCAGTTTTCACACCGAGTGGCTGGATTGAGCTGATTGATGACCTCCTATCGAATCGAAACAGCCCGAGATGCCCAGGATCTAGCGCTGCGAGCCGCTGAATACATCGCCACAGCAATACAACTGGCGCTCGATCAGCGCGATCGTGCTCAGATTGCTCTATCGGGAGGGACCACTCCCTCCAAGGCTTATCAGCGGTTAGGCCAACAACATTTGCCCTGGAATCGGGTAGATGTCTTTCTGGGAGACGAACGCTGGGTGTCTGCTGATGACGAGTCCAGCAATGCCCGCATGCTCCGCTCCACGTTGCTCCAAGCCGGTGAGCCCGGTGCAGCAGCCTGCTTTCATCCTGTTCCAACCGTTGAACTTCCTTCACCAGAAGCCAGCGCCGATGCTTTCGAACAGCTGATTACCACCAGCTGCAGTGGCGAACCACCCATCTTCGACATGATGGTGTTGGGTCTTGGTGATGACGGTCATACCGCCTCACTCTTCCCGGGCACTGACGCTCCTGAAGTTCGTGATCGCTGGACCACGATTGGACGGGGTAAGGGGTTGGAGCGCATCACACTGACAGCTCCGGTACTCAGCGCTTCTCGAACAGTGATGTTCCTCGTGAGTGGTGCCAATAAAAGGGAAGCCCTGCAACGCTTGCTCGATCCAGCTGAGTCCTCACAACGAACTCCCGCAAAATTGGCCCAACCAGAGGCTGAAATTATTGTGCTCGCCGACGAAGCTGCCAGCGAAGGTCTTTAAATAAGCATTCCTTGTGCAGGGTTGAGATGACCACCTCCAACATCTCATTCGAGTCCTGGGCCACGCTCAACGACACCATCATGGGTGGGACAAGCCAAGCCGGCTGCCGCCTCACGCCTGAAGGTCTGTTGTTGGAGGGTGAGGTGGTTGCAGACGGCGGAGGTTTTGTGAGCTGCCGTTCCCCCTTGTTAAGACCGCCCCTCGATCTTTCGGCTTTCAGCGGATTGCGCTTAGCGATCGAGGCAGAAGGGCGAACCTTGAAATTTGCAGTGGCCTGCTCTGATGGATTGATGGGACTCACAGAGATGATTCCAGGTGGACTGCGCTGGGTAACACCCATTCGGACAGAGGCAGAAGGAACCACTGTTGTGGAGGTTGCATTTCAAGATCTTCAACCCGTAGTGCGTGCCAAACCGGTAGGACTCCCTCTTCGCTTTGATGCCTCCGCTATCACACGCTTACAAGTGCTTCATTCGCGGTTTGATGAGGCGGGATCCACAAATCCAGGCTTCCGCGCGGGTGCGATCCGCATCCTCATTCATTCGATCGAAGCCTACAAATGATCGATTTAGCTGTTGTGATTGCCCACACGGCTGATCTCTGCCGCAAGCCTTATCAGCATGCTGTTGTTCCGATTCACGAGGATGAAGGAACATCCAGCATTGACGATCTCTTTGTTCGCATCGAAACCCGTGATGCGTCTGGATCTCGGATAGAGGATATGGACCTCGAACTCGAGATCTATCGGAGTGGCAGTGATGTGAATCTGATGCTGAGTTGGTGTGATCAAGCTGAGCGCCCCATGCTTTGGCAAGGGCAGCATCCCGTTTGGATGCATGGAAACAACGGCATGCGCTGCACGGCTCCGGCCGACGGCCAACCCTTGGAAGCAATGGCACGTCGGCTCAGAGCACAACTTGTGAGTCAATCTCGAGTGGATTGAACAAGCGATTTTTGTTCAATCCACTCTGTAGAAACAAAATCTTCTTTTCAAATAAATTAATAGCATGATTGATCATCAATCATGCTATTAACAATTAATTATTTAGAGCACCCTTTAGCAGAGCATTAATCAGGCTGATCTGTCACTGCACCAAGGCTCGAACTCGAGACAAGTCGAGCATATTTACCAAGAACTCCTGTCTTATATTTAGGCTGATGTCCTGACCACATGCGGCGGCGGCTTTCAAGTTCAACCTCATTCACATTGAGCTGAAGAAGATTCTGATTTGCATCCACTGTGATGCTATCTCCCTCAATCACAAGGCCGATTGCTCCACCAACAGCAGCTTCTGGTGCCACGTGGCCAACAACCAAACCGTACGTTCCTCCGCTGAAACGACCATCCGTAATCAGTGCCACTTTGTCTCCGAGTCCCTGCCCAACAATGGCAGCAGTTGGTGCAAGCATTTCACGCATTCCAGGTCCTCCAACTGGACCTTCCTGGCGAATCACGATGACATCACCGGCATGAATATTTTTACCAATAATCGATGCTAAACAATCCTCTTCACTTTCAAAAACCCGAGCAGGTCCGGTGAGGACGGGGGTCTTAATGCCGCTGATTTTGGCGACAGCTCCTTCGCTTGCCAAATTCCCCTTCAGGATGGCTAAGTGCCCTTTCGCATAAAGGGGATCACTCAGTGGCCTGATCACTTCTTGTCCTTCAGGAGGTGTTGAAGGAACATTCGCTAAAAGTTCCTCCAGTGTTTTGCCTTCAATCGTGCGGCAATGGCCATGAAGGAGTCCTGCATCTAATAGCAATTTCATCACCTGGGGAATACCGCCGGCCTGATGAAGATCCACGGTGACAAAACGACCACTCGGCTTGAGATCGCAAATCACAGGCACACGCTCCCGGATCATTTCAAAATCATCAATGCTGAGATCAACGCCTGCTGTGCGCGCGATTGCGAGCAAATGCAACACAGAGTTGGTGGACCCGCCCACCGCCATGATCACACTGATGGCATTCTCAAAGGCTTCACGCGTCAGCAAATCAAGGGGACGAATATTAGATTTAATCGCTTCAACAAGAACTTCACCAGAACGGGCGGCACTCTCTGCTTTTTCCTCATCTTCAGCAGCCATCGTTGAACTATTGGGAAGACTCAGCCCCATCGTTTCAATCGCAGCACTCATCGTATTGGCTGTAAACATGCCTCCACAGCTGCCAGCCCCTGGACAAGCATTTTTTTCAATCGCTGTTAGCTGCTCTTCATCAATTTTACCGCTTGTAATTTGACCAACAGCCTCAAAAGCACTCACAACAGTGAGATCACAGCCTCCAAGTTTCCCAGGCTTAATCGTTCCCCCATACACAAAGATCGAGGGGATATTCATACGTGCCATCGCCAACATGGCGCCAGGCATATTTTTATCGCAGCCACCAACAGCCAGAACACCATCCATGCTTTGGCCATTGCATGCCGTTTCAATCGCATCAGCAATCACCTCACGGCTCACCAAGGAATATTTCATTCCTTCGGTGCCCATAGAAATGCCATCACTCACAGTGATCGTGCCAAACATCTGAGGCATTCCCCCTGCCTTTCGAGCAGAGTCTTCCGCACGACGGGACAGAGCATCCAATCCAACGTTGCACGGAGTAATCGTGCTGTAACCGTTTGCGATCCCGATGATTGGCTTGCCGAAATCATCATCACCGAAGCCAACCGCTCTCAGCATTGCTCGATTTGGTGAGCGCTGAATGCCTTGAGTGACGGCGTCTGAGCGAAGCATGGCAACCACTGGATCGCAGATGGGGACAAGCCCCAACTTACCGGCAGTGGTGATTACGACTTTGAGCCGAGGTCTTCAAGCTGACGACGGACATCAGAGATGGCCGAATTGAGCTGCTCAACACGATGTTCGAGCTGATCGTCACGATCGGCGTATTGATTGGCCTCAAATGCCTCACTGCCGTCCTGCATCCTTGGCGCATAGAGCATGGAACGCTGACGCTTGATCCGCTGACGGCGTTCTGCTTCGGTGAGCAGCCACCAGCCCACTCCTGCTGCCCCAATGAGGGCTCCGCTCAGAAGTGTGAAAAGTGTTCCTGAAGTGGACTCCTGCTGCCTGCTCATCGCCGCCGATGGATTTTTTCAAGCCTAGGTCGAGGGAGCTGTTCTGATTTGCAGCCGTTGAGATGTGTTGCCAATCCCTGGAGAAATCTGACCATTCGCATTGAGTTCTTCATCAATGCAGGCGGTATGAATGGTGAGTTCAGGGAATGTTTCACCCAGTCGTTTAAGCCCAGGGCTGGCTGTTAAGGCAGAAATTACACGAAGCCTGCGGCTCTCAACCCCTTTTGACACCAGCTCTTCCATCAAGCCAACAAGCTCCTCTCCATCACTGATTTGATCGATCAGCAACACAAGCCCGGCATTGGCTTCAATCGTTTCAGGCAAGCCACCCAGACAGAGCTCAGCGTGGGGCAGCACTTGCCTAGCCCCTTCCCAGAGCATCAGCCCGCCAGGGAGAGAAGGCACGGCAAGTAAGGGAACACCCGTTTCGATCACAGTTCCTTCCGTGAGCTCTAACGCGGTTTGTACCTCTTCACGGCGATGGGGGAGCCAATCCCGCAAGGCTTCATAGGTGAGCCAACGCCCCAACTCTTCGAGCGCTGTTCGGTAAAGAGACGGTGGTGTGCCGGCATGGCGCAACATTGTGAGCCAGTGAGCAATGAGTGGATGGGGGGGAACAACCACCCTCAAGGTTTTGGCCATGGCACGTAGCTGGGCAGCTGTCTGCCATAACGTGAAAGTTAAGTTACGGCAGCTGCAACCTGATGCCGGCTGCATCCTTCTCTGATGCCCCTTCCCGATTTGTTCCATAAGCACCTATTTCCCGTTCTGCTCGGGGTGCTTCTTGCGTCAAGCTTGATCGCCCTTCCTGGTCCTGTTCAGGCCATTACGGCCCCTGAATTGCGTGGTCAGTTCGCGGTGCAAGACATCAGCAACGACATGCATGGCAGGGATTTGAAGGAAAAAGAATTTTTAAAAGCTGACCTCCGCGGTGTTGACCTCAGTGAAACCGACTTGCGTGGAGCTGTGATCAACACCTCTCAACTGCAGGGAGCGGATCTCCATGGAGCGAATCTTGAGGATGTGGTGGCTTTCTCTAGCCGATTTGATGAAACCGACCTAAGCGACGCAAACTTCACAAACGCAATGCTGATGCAAAGCCGGTTTGTGGATGCTCGCATTGAGGGAACGGACTTCACCAACGCTGTGATCGATCTCACTCAGATGAAGGCCTTATGTGGTCGTGCCAGTGGTGTGAATAGCGTCAGCGGCGTGAGCACCCGCGAAAGCCTGGGGTGCCGCTGATGTCTGAACGCCTTCCCGTCACCGTGATTACCGGCTTTCTTGGAGCCGGGAAAACAACACTGTTGCGCCATCTACTGATCAACAGCGGCCAACGCCTTGCGGTGATGGTCAACGAATTCGGAACCGTCGGCCTCGACGGCGATCTCATCCGAAGCTGCGGCTTCTGCCCAGAGGATGAAATCGATGGGCGTCTCGTTGAGCTGAACAACGGGTGCCTCTGCTGCACCGTGCAGGACGATTTTCTACCCACAATGGAAACGCTGCTCGCTCGCGCTGATCAGCTCGATGGAATCGTTGTTGAAACAAGTGGTTTAGCCCTTCCTAGGCCCCTGCTTCAGGCGCTCGAATGGCCCGCCATCCGGGCCCGGGTGCATGTGAATGGCGTGGTCACTGTTGTGGATGGAGAAGCCCTGAACAACGGAAGCCCTGTGGGAGATCCAGAGGCGTTGGAACGGCAACGCCAGGAAGACCCAAGCCTGGACCACCTCACGGCCATTGATGAGTTGTTCGCCGATCAACTTCAATCCGCTGACCTGGTGCTGATCAGCCGCTCTGATTGCTTAGAGCCCACCGAACTGGACCAGATCCAGCAATCACTTGTCCCCAAGATCCGAACCGGGACAACGGTGATCCCCATGACTCGTGGTCAAGTCGACCCGAGTTTGCTTCTAGGAGTGGAGCGAGAGACGTCAAACGTCCATGACCATGACCATGACCACGACCATGACCATCACGATCATGCGCATGATCACCACGATCACACGCATTTAGATGTTGTTGGCGGCAATGTTCGTTTTGAAGGCGTGATTCAACGTTCGGACTTTGAACGGATCCTTCCTGCATTTGTGACTGAACATCAGGTGGTGCGCCTAAAAGGAAGGGTCTGGTTACCTGGCAAATCCCTTCCTCTGCAAGTGCAAATGGTTGGCCCACGCTTAGAGACTTGGTTTGAAGCCGCTCCTCATCAGGCCTGGACTCCTGAAAGCCGATCAGGGGTGGATCTGGTTGTGATTGGATTCGACCCAAGCGCCTCTGAAAAACTCACAACCCTCCTTCTTGCTTCCACTGCTTCCACTGCTTCGAGCCAATGAGTCAAAGAAAAGCTCTCAGCCATTGAACAATGACAATTTCACTAACGAATTGGTGGAATAAACCTTAGCTGGCAATTAATACAAACGAGTTCAATTTGATCCAATTATCAAAGTATATTGGACTTGCTTTTTCAGTCTTCAACAATCAATAAGCGCACATTACTGACTTGGATCAACTGAGACAGTTCGAGCAAGTCATGTTCACGAATCAGTCCAATGCATCCCAAGGTGCCACTATTTCCATCAAAACCCACACTTGGGTCTTGATGGATCCCAAGCACCCTTCGCCCCGTGGTGAAGGTCGGTTCAATGCCAATCCAAACCGGACCTAGTTCTGGATAAGCGCCCTTGGCCAGAGGCTCCACTGGGCCGAGGATGTACCTCCCAGGGGGCAGGGGAGCCTTACTGCCCATCTGATCACGGTCCGCATTTTGGCGATGGGCTCGACCACTCACTGCATCGAAATGACGCGCCGGTTCACCAGGAATCTCAAGCCGCAACTCCCAGATGGGATCTCCTGTGGAACGAATCTGTCTCTTTGTACGGTTAAGGATGAGCTGAGGCTCAGGATCCGGGATTGTGATCGGAGGCCCAAGAATCGCTAAAAGCCTTGAACTGACCTCAACAGGTTGGGAGCTGTTCAACACATATTCGTTGGCCTGACTCGGAGCGCAGAGTTCGAGATCTGCGCAGACAGCACTGAGGAGCAATACGAAAGGCATCGCTTTGCTTGCCAGTAGCTGAACGGGCACAAACAAAACCATACGAAACGATCGAAAAGCACCTTTTTTTAAGGGGTTTATTCATCCCTTTTGGAAAAATTAAACGATTATCCAGCTGGCCCTAACCCTGGCGCCAATCCAAGCCTGGAATGCCGGGCAGAATTGCTGGTGTACTGGCGCGATACGTCAAATAATCAGGATGGACGCTGCAGAGGCGTTGTTCTTCGCGGTGGGCCTTGCCATTGAGCACCGCAACCAAGAGCAACAAAAGCGCCAGGTGAAGCAGGCTCCCCTTGGCAAGGAGCACACCAATGGAGCAAATCACAACAGCTCGATAGAGAGGGTGCCGGCAACGGCCGTACACCCCCGTGGTGATCAAAGCGGCATTGGGCTTTGGATCCGGTAATGGGGAAAGGTTGGGGCCTAACGCAAGAAAACCCTGCAGGGCCAAACCAAGTCCAACAGCGAACACCATCAACCCCATGACACGAAGCCAGACAGGCCAACTCCAGGCATCGAGGAGCTCAGAAGGCCAGGTCGGAAGGATGTGAGCGCAGATCAGAACCAGTTGCGCCAACAACCACCACTCACCCTTTTGATTGTTGAGCAAGCCTGTCCAGCTCAGACCCCAACCCTGAAAGCTTTCACGCCAATCACCCTGTTGCCTTGGCTCCTTGAACGGAAGACCTTTATTTTCCATGATGATCTGCAGGATGAGTCCATCGGCAGGTCGCCTCGAGCGCAGACCTCACCCCAGCAAAGCGCACCCTCCTCACTCCCAATGGCTGCACGCTGTTCCAAAAGCGTTCATCGATCCGCATCATCATCAACACCAAATTTCAAAGGCGTCCCACGGGATCGGCCACCAGCTCAGCGCGTGCGAGCTGCACGAAGCCTGGGGCCATCAGCAGAAGTGGTGTGATCAGCCTGCTTGTGAATCCAATGGATTGGATCACAGATAAAGGGCATCGAGACGTGGTCTGTTTTCAACCTGAAAAGAAAGTGACTGGAGCGGGACTACGGCCTGCCAAGATTTAACAATTCCTGCTCCGAGCCCGTGCCGCGTTATCAAGCTCGTGTTCTGGTGCATCTGCGCCCTTCTGTCCTAGACCCAGCCGGTGAAGCCACGCGTTCGGCTGCCAGCCGGTTAGGAGTGGAAGGCATCGAGAGCCTGCGCATCGGCAAGGCTGTAGAGCTTGAACTGGAGGCGTCTGATGAGGCCGATGCCCGCCAAAAGGTTGAACTGTTGAGTGATCGACTCCTGGCCAACCCTGTGATTGAGAACTGGACCCTGGAACTCAAGTTGTCATGAGCATTGGTGTTGTTGTCTTTCCTGGTTCCAATTGCGACCGGGATGTCCGTTGGGCGACGCAGGGATGCCTTGGCATGCCAACCCGTTACCTCTGGCATGAGGAAACAGATCTCAGCGGCCTAGATGCTGTGGTTTTACCCGGAGGCTTCAGTTATGGCGACTATTTGCGCTGCGGAGCCATCGCTAGGTTTGCACCAGTGCTCGAATCGTTGGTCGATTTCGCCAACAAGGGAGGGCGAGTGCTGGGCATCTGCAACGGATTTCAGGTGCTCACTGAACTCGGATTATTGCCAGGAGCACTCACTCGCAATAGCGGTCTGCATTTCATCTGCGAAGACACTCCTCTCAATGTGGTGAGTGCTCGCACTCCCTGGCTCTCTCATTTCAAAGCAGGCAGTGAGATCCAACTACCGATTGCCCATGGAGAAGGCCGTTATCAATGCAGCGAAGACACACTTAAATCTCTTCAAGACAATGACGGCATCGCGCTGAAATACAACAACAATCCCAATGGTTCCGTTGCCGACATTGCTGGAATCACAAATCCAGCTGGCAATGTGCTCGGATTGATGCCCCATCCTGAGCGGGCCTGTGATCCAGCAACAGGTGGCGTTGATGGACGCCAATTGATTGAATCCCTGATCCAGTCATCATGAGCCATCTTTATTAGCTCTGACACAAGATCGGAAGATCAAGAGCATCAGTTGATTAATACTGGCCTGAAGTCAATCCAAGCACTAAAGATTTTCATTGGCACAATAATGCCAGGCTATCATCCGGAAAACATTATCAATAAGATCCCTAAAAAACCATAAATTACACCTAATCACATGCCCCAATACAGACAATCACTGTTGCGGTTTATGTTCGAAGCTGGCTTTATAGAGATCTTTTAAAGCACAAACCCGATCGAATTATCAGACTAAGGCTTATTAAAGATGAAGCCCTTTGATGCATCGTCGATCATTTTTTAGGTTGGGAGTCCCGGCGGCCGTAGCGATGGCCGTTTCATTTTCCGCTAATGGTTTGGCGGCATCGACTCAAAAGAAGTCCCCACTTCGTCCGTTAAACAAGGGCTCAAGGCTTCGAGCCATTAATGCCGGAACTTGGCTGAATCCTGAAACAGACTTTGGTCCGTTAGTGGAGCGCTGTGAAGCCGAGGGTTGGACATTAGAAGTCCCAGAATCGGTGAAACGTCAATGGCGATGGTTTTCAGGAACCGATCAACAGCGAGCGGATGATCTTGAGCGTGCCTGGAACAATCCTGCCCTGGACGGGCTGATTTATGTCGGTGCTGGATGGGGAGGCGCCAGGGTTTTAGAAGCTGGTTTTCGCTTCCCCCATCGCCCGCTTTGGACCCTGGGATTTTCTGACACCAGCTCGATGCTGCTGGCTCAATGGTCGGCTGGCTTGCCTGGCGCCATCCATGGGTCCCCCACAGGACCTGAACCACAATGGGAACGAACGGTGCATCTCCTTAAGGACCAACCGGTCGCCCCACTGCAAGGGCGTTCGGTACGCGCCGGGGTGGCCAGAGGTCCGCTCGTGGTGACCAATCTCACGGTTGCAACCCATTTGATTGGCACACCCTGGTTCCCTGATCTGCGTGGATCAATCCTGGTGCTGGAAGATGCTGGAGAAGCTCCCTACAGAGTGGATCGCATGCTCACGCAGTGGCGCAGCTCCGGGGTGCTTCGTGGCCTTGCTGGCGTAGCGACGGGCCGATTCAGCTGGAAAGGCGAGGTAGAGCCAGGTGATTTTTCAATGGATGGGATCCTCGATGAGCGACTCTCTGATCTAGGCATCCCCTTGGTCATGAATCTGCCCCTTGGGCATGGACTTCCCAACATGGCCCTCCCCCTTGGTGCAACAGCAACACTCGATGCCAATCAAGGAACGCTGCAACTCACTCCTGATCGCGCGCATTGGTGAAGCCATCAAAAAAGGGGGGCTAATGCCCCCCGCTTGGTTGGTTTTGACCGAATAATCAGGCAGCAACAGCTGTCTTGGGGTCAAGGGTGCCTTTTGCATAAAGGCCGGAATAGAAGTTGATGTCGCGCTGCTTGATCTTGCTGGCGTTACCAGCAGCCCAGAACTGTTGGAAGCGATCCAAGCAAACCTGCTTCATGTACTTGCGAGCAGGCTTGTTGAAGTGACGGGGATCGAAGTTGGCAGGATCAGCCATGGCTGCTTCACGGACAGCAGCCGTGAAGGCCAAACGGCAGTCAGTATCGATGTTCACTTTGCGAACACCATTGCGGATGCCTTCCTGAATTTCTTCCACGGGAACGCCGTAGGTCTCGGGAATCGCGCCGCCGTACTTGTTGATCATTGCCAACCATTCCTGAGGAACGGAAGAGGAGCCATGCATCACCAGGTGGGTGTTGGGGATGACTTTGTGAATTTCAGCGATGCGGCTGATGGCCAGCACTTCACCCGTGGGCTTGCGGGTGAACTTGTAAGCACCGTGGCTCGTCCCGATGGCGATTGCCAGGGCATCAACCTTGGTCTTGGCCACAAAATCAGCAGCCTCAGCAGGATCGGTCAGCAGCTGGTCCTTGGAGAGCTCACCTTCAAAACCGTGGCCGTCCTCGGCTTCGCCTTTACCGGTTTCAAGAGAACCAAGGCAACCCAGTTCGCCTTCAACGCTCACGCCGATGGCATGGGCAACGTCCACCACTTCCTTAGTGACGTTGACGTTGTAGTCGTAACTCGCAGGAGTCTTGGCATCAGCCTCAAGAGAACCGTCCATCATCACGGAGGTAAAACCGTTAGCAGCAGCTCCGAAGCAAGTTGCAGGGCTATTGCCATGGTCCTGGTGCATCACGACAGGGATGTCGGGATAGGTCTCAACAGCCGCCAGGATCAAATGACGCAAGAAATTCTCGCCTGCATAAGCACGAGCTCCACGTGAAGCCTGCAGGATCACAGGAGAGTCAGTCTCGTGAGCCGCCTCCATGATCGACTGCACCTGCTCAAGATTGTTGACGTTGAAAGCAGGGATGCCGTAGCCGTTTTCCGCGGCATGGTCGAGCAAAAGTCGAAGCGGAACGAGCGCCATAGTGAAGTCCTAACGAAGGCAGATAAACGGACATGTGTCCGTAGCCGCGCGACTTTACAGTTGAGTCGTGTGAATGTCACGACACTCCGTGGCAGAAAGCACGCCGGAGTGTCATCAAATGATGGGTCAGTAGGTGTAACCAGCTACAAAAAGCTGCTCGTCCGATGACGGCTGGGAGCCCGGGACGTAACGCCCCTGTGAGGCCTCAGAGTTCGCTTTTGCCCGCGCAAGCAACGCTGCTTGGCCTGCCTCTTTGTCCTTACCAGCCCATGCCTTCAGGCAGGAATGCTGCAAGGCACGTCCATAGGAGAAGCCAAGATTCCATTGCGCTTTTCTTGAAATTTGATTCATGTTGTTGAGGTACACCGATGCCGCTTCTTCACTCAAACCGCCTGATAAAAAGACAATTCCAGGAACACTTGCAGGAACACAACGCTCCAGTGTTCTCACCGTCATTTCGGCAACGATTTGAGGATCTGATGACTGAGCACTATCGGCTCCTTGAATCGTCATCGAAGGCTTGAGAAGGGTTCCCTCGAGAAGAACTCCGTTGAGCTGACAAGCGAAGTACACCTCCTTAAGAATTTGTTCTTGCACCGCTGCCGTGACTTCAATGGAATGATCACCATCCATCAAGATTTCAGGCTCAATAATGGGGACGAGCCCTGATTCCTGAACGGAACGTGCATAACGCGCTAGGCCCCATGCATTTTCACGAATGGCTAGGTCAGATGGGCATCCATCAGCCATGATCTGCAGTACGGCGCGCCATTTTGCAAAGCGTGCACCTTGGGCGTAATAATTTGCCGCTCGTTCCACCAAACCATCCAAACCCGTACAAACGGTCTCAACGGACTGGGCGCCGGGCAAAGAACAAAGACCTTTATCAACTTTAATACCAGGAACAATTCCCGCTTTGCTCAACTTCTGAACCATTGTTTCGCCATCGGCATGGCTCTGAAACAGGGTTTCTTCGTACAAGATTGCACCACTAATAAAGTCTCCGAGACCTGCAGTTGTAAACAGCATTCCTCGATAGGCCTGGCGATTAGCCTCAGTATTTTCAACTTGGATTGCGCTTAGTCGCTTACCGATGGTCTTTGTGGACTCATCAACAGCAAGAATTCCCTTCCCCGACACTGCCAAAATGTTGGCTGTTGCAATTAACTCTTTGGAGTAAGCAGAGAGAGACATTGGGATGACGCAACAACAACGAAAGCGGATGAACTGTACACACCAAATCTAGGATTAAAAAAGATATTTGATGCTAAGGCCAGCATCCAAGGCCGCAAACAAAGTTGCTTATTAATCCTTCAATCTGTCAAATTTAATCTGTTCCTATGGTCGATTGATCACATCCTTGCTGACTGATCAGCCCCTCTGCCAGACCAGGCACCATGGGAGCACCGGTTTGAATACTGTGAGCCCACCAGCTCTGGATGCGGGCCACAGGCGCCACACGGCCATCACTCCAGGTGGTGGGGAACATCAAATCAGCGTCCGCTTCAATATTGCGGGTGGGCTCTCCCATGGGCGTGTGCCACAGCCCAAAGCCATGGACATAATCCTTTTGGTTCGCGCTGCCGAGAGTGAGGCTGCCATGAGATCCGTAGACCTCGAGCCAGCAGCCTCGACCGTTGCGTGCCACAGACGCCAAATTGACCTGAGCTGGAACCCTCTGATCCGTGCGGCCCTGCCATTCGAGCTGCATCTGAATCAGGGAGACATCTTCGGCATCCACAGGAGCCATGCCTCCACTGGGATGAGGGCGCTCCTTAATCGACACGCTATTAAGAGCTTGAACCGATCGAATCGGTCCGATCAACCACGCCAGCATGTCGAAGGCATGAGTCCCAAGAGCACCAACCACGCCGCCACCGGCATCCCGTTGTGAATACCAGCTCCAAGGTCGGGACGCATCCGCACGGCTGCTCATCAACCAGTCGAGTTTCACGAGCCACGGAGTGCCGACGGCGCCTTCCTCCAACATCCTGGCGGCCTGCATAAAAAGAGGCACAGCCCGATATTCATAATCCACCGCAACACTGAGACGGTTCTGGATGGCAATGCGTTGAAGCTCTGCCACCAATTCAGCCTGCAAAGCAACAGGCTTTTCAAGCAACAAGTGTTTGCCTGCTTTCAGCGCTTGAAGGGCCAACGCAAAGCGTGGCTCTGGAGGGGTGGCAATGATCACCGCTTGCACGCGAGGGTCGCGGAGCAGAGCCTCCCAATCGTCATAACCAGGGAGGTTGTGCTCAAGGCAGGCCTGATCTAAACGATCACGACGAGGATGCCAGAGCGCTACGGGCTGGAGATCAGATTGAGAGGCAAGGGCTTGCAGATGAACCGATTCACCAAAACCGAGACCCGCAATCGCCACTCCAATCGGGGGAGCGCTTGAGGAGGAGAGAGCCATAAGGGAGGCCGAGTTGGGATCAGGAGAGCGACGAAAGCTCGTCCGATGAGCACACATCGGAAAGAACGCCGTCAATCAAAGAATCAGAACCAGAAGGTTGCCATTCGGCGCCGAATTGGGGCAATCCATTCTTTTGCTTGTCTCGATACAGCTGTTGGCTGCAATCGATCTCCATTACGACCAGGGTTCCCAAAGCAGGGCTGTCGTCCTCCTGACGCAAGCTGTATCGGCTCAGCACAGACACGGTGCCATCTTTCTTCAGCCGCAAACTGCCTGCATCCCACCATTGCTGTCCCTCCCCACTGGAAGGCACTTCTCGCCATTCAACCTGACCCGCGCAAACAGGAGCAACGCAAAGGATCAGGGCTAAAACAACAGCAGCAACGGTCCTAAAGCGTGATGGCAAAACCTGAATCATGAGCTGGCGACCCGGGATTCACAGCCGTGCAATCTGAGCAGACTCGCAAGAGTGGAACGCAATTGCGTACGCGGAACAATCGAATCAACAAATCCGTGGTCTTGCAGATACTCGGCGGTTTGAAAATTATCCGGTAATTTTTCGCGCAGTGTTTGTTCAATCACGCGACGCCCAGCAAAGCCAATCAGAGCTTTTGGCTCCGCCAAAATCAGATCACCAAGCATCGCAAAACTTGCTGTGACGCCACCGGTGGTGGGGTGAGTAAGGAGTGGCATGTACAACACGCCCGCTTCACGGTGGCGTTCCAAAGCACCAGAAATCTTGGCCATCTGCATGAGGCTGAGCATGCCCTCCTGCATCCTCGCTCCACCCGACGCACACACAATGAGGAGTGGCAGCTTTTTGGCGGTCGCGGCTTCCACCAAGCGGGTGATCTTTTCACCGACCACCGACCCCATCGAACCACCCATAAAACGGAAATCCATCACAGCAAGAGCCATCGGAATTCCCTCAACCTCACATAGCCCAGTGATGACACCATCGCGAAGCCCTGTGCTGGCCTGCGTTTCGCGCAGGCGGTCCGCATAGGCCCTGCGGTCTTTAAAGCCCAAGGGATCCATGGGTTGAAGCTCTTGATCCATCGCCACAAAGCTGTTGGGATCCACCAACACTGCAATGCGCTCAGTGCTATCGATGCGGTGGTGATATCCACAGTTACTGCAAACACTGGCGTTGCTCAGCAGATCCTTGCGATACACCACCTGACCGCATTCGGGGCACTTGCTCCAAAGACCATCCCCTTCCTCAGGTTCTTGATTCACCTTGCCGACGTACTGACCCTTACGGCGGTCAGCGAACCAGTCGAACAAACTCAAGGTTGATTACTCCTTAATGGCAACAGCAGATCTCAGTTGGCATTGGGGCTTTCGGTTTGTACGAGCGCCACATTGAGGAGATCCGAGGGAACAAATAATCAAGCCAAGGGCCTGAATCTTGCACCAATCCCATCAGGCTAGGGCAGGGATGTTGCAATCTCTCAGCACAACAGCCATTGAGCTGATATCTGTTCTTTTAAAGGCCACCAAACAGGCTGAACCATTGCTGCCCCCACCACTCAGAACCTCCGATCCAGGTCAGCCAGATTCCAAGAGCAATAAAAGGGCCGAAGGGGAAGGGCTGTCTTGGCCCTAACCGTCCAGAGAGACGTCCAATCGTGCCAAACAATGCGCCGCTAAAAACGGCGATTGCCAAAGCAACTAAACCACCACCCAAGCCGAGCCAAGCTCCTGCGACAGCTGCCAATTTGGCGTCACCAAGTCCGAGCGCAGGCTGGCCAAGCATGCGCTCGGCGAGAGCGCTTAATCCCTCCAGCGCCAGCAATCCTGCTGATGCCGCCAACAGATGATTGAGAAGCACTGAACTGGCTTCCGGCTCTGGGATGACCAAATAGAGAGCCCCCGTGAAGGCAAGGCCGAGCAATACCCCAATCCTGCAAAGAGGTTCTGGAAGCCAGAGATGGTCGATATCAATCAACACCAGTGGAAGCAGCACACTGATCAGCACAATCCCCGCCAGCACGTTGAGCAAGGCCAGGCCGAATTGATCCGAAGCGGCGAGCAATCCATGGCCCCAAAACGCGCTCAGCCAAAGAAGGGCGCTGAAAAATTCCACAAATGGGTAGCGGCTTGAGATGCCTTGGTGGCAATCGCGACAACGTCCACGAAGCCAGACCCACCCCAACACCGGCACATTGTCGTGCCAGCGCACTGCCTGACCACACTTTGGGCAGTGGCTGCCAGGCCAAACCACTGATTGTTCGCGAGGCAATCGCCAGGCCACCACATTGGCGAAACTCCCCACACAGGCACCAGCCAGCACAAGGATCAAACCGAGCAAACCTGTCAAAGCCCTGAACCCCTGGGTCGGTCTCGCCAGCCACGCTGGCGACGCAGTCGGCGACCGATGAGCTCGATGCTGATGAAATGTTCTTGAAGCAACAGTGTGGGGTTTGCAAACACAACCCTGCCCTCATCTAGCCGCTCATTCACAACAACACCCATCGGTTCAAGCTGCTGCCCAGAGTCACTTAAGAAACGGAAGTAGATCCGTCGTGCCAACGCGATCAGACGACGACTATCCACTCTGTCCCAACGCGGTGGAGGAGTTGTTGATCCACTGGCACCTGCAATCTCAAAGGAGGGAGAGGACAAAAAAAGGACCCACCTGATTATTCAGACGAGTCCACGATAGATGTGATTACTCGATGTGTATCGAGCAAAGCAATCAGGAGAGCTTGCTTTGGTCTTCAATCATGCGGTGAATGATTGGGGTCAAGATGAGTTCCATCGCGAAGCCCATTTTTCCTCCGTTCACAACAATGCTGGTGGGACTGCTCATGAAGGAGTCATGAATCATGCTCAGCAGGTAGCTGAAATCAATTCCCCACTTCTCACGAGCTCCCTTGCGGAAGTGAATGATCACAAAGCTTTCATCAGGCGTTGGGATGTTGCGACAGATGAATGGGTTGGAGGTGTCAACCGTGGGCACTCGCTGAAAATTGATGTCAGTGAGGCTGAATTGGGGACAGATGTGATTGATGTAGTCGGGCATGCGGCGCAGAATCGTGTCCACGATCGCTTCGGCTGAATAGCCACGCTCGGCGTTATCACGCTGAATCTTTTGGATCCACTCGAGATTGGTAATCGGAACCACACCCACGAGTAGATCCGCGAGGGACGCCACGTCGTAACCGTCTCCGACGACGCCACCGTGGAGGCCTTCATAGAACAGGACATCGGTTCCACCAGGAATATCTTCCCAGGGGGTGAACTGACCTGGATCCAAGCTCACGCCTAGGCGAGCGTTGTGTTCTGCCGCCTCTTCTGGACTGTGGAGGTAGTAGCGCTTCTGACCTCCACCGGTTGCGCCATAGACGCGGAAGAGCTCTTCGAGCTTGTCGAAGAGATTGGCTTCTGGACCGAAGTGCGAGAAATTCTCACCCTTCGCAAGCGATTCAGACATGGCGGTCTTCATCGCCATCCGCTCGAAGCGGTGGTAGCTGTCGCCTTCCACCACTGCAGGAGTGATGTTCTCCCGAGCGAAGATGTGCTCAAAAGCCCTCTTAACAGTGCTAGTGCCTGCACCTGAGGAACCCGTGACAGCCACGACGGGGTGACGCTTCGACATCGACGGAGGAAGATCTGGCCCGATGAGTTTGGCAGGTCAAAGGGCAAATTCCACATTTTTCCTGCAAGGTCGCATCAGAGTGTCTTGAGAAGTTCCTCCCCCATCGCCTTACAGCCCAGGGAAGTACAGCCTTCAGACATCAGATCTCCAGTGCGGAATCCGGCTGCCAAAACGCGATCCACAGCGTGTTCAAGATCGTCCGCAGCTGCGTTTTGCTTGAGACCAGTCCGCAACATCATCGCTGCGGAGAGCACCATGGCCATCGGATTGGCCTTGTCTTGACCAGCCAGATCGGGGGCTGAACCATGAACGGGTTCATACAAACCAGGCCCTTCACTCCCCAAAGAGGCTGAGGGAAGCATGCCGATCGAGCCGGTGAGCATTGCAGAGATATCGCTGAGAATGTCTCCGAAAAGATTGCCAGTGAGCACCACATCGAACTGGCGTGGATCTCTCACCAGTTGCATCGCCGCATTGTCCACATACAGGTGACTGACATCCACTGCGGCGTACTCACCTTTCATCCCCTCCACGCGATCACGCCACAGTTGGCTGACGTCGAGCACATTGGCCTTATCCACCGAGCAGAGCTGCCCTCGACGCTCACAGGCAAGCTTGAAAGCCACCCTGGCGATTCTGTCGACCTCTGAATCCGAGTAGGTCATGGTGTTGAACGCTCGCTCTTCACCATCGGCCTGCACACGACCTTTCGGCTTCCCGAAATAAATACCTCCGGTGAGTTCCCTCACCACCATCAGATCTACCCCTTCCACAACTTCAGGTCGCAGGCTGCTGGCACCAATCAGGGCTGGAACAATCTTGACTGGACGGAGATTGGCGAATAGCTCCATGCCAGAGCGCAGGGCTAGCAATCCACTTTCAGGCCGTTGTTCACGCGGCAAGGCATCAAATCGAGGGCTCCCGATCGCTGCAAGCAAAACGGCATCGGCAGCCTTACAAGCTTCAAGGGTGCTCTCCGGTAAGGGTTCACCGGTGGCATCGATGGCAGAGCCACCGATCGGCGCTTCACTGAACTCGAGCTTGAAACCATGTCGCACCGACACGGCTTCAAGCAGCTGCCTCGCCACGGCAGTGATCTCTGGACCAATGCCGTCACCCGGAAGCAAAACAACGCGATGCTGTGGCATTGGGTCTCAGAGGGGAGAACCAGAAAGATTACTGAGCGGCTTTCTTGAGTTCGCGGATCTGTTTGGCCATCTCAGGCAATTTGCTGAACGCTGCTGAACAACGCAGCCAAAGCCTGTTGGGAATAGCCGGATAACCACTCACCACTTCACCGGGCTGCACCTCACCATGAATCCCGCTCTTGGAACTCGCGATCGCGCGATCACCAATCACCGCTCGATTGGCCACACCAACCTGTCCAGCCAAAATCACCCCGTTTCCAAGGCGAGCGCCACCTGCAATACCCACCTGCGAGGCAAGGGCACAGCCCCGTCCGGTAACTACGCCATGTCCGATTTGCACGAGATTGTCGATCTTTGTTCCCGCACCAATTCGGGTTTCACCAACGGAAGGACGATCAATCGTGCTGCCGCAACCCACCTCAACGCCCTCCTCAAGGACCACCAGACCGGTTTGAGGCATTTTTCTCCATCCAGTAGCGGTCGGAACAAATCCAAACCCCTCTGAGCCCACCACCGCGTTGGAATGAACCACGCAATGGTTGGCTAAACGCACTCCGGGGTGAAGCACCGCATTGGCATGCAATTCGCATGACTGTCCAACCTTTACATCGCCGTAAATCACCACACCGGCATGAATGGTGCTGTTGGCACTGATGCGTGTGTCGTCGCCGATGCAAACGTGAGGGCCAATCGAGACCCCAGCATCGATCTGCACCCTGTCCCCGATCACCGCAGAAGGATGAATGGTTGCTTGTGATCTGGGCCGAGGATGCAAGCGCTCGAGGGCTTCTGCGAAGGCCAAGCGAGGGTCACGCATCACGGCCCAAGCCAGTCCACGCTGCTCAGCCATGGCCTTGAGATCATCCTGATTGGGAATCAAAACGGCGCCAACATGGCTGGTTTCCAGGCTCTGAATCAGAGCATTGCCCTTTTCAAGGAAGCTGAGTTGATCGGCACCGGCTCTCTCCAAAGATGCAGCACCACGGAGCTCAGGATCGCTGCTGAGCTGATGCTCCAGCAGACCTGCCTCTCCCTCCTGAAGGACGGCGATTAACTGGCTGAAACGCATGGATTCAGGGGTCTGGTTGGCGGATAGTAGGCGTGCTGAGGACAAGCACGTCGCGATGCACCACAACAGGCGAACCCCCTAGCCGATCGGTCCGCGCTGGACCTTTGACATGACGTCGAAGCGTCTCACTACTGAGGGAGCTCAGGCCCCGGGCCACTTCATGGCCTTCCTGATCAAGAATCCGCACGGGTTGATTAGCCTGAAACTCTCCAGTGATGTCCGTAATTCCAACCAAAAGCAAGGAGGCGCCTTTGGCGCACAGCGCTTGGCAGGCACCGCCATCAATTTGCAGGCTCCCTTGGGGTTGCAACGCATGGGCAAGCCAGCTTTTTCGATGACCAAGAGGCTGGGGGTGGGGATGAAAGACCGTGCCTCCACGCCCCCCAGCCAACATGGTTTCAAGCATGTGCTGATCACGACCATCCGCCAGATGCACGGTGATTCCGCTCGCGGTGGCAATCCGAGCCGCCGCGAGTTTGGTGGTCATCCCGCCTGTTCCCCAACGACCTCCATTTCCTGCGCCCTGTTCAAGGGCCTGCAGTTCAGCTGGGTGATGCACGTCCGAAATCGGTCGAGCCGAAGCATCACTGCGCGGATCAGCGGAATAGAGGCGGTCGATATCGGTCAAAAGAATCAGATCATCCGCATCAATCGCTGCTGCCACCAAGGCTGAGAGCGTGTCGTTATCGCCAAAACGCAACTCGGCGGAAGACACCGTGTCGTTTTCGTTAATGACGGGTAAAACCTTCCATTCGATCAACTGATGCAGGGTTGCAGAAGCGTTGTGATAGCTCCGACTGTCGGCCAAATCAGATCGAGTGAGAAGAACCTGCGCTACGGGGATGCCATGGACGGCCATCGCTTCTTCGTATAGAGCCATCAGATGGCCTTGACCGATTGCCGCCGCCGCTTGAAGACCGCGCAATGTAGAGGGCCTGGCCTTCAGACCTAGACGCTGACATCCGAGTCCGACAGCCCCACTCGTAACCAAGACAACGCGGTCGCCTCGATGGAGACATTGGGCGAGATTCAGACATAAAGCTGAGATGGCATCAGCTGTGCTGCGACCTTCCGTGCTGCGCAGCAAACTGGTCCCAACCTTCACGACCCGCAGGCTCATGCCTGGCCTGCTCCAAGCAATCGAGCGAGTTGTCGCTCCAACACTTGAACGCGATCGTGACGACAAGGCGTTCCGTCTGCACTGAGAGGTCTCACCAAAACGGTGTAGAGACCAAGCCGGTTTCCTGCAAGAACATCCGTAAACACGCGATCACCAACCATTGCGATCTGCTCCGGCTTGAGATCCAGGGACTCAATAACACGTCGGATCGCTCCACGACGCGGTTTGGCGGCTGAGCTGGTGAATCCAATTCCAAGCTGATCAGCGACAGCCCGAATCCTCTCGCGGGAGGGATTGTTACTAATTAAATAGAGATGTGTATGGCGTTGAGCCGATTGGGCCCAACGAAGAACTGAGGCAGGCAAAGCAACATCATGTCCTGGAAGAAGGGTGCGATCAACGTCAAGAAATAAAGCCTTGATCCCTCTGCCAATCAAGGGTTCCAATGGAAGATGGGCCAGGGTTAAGCCTGGATCCCAATCAGGTCGCAGCCAATCACGACGCATCACTCGGATAGCTCACGCTCATCAAGCTCAGCCTCGATTCGAGGTTGAATTTGATCGAACTCATCCCCTTCCACCAAAACTGCAGCACCCTCATCCATTCGGGCCACAACAAAAAATGGATCTAAGGGGATGTAGAGCCCATATTCCAATTCATCGACCAAAAAGCTCACCAGCAATTCATAGGTCTCTGATTCATCGTCACCAGCCTCATCTTCATCGAGATCTTCAGGATCGGGCTCATCGAGCTCACCATTCACCGTGAGGGTGACTGCGGAGCGCACAAGGGTGAGGTCATGCTCTTGAAGAACCACATCAGCCACCGAGAGGATCGGCTCATTGCTTGTGATGCTGTCGATGAGCTCCGGCTCATCTCCATCCTTCAACCTGAACAGGCAGACAGGAGTGTCGACAGGGGTCAGTAACGCGTAATCCTGACCATCGAGAGGGATGAGCTGCTCGAGAAAACAAAGAAGATCACGCCCTTCACTGTCTTTAACCAGCAGCGTTGGCACGTCTCCACTGTTGTTCGGTCCGTTAGAACTCATCTCTAAAGAATCAATACCTTCAGGATCCTTCATTGCCGACCGTCTTGCTTGCAGTCGGGGTCGCCATGTCGACCGGTTCGGGCTCTGGCCCATCAGCGAGCCATTGCTCAAGGAGCAGTGAGGCAGCTGCACTGTCAAGCCTGCCGCTGCGATCCCCTTGCAAGCCATAACGTTCGGCCGCGGCCCAACTACTGCTGTGTTCATTAACAAGCGCCAACGGCAGCTTTAAAGCCATGGCCAAGCGCTGGCCATAGCTCTGGCAATGGACCGCTTGCTCAGTGATTTGACCTTCTGCATCCAGAGGTAGACCCACAACAAGGCCCTGCACTCGACGGGTCAGGCAAACCTGTTCCAAATGCCCAAGGTCTTGCTTAAACGCTCTGCGTAATAGAGCGGGGAGCGGGCTCACCGTGATGCCCAGAGCGTCACACCCTGCCAAGCCGATGCGCTTGCGCCCTACATCCAGGCTCAACATCGAACGGGGAGATGGACTCACGATGAGCGCTCTCGACCCAGTGTTGGCGTGGGCAAGGGCGGCTGCTGTGGCTGGAGACGACCCAGCATCGATTCCAGAGGACGGATGCCACTGAGCTCTCGGCTGCCAAGCTTGCGCCAGAGGCTACGGCCCAGCACGAGCTGGGTTTGCTGCAACTGGAATCCACAACGCTGAACGATGGCGTGGAGACGCGCATCATCCTCATCAACCAGAAGTTCAGGAGTTGCTTGAAGCCGGGCCAAGCGATCCAAAGCGGGAGGCAAAGCCTCCGTGAGGCGATCATCCCAGGCCAAACCACGCAACAGTTCAAGTCTTGGTCTGGCAAAGCCAGAGGGTCTGGCAACAAGTCCTGCAAGCACCTGATTTTGATCGGAATCGATCCCCTCTAAGAGGCCGCAACCCTTCGAGCGTTGATCGACAAGATCTTGCCATTGGCGATCAAGTATTTGCCGATGATGCGTTGAACAACAGGCTTGCTCGAGAGCGAGCAGTTGTCTTGCGGTGCTGTTGTCGAGAGCGCTCCAACGACAGTGAGGTGGCATCTCGGAGGTTGGTGTCCCTGACAGTGAGGACGGATCAAGCCGCCAAACCCCAAACCTCCTGAGTGGTTGAAACCCCAGTTCACGGGCCAAATCAAGCTGGTCTTGATCATTGCCATCGCAGCGGATCAACCAACTCTGTGAACGGGCGACCCCATCGCTGAGTGCTTCATGAAGCAACGTCCGGATCACAGATATTCTGCTCGTGCCCGTTGGCTCTTGCCGTTCCTCGAGTTCGAGCTGCCAACAGCTACGACGGCGGTTTAGAGAGCGCAAAACCACGAGCGAGAGCAAGCGATCAGCTCTTGTTGCGTCTTGCTCGAAAGCGACGAGCACCCTCAGCTTGCGGAGCAGCCAAGCCTGGAAAATCATGGCCTGCGGTTGATCGGTCCATTGGTTGGATGAACTGATCTGAGCAGACGTCAACAGCAATCGCAAATGGGATGCGTTGAGAGCCTCCACCCGTGGAGAGCTGCCGGATGCTTGATCCACATCGCGTCCGCTGTAGATCATTAATGTATCGCTCACTTCGAGCAGCCGAGGATCTAGGCAGGTCGAACCAACACAAGGGGCGTCCGTTCGTTGGCATTGCCAGCAGGATTTGGCTTCAGGGCACGGTGAAGCAGTGCTTCATCGCAACCACGACTGGAAGCTAGAACTTTGACCCGACCAAGGTCGTTGACATCCACGATCGCGACCGACACGCCAAGCGTCTCAGCGGCAGCGTTGCAGAGCTCTGCTGGAGAGTCCGGACCAAGAACAATGGTTTGGTCATAGGGAGGTGTGGTGCCAGTGATGTCGTCAATCAGTCGTGCTTGTTCACCAGCCAGTCGATAGAACCAACCCTTCTGACCCAAAAGTTTTAAAACGAACCCCACACTCCAAGCAACCAGAACGCGTGTAGGACCAACCTGATCGATCAACGTTTGAAGGCCACAGGCTGTTGCCAGGCTGCTCGTGGGGTGGAACACCCGACACAGCAAGCGCGCAATCCAACTTGGCTGGACCGTGGAGGGGTGAGCGTATCGGCCCTGAATCACTGCAACAGGAGTTTCCCCAATCGTGAGCACATCTCCGGGCTGAATCAGACCACCTGCGTAGTGCCTCAGCACATCAACCGTGTCATCCAAGGGACCAAGCAAGTGCGTTTTGATCGGCAAAACCGCGCACCCATCACCCGGACGGAATGAAGCATCAGCCAGCTGAAGAGGTTCTGGTTGACGGGTTGGAACAACCATCCCTTGACGGCGATGTAAACGACCAAATGGCCCGTAATTCACCCAATGCACATCAACCCAAACACTGTCGACGCGATCGTTGATCACAACCCCTTGATCCGAATTAAATGTGAGCTGCACCTTCACCTGAGTGGTCTTGCGCCCTTTCACGATGTAAGCGGCCCAATATCCATCTGGGCGGGCATCTTCATCAGGGTGATGCGGTGTGATTTTGGTTTGGACGTTGACGGAACTCAGGTCGCTGTTTCCGAGCAATATTGGTTCCACGCAAAGCTCTGGCACCATCACTTCCATGCGCTGATGAGGATTAGTGATCGTCAACCAACCCTCAAGAACGAGGCTCTTTGGCGTGTGTTGCACTTGCCAATCGTGGACGCGTAATTGAAGGGGTGACGAGGGCCTGAGCCGGTGCCGCGCCTCAATCCAAAGCACACCGATGCCGAGCAGGAGCAAGATCAGCAGCAGCGTGCACATAGGGAAACGGTCAGCCGACCGGAAACAATCAAGCAGCGTAAAGCGTTCCTGTGGATAGCTCAGCGCGACATCACTTCTGTATTGAGCTCGTTGAAACTGATTGTGGTGCTGCCCTGGGAAGGTGCCTCAATTCCAGTGGCTGTACTGATCGCAGCGTTAATGGTTTCAAGAGGAACCTGTCCGTCCTCATCGAGTAGGACCGTGCCATTGCCATCGATCACGACAACCTGCGGGATGGTGCCATGCCAATAGGTTGCTGGATCGGATGGGTCTTGACTGTCGTCCCCCTGAAAGGCATCTGTGGTGAATGGCAGCAGTTCCACCTCACGCCTCCACAAACGCTGAAGTTCAGACACAACAGGCGCAAAAATCTTGCTGGTGCTGCTGTCATCGAGGTAATAGACGATCACGATGGTGCGTTCCTTCTCTAAAGCGTCCTTCAGGGTTGTAGCGGGTGGAACCAGCGATCCATTGCCTGCATACAACGCAAAAATATTGCCGTCATAACTATCGGTATCCCTGGCTGCCTCGGCTGGGCTTGCAATCAGCAGCAAGCACAATCCCACAGCAAGTAGAGAACGCAGGACCGGGCGCATGATGCTGAGCAAAGGCATGGTGCTGAACAGTTGATGCAGCATTCTGACCGCTTGGATCAGCTGCGGTTGAAGCTGCGGCCCATCCCTTGAGCGATGCCTCGACCCACCAGTCCGATGGCTCGACCAATTACTTGGGTCAAGACCACCGCCAGCAGATCACCCACTCTGCGAACGAGAAGTTGAACCTGAGGTGCCAAAGCATCCCGCGCTTCCAGGAGAAGAGCAACCTGTTGTTGCCACCAGCCAAGACGACGCAACTCTTCGTCTCTGGGTTCCATTAGCAGCAGCGGTGCGATGGTTCCATTATTGAGTTGATATAAAAGCCGCTGGCTTTCATAGAGGCGAATCGGACGTTGAATCCAGGCTTGCCAGCGAGACTGGGTGTTGAGCTGGTTGCGTAGGCGTTCCAGCTCTCGTGTGGAAATCAAGCGTTGATTTAATAAATAGCGTCTCAACTCAGGCCAGTCTCCGCAGACACCAAGAAGCTCAGAACCAATCAGCTCCGCTGTGCGCACCAACCAATTGCTCACCAAGGTTTCGAGATGCAGCAACGCGCGGGGATCATCTGCAGGGAGAAGCTGCCCATCCACCAAAACGGGCTGTTCGTTAAGGAAAGGGGCCAGCATCCGCTTTGGATTCGGCAGTTCCTCATCGATGGCTTCGAGCTCTGTATTGAGAAGCAGGTGATCAGCCACACCGCTTAATTCGTCTCCCATGGGAAGGCGCACGTAATGGCCGGCCATCGTGCACAGAGCCTGCTTGCGCAATTCAGGTTGAAGAGCCTGCCAGTGCTGAGTGAGAGCGCGATCCGATCGTTTTTGAGCGGAGGCCTGCTGATCCAAGCGCAACCTTTGCAGCACGGCGTTGAGCTGTCGCAACAGGGCAAGCAAGAGCTCGCTTCGTCGCTCAGGGTGGAGACCTTCAATCGCCAGCATCTGACCAGTGGCGTTGCTTAAACCTCCAGTCACCGCCATTTCAAGGCGTTGATGAATGGCATCCCACACTGCAGCGCCATTCCTCTCTTTTAACTGAATTGACGTTCCTGACGGTTCACTAAAGGGAGACGATTGCTGGAGAGGAACAGCACCTTCAAGCCCTAATTGCAGTGGACCCCAAAGCCAGAGCAACAGCTGGCGAGCACTGCACAATTCACGACAGCGACCCTCCAGCATGTATCTCGACATCGGATTCTCTGGTGGTGGATTCAAAAGGACCTCGATCATGCGCAGGTCGTGATTGATTTGCTGAAGCCCAGTCATCAACAACCAAGGGCCCAGCCCTGGTGACTGAAATGATCCAAACGTGTCGGACGAAGCATGCGTCGCCAGTTCGACCACCCTGCCCCCAGACAGCAGAGTTTCAATGCTCTGCTGCAATTGCGCGAGATCAGGATCTTGAAGCAATCCCGCGCAATCCAGGGAAAGAAGGTCTGTGGGATCGCAGGGAAGCTTCGCAGGAAGCAAAAGCAATAGAGGAGCTGATCCCCAACGGCTCTGAAGTTTCAAAACCTCGATCTGGAGCAGTGCCGGCGATGCGATCGTTTCGATGGACCAGATCACAAGATCAGGTTGTCCATTCAACTGATCTGTTGAAACAGTTATTTCCAGCTCTTTGTTGCCAGCTAGCCCCGACAAAAGAGATTCAGCAAGCAGATTCCTTGCGATAAGCAAAATCTTGTTTGGAATCCCGTTCACCGCTGTAAGCCATCCCTCACGAATGATCGCAAGAAAATGGTGCAGGAGCAAATGCTGCAGCAAGAATCATCGGTGGCCATCTAACTCAGTTGGACGTCCACTGAGTTGAAGGGTGTAGGTCTCAATTGTGTAGCCAGTGCGCTGTTCGATTTCCCGCACGAGTTCATCGGGCAGTTGAACATCGAGGTCCTCAATTCGTCCGCTCTCGAGGCAGGTGAGATGGCTGTGGGGGTCACTTCGATAGCCATAAAGACGACCACTCGCCCGATCCAGACATTCGATCACGCCAGCTCTCTGGAGAGCTTCGAGATTTTGGTACACGGATGTATGGCCAATCCGTCGCCCCTGATCATTCAATTTTTCAAAAATATCCCTCGCGCTCAAATGGCTGGCTTCAGTCCAAAGCAGATCGAGGACCATCCGCCTCTGCTGACTCAAGCGCATCCCGAGTTTTCGGCACAACTCAAAAGTGGCTTGCAGTCCACTGGAAGCAGCGGACAAATCCGAACTTAGGTGGGTGCTGCCGACCGCCACTAATGCAATTTTATTAAAGGCATCTTAAAACCCTATTCAAGACGCTGTCGCTCTCAAGCAGATGCCTGGGCTCCAATAAATCCAATTCATCTCAAGCGATTGTGCGGCACTGATCACCCAGAGGGTCTTGCAGACGGCCGTCCGCCATCGCTTGGATTGCTTCATGCAAGTCGACCCGACCGTCGTAGAGCGCTCGTCCCACGATCACTCCCTCCACACCCAGCGGTTCCAGGGCGATTAGCGAAAGCAGATCTGCCATGCAACCCACGCCTCCAGAGGCAATTACAGGCACCTCACTCGCTTGAGCCATGGCGCGCAAGGCATCGAGATTCGGCCCAGCCAACGTGCCATCGGTAGCGATATCAGTGCTGATGATGGCCGCAATCCCTGCGGAACTGAACCGCTGAGCCAGAGCCGTGGCTTCCACGGTGCTCTCCTCAACCCATCCACGGGTGGCGACAAAACCGTTGCGTGCATCGATGCCCACCACAATTTTGTGAGGATGACGGCTGGCAAGCTCCATCACCAACTCGGGGTTCTCAATCGCCACGGTGCCGAGAATGACTCGATCCAGTCCACAGCTGAGCAGCTCTTCAGCCCTCTCCAACGAGCGCACTCCGCCACCAAGTTGCACAGGAACGGATAGCTCTTTTGCAATCAAGCGCACCGCTTGATCATTGATGGGCTCACCGCTTCGAGCACCATCGAGATCCACTAAATGCAAACGGGTTGCACCCTGCTTGACCCACTCTTGAGCCTGCGCCAGTGGGTCGTCGCTAAAGCGAGTGACCTGGTCGTAGTCACCCTGATGCAAACGAACACAGCTGCCCTGCAAGAGGTCAATGGCGGGAATGATCTCCATGACGCCGGTGGCACGTTTCACTCTCTCCATCCTGCAGGCCGGGGGGCAAGTGTGATGTCTGCTGTGGAATGGCCGCGCTTCAATGGCTGGATTGAGCGCCTTGCTGATGAAGATTCTCGTAATGGGTGGCACCCGCTTTGTTGGGAAGCCATTGGTGGCAAGGCTTCAAGACCAGGGGCATGCACTCACCCTGTTCACACGAGGTCGTCTTCCCTCACCCAAAGGAGTGGAGTCAGTCCAAGGAGATCGCAGTGTTGATGCCGATCTCGACCAACTCAAGGGACGAAACTTTGAGGTGATCATCGACAGCTCCGGACGCAGTTTGGAAGACAGTCGTCGCGTCTTAGCGGTAACGGGCACGCCGACGCATCGCTTTCTGTATGTGAGTTCCGCTGGGGTCTATGCCGCCTCCACGCAATGGCCGCTGGATGAAACAGCTGCGATCGATCCCGCCAGTCGACATTCAGGCAAGGCCGACACCGAACAATGGCTGCAAGAGCAGGGGATTCCCTTCACCAGCTTCCGTCCCACCTACATCGTGGGACCTGGGAATTACAACCCCGTAGAGCGCTGGTTCTTTGACCGAATCGTGAATGATCGCCCGATTCCCCTTCCAGGATCAGGTGAGACCATCACCCAGATCGGCCACGCTGAAGACCTGGCTGAGGCCATGGCGCGCTCGCTTGAGGTGGATGCCGCTAGCAATCGGATCTACAACTGCAGCGCAAGCCAGGGCATCACCTTCCGCGGCTTGATCGAGGCGGCCGCCGTGGCCTGTGGCCGAGACCCCAAGCGATTGGATTTACGACCGTTTGACCCCAGTGGACTGGATCCCAAAGCTCGAAAGGCCTTTCCTCTGAGGCTCAGTCACTTTTTAACCGACATCACCCGCGTCAGGCGTGAACTGGCTTGGGAACCCCGGTTTGATGCCTGTGCCTCCCTCGTTGACAGCTATCAAAGGGAATACAAAGGCCAGCCCACAACCAATCCTGACTTCAGCGCTGACCGGGCTCTGATCGGCGAGGCTTGAGATAGCCCCAGGCTGACCACAATGCCAAAAACAACGAGGGCCAAAACAAACCCACACCAACCCCTCTCAAACCCTGAACCAGTGCTGCATCTCCCCATAGAGGGGGCCAAAGCATGAGCGCAAGGCTGAGAAATTGGAGGATTGTTTTGGCTTTCCCTGCAGCGGATGCTGGTGCCCCATCACTGCTGCCACCACGCCAGCCAGAGATCAGCAATTCACGGGCCAGCAAAAGCCAGACAGCCCAGACCGGAAGGATTCCCTCTGAAGCCAACCAGATCAGAGGAGCACTAATCAACAACTTGTCAGCGAGAGGGTCCAGCCGAGCTCCCCAGGTGCTGCCACCATCTGCACGTCTCGCCAACCAGCCATCCGCAGCATCGCTCCAGCCTCCAATCAGCAATAACCACCAAGCCAACGCGTTGTAATCCGTCGCCAAGGCGAGAAGAAGCGGGAGTCCCATCAGGGCTCGAGCAAGGGTGAGTCGATCAGCCCAGAGGCGCCAGGGAGAGATCAAGGCTCAGAATGTATTGAGATGCGTGGATTCCATGGTGCTTCAGCAGATGGTCAAAGAGGTGATGTCATCGCCCGTATTGACTGTGACACCAGAAACGGCATTAAAAGATGCCGTGAGTCTGCTGAGCGATCACCACATCAGTGGCCTGCCGGTGGTGGATCAGAACGGAATTCTGATCGGTGAGCTCACCGAGCAGAACCTCATGGTGCGTGAAAGCGGAGTTGATGCCGGCCCTTACGTGATGCTGTTGGACAGCGTGATTTATCTGAAGAATCCGCTCAACTGGGACAAGCAGGTTCATCAAGTGCTGGGCACCACGGTGGCCGATCTGATGGGACGTGACCTTCACAGCTGCTCAGAGAGTCTCCCTCTCCCCAAAGCGGCATCGATGCTGCATGAACGCAGCACCCAGCGACTGATTGTGGTGGACGACAACAAACACCCCGTGGGTGTGTTGACACGGGGTGACATCGTCCGAGCCTTGGCCTCAGGACAGCCTTAGCGAGAAGCGAGTGGAGTGATTCGAATCGCCACAGGCTTGATGAAACGGAACTCCACCAGATCCCCGAGCGCGAGTTCATCGAACACCGTTCCAGGCATTCGCTTGCTGACGTCGAGATTGTGAACCTTCCCGAATGGACCGCGGAGACTCAAGGTGCGATCGGTCCGCGAAATCCTCACCACTTCGGCGCTGCCTGTGGCCATCGCCACGCGAGTGCCCTTCGGCAAAGGGCCAAAATCTGCAGCAATCTCAACATCCTGGCGCTCAAAACTGAGGGCTTTGTTGGTGGCAGGGCGAAGGTCAACCACCAACCCATCCAAAATATCCATTGAGATCTCTGTTCCTGGACTCAACTTCAAGCTGTTGAGATCCACAGCTGACGTCACAAGGATGTTGTGTCCTTCTGGGCCCGCAATTTCCAGCACCTTCTGATCTGGAAGAAGACGGGTCACCGTTGCGTGGAGATGGGTGATCTCAAACGACTCCAGAAGTTCTGCCTTCAGGGTGGTTCCAGACCGAACCAGATCGGCCATTAAGGGTGCCGTTAAAGGTGAAGAGCGGCTTTCAGAGCCCGATAATTTACGAACGTCAACAGCGATGGGCTGCACCAAACGGAAATCAACGAAGTCGCCAACGTTCAAATCCTCAAGAGGATTATTGTCTGGCGTCACTAAAACATCGAGATTATTGATGCCGCCAAATGGACCCATCAGGCTCAGACTTCCATCCTGACGATCCAGCTTGATCACCCTTCCCGTTCCTGAGGCAAGGGCGACACGCATTCCTTTCTTCAACCTCCCCATATCACTGGGAAGAATGATGTCTTCACGACTAAAGCTCAGATCTTGATCTTGGCTTGGCTCAAGGTCGATCAATAATCCGTCGAGAACGGAGAGGCTCACCTCATCCCCAGGTTGTAATCCAAGGGGCTCTAGATCGAGTCCAACCGTATAAACCTCGGTGTGCCCCTCTGGATCAACAATTTCAATCACCTTTTCATTGGCCAGAGCCTCGCTAACGGTGCCTGTGAGCTCCGTCACCTCAAAACCAGCCAGTTGCTCCTCATTGAATCCAGCAAGAGCACGCTGAGGACAAATCACAGCTGAGGCCAACAAGGTGCAGATCAGCAGCACTCGGCCATGGAGTTGTTGACGGGTCTTCTGGCGCGATGTGCGGATCATTGGTTGGTGATCAAACGTGCTGAGACGGTAGCTCCCTATTTTGATGAGCCAAAATACACACAGTTCTGCGTGCGGCGCATGTCAAGTTCATGGATGCACCGAGTAGCGCTTTGCATCGGTCTCGCTGTTGTTGCTTCAGCGACGCAGCTGCCAGCCCGCGCTGAGAAAACGATCGAAATCAGCTTGAAAGACCGTTATTTAAAGCTGCTCGATTCCGGGATTGTGGTCGCTCGTTATCCGGTTGCCATTGGAGCTCCTGAATCACCTACGCCAGCAGGGAGCTACGCGATCACCCGCATGGAAGATGCGCCGATTTATCACAAAAAAGGGAAGGTCATCGCACCTGGTCCCAAAAATCCTGTTGGGGTGCGTTACATGGCCTACTTCCAGCTTGGTTCTGGTGAATACGCCATTCATGGAACAGCCTGGCCCAACTGGGTCAATCTCAGAGCTGCTGTCAGCCTTGGCTGCATTCGCATGCTCAACAAAGACGTGATCAACCTGTTCAATCAAGTGGACGTCGGAACTCCCGTCGTTGTGACATCCAACTAAACCCGCGATCAAGCCATGCGTTTAAATCCACTCTTCTTGGTTGCGATTTCAGCCTGCATCGCCGCCCCCGTTCAATCTCAAAGCTCACCCAGCCGAGAGATGCAAGAGCAGAAATTTTTAGATCAAGTTGAAGCCCCTGGACATGTGCTGATTTCAGCCCGTGGTGCTGAGGCAGTCAACGCCGAGGCCCGGCGCAAAGGACTCAAGTTTCCTGCTGTGGGGTACTGGTCTCCCGACGATGTGTGTTTCAGCAATCCACCCAAGGGAGATTGCAATGGATTGTTCACACGTTGAAGTTGAAGCCCAGTGAATCAGGGCAAAGGGGGCGGAGGGAGCACCGGCGGAGGCGGTGCTCCATAGATGATGCTTTTTTCATCATCTGCTGACGACACCGATTCCTGTTCGTTAGGCCCAGTGGTTGGCGGGATGGGCTCAGGCCAAGCTTCAGGATCCTCAGGAAGGATCTGATCCTCCTGAAGCAAAACGGGTGGCGGCAGATCCGGAGGCAAATCGAAATCCCATGGCTGAGTCTCAACTTCAGAGTTGAACAAGTCGTCCTGATCGCTCTCAACATCGGACCGTTCTCGGAGCACGAGTGGGTCGGCGGTAATCGGAGGTTCCCGCAGCGGTTGCCTCGTCGGACCAGTTTTGGTGACAGGTGTGGACCGGTTGTGATCGAGGTGTGGTGTGGGCTTGGGAGCCCAGATCATGCGCGCAATCGGCTCAACACCCTGCTCCATGACACGGTTCAAACCAGCCAAGGCACGATCCATCAGCTTCCCCCCATAGAAGAACGCACAGTCCGATGCACCTTCACAGCGCTGGCTGGACTCGATGCGTCTGGTCAAATCAGCGATCAGGCCTCCTTTCAGTGGGACACGACGCTCACTCAGTCGGAGTAGGTAGGGAACATGCACAAAGCTGGTGGCGCCACCACTAATCCAGTTGGCATCTTCTTCGGTGAAACCTTTCACTCCAGGAATGATGAGACGACTCTTCGAGGCGTGATCAGGCATGTAGGCCGCCACAAGACCCCGCCGGCGTGCCAGATCCTTGGTTTGCTCAAGAGTGAGCCCATCTTTGCTCATCAGCATTTCAATGCGGCCATCGGCTTTCAAGCCATAAACCATGCGGATGCGTGGAAGGTAATAACGAATCCGTTGGCCCATGCTGATGCTGTAAGCCCCCTTGTAGCTCACAGGTGGCTCTTCCAGGTCGTTGTAGATGCTGTGCAAACCACCCACAAACATGTCGTAGGTCTTGGCCCGATCGGGAGTTAACTCTCCATATCCAAAATCAACGGTTCCATCCTTAAAAACACCAATGAAGGCACGTTGTCTTGAGGCCGTTCGATTGCGTCCACGCCAAACCTTGCTGCCGAATTTCAAATCACCTAGTGGAACGGTGATTTCCTGTCCAAAATCATCAATATGCCGCTCATACATCGGTCCCGAGACGTAGGCGAGAGCAGAAGTGTCTTCAAAAGCATCCTGCTCACGATCCCAGCCTTCAAGAAGACCTAGCCGCACATCTCGTGGGTCGAAATCGAGGGCATAAACCTCGTCATCGGGTTGGTAAGCGAAAGGCCCCGCCACAGCATTGGCGGTTTCAATCGGCATGGGCTCTGTGGAAATCTCCAGTTTTTCGGGAGTTCTAGGCGCAAGAGCAATCAGACCCGTAAAGACCGTTATGGGGATCACCACGATCAGCCAACGCTTGCGCCAGAGGCTCGAACGCTGGGGATTCGGCTTACGTCTCTTTTTTTGAGCAGAGATCTCTGCAGCAGAAGCGGAAGACCGATTTCGAATCACCGGACCAGCCTTTTTTTTCGAGCTCGGAATTCGGGGTTCTGCCAAGGAACAATGGTGCCCTCAGCCACCAACCATTTGCGGTAAACCTGACCGCATTCATGCCCTCCCGTCAACTCACCAAAGGCTGGAATCAACAATCTTTCCTCCCTGGAGTCGTAGGCAAAGCAAGGAAGACGAAGACGATCCCCCCCAAAGCCGAAGCTCGCAACAGGGTGAATGTGACCACAAACATTCAGCAAACGAGCTTGTTGACTGGAACAGTCGGATGAAGGTTCGAGAGCATGCTCAGGTTCATGGCTGAGCCAAAGTTGTCCGAGTCGATAACTCGGTTGCTGAGGCAGACCCAACGTGCGGCAGTGACGATCATGGTTGCCACCTACAAGGGTGATGGGGCAACCCGTGAGCTCAGGAAGTGCTTCCAGGGTTTCGCGAAGGGTGTCTGTCAAACCAAGGGGGCCATGCACTAAATCACCAAGAATGATGAGGGTCTTGGGCTGTACACGGGAGCAAAGATCCAACAGTGGATTGAAGGTTCCGCGATCCCCATCACTGGGCAGGGGGATGCCATGGGCTTGAAACACCTCGGCTTTGCCCAAATGCAGATCGGCGATCAGAAGTTCACGGCCTTCAGGACGCCATAGAGCCTTCTCCGGGAGAAATTCAAGATGCTCCTCCCCCCAGGTCCAGGACAGGCCATAACCATCTCGCTGAGGATCTGCTCTTCTCAATCGGATCAACTCTGAACTCAAAAGATGCTCCGCCCATTCCAGCCTGACGTCCGCAAGCCGATAAAGAGCCTGGTAACAGTTTGATTGCATTTATCACGCATACGTTCATTGAAGAGTTCCCTCCAGACAGCCGTGATGAGAGTCTTTGAAGGAAGACGCGTTGAAACGATGACCCTGGCACTGTTACTTGCACTTCTTGGATCGCTGGTCGCCATGGGTTTCATTATTCGCCGCCTCGAAAGGGGCTAATCAAGCAAGGATCGTCGTGAAACGTACGCTTGTACTCACTGGAATCGTTCTGATTTCACTTCCCATTCAGACAGTCGCGAAGGAAGTGGCGAAGGAGTTAAGGATTGGAGTGAGTGGGTCTCCTCCATTTGTGATGGAACAGGATGGTGCGCTGAGTGGCATCAGCATCGAGATTTGGAAAGATGTCGCAAAGCGTCTCGATCAACCTTACAAATTTATTGTTCAGCCAAACACAAATGCAAACATTCAAGCTGTAGCTGATGGCAGTATTGATTTAGCAATCGGTCCAATCAGCATTACCCCAACTCGATTAGCCAATCCAAAGATCGATTTTACGCAACCCTATTATCATGGATACGAAGGCTTACTCATCCCTCAGAAAGCACCAGGACTAATAACGCGTCTACGACCATTCATTGGGTGGGCTGCTTTGTCATCAGTGGGCATACTGATTTCGCTTCTATTCATTTTTGGCAACCTCATTTGGTTAGCTGAAAGACGCAAAAATAGCGAACAGTTTCCTCGCCACTATTTTCATGGCGTTGGGAATGGAATGTGGTTTGGGCTCGTCACACTCACAACTGTTGGATACGGAGATCGAGCACCTCTATCGAGGAGTGGGCGAGCCATTGCAGGCATTTGGATGGTAATGTCGCTCATAGCAGTTTCATCAATCACCGCAGGTCTTGCATCAGCATTTACATTATCTCTCGCAGAGCTAGCTCCATCAGCGATTCGAAAGAAAGAAGATTTAAGGGGCAAACAGATAGCCATTGTAGAAGGAACAACAAGTCTAAGATGGGGAAAATTATATGAAATTGATGCATTCCTCACCAAAGACTTGAACGAGGCAATCCAAATTCTGACGCAAGGAAAAGTAGAAGGCATAATTTTTGACGAAGCACCGCTTCGCCATTACCTCAAACTAAACAAAAAAAATAAGTTAAAACTTGCAAACTTTCCTTTGGCAATTCAAACCTACGGATTCGTACTACCGATGGGAAGCCCATTAAGGAACCGTTTCAATATTGAGTTACTCGATATGGAGCGGAAAGGAGTAACAGAAAGGATTGAAACAAAATTATTAGATTGAGAAGTCATTTATCGAATGACAGTGTGGCGTCGTAAACCATCTTCAATCAGAAATGTTGCAAGGCTGCTGCAGCTGCGGCCTTCCTGCAGCGCCTGTTGTTTAAGCCGGCTCATGATGCCAGCGGGAAGTGTCACGTTAAGCCGCTCAGACGTGGCCGCCTCTGCCACTTGACCAGCACTGGTGGCAGAGTCTGCAGGAAGGAGCTGATCCTGCAACTCATGCAGAAGGCTTTCGAGAAATGACACGTTAACGTTACGGAACCGTTACTATATCGTATCACCACAAGGGGTCTAGCTCCGGTTAGTCTCTTTAGTCAGGAAGGGAAGATCTACTCAACGAATGGATACGCTGACGCTTCATCTTGAGCCAGGCCAAGATCTAAAACTATCCCTGTCAGAGATAGCAAAAGAAAGACAGATCAGCGGATTTCTAATAGGGGTTGTTGGGAATTTATCAAAAGCATCTTTTCAATGTCCCGGACGTAAAAAACCAACAGTTTTAGAGGGTGAATTAGAGATCATCACCTTGAATGGAACCTTTGATGCAGACGGAGTTCATCTCCACTTAAGCCTTTCAGATGGGGCATGTCAGGTTTGGGGCGGTCATCTCGAAAGCGGCTCACTAATCTTGAAAGGGGCAGATCTACTCCTGGGAACTCTCAAACAAGGTCAAGAAGCGCGAAACAAAACCAAAACACGCTTAGAGATCGCAATACTTCCTGGATGTCCATGGTGCGATAGTGCACTCAGAATCTTAGAGGCTTATAACATTCCTCACCTAGTCATCACTGTTGACAATGACGTTACCTTTCGAGAGTGTAAACAACGCAGTGGGATGAATACCTTTCCACAGGTCTTTGTTGATGGAGCAACGATAGGTGGCTTCGATAACCTTGAAAAACTACAGCGTTCCGGCGAATTACTTACACTCAAATGAGTAAAGCCATTTAAAATGGCATCACTTAAATTGGTATTTACTTCTCTCTAAACTGCTGCTTCTCATGAAGCAGCTCGGTTTCTAATTGATAAATCAACTTCGTGACAAGCGCCTGAAATTCAGGCTGACAGCCACGAAATGCTGCTTTATGACGAATCGGCTCGTTTCGCGTTCTTAGATCCGTCAGCATCAGCTGCAAGGCATCAATTTTTGCTGAGAAATTCATGGCTCATTGGGTCTTATCAAGAGAGGCTATGACATCGTTGGGACCATGAGAAGCATTTGTAACTGAAGCATTGGAACCACCCCGGAACAAAAGCAAAAACCATTGAAGAAAGGAGAAAAGAACTTTAAAACCGATTAGACAAGATCCATGGACACAATAGGCAACCACAATGCCAGCATAAAACAATCAAGATGATCAAAAAATCATCATTCGATATTCGCTGAATCAGCAATTGAAAACAGTATAATTATAAAGTACAAAACATATCCTGCAGGGATCATAATTTCAGGAGAAACCTGTCAATGTCCATCCGAAGCTGCCCGCGCTGTGGATCAACCTCTATCAGAGCAGATCGCTCCCTTGGCGGACGCTTAGTCTGTATGAACTGTGGCGCTTCGGTCGGTCAAGGACAAACCACTCGAACCCATCAAAATTCAATTCGTCAAGGGAGTCGACAATGGATTTGGTGGGCCATTGGACTTGGCACACTGCTCATTGTGGTTGTCATTCAATCAAGCTAACTTTTTTCAACAGAAACAAGATAGAGATTTAAGATTCCACACCTCACTAAAACTAGAGCAACATTTAATACCATTCCAAAAACCACTATTACAAATATCCACTGACCAAATAAGATCAAAACTCCTGGACTAAAGAGAAAAAGTCGATCAAATCAATCAACCATCTAACATGAGGAAGCGAAACTTGAAATCGTCATGGAGAATTGAAATATCTCCATGGAATACCAAACGTCGCTAGTGCATGACCATTGTCACCTGAATCTGTAGGGAAGACTGCTGCAATCGCCAACTCGTCGTCTTCAAAGCATGTCCGAGATTTGACAACAAAACTGGCCAGATCATCAGCACCCCACATCAAGGTTCCCACTTTCTTTTCTTCTTGATAATCAGAAAAAACATCTGCAAACTCTTTTCCATCCTTACCATTGAGCATTTCATCAATAGCAGCATCAGGACCACGATCAGGATAAATATCAAACAATTGACGGATTAAGGGATGATCAATTTTGGTAGAAACACGCAAAACATTTCCTAAGCTGCCCACAGACGATCGCATCAGCACAGGGGGCTCATGTCGAGCGTCAATAACAGCGACTGGAAGATTGAAATCCCATACCAAGCGTCCTCTCACATCAGCGGCGATCACAGTCAGCGGTTCAGACAACTGCTCCACCAAACGTTTGACGCGGTCTTCTGAAATAGTCATGGCTACAAATTAACGGTTACAAACGTCAGCTGAAAAGGATCCATGACTGTGATAGCAGAAAATGTGCGGCAAACGAGGCACTCAGGCTTCTCAACAACTAACCAGCAAACAAGAAAAAACAAACGAGCAACACGTTATGATCACATGATCAACAACAATACTCCTTGAGTAACCAGTCTCTGGTAACAACAATCAAATATCAATAACGATCAAATCAGACAATAAAGGTAAGAGAATCTTCTCAAAACTTTGATGAGCAGGATGAGGCAAATATAGATCACGGGCCTTTTGAGATGAAAAAGTTACCACAACAGCATGGGTAAATTGCTTATGAAGTCCCTCAGGATTGCTATTAGCACCGAAATCAATTGACTGGATTCCATCAATACTAAATTGAAGGGCAACAAAGTGAGAGAACATATCAGCGATTTGTTCTTCCGTGGACACTGTAGAAAAACGCAAAAGCAAGATGTGGCGCATCATCTATTGGCAGACACAAAAATAGAGAGATAAAATGTTTAAATTTTAAAAGAAAGCTATCCTCCCTCCAACCAACTGTTGAAGCTCCCTAGCAGTTTTTAGGAATCAAATAATTGAGTCTGCATACATCCACATAGCTGTCATCACTCCCACAGCAATTGTGATCATCAGTACGCTCATGCTGATGGTATTAAAACGTATTCGCCTTTGAATTTCTGCCATAAATTTCACTCTGTGATCTGACATGAGAATACGACAAATAAAAGTTTATGACGAATTCTTATTATTCCTTCGTGAAAGAGTTAACTCAATAGATCCTATTCGAACGAAAAGCCAGTGAGGCCAACGAGTCTCATGGATTGAGCACCAAGCCGTAGCAGACAAAAAATCGAATCCAGGCCTGGATCCATGGAGCAGCGAACTCAAAAACAAACGACTTAGGCAAGATGGAGAGCATCAATGGATGAAAATCAATACAAATTTAGATTCAGAACAAATGATCCAAAGCCTCTGAATACATGCTTCTAGAGAAGCACTAGTTCGATCTACAACTGGTCAAACGAGTTCTGACAAATAGTAGAAGCCGTGGCGTGGATGCAATCGTCTGTAGAATTTACCAAGGATTTCAATGGAGTGAAGATTCTCATCCATAAAAAGCAGGCTCTCATGATTGCGCTGCTGGCGGGATTAGCGGTACTAAGCCCTGCAACTGCAGACGATCAAAAAAACCAAGATTCCATCAATGTAGGAACATCAAAAGAAGACGGCAAGACTTCAATCAAAAAAGTGCGGAGACTGGGAGATAAAGAGTTTTCCTATAAAAATTCAGACAACAACATCATCCTAATAAAATGCAATACAGACAAGATCTTAGTAAAATATTGGTATGTCACCAAAATTGATAGTGATAGCATGCAAGAGGCTACAAGCAAGATGCGGTGGCATAGGGCAGTCCCCAAAAGCCAAGTACAACAAGAGAGTGAATATGTATGCGATTTCAACAGAAATCAATGAAAGGATGTTGCATATGACAAAGGGGAATACAAAGCCAATTGTTCTGAAATAACAGCTTTTCAGATCTCAACGGGATAGAGCTTCATTTTTGTTTTGTAAAGTCGGCCCAAAAATCGAACAGAATGGTGATGAACCCTTGATGCACTGAGCCATGACTCGAACTGTGCGCTCTGCACTTTTCGCCATTGCACTGGTGGCCTGCTTCGTCACGAATCCGTCAGCATCCATCGCTTGTGTTGAAGGATTGGCCTGGGGAATGCCCCAATCAGAGATCAACAACCACCTCAATGGTGCAATCAGACAAGAAGACCTTAACCAGCAACGCTTGATTGCTCGTAATGTTCACCTCGATCAATTGCCTGTTTCCCAGCTCACATTAGATATGAACGAGCAGGGAGGACTTGAATCACTGGCCTACGAATTCAGCATGGATGACATGACCGAGGTTCTTGCCGGTTTAAGTGCTCGGCATGGCAAACCAATCAGCACATCGATCAAACAAGATCACTATGAGGATCAGCTCTGGGTTTGGAACACAGGTGAGGACCTAATCACAGCCGTTAAGCGAACAAGTGGCAATGTACAGAAATTTTTGATTGCCTATCGACCAACTCGGCTAAAACCCGAAACGCTATAACTCCAACGGGTTTCAACAGCCTTCAAACATAGCTAGCAAAGCGGAAAGACCTAACTAGAAAGTATGCCCAAGCACTTCATCACCTAAAAAGATTGCTATCACGATAAAGAAGATGCAATCACATCAGCTGATGAGCAATTTTTTCACCTTCTAGAAAGCCAGAGATGGCCTTTAGAACTCGTTCTGTTCATCTTGTTTGTCAATCGTGCCATCATCATGTTTGCATGAATTAGGGTCCGAGTTGAAATCTTCACGCGTCTACCCATACTTGTAGACACTGGAACAAACCGATCAAAGAGGGAGCAGCGAAAGTGCGCATCTATGAAACACGCACTTAAAACTCCTGAATCTCAAATTCTCTCAATCTCTCGATTAATCTCCTCTTCACTAAATGAGTGCCGATGAGGATGAGTAATTTTCCATCCTTGAATCAAGAGAGCGCTCCCCCAACCCATGAGTGGGTAGATCGGCCAAAAAAAGCCAAATCCAGATAAAGCCCACACCACAATTAAGAGACCATTCACCCAGAGGTAATTGATCACTTGATGGAGATAGGCCCTCTTGCGGCTAAGACGGCTAATGGCATGACGCCGTGATTCTTCGTCAATCGTCATCTGGCTATCGAGACCCTTAGTACTCTCTATAGCCAGAAAACCCCTTAAAAACTAAAAGTCACACCCGTTCCCACATGATGACTCCAACCCTTACCCCAGCCAGTTCCATCCGCGGTGCTGTAGATGGGCTTCCAGTGTCCAAACAACGCCACATTTTCTGAAAGTGGATATTCCATCCCAATCTCGCCGCCCCAGTCTGTCCTTTGAGAGAGTCCAGAATATGAACCAGGTGAATAGAACCGAGGACCACCTGTAAGAGTCACGTTGAGCTGGTCAACAAAAAAGCCGAAACCAAGCCAAGTATCCGTGTAATTACCCAAGTAGGTGCCTTGAGTATCCCAGCCAGTTCGATTTTCAACAGAAACAAAAATGCCGTCAATAACGGATTCAAGTCCATCACCCAAAGCGAAGTTCACATCACCATCACCAAAGGCATAAACGACGGTAGCTCCAACTTCATTTTTCATGCCGACGTTTGATTCTGCACTACCAATTTCAAAGTAAGGCATCCACTTCGCTGATATAGACAATCGATCATTGGGCTGATAACGAGCTTGTAGAAATCCCTTTATATCTGTTCGCTTCCATTTAGTTCCACCTGAATGGTCATGGCTTGCATGATCATCGTGATCGTCATGGTCATCATGATCGTCGTGGATCATCGTGGTCATCATGATCGTCGTGGTCATCGTGATCGTCGTGGTCGTCATGATCATCATGATCGCCGTGTTCATCAACATGAACAGCTCCATAGAAATGTTCGGATTCTCCCCAAACAAATGCAGGACCAAAGGAAGCCTCGATCGAAAAGCTCCCTTCATTCTCTAGGCCCCATTGCATAACCATTCCGAACATCCCATCAATGGCGTAATGCTGGGGACGGTCTTCCAAATTATTCTCAAAACCACCATGCCCCTCAAGGGTGATTACGGGGCTTAGTTTAAATTCACCCGGCTGCAACTGCTCTCCACCGCCGCCTCCGTGTGCTCCATGAGCTCGAACAGGTTGAGAAGCTAGATCACCGCCAAATAAAAGTCCAGCAACAGCACCACCTTGAAGCACTCGACGAAAGATTAAATTCATGACAATAAAAAAATTAGAAAATAAGATAGAAAGAATTATTAAATAGCAGCCCAACGCTGCTGAAGTTGAGAAGCTGATTCCTGATCACAACTACCGCCTTGAGCATTCACGAAAATGCAAACATTGCTCGTTGCCGTTTGCACCAAGCTCTTCCCTGGTGCTTGCCCATCACCAAAAGGTACTTGCTTGGCAATCGGAACCCCACTACTCCGACTAATCCGTCGCATCGTTTTGGAAGGAGGAAGTGACTCGGGAAAGATGGCCTTACTTCCAGAAGCTTTGATCGACTTGCTAATTGCAGACAAGCTCGAGGGACGCAATGTTCCCCCCGTGGTGTAATCATCCAGAACGGGAAGTTCACGAACGCCGTAACGCTTCGCCAGAAAATCGTAAGTACGGTGGCCGGTCACAACCACACGCTGCTTTTCTGGAACGGTGGCAACTTGTTGACCGATCCAAACGCCAAGAGAAGCAAGAACGCGATCAGCCTTCGCGCGGCGCTGGTCAATTTGAGCATCACCGTTGGCTTCAAACAAGGGTTTCAATCTCGATGCAACGGTGTTAGCCATCGCAATCACATTCGCTGGGTCATGCCAGATATGGGGATCTTTTGCAGGGTTGTTGGGGACAGCAATATTTCCAACCTTTACAACGGTGCCTGGGATTCTGATCTTGTTTAACGCCGGCGTGAGGTTGTACCCGTTCAAGAGCACAATTTTTGCTTTCGCAAGATTTTGGCGATCAGCTGGGCGCAATGCCATGGAGTGCGGATCTGTGCCCGGCTTGATCAAGCAAATTACTTTTGCTTGATTTCCCACCAAAGTGCGCGTGAGATCGCAAAGAATTCCATCGGCAGCAACCACGGTGGGAGTTGCCGTATTAGCTGCCGCCAGCAGGAGACTTGCAAACGGTAAAGAAGCGGGCAAGGGCACTTGTGAGAGAAGAACTTCTAGGAACGATAATCATTCTCACGGAAATGGCTAGGTACTTCTTCCTGCCAATGGGCAAAGCAACACAACACATGCCACCCCGATCAAAGGACCTGGGGGGAGATTGAGAGGCAAGGCCAAAAGGAAACCACCACCACTCAGGGCCAAACCCACAAAAGCTGCCTGAACCATTGCGGCACGAAGGCTTCTCACTCGACGTAGCCCTGGAAGAACCGGGGCACACAGCAAGCCAATCACCAAAATCACTCCCACTGCTGCCATTGCACTGACAATCACCGCAGCCGTTACCGCAGACATGGCAAGACGTAGACCACGCACGGGAAGTCCCGCCGAAGCGGCCCCCTCTGGATCTACGCCCAAATAAACAAGCTGCCGGTAGCGAGTGCCAAGGAGCAAAGCCACAGCCAAGCAAGCAAACAACACCCGGCCTACATCGAGCCAACCCACCGTGAGCAAATCACCAAACAGAAGGGCCTCAAGATCCAGGCGCAAACCCAGCAAAGGGATCAGCAAAACGCCGAGCCCAAGAAAACCGGCAAGCACGGTATTGATTACAGCTTCCTCATTCAGCTTTGAATTGCGCTGCAATCGTTCCGCCAACAGGGAACCAAGAATGCCGCTGATCACGCCCCCTACTGCTGGGTCAAAACCAAAGGCAACGGATACCGCCAATCCTGGAAGCACGGCATGGGAAATGAGGTTGGCCTGAAGCACCCGGCGCTGAGTGACTAACAGCGTTCCCATGACAGGACACAAAATCCCCACCAAAAGTGCCATCACTAGAGGCAACAACCAAAAAACGATCTCATCCACAGTGATGATTCCCCGGATTGACTAAACCTTTAAGAGATCGCCTCACCTCAGCTGGAGGTCCATCAGCAAGAACACGCCGATCAACCACGATCACGCGGTCATAGGAATCGAGCGCCTCACCCCAGTCATGACTACTCACCAGCAAAGTGTGACCGGCATCAGCTAATTGACGCATCAGGAATAACAATTGATCACGAGAGGGCGGATCAATCGCAGCACAGGGTTCATCGAGAAGAAGCATTCGAGAGGGTTGTACCAAAGCACGGGCCAGCAAAGCGCGTTGCTGCTGCCCACCTGAGAGTGCATCGAGGCGTCTGTTCGCAAGATCAGCAAGCCCAACGCGTTGCATTGCAGCCTCCCGATCGCAGCACCCGAAGGCTTGACCGTTCATGGAACCAAGATCCACGAGATCACGAACACTGATTGGGAACGACCAATCAATCCGACTGCGCTGAGGCATTAACGCCACCCGTTCACGACAAGTTTCGATCGGATCCCCATCGCAGTAAACCGAGCCACTTGACGGACGTAATTGCCCCTTAAGCACATGCAGCAGAGTGGATTTACCGGCTCCATTTGCACCAACTAGAGCTGTCAATGTCCCTGATTGCAGCGACAGCGAGACGTTTTCCAACACAACGCTATCGCCGTACTGAACATTCACATCACTTGCTCTGAGAACTGGTTCTTCCAAAAATTGAGCCGTCAAGTTGGCTCAACCTATCGACGAACCTTAGAAAATTCATCCAATTCGCCACCTGAAGGCAACCATCGCGCCAACACAACTTGAGGCTTAAGAAGCTCAAACTCAAGGCTGCTGCCATCAATTAGGGCAGCTCGGCGTTTCGAACCATCCCCATCTGTCATCACCGTAAGAAGACGATTCGTGGCGGGATCGACATCAAGCACCGCTCCTGATGCCAAATACCATCCAGGAAAAGACCTTCGCTTGAGAACTAATCCAGAGCTATTTACAAGCAATAATTCATCTCGAAGAGTCGGCAAAGCATTACGCAGAACAATCCAAATCTTTTCTCCCCGGTTGTCGCAAGCCGCTGCCATCACCCCCGCCTCCCCCAACCAAACCTGTCGTGGGATCTGTCCGGGAATAACGAGCTCAATCGACCGTCGATAATCAGGCCAGTTCCTCAACAAAACAGCGCGACCGGAGCCAGAGCAAAACGACTTGAGTTCCCTGCTTCCAGGGAGGCTTTGTAGAGAATTCCCTTGTCGATCAGGGTTCATTGGTAAAAGATCAAGCCCGTCGTAGGAGGGAACAACCATGCCGCTTCCATCAGGAAGAAGACGAATTGCGCCTGCAACCTCAAGGTTGAGATCACGTCGTTTGGCGTTAACCGAGCGAATCCAGGTTCGATCGCTACCAACTTCAATACCACCAACTTGCACGAGTAATTCCCCACGCTGATTGCTACTTAAGTGGGCAAATAAAAGTGAACCAGATGCCAATGATTGGATGGCAGCTGGCAAAGGTTCAGATAACCCTTGAGCTTGATCGCTAATCGCCCGTGGGGTGAGCTTGCGAAGCAACACCTCCAGCTTGGAAGGATCGTTATCCGTCACGAAGGCAACACCCTCTCCATTACCAAGCGGCTCAAGCTGAAGAATGCGCTGCTCAACAGCCGACAACGGCAACCAACTGCCATCCTTACGGCGCAATTTCAACTGCTCTCCCTCCTCCTCGACCACCACTGCAACGAGAGTGGAACGAGGGTCCCACCAAAGAGAGCGGTTCGGCAGTGCAAGCCCCCGTTGATCATCACCAGCAAGAACAAGCCTCTGGGGCGAACGAATCAGGGCACCAGGATCGAGAAGCAAGCGCAACCGATCCTGTTGACCAAACCATTGATGGGGCTGATGGGGAACTAGACGACTGTTTTCAACCACCGACTTGCGGTTCATCGTCCGACTAAAACGAACGTCAAGTGCTGCAGCGCCTGAACGAATCGATTGAATCGCGACGGATCGCAAACGCGGGGGACGACGCAACAAAATCTGCTGCTGGACCACAGCAACTAGGCCCAAGCTCATCAAAGCGACGCTTAAGAGTCGAACCTTGCCCGTCGATGAGCCAAAACCCTTTGGGCTCATGGTTCCAGAGGCCGCTCAGGCCTTGGGATGGATTGAATTGTGGTGGGCTTCACCACATTGATCAGCAGTCCATCCTTGGTTTGTGATGTCATCGTTCCCTCGATAGCCAACCATTCATCCGGCTTCGGATCGGCGCTTGCAGGCCATTCAATGGGGAGGCCAGCAGGGGTTGCATCAGCCAGACAGCACCGCACCGTGAGACGGGCGAGCTGGGGTTGCATCCCAGGGCGTTGAAGCACAAAACCACTAATCCGCACGGGATCACCTGCATGCAAATTGGGGTCGGGTTGACTGCGCAGCAGCCGCACCCATTCCGTCAATGTGCGTTGCTCCGGCGGAAGGAAAAAACTCAATCGCGGCGCCTCAGGCAAGGCTTCGCTGCGATTCGCAGCCAAATCACTGAAGGAGGGTGATGGGGGAAACAGCAAAACCAACAAGGCCACCGCAACCGAAACCAACCAACTCAAGGGGGTTAGAGGCATTTTCAAGCGTGGGGCAGAGCGGAGCTGTACTGCGCCGAGCACCATCAGAACAACTCCTGCAATCGCAACAACAGGATGAAACACCGCATTCAGCAGCAGATCCAAACGAGCGGACAAACTGCTCCACACCAATAACCATCCCCAAAGCAACAAAACAAGGGGTGGTAGATATCGCACTCGTCGAATCCGGTTCAGACGTGGCATCGCGTTAAAGCAGCACAAGATTGACCCACTGCCCGATCAAAAGAACGAGCAACGATGCTGAGACTGCGGTGATGACAATGGCTCGCGTTGAAAGAAGCACAGTGAACAAGCCAGCAAGCTTGAGATCCACCACTGGACCAAGCAGCAGAAAGGCCAACAAGGCACCAGGTGTGACCTGGGCTGCAAAGCCAAGCGCAAGAAAGGCATCAACGCTGGAACAAACCGAAACCACGAGTGCCAAAAGCATCAGTGCTAGCACCGAAACGGTGGGGGCTGAGCCCAAAGCCAGCAGCCAACTGCGCGGCAACGAGGTTTGAACCGCAGCGGCGAGAGCACAGCCAAACACGAGCAGGGTGAGCAGGCTCAAAAATTCACGCGTGCTGTGTTGGAGCAGCTCCGCAGGTCGAAGCGGCACCTCCTCGAGCCGACGTTCAGAAGCATTGAAGTCCACACCAACCAGCCCACTGCCACGTTCAAGCAGTCCCACCCGAGAGAGGGGTTGACTCAGTCTTCGCTCCTCGAGCAAAGCAGACGCCAACAATCTCGACTCAGGCAGCAACCCCAGCAGAGCGCTGAGCGCGATTGCAATCAGAAAAGCACCGATGGGTCGACCCCAAAGCAACCAGGTCTGATCAGGGAAGGCGGCCCAAGTGCTCGCTAACACGATCGGATTAAGAACCGGCGCTGCAAACAAAAAACCAAAACCAGTTCCCAACGGCGCTCCACTTGCAAGCAGACGTCTTGCGACAGGAACATTCCCACATTCACAAGCCGGCAAAGCGAAACCAAGCAAGGCTCCAACCACTGGCGCCAAAAGTGGATGGCGAGGCAGGCGCTTGATCCATGTGGACTGAGGGACAAGCCATCTCGCCAAGCCAGAAATCGAAACGCCCAAAAGCAAAAAAGGAAGCGCTTCGATTAAGAGGCCTTGAAAGATGGCCCAGCCTGTTGCGAAGCGTGTCATCAAGCGTTGAAGCTGTTAACTCCAGCCATGGCTGGCTTGATCTTCAACGTAGGCCGCAACATCTGCAATTTCATTTTCACTGAGCACATCGAGGAATGCAGGCATCGCATTACGCCCGTAGGTCACCTGAGCCACGATTCCAGTCTCATGACCGGTCAAGTAGTTGGGGAGAAACGCCTCAAGGTCGGCCTGGCGCAACGTGCGCTCACTTTTCACAATGTTTCCACCGCCGGCATGACATGCGGCGCAATTGGTATTAAAAATCTGACCACCTCTCACGGTGTCAGAGGCCATCGCTCGCATGGGCATGCTCAAGACCAGCAATAAAGCAAAAACAGCGGATAGCAAAAAACGCATGGTGCCCCATATCAATTGTCACCATTCTCAGGAGATCTGAAGCACCGGTGGTGACGTTGCTGCAGATCGTTATGGAATGAATCTGAGAGTGGTTTAGCCATTAGCGCTCAAAAAAGCAAACAAGGCCACAGCGGACATTCACCGCTGTGGCCTTGCCATCTCGAGAGACCGTATCCAACGAGAACCAACAACGAATCCGACGTCGGTTCATGTCATTCAGTGTCCTGCACTAGAGCCATGGTTATGAGCATTGCAAGGCATCCATTTCGCCCCCATCTGGTGGGCCCCCTTGCAGTTGAACAAAGCTGCGGCCTCCTCAGCTTCTGCCTTGGTGTCATACATCGCTTTGATCGGCTCCGTTCCAGCTTTTGATGCAGAAGGCTCCATCTCCATCGACAGCAGTGTGCCGCTGTGGTCATAACCAATCTCGTGATGAGCGATTGCCGGAGTTGTCAAAGCCAGCAGGCTGAAAAGCAGTCCAGCGGATGAGGAGAGACGCATCTCAGATTTGATTGCAACCCTTTGAGTTTGATACATCAGGCCTCGCTAGACCGCTGCGCTACTTAACAAGCCGCAAATGGTGCTGAAGTGCGATGCAGAACGATTCAACCGTTTCAATCCCAAGCGTCAAAACAGGATCTCATCGATTGGACAAGGTTGAAATAGGCAGAGACGATGCAAATCGATGGCGCAAGATACCGTGCTTAGGAGCGAACAGGAAAGCAATCACAAACAATCCTGTCTGTACAAGAACGATGCAACCAGCTGTTGAGCTATCAGTCCAATAACTTGTGTACACCCCAAGGAGGCTGGAAAGAATGCTGCTGCCAATCGCCAACCAACTCATTCGATCAAAGCGATCGGTCAATAGGTAAGCGGTAGCCCCAGGAGTAACCAGCATGGCCACCACCAAAATGATGCCTACCGTTTGTAATCCAGCAACCGCAGCAAGAGAAAGTACGGAGAGAAGGAGGTAGTGGAGAACACCAGTGTTGATGCCAATCGAGCGTGCATGCGTTGGGTCAAAACAAAACAACAACAGATCACGGCGAAACAACAAAAGGACAGCTGTTACAAGAGCTGAGATCAGCACCGTTTGTTGAATATCAGCAATAGAAATACCGAGCACATTGCCAAAAAGAATATGAGTGAGATCAATATTGCTACGCGTCTTCGAGACCAACACCAGTCCAAGAGCGAAGAAACCCGTAAAAACAAGGCCAATTACCGTATCTTCTTTGATTCGGGATTTCTGCTTAACGAAGCCAATCGTGGCAACTGATCCCACACCAAATACAAAGGCCCCAACCGAAAAAGGCAGCCCAATGGCATAGGCCAAAATGACTCCTGGCAATACGGAATGAGACACCGCATCACCCATCAGCGCCCAGCCCTTGAGGGTCATGTAGCAAGAGAGGAGACCACAGACGCCACCAACGGTGGCGCTGATCAGCAGAGCCCGCACCATGAAGGCGTGCTGAAGAGGCTCGAGCAAAAATGTGGTCAAGAGTCCTCCGAGGAACTATTTCCGGTCAATAAGTCCGGAGGGAGGCCCCCAAAGGCCAAAGAAAGATTTTCCGGAGTGAATACCTCCGACGTTTCACCGTAAGCCAAAACCGTTTTATTGATCAGAACGGTGAGATCGCAGAAGTCTCTGACATGACTGAGATCGTGCGTTGAAATCAAAATGGTGCGTCCTTCCTTACGCAACTGAAAAAACAACTCTGCCATCAACTTTTCTGTACGAACATCCACGCCATTGAACGGTTCGTCCAACAACAACACCGATGCGCGCTGAGCAATAGCTCTTGCCAAAAATGTCCGTTTACGTTGACCTCCAGAGAGAGCAGCGATCGGACGATCCCTGAGATCGAAAAGCTCAACGCGCTCAAGGGCATCGCGAACCGCAACCCTGTCTGACTGTCGTGGAATCCGGAGCACATTCATGGCTCCATAGCGGCCCATCATCACCACATCCCAAACAGAGACGGGGAAATCGCAATCGATCCCTTCACTCTGAGGCACATAGGCAACGGCTTGATCGCGCTGAGCCCGAGCAACACTACGACCGTTGATTCTGATGTGTCCACGCGAAGGGCGAATAAAACCAGTCAGGGCCTTGAAAAGGGTCGACTTACCGGACCCATTCATCCCCACCAAACCACAGATGCATCCCGAAGGGAGATGAAGAGAAGCGTCGTAGAGAGCAACTGTGCCGTTGTAGTCAACACAGATCTGATCGGCCTCGATCCGCATCAATTCACTTTGGGTCATGAGGACTTTTCGGCGGATGCAGCCAACCCCTGCCTAATAAGTTTCACATTGTGGCGTTGAAGGTCGAGCAGAGTTGGTGCAGGACCGTTGCGTTTTGATAAAGAGTCCACATAAAAGCTGCCACCGAAACGAGCGCCCGAGGCACGAGCCACTTCCCGTTGGGCTTTATCACTGACTGTGGTTTCACAAAACACGGCGGGGACCTGATCTTTCTTCACACGCTCGATCAAACGAGCCATACGTCTTGGAGTGATCTGGCTTTCAGCATTAACCGGCCACAAATACGCCTCATCAAATCCATAGTCTTGAGCCAAGTAAGAAAAGGCCCCTTCACAACTGACAAGAACACGATGCTTGGGGGGAATGACAGCGAGGAGGTTGCGTAACTCAGCATCCAAGTTTTTCAACTGCAGCTTGTAGCTATTGCCATTGTTGCGATACAACTGAGCCCCATCTGGATCGAGTTGAGAAAACGCGTCCACGAGTCGATCTACATATCCCTGAGCTCTCAGAGGTGACATCCAGGCATGGGGATTGGGCTTACCGGCATAGACATCACCCTCAATGAGCAATGGCTGCATCCCCTCGGTGAGGCTGACAGTAGGGACATCACCAGCGGATTGAACAAAGCGACGAGCCCAAAGCTCCAAACCCAACCCATTTTCAACAATTAAATCTGCGCCTGAGGCTTGCTCTAAATCCCGAGGTGAAGGCTCATATCCATGAATTTCTGCACCCGGCTTGGTAATCGATCTAACTTGCAAACGATCACCAGCCACCTGACGAGCCATATCAGCAAGGATCGTGAATGTCGTCAAAACAACTGGGCGATTATCAGAACTATTTCCTGATTTATTAGACAAAATATCTTTACTTGAGCATGCAAAAGTTATAGGTAAAGCGATAACGAATATCGCCAAGTGACGCAAAATGCGCCTTCTCAATATCTTTGTCGAAACGATGTTAATGATCTTCAAAATAGCCAAATCTGTGATGGGAAAAAATTGGGTTCATGAGGATGAGGACGGTCTTGTTGCACTTGCTCCACGCCGGCGTCTGCAGCGCTCAGAGCAATAACGCACCTCGTCCCAAACATCTTTCCATTTACGACGCCATTGGAATGGGCGACCACAAACAGCACAAATTTTTGTAGGGCGATCCGGTGATGGCGCCATCAGACAAAAACACCCATAAGGATCAGCTGATCAGGCTTAGAGAACCTCCAGCATTTCCACCATAAGGGTAACGACGCCTTATTGAATGATCAACGGGAACAGGAGGCGACAGTGATTCGTTTCAACTAGACAACAATAACCATGAATAAAGTCATCATAAAGAATATTGAAAAACTTTAAGCGACACTTTGACCTGCAATTACCGCTACCTCGGAACTCTTAAATCAAGGGAATTAAAGAGTTATTATCAACTGCTTTATCGGATTCATTAAAGTCATATCCCGAATTAAGGGATCAGGAAGAGGCCCATTCTTCATGAGCAAGCATCAGTCGCTTTCAGCTTCATCAGTCCAGCGTCGCTCAACTTGAAGAAATAGGAACCAAGCCAACGACGCTCCTGCTCCCGCCGCCCATTCGGAGCGCAGCAACGCAACTAAGGCCAAGGTGCTTGCGCCAATTCGCAACGCTTTAAGGCCAAAACGGCTGTACTGACGCATGCGATGGTTCATAAGCAAAGGCAAACAAGCATCAGAGTTCCAACAATTCTGCGACGGGGTAGCCCAGCAAAACCTGCACGACTCAAGCTGGACCGAGGAGCGTCATGCTGCTGCCGTCGCCGAGCTGGGGGAGAGCCGAATGAAAATTTGCACGCAGTTACCGACTCGGACGCATATCTTTACATAAGTACATGACAACGCATCATGGTTGAGCTTTACTTGGATGCCACCTTGCACAACCAGATCAGTGTTGAGCACTATCGAGAGGTTTTGCTGAATCGCGGATTGGATGAACAAGATCAAAAGCTGAGAAGCAACCTTTTGAAACGCGTTGAAGCCGGAACAATTCAGCTGTCATCCTGACTTATCTGGTCAGGATGACTCCATGTTTCAAACGAATGATCCTCGCTTCTGGAAAGCGGTTGTAGGAATATTTTCATTGGTGCTGAGTTGTTCACTCGCTTGGCTAATTCTAAAACTTTGAATTCCGTCATCGATTTCAGCCAGGTGATTCAATTGGAAATTAATTAACCTCAAAAAAACAACTCTACATAAAGAATTTAAAAAAATATATTCGCAACTACCAGCATTAAAAATCCAATGATTAGCGTTGAAATAATTGCAATAAAGATAACGCCACCTCCTGCAATTAGAGCTACGCGCTTAGCGGTGTCTGGAAATAACAAATAAAAACTCAGACCTGCCGCAAGTCCCCAAAGTGGAGGAATTAGCACACAAACACCTGTCAACACGATCAAACGCATACGTCGATGACGTTGCTGTTCGACCATCTTCAACGCTTGGGCCTCCTCCTCTTCGAAGGCCAAACGCTCGTCATCGCTCAGCCAACGTCCGAACTGTTGTGCTTGCTTGAATTCACGTTCAAGCTTGTCCGTGCTGGAAGAAGGATCCATATCCCTAAGTTATCTCCGTTCTCAACGGGGACTTCGCTCCCATGCCCGTTCCAGGGACTCTCTCATTGCTTTGCTAGAGGGCTCAGACCATCCATTATTTCGACGAAAGGCTGCTGTGATCCGCCAGAAACGTGTTGCGCAAGCAATCGCGACGACGAACCAAGCCAACAAGATCCAGGCAGAACCGTGCACGACAAAGTTGTGAATACCTCCATGATGGTGGCTGCGGAGATTTCGTCGATGAACGGCAAGCTCGTAGTTGGAGCCATTGGACTATTGGTGGGCGCAGTCGCGATCTATGAATTCCTGTTGTTGAGAGGGTTAGCACCCTCCAGCTGAGCCTCACAGGCATAGGTTTCAATCGACGCTTTCCTTTGGCGGAATTCAGGATGATCCGCATCCTCCACCCGCCACCACCAACGTCCATCGGAATAGCTGGGTGGTCCAGCATTGTTGGTGCGGGGCAGTTGCAAACTGAGGTCCCGCCAATGGAGAAGGATTCCATCGCCGGGAACCGTTCCATCAGCACTGTTTGGGATCGGTTCCAAAACAGCGCCGATCGCCTCCTGACCCAAATTGGTTCGCTCCGCAGTTAGCAGATCTCCTTCACACCAATAGCTAGTGGCTATCGCAGGAGCACATGGGGCAAGCCAAAACAAAGCCACCAAGCAAAACGAAAGCAGAGAGCGCAAGGCAGGCGAAGGCGTTCACCCCACCAAAGCACCAAACACGACAGAGTGTTGTGAAGACGGAGCGTTTTGATGACCCCGACAAGAGCTCAGGTGCTCGCCGCATCCGCTGGCTGGGTGGCCGTTGTGCTGAACGTGGTGCCCGGTCTTGGAGCTGGTTATTTGTATCAGCGACGCTGGAAGGCCTACTGGATCACCTCCCTGCTCGCCACAAGCTGGTTTGTAGTGGGAGCCGTGTTGGCTCAAAATGCCGCAGCTGAAGCTGAACCACAAAACCAACTCATAGGGCTGATCGGTTTGATTGTGCTCGCCATTGTGACCAGCGCGGAAGCAGGCATGGCTGTGAAGGCAGTGCGTCAAGACAGCTAATGGAGACCAGGCCGAATGCGGTGCTCCGCTTCTGGTTTCAAGACTGTCGCCCACACCAATGGTTTCGCAGGAATGCGGACTTTGACGCCGTGGTGTTGGACCACTTCGGCAAGCTCACATGTTCAGCGTTGAACGGTGAACTGAGTCACTGGGAGAAGCACCCAACCAGCGCATTAGCGCTGGTTTTGATGATGGATCAATTCACCCGGCAGATCTGGAGACATGAACCCAAAGCGTTTGCAGGCGATCCTTACGCCCTGAGACTGACCCGCCAAGCGATTGCAGAGGGATGGCTCGATGAAGAACCAGAACGGGTGCGTCGGCAATTCTGGTTGATGCCAATGCTTCACAGCGAGGAGTTGGGGGTAATCCAAGATGCGATCTCGTTCATGGAGCGCTGGAGCGACCCAGCCACAGTTGCAATCGCTTGTCGAAACAAGACTTTGATCCAGCGGTATGGACGTTATCCCCAACGCAATTCCGCACTGGGGAGAGCCTCCACTCACGAAGAGTTGAAGTTCTTAAAGGATTGGCACTCCCGTGGCAAACACAAACGATCCCAATCTCATGCTTGTGATCAATGCTCCAGCCACGGACCAATTCACTACCGGGTAAAAATTGCAGGCCAAACCAACTGGGAATTTGCATGCCCCAACTGCTGGAACAAGCTGCAACACGAGCCTGGTTATCAATACGGGGGAACACGAAAAGCAAATCGTCGTGAACGACAGCGTCGATAAGCAACGAATCACTCATGCCACAACACAAGCGAATCTCCCCTGAAGACTTGAAAAGCAAGCCATGCGTCGTCAAGTTGCCTCTCCATGAACAAAACGTGTCTTGGACACGTGGGATAAGGGATCAGCGTGATGGGATTTAAATCATGAGCCCCATGTTTCAGTGTTTGATCTGCAGGCAAACGATCGAACGTTCAACCCGTACCTATTGGAAACACAAGGGTCATCTGCTTTGCTCGCGCTGCAAAGACAACATCGATGCAGAAGTTGGTCAAAGTAGTCAGCAGACGCCGCCTAGCTCTTGAACCTGCTCCAGATTGTGGCTTTGGTTGCAGGAGTCACAGCTCTAGCGGCCGCGATTGGATTGAGCATCCTTCTTTTAGGCCTACAACGCGTGTTTGCCTCAGCTCCAACGCTCTGGGACAGCAACGATCGGGACATCAAGGACACCAGTCTCAGCGTTGTAATCCCAGCCTTCGATGAGGAACAAAACATTGAGGGTTGCCTGACTCACGTCCTGATGTCTGAACGGCCTTGCTCTCGATGGGACGTCATCGTTGTCGATGATCAGTCCAGCGACAACACCGTCAAGATTGCGGAACAGGCGATCGTTACCGTCGCTGGAGCTGACCAACCTGTTGCAACTGTTCTCCAAGCTGGACCTCGACCAAAGGGAGAGCGCTGGGTGGGAAAAAACTGGGGTTGCTGTCAAGCGATGGAGCAGGTCAACAGCGAGTGGGTGCTGTTCATCGACGCAGATGTAACCCTGGCACCCGATGCCATACGTCGCGCACTCCACCAGAGCATCAATGAGAAGGCCGATTTATTCAGCCTGGCTCCACGCCTGACCTGTGGCTGTCTCGCCGAATGGATGGTCCAACCGATCATGGCGAGCTTGTTAGGGCTTGGGTTTCCGATCCTTGAAGCCAACGACCCGGCCTCAACGGTGGCCTTTGCCGCAGGACCCTTCATGTTGTTCCGCAGGGACAGCTACAACGCGATCGGCGGCCACAGGGCCCTTGCCGGGGAGGTTGTAGAAGATCTCGCCTTAGCGCGTCGGATTAAGGAGGGAGGATTTCGCTTGCGATACGTGCTTGGAATCGATGCAGTCGACCTACAGATGTACGCCAATCTCCAGGCGCTTTGGGAAGGCTGGAGCAAAAACTGGTTTCTCGGTCTTGATCGCAGCATCAGCAAATCCCTTGGAGCTGGCGGAGTGGTGCTGTTGATGTTCACGCTGCCATGGCTGCTTTTGCCAGCCAGCCTGACGATGGCATGTCTGAGCAGCCACGATCAGATCCTGTGGCTCGGTGATGCTGGTCTGGGATTGATCGCAATCCTGATGCAGCTGAGCGTTCGCCTCTGGACCCGTGCCCGTTTTTCGGTGCCTCTACGCCATTGGTGGCTCATGGGGGTAGGCGGCATGATCATCGGTCTGATCGCACCCACATCCGTTTGGAAGAGCCTTACGGGAAGGGGCTGGACCTGGAAAGGCCGCTCCCTTGCAGAAGCGCAAGCGCACTAGCAGTTAGAGCCATCATCCAGACAAAATGAATGCATCTGTAGAAACCCCATGTACCGACTTGGTGCACTCCTGGCCCTTTGCTTGGCATTACTACTGCCTTCAAGCGTGCAAGCAAGCACGATTGAGGTCACGATCAACAGCATCAACAGCGAGGGAATCGGTGAATCCATCGGCACGATCAGTGCCCGAGACACAGACCAGGGCTTGGTCATAATTCCTGAACTCAGTGGCCTGAGCGAGGGCGAGCATGGGTTCCACTTGCATGCTGGCGATCAGTGTGATCCACAAACCAATGCTGAAGGGGCCTCTATTGCAGGTCTGGCAGCACTCGGACATTGGGATCCGGACCAAACCAACACCCATCTCGGACCTTTTGGGAATGGCCATCGCGGTGATCTCAGCCGGTTAGTGGTAGACGGAGATGGCAACACCACCACAAGCGTTGTTGCACCAAGGCTCAAGGCCTCCGACCTTCGCGGCCATGCCCTTGTCGTGCATGCAGGGGGTGACACCTATACCGATATGCCTCCCCTAGGAGGAGGCGGTGCTCGTATTGCCTGCGGTATCGGGTCTTGAACGCATCACGCTTGCTCCTCATTCATCCCATTGGCGTTGGCTTGTCAAGTCGGTTTTGGGATCGTTTCATCACCTGTTGGCGAGTTTCAGACAACACAACTGCCTTGCTCGCTCCAGACCTACGCGGATGCGGTGGGAGCGAGCATCCAAATCAACAGCTTGCCCCTGAAGATTGGGCGGCACCACTCATCGATCTGCTGAGAGAACACAACAACGCTCCAGCGGTGCTCGTCTCGCAAGGCGCCTCTCTTCCGATCGCTTTGGCTGTGCTCGAGACCGCACCTGAACTTGTCGCTGGTTTGATCGCAATCAGCCCACCAAGTTGGCGCATTCTTGATGAAATATGTCCGAAAATGCAATCTCAACTGCTCTGGAGATTGCTGTTTCAGGGACCAATCGGTTCTTTGTTTTACCGCTACGCACGCCGCCGTACATTTTTAAAATCATTTTCAGCAAATAATTTATTTGCCAGCCAAGAAAGCGTTGACGCCGAATGGCTCGACACGTTGGAACAAGAAGCAGCCAACATGACGACACGCTGGGCAACATTCTCTTTTTTAGCTGGTTTTTGGAGACGCAACTGGACCAAGCAATGGCAAGAGATCAAGCAACCGATTTGGCTGTTGTTTGGACGCAAGGCAACCGGAATCGGCCGTTCCAAGCATTGGGGGGATGCACAAGAACGCATCCATACTTATGCGCAGCATCTACCGAACGCTGTGAGAGCAAGTATTGATGGCCGTAACGTTCTTCCCTATGAATCAACTGCTGAGTGCGTGGCCCAACTCCAAAGCTGGTTGCTACACAAATAAAATCCATCAAGATTTTCAAATCGCCGTTCGATCATGCTTCTCCACTTCAATCAAATGTCGACAGACAGTTTTTCTTGTATCTGTCGTGGTGATACAAATGCCAAAAATACGATCGAACGACTAAGCCACTTTCACGTCGAAGGCTCAAGTCCTAGAGCATTTCCCTTGCCAACGGCTGACGTGCATGGGCTGAAACATCATGCATGGCCCCAGATGGATTCAAGGAGCGCGCCAGCGCTAAAAGTCCAGCGGCAAGAACTGTTTCACCCTCAAGCTGCATCATTCGATGAAGGCTGATGACCTCGCTGTAGTCGGCAGCAGCCGTTCCATTGATCAAACCGCGAGCGGTGCATCGAGCCACTGCTAGTTGAAGGGAGATCGTCATGACCTAAAGCTGGCTCAACAAAAGAGCAAAACCAAGGAAGCTTCCAGTTTCCAGCTGATTCAGAAACGCGAATCAGCAATAAACCCGTTAACGTTTCTTAACAATAGGTTTATTTCATGCTTTCTGCGCTTTTCCCCTTGGTCTATGGCACGGTTTTTGTCTTCCTTTTAGTTCAAGCCTTCCGGATGATGCGCTTGAGCTCCGCCCCTGCAACTACAACACGCCGCACAGACCGCACAGGTTTGCTGACCACTCATCCTGAGCTCCTTGACGCCAACGGTTCGATCACAGGTGAAGACCTGCTAGTTGTCCGCTTCCCAAGCCAGGACCAACCTGAGGTTTCGATCACAGATTGAAGAGGTGGTGAGTCGCATTCAGAATGGGGAGCCATCTCTCGAGCCCATGACCCTCAATCAATTTTTGATCTTCTTGGTCATAGGTATTGCCATCGCAGTTTTAACGGGTGGAACCTGGATTTCAACAGGAATCTGGTGGCTACTGGCAATTTGCACAACCTTTGTTGTGTTCAAACTTTTAAGGAAATAAATTTGTTCAATTATGGCAACTCAACTTACAGCGATTAACTGGGCCAAGATAGTAACAATATCAATAATAATCGCATTAATTTTATTAGTTGGCATTAATGGGCAGAGGCAAATACTTTATGCTTGCATGCATATTTGTTATTGTTTATGGTGGCTGTTAGAGCAAAAGATTTATCCTGACCGTCGCAGGCAAATCTTTACTGAAAAGGTGGATGTTTTTGGTTTCATAGGCGCACTCTTGATTATAGGTATTTTTTATTCACTACCAGCTTTTTTGGCTTTCACTAACCCTACAGAAATTTCTATCGCAGCTACAGCAACAGCGATCCCACTTTTTTACTTTGGAAGCTTGATCAATACCGCCGCCGATATTCAGAAATCAACGGAAAAAGCAGGCGGTGTTGGCTTGGTTCGCTCTGGTATCTGGAGTGGAGTCCGACACATTAATTACACAGGTGACTTATTGCGCTACTTAAGCTTTAGTGTGGTAGCTGGTTCCTTGTGGGCATTTTTAGTGCCCCTATCGATCCTCGTTTTATACGTACAGCGGATTCGAGACAAAGAAACAATAATGAAAAGCAAGTATCAGAACTTTTCAGATTACAAATCTAAGAGTTTTCGTTTAATTCCTGGAATCTGGTAATAATGAATGAATGTTTAAAACCATTCTCAATCTTCTTTGGCTCGTCCTTGGCGGGCTTCCGATGGCTTTGGGCTGGTGGTTGGTAGGACTTGTCTCTGCCATCAGCATCGTGGGGCTGCCATGGAGCCGATCATGCTTTGTGATTGGGAAATTCGCACTCTGGCCTTTTGGTTTTGAAGCCATCAACCGACGTGACCTCAGCGGACGTGTTGATCTAGGCACCGGCCCGATGGGACTGATCGGAAATGTGATTTGGTTTTTGGTGGCTGGCTGGTGGCTGGCAATTGGACATCTCACCTCGGCACTCGCTTGCTTCGTCTCGATCATTGGAATCCCCTTCGGAATTCAGCACATCAAACTCGCTCTCATTGCCATAGCTCCGATCGGAATGACGATCGTTCCAACCCATCGCACTGAGCAGTAGCAAAGAGCTAATCACGAGGAACTGAAACATGGATCCAGAAGTACGCCAATTGGTGATCGGCCAGCTCCTAGTGATCGTGATCCCTGTTGGGACCCTGTTTGCCATCTGGATCAGCATGCTGCGGTGGAAGGGAAATCGATGAGCGGGGATAAGACAGCTTGCAACTGATGTGGTCCTTCAAGACATCCGTTGCCAAACTGCAAATGATGAGCATGCCAATAATCAGAATCGCAATGAACATTCCTAGCGAATTTCAAGCCTTCTCAAACGTTCACGCCGTCAGAGATGGCAGCGCTTTCATTAATGTGCTCGGCTGGATGTGGAGCGAAGACAAAGGCATCCAATATCTGGCCTGGGATGGGAGCATCTATTCAGCGAGTTCCATTGACGGGATCAGCCCGCAAGCTTCACACCAGCTGTATCGAACAGCCAACTCCCTGGAAAAGCTGGCAGACCAGTAGGCAAAATTACGCCAACAAGAGCTTGGATGCCTGGCACCTAGTTCCCAAAAGGGTTGCAAGGACAAGGAAATCTCCTGTAAAGCCTCAGTTAAAAGCGAAGCCAAGAAGCCAATTGATTCGCGAGTGAAACAAGATTTGCAAATTCAAGGCAAGGCGTGCCAGAACGAAGCAAAGAATCCATTTGGCAGATGACCAGCACAGCTCAACGCATGATTCAAGCCACAACAGGCGAAGACATGCTGATTGATGCCTTACGAGGAATCAAAACAAAGCAAGAGCTGAAGCTCTTGCAAAGCCGGCTGACCTCGAACCCAGCCAATCCTCCCCTGTTCGATTGGGTTTGCAACCTATTGATCGAAAGAAGGATTTCAAGAGGTTTAGCTGCAAGGGTTTTATCCCAATTGCATGAAAATGGGTAGCAAAGCTGCGACCAGAACAAAAATCAACCGAAAGAGAAAAGCCAAGCGCAAGTGAGCACAACAGAACGATAAATGCGCTCAATCTGTCCAGGAGCCATCAAGTGATCAATCCAACAGTGAAAAGTAACAGGGAAGGCCAGACACTGCAGCTCGAGCAATCAAATCCAAAGAAAACAAGCAAGAGAGAAACGGCTTGATCGACATGACAAGAGCCGAACAACAAATACACAATGAAAAGTCAAATCAATCCAAATAGTTGACGAAGATGAGGAGAATCTGTTAGTAATAGTTTGTTGAGGCTTGTCCCAAATGCTTACTGGTGTAGATCTACTCACGAAGGTCAAAGATCTTGGCGATGTGTCCAAAACCGATTTAGCCACCCAATGTGGCTACGTTTCGCAAAAGAAAGATGGAAGTGATCGAGTGAACTTCACTGCCTTTTATGAAGCTCTCCTAAACGCCAAAGGGATTGATCTCGGTGGCGGAGCGGGGGGAATTGGAAAAGGTGGTCGCAAGCTCAGCTACATTGCCAAAGTGCAAGGCAATGGAAATCTTTTGATCGGAAAAGCATATACGGCAATGCTTGAACTCAAGCCTGGCGATAATTTCACGATCAAGCTTGGTAAAAGGCAAATTCGTCTGATCCCGGAAGGAGCGGAAGATACTGAAGAGTAATTGCTGTAAGCAAAGCATAAAGAAGAGAGGCTTTATAAGTCTCTCTTCTTTATGCTCTTAACTCACCGAGTATATTCAACAATGCTTGAATTACAGATCAAACGAAGAAAATGATATAATTCATAAATACCAATCAAACGATTAAAGGAATTCAGGCATAAAATTGATTCTTGATTCCAACCAAAGAAGACACTTCAGTCAAATCCTCTAAAAGTAAATAATTAAACGTTGTCCCATTTAATTTTTCCATCGAGAAGCTCCATGAGTTCCTCAAGCTTTTGATTCGTCACGCGAACATCTGCAGCGTCTGGCATGGTGCCCTCCTCAATAAGCACGTTGTAATGCTCTCGACACAGATTGCGCAGTTCCTGAAGGCGCTTCTTCGTAATGGTGCGCTTCTCTTCTGCTGTTGCCATGTTTGGATCCTTAACCTATGCCCAGTCTGCCTTACCGACAGCAACAGATGACCGGCCTAGGCCAATTGGGTCATCAACCTAAAACTGAGGGGCATTTCGATAGCCCTCAACGTTCAAGCTCATCCAAGAAATCCATAAAAAGTCAACGGTAAGACTGAGGGGGCACAACTGAAAGAAAATTCATCGAGGTGACTCAACGCTCAGCCAATCCAAGAGTTACCAAACAAAACGATAAAAACCATGATTCAAAACCACTGCTAGCAAATAACCCCATTCATAGCAAGAGATTTCAGTACACTTATCATTCACAATCAAACAAATACAAACACTTTCAAATAAAGAATTTGAAAGCCACAATGATCATGCCTACATTAATCCATGCAAGAAATAAGCTGTTGCCATCTGCTACTGGCCATAACGCGTCGCCCTCTTGGCGCGACGACTCCAACTCTCAATATCCCAACGACGCCATTCCGTAGAAGAGGCAGGGGCTACAGATGACATCAAATCAAGGCTGGATCAGTCCGATAGTCAGGTGAGTCGGGCGTGGATTGGTGAATGGGGCAACAAGGACCGCTGTTCACTGCAGATATCTACATGTTTTCTTCATCATGCTCGCTTGGGCTCCTGTTGCGCAATGCTCAAGGGAGAAAGCATTCACTCACCCCCCTGAAACCATCTGGTGAAAAGGGAACACAAGCGCAAGCAGCGAATTACAGAATTTCTGAAGGGCAAACAGGAGGTTGAGCCTGTTCTGATTTCAAGATCCAACGTAAGCTCAAATACCTAATTAATTGGTCGATGCCCACACCCCTTCAAAAATACGAATTGTCGTCGATGAAGTGGGCGTCAAATGGAGAACTCTCTACTCATGACATCCATAAGCTGCTCAGCAAATTGAGTCAGGCACAAGCCTTTGAACGTCAAAACCGCTGTCTGGAACCAACAGAAAGTACAAGATGACTCGATCAGAACTACCAAGCGGACCGTTCGATGGCTTCGCACAAGTGCATGGTTATCAGTGTGAAACTAAATAAAAAATTCAGGAATGCGTTGGAACAATTAAAAAGGCTTTCTGATCCCAAGTTTATTCAGTAGATCGCACACTTTTGTCCAAATCAAGGCCAGCATATCGATAACGCTCAGATCCTGATGTACACGATTGAACACTTGTCCAATGAAAGCTGGACACCAGAAGTCACCAGGAAAACCGAGTTCAAAGCATTTGTTGATGCTCGGACAAAATGTATGGCTACGGGTAAAATATATAGGGTTGTAGACGACAAACGCAATGTGAGATATACAATCACATTGGATGCATGCAAGAAGCAACTATTTTCAAATCACTAGCCACTATCGATCTAAACATCATTCCAACAAGGCTGGCATAGCCTCTTGCATCTCAGCAGAAGGGTCAGAATCGCTAATTCCACTGGTAAGCTGAAACGCCAAAATCACCAAGCCAAGAAAGGCAACAATAACAATGATACGTAGAATCTCTGTTGGGGTCATAGAATAAAAAGGATTGATTAATTATAAAATTAATTTTACATTTTCAAACGACCTGTCTCTTGTAATGCTACCAAACCTTAGCCAATATAAATAGTTAAAATGCCTGAAAGGAGTAGAACTTCTCAATACTCCCTAAAAGTTGGCTCAATAGGTGTTTAAGTGGAGAAAATAAGTCAATTTCGAGAAGGATAGGACAAAAGAAGACCATTCAACACATCTCATAAGCCAAGTTGAGTGGGTACAAAAAAACCACTCAGAACATGAGTGGTCTTCTGCCAAGTAATCCCCATCACCCGGCCTTCTACACCACATTGAGATGTGATGTAAAAATCCTAGTGACAACATACGCCAACAGAGCATGAGTATCGATTTACTCAAGATTATGACTAAATTGTGTAAAGCTATCAAAAAATCGCATGACGAACAAAACCGCTGACATGTGGATACACCACGAAACATATGAAGTGGCAAAATTCAAAATATCGCATCCAATAGCGCAGGAGAAATATCAGGTAGCTACCATAGAAAAACATGAATGATGACTTATAAACTCATTTCACTAAAAATACAACAGGCTGGGTTAATGCTAAACAATAAGAATCTGGCCCATAGAATCAACATCCTAAGGGAACCTCAACAAGAAGAAAGAATCAAATCAAAACAATCGAGTATTCAATTCTCTCGTCAGAACAGCATAGATCCGCATAAAAACGCTCTAACTCATCGTAAGCATCATCGTAACGAGAAAAATGCAACTTTGTGATTGAATCCTCCTGAAGATCATCACGAACGATACGATACAAAGAAGGATTCGAATCTAACTTTTTTGCACTTAATCGCAGATTTTCAGATAAATCACTTTTCATGTGACAATAATATCAATTAAAAACTTACTCTAGGTCATCAACAGAAAAAATTAGCATTAATGCATACTAGTAAAACAAATAAGAATGGATGAGCACGAGAGCAAAAGCCTGCCCAACACAGCATCCATTTCAATCAAGTAAATAGTAATGAGAATCGAAGAATAAGTTTTTTCTAGGGATTTCGAAAATTGACTTAGGAAAAAGATGAAAATTATATTGCGTTAATTAAGAAACTGGCTCAGAGCTTTCAAGAGACAACAACACCCTTACCAGAATAGAAAGCAACCCGATTACGAATGGCTTCGGCATCAGGCTTCGGTGTCTCATAACTCCAAGCCACATTCATAGTAATCTGATCATCAATAATCAAGTCCCAGTAGCGCGCCGTACCTTTCCAACCACAAACCGTTGTATGTCGAGAGTCGCGAAAGTATTGGACATGCATTGATTCACGAGGAAAATAGGGATTTCCATCCACATAAACAATATCATCGCTTTCGGCGAGAATGTTATCGTTGCAAATTGCTTTCATTGAGAGCAGTATTTTGACTATACTAAGTAGCAATATTCTGAAGTGTGAGAATTGTCATCACACATCCAATTACTCTAAGGACAATAGGTAAGCATTAATTAATAGAATTAGACAGCAAGAAACAAGCACCGATAAAACAATAATATCGACTTAGGTTATGTCAAACGAAGAAAAAGAAATGATAATCGACTAGTACAAAATTTTGGCAGTGGATCTGGTTAGTACGAGCAATACGTTGATATCAAAAGACCAGGTAATGCAACAAGTCTTTATTCTCTGCAAAAATCTATTTCGTTCTGAAAAGGAACAGCCACAAAACGGGCGGAATACCCAGATGCTGACCTAGACCGTGGATAACTGAGTCAATCCAATGGCCTTTCTCAGCAGAATCTGCGCAACATCCAAGGGTTCAACAATTGATGCTGTTGGGAATGGGAAGTATCGAGTCTGTGACAAGCAATTCACATGCTCAGAGGTTAGTGGATTATGGAAAGCTTATGAAATGCTGAGAACTCAGGAGCAGCGAATGAGCTGATGGAGGTGTGGCCGTTCTTACAACTGAACAGACGTCCACATAAACCAAGAGATTAATGCAGCGACAATTTCAAGTGCATCAAAAAACCATGGCCTCCAAGCCGGGCCATGGGGTCATGGTGACAGACCTAAAAGCTTCATTGTTTTAGAGCAGACTCTAAAAAGAGAAATGCAAGTTTCATATGATGAAGACTCAATGAAGAAGAGTGGTCATCATGAGTCAATAACATGCATCGCCCTGCTTTAGCTTATAAGCAGCTTCAGGATATGCATTCTTCCAAATAACACAATTTTTTTGTTCCTGAGACAAACTTGTAAATTTATTATCTAGAGAGGGAGCAGCGGATGGTTGATCTTTCTTTAGCAATTGTTTACTATCTTCTGCGTGAGGATTAGTGACATTTGGAGCTTTACCATCAGGAGATAATTCACTCCAATAAGGTTTAGATGCAGGTTTATCAACTTCGTTAGGCGAATCCAATTGAATTTTACTGTTTAATGTCTTTCCAATTAGAAGTGAACCAATGGAGAACCCAAGCAAAGAGAAACCAATTCCCACTAATAATTCCATCTTGTTTGCCGGACGCAGCCTTTTAAGCATATTCTCCACCATATACATTCACAATATACTAAAGACTGGATGAATTTCAACAAGGTGCGCAAATAATTGAGCATTGTCGAAGCTCAAGAAGTAAGTCAAAAAGCTTATTCATGAGCCACTCTGACAGATTATCGCAAAACGAGCATGTCTCTATCAAGAATTATCCAAAAATAGAACTGCGACAATACCAAACCTAAGAAATTTCCAAAGGTGTTTAGTTTGCCGAAAAGACGTTGACAAGTAAGGCTAATTTTAATCAAAAGAAAAAAGTATTCGATCAAATAAACCATTAAGCTCACTAAGGAATTAGACGTTTGGAAAGTTCAAAATAACAGTGAAGCTTTTGACCAAAACATTTCTTAGTGCAGAGTTGTTAAAACTCGCGACTCATCTTTGCTTGTCTGAAATTAAGAACCATTGATCATGTTGATGAATAAAGGCATTCGAGTTGACACGCTCAACAATGATCAGCTGTGACGACCGAGAGGTTCAATCCAATCCACAAGGACTTCACGATGATGCAGCCAACGCTTCGAGACACGACACCCGAGATTGACTTGACCTTCATCCATGAGACGACCCAAGCGGATGGCAGCTGCTTCTTCAGGTCGCGAAAAGGTCTGAAGATGATCAGTTAGCCAAGTGACCTCATCTTCCGTAATTACACCGCTGGAAAGGGTTTCGAGCACGAGTTCACCAACAGTCATGAGCTTTGTAACGATTTCGTTACATCTTGGCGCCTCGCTCCGCCAACCGTGGCCCGCAGTCCCCATGAAGAGTTTTTAAGGTACGGGAATTAAAGGCATGGCCATGCAAGCCACTCTTGCTCAGCAATTCGAATCAGAATCCATCAAGCGACAGATCGATTCCACAACTGACGTGAAGCAACTTCAAGAGCTTGCCAGGCATCTTGCAGATCTTTACCTCAAGCAACGAGTCGCCACTGCTTGGGTGATTGCAAATAAATGAGCCATCTACTCCTTTAGATGTCTGCCAATAAGGCTCCCATTTTATTTATGGCTGTTTCACGTTGAAAACTACACGTATCGAGTCATGAAGTTTTCACTTTATGACTTAGCAAGCCCTAAATTAAGGTAATCTAATTTCTCATACGGACTCAAAATTTATACCCATACATATTTTTCCATCCATCGAGTTTAAGAGTATTGCGCATTATCAATTATTGGAAATTTCCCAATCCTAAATCTCTCCATATCAATTCTTTTGATTTTCACAAAGGGTGATTTCCACTAAACCAAACAGCCGCCTGGATTTAATGGAAATCACTGTGTCATCGCGTTCCACCCTCTGGACCCATCGATTTAACTCAGGGTGACCGAAAGACAGGACTCAAGGAGGTAAGGATCTCAGTCTCTAGATGCCTCTATTGCCTACCGACCATCACTGGCAGCAAAGAAACGCTCGTATCCTGGGAATATGACCATTGTCTCACCACTCATAGTGATGAGAGCATGCCCTCACCAAATTCAGAGTTGAAATACGGTTCCAAGCACGCTGGCTGGATGCTCAAACTGCTCTGCAGTTCGCCGTTCGAGCTGGGCAATCATCACGAGGTGAGCCGTAGTTCGAATCGCTGAAAGCAACGCTAAGCCGATGCAGAGGGGGCAGTGAGTCAAAGTCATGATGACAATCCTGGAGGTAGTTCACGCCACTGAACCCATTCCTTGCCATTTCTTGACTTAATGGAAGATTCGGCAGCTAATGATCAGAAGCGACAACCCACTTCATGAATAAGGTCGATGCTGTTGGGCCATCGCCGAATGTGCTCGTAAAACTCCATGGCAAGAATGCGAGCCTCCCAAGCATCTGATGCATAGAAACAAGCTTCCTGCTTGCTGCCATCAGACATCTTGTAGCGAATCGTGAAATGTTTGTAGTGACTGAAATAAGCCATCGGTTAAGCCACCAATTCGTGATCAGTTTGGATCGCAGTCGATCCAGAGCGGTTCATGATGCAAACCATCTCATCCAAAGGGTTAAGGACTCTCGCAGATTGTCCTTCCTGCTGGCTGAGGGCATGAGCGGCCCAAAAGGCCTCGATTTCGGTTGTTGTCGCTCCATGATCCGTCCAACCGGAGGAGCTCAGTTCTTGAACTCTGTACATCAATGACGTTTCGTATGTACTCAACTTATGCACCCAACCTGCAAAACATGGTGCAAACCACGCACATACATCAGAAGTCTTCGGGATTAAGGATGATTCATGTGGTGATAAACACAAACAACCGCGATTTTTCAAGCTTTCAGCACATTCAAAGGCCTAACAGACGAAGAAAAGAACTCCTCCATGGACTCAATAGACCAATGAAAAGGGCGTGACCCCCGTGCCACCGCCCACGTGATGCATTCATTGGACTTGATCTAAGCCCTTCCCATCGGGCTCTTGCGTTATGGCGCATGCAATCCGTCAGACACATCAGAGCTTGTAACCAGCAGCTTCACTCAGTAACGGTGTGGGTATTCACCAGGATGATCGATACGAAGAACCCGCATCCCTTTCAGTGACTTGCCAGATAGCAACAGCAACTCGCTTCCTGACACGGGGTAGCCAAGCTCCTGAGCGATCATTGCAACCTCAGCGGCTGTCATTGCTGACTGGACGCGTCTTTGCAAACGCCCATCGCGTTGCAAGTGCTCCAAAAAGGACTGGAGAGCGCTCAAAACAGATGTCTCATCTCCTATTCACCGTTAGTGAATCACGAACTGAAACCACAGCGAGACCCCATGCAAGCGAAACCCAAGAACAGGAACGAGCTGCTGAATCGATCGTGACATGACGTCAAAGCCTCGATGGAGTACGAATCAAGTCATGACCCAACACCAATCTCCAACGATCGCTGGCCGAGAAGCCGATCTGCATTCCCTTTTACAGAATCGCGAGCCTGTCTGGATACAGCACACAAATCTGAGGCTTGAGGGGATCAGCTCAGCGTTCGCCTGTGCTCTGCACATGCATCAGCCAACGATCCCAGCCGGCAAAAGCGGAGAACTGGTTTCCCATCTGCAATACATGGTTGAGAACCAGGGAGAGGGCGACAACCACAACGCGGAACCCTTTGCCCAGTGCTACCGACGCATGGCTGATCTCATACCGCAGCTGATCAGCGAAGGATGCAATCCACGGATCATGCTCGATTATTCCGGCAACCTCCTCTGGGGAGTTCACCAGATGGGTCGTGAAGACATCACAAGCGCACTGCGCTATCTCGCCTGTGATCTCAACATGCAACGCCATGTGGAATGGCTAGGTACGTTCTGGAGCCATGCGGTGGCTCCATCCACACCGATTCCCGATCTCAAGCTTCAGATCAGTGCTTGGCAACACCAGTTTGTTGATCTTTTCGGCGAGGAAGCGCTCAAACGGGTAAAAGGGTTTTCACCCCCCGAAATGCATCTTCCAAACCACCCAGATACCCTTCATGCCTTCATCCAGGCTCTCATTGATTGCGGTTACAGCTGGTTGATGGTTCAAGAACACAGCGTAGAAAACCTCGATGGCTCACCTCTGACCCATGCACAGAGGTACCTGCCAAATCAACTGGTTGCACGGAGCTCAACAGGAGAGACAGCGCGGATCACTGTTTTAATCAAGACACAAGGCTCTGACACCAAGCTGGTGGGCCAAATGCAGCCCTATTACGAGGCGCTCACCCTTGGCCAACAACCGCTTGGCAGCGGGCAAATTCCATCAGTGGTAACCCAAATCGCTGATGGTGAAAACGGGGGGGTGATGATGAATGAATTCCCGGAGGCGTTTCTTCAAGCGCACCGCAAAGCTTGCAATCAGAACCCAGTGGGAGAGGGACACAGCCCAAACGGTGGCAATCAACGGAAGCGAATGGCTTGAGCTTCTCGAACAGGCAGGAGTAACGGCGACCGATTTCCCCGAAGTGCAGGCGGTGCAGCAGCACCGGCTATGGCAACAGGTAGGAAGCGATTCGAATCGTGAGACTGTCAACGCCGCAATCGAAGAACTCAAAGCCAATAACAATGGCTTCTCAATGGAGGGGGCCTCTTGGACCAACAACCTCAGTTGGGTTGAGGGTTACGACAACGTTTTAGAACCGATGAACCAACTCAGCGCAGCCTTTCATCAACGTTTCGACCAGCAGACAGAAGAAAATCCATCGTTCACGAAGGATGAGAGATATCAAAAAGCACTGCTGCATCTGCTTTTACTGGAAACAAGCTGCTTTCGCTATTGGGGCCAAGGCACATGGACGGAGTACGCCCGCAACATTCACAGCAGAGGCAAGGCTTTGCTGAACTAACGCACCTAACGAGCCAAAATGCACTGCAACACTGATGTTGCGGTGCATTTGAGCGCCTTGAGAAAGCCCACCTAGAGGCAATAAAAGATCTAAAGCTAAAAAAGATGCTCGATCTGCTAACGCTGATCAAGCAATCCTTTCCTGCTTAACCGGCAGCACGCGAGCGACGACGCACCACGCGACGACCATCCGGGGTTTGATCCACTTCCGGCTCGCTGTCAGCACTCGTTGAGAATTCTTTGCCCTCAGGCTCGTTCTCAGGCGGTTCTTGCTCAGCAATGAGCCCTACGACAACAGCAGCCTGAATCTGATCAGACAGATCGCCAATCACCATCAGTGCCTTGAGGGTGAGCTCCAGACGAGATTCACGCGGCAAGCCAGGGCGGAGCTTCTTGACGGACCCCCACAATTCCTGTCCGACTTCTTTGAGTAGCTCCTTGTCCGCCATCTAAATTATTGTCAATCACATCAACTTACCGAACGAACGGTTGGAGGGGTTGCTGAAAACGCTGGTTTACGACGGTGGCTGTCCTTTCTGCGAAGCATTTGCCATACGCAGCGAACTAAAAGGGGGCATTCCAGATCTAGTGATAAGAGATGGAAGGCTCGACGATGAACTTCGAAAAGACTTGCTTCGACGGGGATTCAATTTGAGTCAAGGAGCCGTGTTGATCGACGGAGATCAGATCTGGCATGGAAGCAAAGCTATCTCTGTCCTCTGTAGTCAACTCAAACCAAGCGATCCTTTGTTGGCATTACTGAACGGACTCTTTGGAAATAGAAAAAGAGCAAGTTTTCTATACCCGGGGTTGCTCGCAGCCCGTCAATTAGCGCTAATACTAAAAGGACTGCCAGTAGACCCAGATCGTGCTTGAGCAGATTGATAGCGCTGCTCCTCAAGATCCATTTGATATGAGAACTCGCGTATCTCTGCCTGCATCTCTAGGAGCATGACCACGAGTGATTGAGCAAGTTCCCTGCTGAAACTATTCTGCATGGCTGAAGCTCGATACAGGTCAATACATTTCTAAGAGACTTGAACAACCGTTCGTGGACAATGTGAGCTTGCTGTTACACAGCTCAATGCTTTTAGTTCAATGGTGATGTAGCTCCAGCAAAAACAACGCGGGACATGGCACGAAAAGTTGAAATAAAACCACCCGCTAGACACAACAATTAATTGCTGAAGCCGACTCCCTATTCACACCAAAATCGCACAACACAATTCAAAAGATGGCAAGATCAACCATTTTCTTTTGAAGACAATCTCAAGCCAGGCTTCAACGTTGTCTTGATTCCTACAACAACAGCCCATGCTGCGGAGGACTTTGCTTTGGAAGCTGAAACGGTTCTGGCGAGCGTTGTGGCACAACCCGGTAGCGAACACGCACTTGGGTTTTGGATGCACAATGCGTGAGCACACCCAAGAGCAATACCACGAAAACACCCCTCACCGCTCGACGATTCACCCACTCACCTCGTAATTCTGGATTAAAATCAAACGAAATCTCTAATGTTGATTCCAAACAGGTTATTCAAACAAACCCGAGCCATGAGATTTTAAAGTTTTTCTTCAGAAAAAAGATTCGAAAATATTTTCTCAACAGAGCTTAAATCCCTAACAACATTGCACAGCTGTGCGTACAAACAAGAAATCAAATAAATATCTAAAAAAAGGGAAGAACCATCATGGGACAGTCTGCATCTACGACACAGAAATACAACCTAATACTAAAAATCGCAACAAGTAAAATTCATAAAAAATGAATATTGCAAATTTCTTACAATATTCATTTTTTATAGCGGCTTCAAAACATCGAAACCTCTGAGAAGTTACTTGCGTGAACCAACGATCACAGAAGGCATGCCACCATTGGTTCCAGGCAAACCTGGAACGACTTGAGTCATCCCATCCCACTTATCGAGGAATAATTTGTACAACACACGATCATCAAGACTTTTATTCAAAGTGTCGTATCGCAAAGCCTCTTGCTCAGCAATTAATACCTCAGTTTGAGCCCTGAGAAGTTGCTGCTCGGCAATCTGCTTCTGCTCAATCGCTGCCCGATACTCTTCAGCAATTTCAAGTCCAGTGAGATCAAGACCAAGAACTTCTACATAATCAAATTGATCAAGTTCGTCTGCAACCGTTTCTGCAACGAGAGTTGAAATATCATTCCACTCAGACGCGATTGTGACTAATTCATACTGAGAAAACACAGACTTTAGTGCTTTCAGCAAAGAAGGCTGAATGATTCGCGGATAAATATCACGATCACTGCTTGCAATCGTGCTGTAAGCACGACCAGCTTGATCAGCACGCAACGCGTATTTGATTGTGGCCGTAGCCTCAATCACCTGCAAATCCTTTGTAAGGGTCGCAAAATTTTCAGGGCGTACCTGGGTGCGAACACTGAAGGGCCAAACCTGCTGCACCAGAGGAAGTTTGGTATTCAATCCAGGCTGGCGTGACGCACCACTGACCTTGCCAAGTGTTGTCACAACTGCAACTTCACCAGCTGGCACCACAAATAAAGCCTGAGAAAGCAACAACAAAGCGGCTAAGACGAGACCAAGGATCGCGACCAGCCCTCCTTCAGGCCCTCCTGGGGTCACCGAACGCATCTGAGATGGGGTCTGCATAGGAAATGTTGTCCGCTAGAACTTTTCTCACCCTTCTCTAGCGAAAATGCAGGGTCCTGAGGCGATGATCGTGCTCAAAATGCCACAGTGAACTTGGTATCGGCTGGAGAGCGATGTCCCAGCGATTCACCGTTTTTTTCAAACTCACGGGTGAGAGTGTCGGCTCCATCACAGTTTTTGCCTCAGACCATGCAGCGGCATGGGCTGCTGCTCTCGATGAGTTCGGATCTCGAACCATCTCCGTCGTTCGAACCGCTGACGACGACAGCGACCTATGAGCGTCGATTCAGCGACGATTTCCATTGGTTCCATAACTTTTGCTGCCAGGGCGTGATGTCCATAGGGATCCTCTCGGCAGATGTCCTCTGAACTTGATCCAGTTGCTCGAGTTCACTACGCAATTGCCGCAGGATCGGGATCAGGGCTAATGCGGCAACCAAGCCAGCGATCAAAATGATCGGCAACAAGATGGGGAGCAACGCCGCCATCACCACCAATCCCAAGCCAACAGCAAGACCAGAAACGAGTTGTTGCTGCCAACGAGGACGCGTGCGACCTGGAAGCTGTTTCATGACGTCGCTGTCAGCCTGAGCGCACTCTTCCACATCAACGCTGGATGACCAAGCCACAACGCACCGTTTTAATCACAGGGGCATCCAGCGGGATTGGCAAAGCAACCGCTCAACTCCTCCTCATTCATGGGTGGAAGGTCATCGCGGCAGCACGGAGAACGCATGCAATGAACGATCTACGTGCGGCAGGCGCCGAAATCATTCCCCTCGACATTACTGATATCCAATCAAGACAATCCCTTGTGACCGATGTCCATGAACAATTTGGAGTTCTTGATGCCCTTGTGAACAATGCGGGATTTGGTGAGGTTGGGCCCATCGAAACCATGCCAATACAAACGGCTCAGAGTCTTTTTGAGGTGAACGTCTTCGGGCTCATCGGTCTCACCCAAATGGTTTTACCGGAAATGAGGACACACGGAAAAGGGCGAGTTATCAATGTGTCGTCGATTGCCGGACGATTTGTAACCCCTGGGTCCGGCTGGTACGCAGCAAGCAAATTCGCTGTTGAAGCCCTTAGCGACGCCTTGCGTCTTGAGCTTCACCAATTCGGAATCAAAGTTGTCGTGATCGAACCAGGTTTAATTGCCACCGGCTTCGAAGCCATCGCCAAGGCATCGATGGCGGAAGCCCAAAGCGATCCTGCTTGGGCAGCCATGATGAGAAAAGTGGAGCTCAACTGGTTGAAAGGGTTTAGGAGTGCATCTCCAGCGCATGTTGTTGCTAAAACCATCCAAAAGGCCCTGGATGCTCGCTCGCCAAAAGCGCGCTATCGATGCGGCCATCGGGCGGAATCTGTCGTTATTCAAAAACTGCTCCCCACAAATGTGTGGGACGGCATCATTCGCAGCCAAATGATTTAGCAGCTACCAAATCAACGACCTAAGCGCGACCCCATCGATACAGAGTGTTACACTATCTTCATCTTCAGGCGCGGTACTTCCATGTTCACGATCGACAAGGCCGCGCAGATATTCCCTGATACACGCACAGCAGATGCCGTTCCGGCTATCACTGCCCGCTACAAGTTGCTGAGTGCAGAGGATCAACTCGCCCTCATCTGGTTTGCTTATCTAGAGATGGGGCGCACGATCACTGTCGCAGCTCCTGGTGCCGCACGAATGGCTATCGCACAGCCAACACTCGACGAAATCACTGGGATGGGTTTCAGCGAGCAAAGCCGCGTGATGTGCGATTTAGCTGGAAAAGTTGATGCTCCTATTTCAACGCGTTATGCCTACTGGTCCATCAATGTGAAGCTCGGCTTCTGGTATGAACTTGGCGAGCTGATGAATCAAGGGAAAGTGGCACCGATTCCAGAAGGCTACAAGTTATCTTCCAATGCCAACGCCGTTCTTGAGTCAGTCAAGAAGGTTGAGCAAGGACAACAAATTAGTATTTTGCGCAATTTTGTTGTTGACATGGGTTTTAACCCTGACAACGACGATTCATCAATTGTTTCCGAACCAATCGTTGAGCCAACACCTTCAGAAGCTCGAGTAAAGGTTTTCATTCCTGGGGTTTTAAATCAAACGATTCTGGATTACATGGAACTACTAAATTCCAACGATTTTGATGGTCTGATTAAATTGTTCTTATCTGATGGTGCTCTCCAACCTCCATTCCAAAGGCCAATTGTTGGAACAGATGCCATTCTCAATTTCTTCAAGCGGGATTGTCAGAACCTAAAGCTGTTGCCTCAAGGTGGATACGGCGAACCCACAGACGGCGGTTTCAACCAAATCAAAGTTACCGGACAGGTTCAAACACCTTGGTTTGGAGGAGAAGTTGGTATGAATGTTGCCTGGCGTTTCCTTCTAGACGAGAACGACAAAATCTATTTTGTTGCCATCGACCTCTTGGCTTCACCAGCTGAACTTCTGAAACTTGGTGGTAGCTGAATCTGTTCAGCAGCGTGATCTGGGATTAGTGTTCGCAGGGGTGATCACAGCGATTTGGCTTATTTCACTCGTGGGTTGCCTTTCGTTAAATCTTGAGTCTCTGCAACTTTCAGCATTAATCCCTCTCGTTTTACTGAGAACATTTGTACAGACGGGGTTATTCATTATTGGCCACGATGCCATGCATGGAACCCTCTCACCCAACCGTTCAAAATTAAACGACTTCATTGGTACTGCTTCTCTCATTCTTTATGCAGGTCTCAGTTATCAACAGTGCAAGAGCAATCACGATCTTCACCATCTTCAGGCTGAAACAGAACGAGACCCTGACTACCTAAATCACCCAGATCATTCGGCTTTTCGCTGGTTCTGTGATTTTCTTAGTCGGTATATGAGTGTCCGACCCCTCACAATTTTGATTTCGTGCTGGTTGGCACTCATCACCCTCATTCCTGCAACTGGCCAACAAGCCATTTTGTCGGTTGCGGTGTTCTGTGCTCTTCCTCTGATTTTGAGCGCTCTGCAGCTCTTTTTTGTAGGCACCTGGTTTCCCCATCACCTCAACAAGAGCAATCCTCATCGTCAAACACCTAGAAGTCTGACGATTCATCCATTGCTCTCGTTCGCAGCTTGCTATCACTTTGGATATCATCGCGAACATCACCTGTCACCGTCCACCCCCTGGTTTGATCTTCCGCGTCTGCGTCAACGATCTCCATTGAGTCAGACGGCCTGAACCACCGGCTAACACCAACCCTTTTGATTCTCGTCATGACGCAAGTTGACTGGCCTCCCACCGAAACAGAGATCGCTCGCAAAGCCTTCCTTAAAGGCAATGAGCGCGCTGTAACCGTTTTGATTAGTGCAATCCAGAACAAGAGTCAATCTCTGAGCTCGCTCGAATCTGTTTGCTCGCTTCATGACTATCTCAGTACGGAGAGATTCGCATTAGAAGGAAGAATGGATTTCAACTACGACACCATTCTCTTCTCTCTCGCAGAAATGATGAAAAGAGACCTCATCGAAGCCAATGACCTTCAAGGGTTAGACCCCAAGAAAGTTTCAAAGATCAAAGCAATGTCTCTTTTTTAGAACTTAAGCAAAAACAAAACGGTTTTTAATCAGAAAATATAGTTGATTGTGTAATTTGAACAAATATTAAATATGCTTTGCATACTCAATGAATTAATTTAATTAAATCATATCGTCAATCACAATTATATTTGCTTCAATATTTTCAACTGAAGGGCCTTCATCGATTTTGCGCTGTGTTTTAGCAGCTTTCTTTAAAATTTTCTGAGCTTCGTCGCGCGTGAGGCACACTTCAGCCTTAGAGAGAAGCTTATGAAGCTTGCGATGCTGTTTAGCCGGATTCATCCCTTCACCTACCTGATTCATTTTTAACTATTCTGAGGTAAGAGGCGCAACTGCGTAGTTCACTTTGCCACTTTTCAACAAAATCAGTAACCATCTGAACTGCATAAGCCCCATAGCGACAGCCATTCACAGCATGCTGAGACCGCACTGGAACAGTCGCCGTGGTGCCTTGGTGGGATATACCGATCTTGATCAGCCTCGGACTCTTGGCGGGAGGTTTGGCTGGATTGTTAGGAATCGGCGGCGGTCTGATCTTTGCGCCGGTTCTGCTCTGGCTCAACCTGCCGCCTCATCAGGCTCTCGCCACTAGCAGCTTTGCGATTGTGCCGACCGCTTTAGCTGGGACAATCGTGCACCTGCAAAGTGGGAGCCTGCCAACAAGATCGGCTTTAGCCATTGGCCTAGCAGGCTTCGGATCAGCGTTGGTCTTTGGAGGACTCGGTGGCCTTGCCGCTGGATGGATGCTGTTAGCCATGCAGACAGCGGTGTATGTGTTGTTGGCTTTTTCCATCAAAGAGCCGCCAAAAGCTGAGACAAATGAAGATGAAGAAACAATCGAAGACGAAGAAACAATCGAAGACGCAGAAGATAGAGCAAGAGATCGAGAGGCCACTCTGCTCTGAACCAGAAGAAACATCCGCACCCCTGCTCGCTGGAGTGGGCTGCATCGCGGGCTGGACAGCAGGCATGCTTGGCCTGGGCGGCGGACTCGTGCTCGTACCACTCATGAGCGGGCCTTTTGCAGTCCCTATCCATCAGGCCATTCGCCTGAGCACAGTGGCCGTGCTCTGCTCAGCCAGTGCAGCGTCACTCCAATTTCTGCACGAAGGACGGGGGATTCCCTGGATGGGGCTCACGCTGGGCAGCGTTGCGGCATTAGCCGCCCAATGGACAGCGAGACGCCTCGATCTTTTTGATTCATCTGTTTTGGTGCGTTGCCTGCGAGGACTAGCCATTGTCTTGGCCATCGACAGCAGCCGCCGCGCGATTCAACTTGTACTGAATTGATCTCATCGATCATATTCAGAACAATAGGAGTGGTTAAAACACATTTTCAATGCAAGGAAGACAAGCTCAAAGGATTGATTCATACATTAGAAAATATCATTATTCATTGGCACTTAATAGAACTTTCAGCCAACTCTAAGACCAAGAAAACATGATTCGGTACGATTATTAGAATGCAATCATACCGATGACGAGTGCAATTAAGGGCTTTCACTATGGCCAATCCAAACACAATGAGCTGCAGCAGCTCATAACCAAGACAATTGTCATAGGTGTGGTTGCACCAGTGCTAGCAGCCGTTGCTCTTAGCCAAAAGCTGTCCGCATCTTCTACTGATACAACAAAATTTCAACTCTGGTAAGCAAACATACTGGAGGCCAAGGGGGCAGATTGCAAATTGCTCGCAAAGAAGAGAGAATGAATCTGCAGCCAGACAACCTCAGATGAGCAACGATTCTGCAAAAGGCAAAGACTATTGGATCGACGAAATTGCCTTCCTGGAAGCACGACTAAATGGAAGCCAGGGGGATATCGATGCGGAGGATCGATCGGCTTGCGAGGATGCTCTAAAGACGGCAAAAGCAAACCTTTCCTCCTGTAGCAATGGCTAGAAAAGAAGACCAGTAATTTTGCCTTCAAATCATCCAATCGTGATTAGCCTTTGCCCGCTAGCTCACCGCAGAGCTTATTAGTCTAAGCCTATTAGAGACTAGGCCTAGCTATTTCAATATAAAGCAATACATATCATGAGACAACATCAACAAGATTGAATCAATTAGAGAGACTCATGGATGCTTTCATTCAGCAACATCCTGAGTGGCCCTAAAGGGAAATTCAAATGTGAATACAAACGAATAACCATTTCGCAAATCCCTATCTTCCTAGAGCCGTAGTCAGCAAGCCTAGACCTTGCAAGACTGGCATAACCAATCAATAAATCCATCATCTCATGAGTTTCAGCTCATTCATAGGCCACTAATCATCCCCAAATAGGGACTAACAAAATCGCCTCACATAGAGCATTCTCCATCCACAGCTCAGTACAAGGGCACTCTCGAAGCAAAAAATGAGTTTCTCAATTGATGGATGGACTTTCACACTCGTCTTATTAGGTAGCAGGGTCATCCTTGAAGGATGCTGCGGCGACAAGGTCCATTAGCTCAGAACTCCACCCACTTTCTTCACCTAAGCAAACTGCTCATGAACTTCTATCCGAGGCTTGCGCATAGTGACCTCTCCAACATTCAGCACCACTCAAAGCATTTCCGAACTACGTGATCAGCAATCAATTTATCTAAAAGCATTACAAATTCTGATTCAAGATGGTTCCTCGATGGAAAAGGCACAAAAAACTGTTTGCTGGAATCGACTGAGCAGACTCCACGAAGCAATGCCAAACCAATACTTGAATCCAGAACACCTCTTCTTGCAAATGCTTGCCGATACAACAGCAATCAACCAAAGTAAAAAGAAAAGTCGTTAATTAGAAAATCATTGAATCGACTTTTTCGAATCAACTCATCCAAACACATAGACATTGAAATCTTCCAAAAGCATCACGGAAGACATGCTAAACAATAATTTTATCGCTTTATATTTCCAACAGAAGCGCTACATCTTCCCACTTTTCCTTGTATAAGTTTTTCAATCTCCCAAATCTCTCTGAAACAGACGTAACAAATGCGAAGGGAGCCTTATAACGACGAGGGAGAGACATGTGTAGTGTCTCCAGCCTTTCCCAACACAAAGTTTTCTTCATTTGCAGGGGTGAGCGGCCTTCTGAAAGCAAAAGACGCATCGCCTTGCAATAAAGGGGATACTTTGCTTCCAATTCTCCGATCGTGATTGCTGGGCTCGTGCTCATTAGCTAAGCCTTATTGTGAATCAACTTCACATTGCCTTAGCAAAGGACAACTCTTCGACCCCCATTTGGGGTCAATTCAAAGGTCCCCATCTGGGGGTATCTGCCCAAAGCCGGAAAGCTTTGAATATTGAATGATCATTTGATTTCTATATGGAAAGCATTGAAAACCATATCTCCAAAGACCTAGCAGATCTTGAAAAAGCAAAGAGAGATGGTGATGCTGGCAAACAAGCTCATCTAAAAGAAGAACTTGAAAGGCTCGAGACCTATAAGCGAAACCACCCTGATGAGCATAAAGACCCCTCTCCTTTGGAGTTGCATTGCGAAATCAATCCCGATGCCCCGGAATGCCTCGTTTATGACGACTAAGCCCCCATCGAACCGATGACGTCGTAAATTTTTTGAGAGGATCGCTGAGAACGTTCCTGCGCTGCAAGATGTCCGGACCATGGATCTGACCCCCTATATCCAGAACCAAGAGCAGCGCGAGAATGAAGATCGCCTTCTTACGGTCACGGTGACAGGGAAGGTCGCCCTTGCGATGAAGGGGCGCTTTTTTCTCCGTTGTTTTTGTGATTCATTTCAAGACACAGGATGTATTGGCTGTGCAGTAACTGATGAAGACAGTTGTATTAAATACCTAGAAAAAGAACCCTTTGAGCTTCTGATTTGCACCGATCGGCTGGAAAAGGGAAATGGTTTCGAATTAACTCGCAAAGCACGCGAGCAGCAACCTTCGCTCAAGGTCGTCGTCCTGGCTCTCGGAGATGCCATCCCTGTCGAATACGCCAACGCCTCCTGGCTTGAAGCGGTTGTCGCGGAAGCCGACATCATTGAAGATCGCAAGCCCCTTGAAGCAGCTGTGCTCGCGGTCTTAGGGCATCACTCCTACCGGAGTGCCTCTCTTCGCTCAGGTCATTTGCCCTATTTGAGCTGTCCCAGGCTCACGCCGAGAGAATATGAAGTTCTCGATCTTCTTGCACAGGGAATGACAGATCGGGAGATTGCAGAGGCCTTAACCGTGAGTGAACAAACCTCCCGGACTTACACCAAGCGACTGCTAAAAATTCTTGGGGTCAACAATCGGGTGCAAGCTGTCCTAAAGGGCATGCGCTGCGGCATGGTGCAGATCTGAACCCCGTCCAAGCCATGATTCAGCGCTCACTTATTTCACTTCTGATCGCAATGTGTTTGCTGATCAGTACCCCCGTTCTGGCAGCTGAACTGCGGTTGAGTGACGTGGCCTTAGCTCCTTGCGATGCCAGTGACCCAGGGGCACAACCAGGCCAGGCTCAAGGGAATACGCGCAACAACATCACAAGTCCTGAGGGAGCCAGCTGCTACGTGCTCAGCGGCACAGTCGATAATCCAAGCAAACGCGCTGTCGTCGATACAGATGTTTATGCACGCATTCTTGATCGCAGCGGTGAGCCAGTGCTTCAAAACCGCACACGGGTTGGATCGATTGGAGATGTAGACCCAGGGCCCCATCCATTCGCCCTCCGACTCGCTGTGCCCAGAGGCACACCAGGCCCTTTTGAGGTCAAGAACCCACGAGCACGTGGTTTCAATGCTCCTGTTCGTACTCGTGCAAACGACGACGATGAATTGCTACCACTCGAACAGAATGTGGTGACGTCAGTGGAGGATTGAAAATGATCTCACCGATTCGGTCTGGGATCACATTGCTGGGCTTGATTGCTTTGATGGTGCTCATCAGCTTGAACCCAAGAACAGCGAATCGAGACGCCCCTCTCCGTTCACTCAAAGACAATCGGATCATGCCCCGCAACAGCATGCGACGCCTCAGGGAGCAACGGATTCGAGATTGATCAGCAAGGAACGGGGATCACTGGATGTCAAACAGCGAACCCTGGACAGCAGATGGAGATGGTTGGTTCCCGCCCGATTGAATCGGTTCCACAATCCAACCTTGAGGATCCCAACCCATCAGGAGTGGTTCTAAAGCGCGGAGGTCATGGCCATCAGCAACGGCCAGCCATGCCTCTTCCAGACCATCAGGAATCAACACAGGCATTCGATCGTGCAGCGGCTGAATCAGAGAATTCGGTGCCGTGGTGAGAATCGTGCAGGTGTCAAGTTCACTCCCATCCGAACCAAGCCAGCGCTCCCACAACCCAGCCATCCAAAAGGAACGTTGATCAAGACGGCGTACCAAGTAGTTTTTTTCGAAAAATCCAGTAGCTGGAATCAAACATCGCCGGTGGCGCCAGGCTGCTCGAAAGCTCGCTTTCTCGGCGACGGTTTCAGAGCGGGCGTTGATGGGTCGAGGTCCTGCGGAGGGGTCTTTCGCCCAGGAAGGAATCAAGCCCCAAAGCATGAGCGCGGCTTCGGTCTTGCACTCCTCTCGACGCAATCCCAACACGGGTTCAGAAGGGCGGATCAGTTGCCGTGGTGCATAGCGCGAGAGATGCACATCATCCATTCGCTCCCGAATCGCCGCCGGGAGCTGAAGGGCATCCGCAGTGAGTGCAAAACGTCCACACATGCCATCCATCATCGATGGCGGATGCTCGCGATGGAAGATCTCACAGATGAGAGATCAAACTCGTCAGAATCAGCGGAACCTAGAAGGCGAAAAAATGCTTCCTCTTAATCCGTTCTGCCTGATCAGTGCAGGCAAGGTGGCTGGCCTCAAAGCCACCATCGTGATCTTGATGGTGATGTTGATGAAGTCCAAGCTTCTACGCATCAAGATGTCGCTGCTTGGTTCCTTGATTGGTTTCACCCTGTTGGTTGGATTCCTACTTACCACTGGCGCCCTGACGCTCGTTGCAGGTGGAGCCGTCGTCTATGCGGCTAAGAAGTAAAGCCAAGCCACTCAACCCAATTCCAAACAGGCCAGAGCAAACACGTCGTTTAAAGCCAACTTCGGCATATCACCTCGATACATCCGCATGGTTTCCGACTCAGCCGTAAATCCCAGTGTAGGCCATGAGCTCATTCGCATGCAGAGTTAAATCCAGGGGTATCAATCAACAAGCACTCCTGGGTGGCGCTGCTGAAGCTTCCGGATGAGATACGCGGCTAAGCCAGGAGAATCGGCAAGGAGGGGGCCGATGCGCCAACCTTCACCATCTTGCAAAAGGCATGGGCGAATACGGCCGAATCCGTGGCAGTTGCCGCTGTCATCAAGAAGGGCAAGAACTTGACCAGACTGATGTCCAAGCCAATCGGCAAGGAAAGTGGGGTCTGGGACTTGGCTCTCGCTGAGCGTCATACAGCTGAACAGCTTCTGAAGGCACATCGCTTCCCTCCACCACCTGCAAACCGGGTGGAAGACCGCCCCATAAGTCATCTGAATTCACCCTTGTTGAAGCAGCTCCATCGGGTGGTCATTGAAGACGATTCAAATCCCCAGCCCGCATAGTCCAAAATTCGAGCCGGGGCTGCCTCTAATCCGATACAGGTGAGGTCAGCAAGGTGGTCGAGAGCATGCTTCCAAAGCTGTTTTCCATAGCCATGACCTCTCTGATGTGGAACAACGAGATAGAGGCCAATAAATCCATAATCAAGGTTGTAACGAACGCCCGCAATGCAACCAATCGGCTCGCTGATCAAGCCAGGCAATCCACAACCCCTGACGATCGGTATGCCGGTAAATCTCAATGTCCCCAAGACCTGGGGCAAATCCCTCGCGTCGGGACCAATCGGTCACGATTGGAATCTGGTCTGACTCCAATTCATAGATTTGAAGAGAGCCCATCCAACCAATAGACACGTGGCGCGTCCTCAATCATGGGGAAGAACCTGCCTGAGGACTCAGAATTCATTCTTGAATATTCGTTCCAAATCCTTTCGAAACTGTTTGGAGCTCAAGGGTTGAGCTTTTTGACGCGCTGCATTTCTAAACCACAAGGAGCGAATCCACCAGACCTGAAGAACCCCAAAGAAAACCCCCACAATCAAAAGGCTGACTGAGGGGGAATTAAGAGGAATGGTCATTGGTGTCACTGATCAAGCAGGATGGAGGCTGATCGGGACAGAACCTTGCGAGAGATGAGTGTTGGCGAACTGCTACTTCGCAACGTAGGCAAAGTTTGCTGCAGTGTCAGGGGTGATCGGCGTGGTGATTTGGCTGAGCTGGGTCATGCTCGACGTCAAACATCTCCAGTCCGGCTTCACCCTTCCATGAGACTGACTAGAAGCTAAGCGGCTCCACCTTCTGATACAACTGTATCGATGGAGCCAGACTGCTCGCGCTCCAGCTCAGGACTGAAAGCGGCGCACAATTAATTCGTCGATCGCGAAAACGTCCTGGGCCCATAGCCAAGATCGCCACGGCGGCCCCGAAGTACAGACCCAGAAGCTCCAGCAAGATAGATGTTGAATCCTGCAGTGATGATGGCGTGATAGATGGCAACTGAGATCGTTCCCATGATCGCCAGTGCACCGAAACGTGTCAAGAAATCCCGTGATCAACAGCCAACTACCGATCACCTCTGAAAAAGCTGCGATGTAAGAGAGCAGGATTGGGAAGGGGAGATGGAGAGGACGCACGAAGGCGTCAGCAAAATTTTCAATATTTGCGAGCTTCTCGTATCCATGATGGATCAACAAAGTTCCAGTAATGACACGCAAAAGCAATATTCCGAAATCCGAAAGGAAGGGTTTGGTCGCAATGGATCTCAGCATTGAGTTTACGTTTCTCAACACACCGTAATCAAAACCATGCCCTTTTGTAAAGAAGTGCGTAGACGGGGCGCAGAATTTAGGAATAATTACTCACTCGCACCCATGCAGGCCCATGCGCCATGATGAGTTTTGTAACAAACCCTTAACATGTCAAGCGAAGCATTGATCACCGTTTTTCTCGGATTTGGTGCAGCCGTTATGAGTCTCACGTTTTGGAAGCTGAGCCAAAGTCGTTCACCTCAAAATTCCTCTACACGCTGAATCGAACCATATTTGATGCTGTTTGAGCGTGAGCTCAAACTCCTATCAATCCACAAATCTCTTGTAGAGCCATCTCACGAAACTGCCAAGAACTGGGACAGGGCCAAAGGTAGGACCAATAAAGTCAAAATAATCTCGATGACTGATGACCTTTCCATCGGCATTGATCTCTAGCCGAGAAACACCAGGGTAAATGAACTCTATCCCCTTAATTTTTAATCCCATTTCCCATTCAATAAAAGCAATATTGTTATTAATGGCAATTGCACTAGTCTCTAGATAAATATCGTCACACCGTTTCATCAGTCCATCTTGAGCTGCGATATAGGCCTCAATTCCTTGACGCTCCTGTGTTGGATCTTGAAAGCAAACCTGTTCGTCGTATAACTCCCTCCATTGCGACTCCGTGGGTGCTGCCTGTCCATAGGGTTTGGTAAACAGTGCTTTTAAACGAACAGAATCCATGGGTTCGGGCCTAAGGGTGTCCCAAGCCTATGAAAAGAAGCTGGATCTCTGCATAAAGTCAACATCGATTTGATGGAAACCATTTGTCACCCCAAAATTTTCAGTACGAACCTGTGGAAGCTTTCGGTGAGGGGCTAACAACGAAACGCCCCTGGAATCAAGGATCCTTAGGCTTTGTAGAGCGTCTGAACGGAAGAGTGGCGATGTTGGGGTTTATGGCAGCTATCATCGGAGAATTGATTAGTGGTCATGGACCTGCAGGCCAAGTAGCAGATATCATCCGCTGGTATTTATCTCTCTAAATCTCACTACAAAGACATCTTTTCCATTTCACTTGACCTTTATTAGCAAAAACAACTTGCAGAAAATCTTGTAGGCAAGAGATCATTCGCATACAGCAAATAGAGAATCTATTTTCAATACTAATCTCAGCAGTCACCCTCTCGTTTTAAACTAAAATATTAGAAATTGACCATCTTAAAGCTAGGAAAAGCTCATTTCGACATCGATTAATATCGATCAAACTATAGATGCAAAACTTGTCCATATCGAGAATCTTAGAGAAATCAATCAATGATAGAGAGAGAAGAATTGTCATGATTGTCACCCCGAAAATACACAAAAAGAGGCAAAAAAAGCCTTAATTGTTGCCAGAATGAGCAACAATTAAAAACTCTGGAAAAGCAGTTACTAGCGGGATATATGGCTACTTTCAGCCATCCCACAAGGCACTAAAAAATAACAAAAACAAAAGGAGAAAGCCAAGCACCGAAGATGCATAGATCAAATTCAAGCGTTGGCTATTAGTCTGCAACCAACCGCTATACCGTTGGCTCAACCATGGCACAAACCACCAACCCGTTACTGCAACAGTAATGGCATTACTAATTAACATATTTAGCGGTAAGGGCAGAACATCTAGGGTATTCTGACCAGTCATAATCAGAATCATCACTGAAGGATAAAGTGCCAACCAAACCAATAAATTAATTTTCCAAATAGGCGTTTGCATACCTTTTCGATAGTTGAGCCACTGATCAAAGGAATGAGGTTCTAACAACGAATAATACTTATAATCAAGCGAAGCCTCTGCCTCATTTAAGATCTGACGACGCTCAGTACTATCCAACCAAGCCAAGCAAAACTGAAGACTGACAAACGTTACTCTCGCAGTACAAAGGCATCCACTACTTGATGGAAGCGGGGAGAAGTCAAGATCCTGCCCAAGATAACCCTCAAACTTCATGGCAACATGATTCATTCTCTCCTGAAGCGCTTTATAGCCATCGAGCTGAGGCCTAGAAATTTCGCTCTTAAATGTATATGTAAACCTCTCTTCAGTAAACATAGAAACCATCAATCAATCCACCTTAGCATTGCCTTAATAGCATCATTGAGCAGAAGTCAAAATTTCAGACATACTTCAATCACCCCCACATCCTAAAACACGAAATAACAATTCGATATCATCATCAATCGCAGATGGCATATCATTCTAGCGACTGATTCTCTGATGCCATACAAGGGCATGTTGACCAGCGTGCGCGTCAAGAGAGACGAAATCGGCCTACTTCCATCGAAATAAATTATCAATCAGATCATCCAAGCAAATCGCTCTTGCGCCACCAAGCATTGCTGCATAAGAAAACACGAATCGGCTAATCAGGATCCATGACTTTTTCTACTCCTAATAAGCCACTGCCAAGAAAAATTAGACAAAGCACAAAAAACAGACTGCTATTCGGAAAGCGTCCAGAGTCCGTATCTAAGTCAACCTCGATGTCACGGCGCCACGATGTCTAACATCTCAGGCTGGAGCAAAACGTCGCGAGCATTGTTCAAACGCGTCATCATTTCTGGATCGCCACCTTTGTCAGGGTGATGCTGAACAGCGAGATCTTTGTGCACCCTCTTCACCGCCTGCTCTGTTAACCGACCCGAAAGAGCCAATCCCAGGGCCTGCCTCGCGCAAATCGCTTCAAAATCAGGATCCCTACCCAAGGGCTGACGCTCACGACCATGGTTGGAGTGACCAGGTTTGCGCTTGCTATTTCGATTGCGCTTGCTCCCGCCAGCGTTGCCGGTTCCGAAACCAGAGCCCCCTTGGGCCTCATGATTGCTCGACATGGTGATCTCACATATGCAGCTAGCCTGCCGGATCGCGATCACCAGAAGACAAGCAAACCCTCACAGGATCAAAAATGGCTTTGGGTCTTGATCTAAACGATGCTCAAACGGCGGCGGTGCTGGTTGAGCCTCGCCATCAAGAACTGCCGTTGATTCAAGGGCCTTCCTTAACAACCGAGCAGCCTGCAAAGGCATATCTCTTGGCACCGAAATTCGATCTCTCAAGTAACGCAGAGCGCTTGCAGTGTCAGCATTTGGCTGACACACATCTCCAGACACTAAACAGGTCAATGCAGCCCGCAGAGGCTGATCAAAAGCAGCACCGAGAGGATTGCGTTCCATCAGCGCAGAACGATGGCGCAACACTCTCTCTAGTGCTCTATGGGAAGACATCACACCGTCTTCATCGATCTGCTCAGACCAACTTGTTTCGAGTTCAGCAAGGCCAGCGCCTTGATCCACCTCACGCTCCATCGCTTGCTGTTCAGGACTTCCATTGCGCCAACAACCCCCCATTTGAGGTGGCAAGTCATGGGCATGCGTATGGACATCACTCTGCGTACCGCGATAGGTCGAAAGCTGCTCCAAAGCGTTGAACCATCGATCGATGACTGGATGCTCTTGGCGAAGCGCAAAGCCCTTGAAGTAAGCCAAGGAGGCATTCATCCTCTCCACGTAAGGAACGAACACCAAATCTGCCGTTCCGGGATGAGCTCCATCCGGACGATCAGGATCAAGCCAATGGCCACCTCCCGCCATAAGAGCCGCCTCCATTTGACGTGCCACCGTCTGAAACTGCTCTCGCGCTTGAGCCTCCTGCCGGTTGTTCAGCCTGGGGGTGCAAAGCCACATGCACCAGGCACGAAACAAAAGACGCTCGAGATCGCGCAACCGGCGCACCCGTTTGTCATGCATCCCTGCGCCCAAAGCGCCAAAGGCATGCTCCAACGCTTCAAGGATGCGATCACTTTCTGTGAGGAGCCCGCCATCTAACTCAAGAGCCGGAAGCATTCCTGACGGCACCTTGGCGGTAAACCAAGGCTCTTTCTGGCCATAGCAGCGCATGGTGACTTTTCGAATCCGATAGGGGACTCGACGAAACTCCAGCCATAGCCACACCTTCTGGCAATACGGGCACCAGGCGTGATGATCACGAAACAACGTGACCCGCACCTGAGACTCCGGCTGTCCAAACAAGCGCAATGTGGCTTGGGCATTTGCTGGGCCCTCACAACGCTCTGCAGGAGCGGGTGCCAAGGATTCCAGCTGCTCCCAGCTCAGGGCAACAGCGTCAGCGAGCAGATCGGCCATAGCCCACATTCAGATCTATGCATGATCAAGGATCACCCAGCCTGTGGTGGCTTAGGAGGGCATAGTCCTTAGCCTCGGCCGTGGTGTGCAGCATTGGCTCGCCGCCATTCAGCAACCAGAATTCAAGGCGAGCCTCATCGGGCGCCTCAAACAAGTACACCTCAGATGGCATCAAAACTTTTTCACAAAAAAATTGACTCTCGCCAATACATTTGAGGATTACCATTTTTGAGGAATCATTCCGATAGCAACATTCACCCATTAAGAAATCCATTCAAGATCGTTAAAACATCCCTTGAAAACCTCTTAAAAGTTGTCTAACTCAACACCGAAACAGCAGCATCTTTAGATTTTTTCAATGCGACGATTCCTTGCCGCCTCCCCGCTCTCATGAACTTCGCCATTCTGAACGCCAGGGAAAAGGCTGTCCGCCTGACAGGCACTGGCCTCAAGAGCAGCGATCTCTTGGGATGCTGGTATCTGCAAACGGTTTGGTCGAAGGGAGACCATAAAGCCAATCCATTCAGCAGCTGGATACTGAGAAGCCTGGAGGCCCGCCTCGAGATCGCAGCAGATCTAGAGGACAACAGCAGTGAATTACGTCTTTCTAACGCCGTCAACTTTGGGCCTCTTGAACTCAAATTCCAAGGTCCAGGTTTATTGAAAGGGAAGCGCCCACTACTAATCTTTCGCTTCGATTCGCTGACGCTCCGAATTGGTGGCGTCGTCTTGCTCAAAAAAGCATTGCCCACTCCAGATCAAAAACGTATGCCTTTTTTTGCTCTGATCGAACGCAACCACGATGGATGGATGGCCGCTCGTGGTCGTGGTGGCGGACTCGCGCTCTGGGCACTCAAGGATTAATCCTTTGTTCTTGCCATTGCCTGGAAGCTGTCCACAACCGTCGCAAATGCGGGTGTGGCTTCAGATCAAGCTGCTCTACGAGGTACAACGAAATCCGAAGCAGGCGCAAATGCTCTGGCGTAGCTGAATCATCTGAAACCTCCTGAGGCCATGGGCCTTGAGGATCAAACGGATCACCGGGAGGAGGCCAAGCCCAGACTGATCGTCCAGAGGGTGGGAGCCGCTTCCAGTGTTGATCCAAATCCACAGAATCCCCGGAGGGAGCAATCAGCGTTGCCGTTCCACGAAGGCGAAACTGCTCACGGGCCTTACGAAACAACCAACACAACTCCACCTCAGGCGTTCTTTCAATCTCTAAGCACTTCTCACTGCGAGCATCCGTGAGCAGATCCAGCGTCGCCGCAGCACTCCAATCGCGGAAAACGAGCGTTCGCACCCTCGGGTAGCCATCCAAGGAAAGACTTGCAAGCTGCAACCAGCGACCACCCGGTAAGCGGCCTTCTCGCTTGCGCGCCGCAGACAACAGGGGTCTCCAAGGAGGGAGCGGTTGCGCTGCATCCATTTCAGTGCTCACGGTCCAGCCAAGGGTCAAGAAAAGCGAGTGGCAGATTCATGGTCTCCGAGAAGCCCAAGATGCCCTTGTCGCGGTGGACATAGAGAACGGAATCATCCTCGTCCAAAAGGAACGTGCCGCCTCGCTGAGTGATGTAGGCGTTGTTGGGTACATAGGTACTCCACTTCGTTAACACTTCATTCATGTTGCGAAGACGAACCGTGGCCAGCTCAAACGGACGTTGGAATCCGCTTCCCCCAGCCAGGCGGAACAGGGAAGAATCATCAAAACGAGCTGGGGCACTGCGATCCCCCGTATATCCCCTCAGAACTTCCGCAAGAGTTCCGGGCGAGCCAATCCCTGCACACATCAGCAAGAGGGATGGCCAAGGACCTCCAGCAGCCTGAAGCCCAGGCGAGAGACCAACACTGCAATGCAGCTCCGCATCGGGAACCACCCGAAGCTGAGACCTTGGAAATCCTGTAAAAACGCAAAAACGATCAGCACCCGCTTGATCCCCGATCGCGATGCCCAAGGTCTTAATTCCTACATGCTCTAAACGGGAGAGAGCAGGCACAAGGGCTTGGGCATATTCCATTGAGTCGAAATCACCCAGCTGAGTGAACAGCAACACCAATCGCTTGGAGCCTGATTCCATACCAGGGGTTTGTTGGAGATAAGCGAGTAAGGCTTCTGGTGCTTTCATGTTGGGTCGAGCCTTAACAACGCAATTCTCTGCCGAAGATCTAAACCTAATCAGATTCTGATTCGATCTCCTGATCTAAAAATGTCATACCCCAATTGAAGGAGAGATGAGATCGGGGTCAAGCCCAGCAATCAACGATCAGCCTTCAACGCCCTCCGCACAAAATTAGGTAAACATCAACGATTTCATCAAGGTATGGCCACGTTTCAGCTGAATGTGCTTACCGCAATCACTTCGCCTCTGCTCAATCTGCATGCGTCTCCACAACGTGATTAAGGCTCATCACTGCGACCTCCAAAATCCGAGATCATCGAGCGAATCGCTTCTTCAATATCCAATTCTTCTAGCCTCCACTGCTTAGAGGGAGCATTTGGCATGTCAATGCGTTTGTAGATGTGACCATCAGTCACGAGGTACTGGCTGGGATCAACCATCTTTTTAGAGGTGACGATCAACGAGAGGTCTCCAGCAACGATCTAAATCTGATCGGACCAGGTAGGAAGTCACAAGGGTTTGTCTTGGGGAGCACATCAACAGTGGATGGCGTCTCCTTACCTTCAAGCACGAGCCCAAACCATGGCGATCGGAAATGTTGTACTGAGATTCGAGAGCCATAGAGCGATGATGACTCTCTGTGAATGCAGCAGTCAGCATGAAAACCAAACGTCTTTACCTTCCGCTACTGCTGCTCGCGTTGGGAGCATCCAGCTCAGTTCATGCCAGTTGCGACATCTTTTCAACCACCCTGGACAGGATTAATGCTGAAGAGCAAGAGTCCTACAAAAAAGCTCGAAAAAAGCACGTAAAAAAGAAATGCGGATCTCAAAGCCAATCCTGGATCGGGGGAGCGGCAGGATCCAGACGATTTGAGTATTTAAATTGCAAACTCAGCGCTCGAAATAGCGAAGAGTTCAAAAAAAAATGGGCTGTTGATGCTGCGACTTGGCAGGAAAAGCGAGAGAACACAAAAACCAAACTCCTCCTATCTGGTTGTGCTGAATGATGGATTCCATAACACCAACCAGACAGCTAAGCGCAGACTCATCCATTCTTTAGGCCGTCTGATCGAGCACGAAGCGGTAGCGCACATCACCGCGATGCAAGCGCTCAATCGCTTGATTGACCTGATCGAACGGAAGATGCTCCACCTGGGGTTTGATGTCGTGCCTCACGCAAAACTCCATCATTTTTCGAAGACTCCCTGGTGACGACGTGGGACTTCCCGTGATCGACCGACGAAAGGAAATCAAATCGAAAGCACCAACTTGTATGGGCTGCAAGACAGCTCCCAGCTGATGCAAGCGACCCCTTGGGGCCAGAGATCCCATCACAGCAGACCAGTCAAGCGGTTGATTCACGGTGTTAATCACAAGATCGAAACGTCCCGCCAATGCGGGTAGCTCTTTCAGGAGCATCACGTTGTGGGCCCCAAAGCCCCTGGCCTCATCTGCCTTGCTGAGGTCGGTGGTGAGCGCGGTCACCTCACAGCCCCAGGCTCTAGCAAACTGCAGCGCCATATGACCTAGTCCACCGATCCCTACAACCGCCACATGGGCCATCGGCGACACCTGCTCATCCAGGAGAGGAGCGAAGACGGTGATTCCACCGCAGAACAACGGTCCTGCCACGGCCGGATCCAACCCTTTTGGCAGAACAACGGTCCAATCCTGATGCGCTTTGACATGGCTGGCAAACCCGCCCTGGCGGCCCACGATCGTGGCTTCCAGGGACGGACAAAGATTGCTGGTACCCGCCAGACATTGATTGCAGCGAAAACAACTGCCACTGATCCAACCCAACCCTCGGATCTCCCCAATCGCGGTTGCGGCCACGCCAGCTCCAACAGACACCACCCGGCCCACAACTTCATGGCCAGGAACGAGCGGGTATTGGCTAATGCCCCAGCTGTTGTCAATCATCGACAGGTCGCTGTGGCAAAGACCGCAGTAAAGGACCTCTAAAACAAGTTCGTCAGCACCAGGCTCAAGCAGAACTCGTTTGACCTTTTGAAGAGACGCGGATGCACACTCCGCTTCCCATACAGCAATATCCACGATGAATCCAGCCTGCCTGATTCAGTTTTAGCCAGTAACAACAGCATGGGCGTTGACGCACGCACAGAACTCAACTAGAACATCTGTACCAGCGACAGATTTTTGGCTCCGAGCTCGCCCTACGCCCCCTTCCAGGCTGAAGCGTGGATGCATGACTCAGTCATCAGCCCTCGAAAGACATGCCACACCAAAACTGGATCCAGGATCCCAAGTCCACTGACACGAAACGCTTCCACCCCGACGAAAGGAGTTGGAGCCGTGATCCACACGTCTTCGTGGATTCAGGGCGACCTCTTTCAGGTGACTCTCCCCTGTTGAAAACGCGTGTCCATTTGAGCCAGCAAACGGCTGATCAACTTTGGCGAGAACTCGTACGCGTTGGCTGGAGGCCCTGCAGCCCACAGTGGAGCTCAGACTCAGACATCTGAGTGTCCTCCAACCCCAATCAAGGCTTGATTCGGAATGCTTCTATCGAAGCGCCTAGCCGAATTGGTAATGCTTGCGGACAGGTTGGATGACCTCCCAGGTGCAGGTCATCCCCTTCGGAAACACAACAAGATCACCCGCACCGAAGCGAACGGGCTCGCCGCCGTCCGGAGTCACCGTCACCTGCCCGTCCAGGATCAAGCAGGTTTCTCGCTGGTCATAGGTCCAGGGGAATGTGCTGATATCGCAGCCCCAAATCGGCCAATCACGCAACCCAAGCGCCAGGATCGTGCTCTCGGGACAAGGCGATGTGACGCTGATCATCGTGCTAACTGAGCAGACTTTCTCAGATTCGCTGATTTCGGGGCGCCTGACCATCCCCCACGCGCAATCCGCGTTGCCAACGCGACGTTTGTCGGAGCGAAAGACCGCTCAGCGCAGCCAGACCCACACCCAACCAGAGCAGCCAACTCAGCTGCCCCGCTCCGATCAACACAGCAGACAACCACAGCGAGCCCCAGAGCCAAGGCCGTAGCGAGCGAATGCGGCGGAGAGCAACCGAGCAGCTGCGACAGTGCTTGGTGTGACTGTGATATCGGTCCATTAAGACCTCTACATCCTGACGCGGTGGGAGCGGTTGGCCTGCAAAAGGTTCACCTCCTTGGCGGTTGACCCAACGATGCAGCGCCTTGACGTACACATCAGCCGATGTGGGGAGGGCAAAGGCCTGTTCAGCAGCAGCACTACCTCCAGCGGTTTCCAAGACCCGTTCTTGCCAGTGCAGAAAGACCTGATCGTCTTCTAAGACCTTGTGGTTACCGATGTGCTGCAACCAGCGAGGCCGCAACCCCACCAAGACACGAGGCGCAACAGCCTTGAACTGGAAGGGGAACCGAGCAAACAAACGACATTTTCCTCGGCTGATCGGTACGGCATAAACAACCGTCAAGATGCGAGCAAACCCCTTCGCCGTGAGGTCATGCCACATCAGCTGGGGAGCTCGAAAGTGCGTGTCCTGTGAGCCGAGCTTTCCCTTTCGAGGGCCTTCCTGCCAAAACGCTTGAAACCCTTGCGAATCCTCGCTGGTAATTACCGCTTCCACTGGAGATGCATTCTCCCTTTTGCCCACGGTGCGGTGATGCGTGAAAGGGACATGGCTCACATCCAAAACGTTCTCAAGGAGCGTTAGAGCATCCATCGGCAAATCGCGGAACGTGTCCTGAACGATCCAGCCATCCGCCCAACCTTCTCCCTGCTCCTGCAGAACAGGAACCAAAGGAAGCGATGCAGGGTCAGCCGCTGAAGCCGTGCCGCTCCAGACAAACAACAATCCCTGGCCTATCGCAGTGGGCAAGCTCCCGCATCTCGTTCGCTGGGATTCAGGGCGAGCGCCCTCCCCCATTTGGGGAATTGCTTTACATGTGCCCTGTCCATCGAAACTCCAACCGTGATAAGGACATTCCAATTGACCGGACTCGTTGATACGGCCTTCACTGAGAGGAACAAGTCGATGAGGGCACACATCTTTAAAGGCCCTCCAGCTTTTGCCCGGAGCATCCCACCACAAAACCAGATCTTGTTCAAGAAGCGTGAATCGCTGGGGACGGGTTGGGTCAAGATCGCGCGTGTAGGCAACGGGCCACCACTGTTCACTCCAGCTGGGGTGCATGGTTCCTTCACGACTGACGCCATGATCGTCGGATCTTGATCCGTAACGTGAGAAGGTACGCCGAACGGAGCAAATTGGGCGTTCAGCGCGATGAGCATCGGCTCCCACACTCTTGATCAAGACTGAGACACCTTCCTTATGGTTTTGACCGTTTTTTCAATTCTTCTGGCTCTGTTTCATTTCGTAGGGCCGATGCCCACAGATCTGGGCATCCATCAAGGTCAACTGAGTTCATGTGAATCACCCGCACATTGCGCACGAGTCGAGTGGGAGCGAAACGATCCGATCGGAAGCCTGAGCGAACTCGCCGAAGCCATCCAACAAACCCCGCGATCCGAGATCATCGAACAGCAAACGGACTATGTCCATGCCACGGCAAGCAGTCAGATTTTCGGCTTCGTTGACGATCTTGAGCTCTACGCCGATACGGAACGATCTGTACTCCAGGCACGCTCAGTTTCAAGACTTGGAGAATCAGATCTTGGGGTCAACGAACAACGCCTGAGAAGCTTGGAGGCTGCCTTGTCGAATCAGTAGTGATTGAGATTGTGTGGCGTTGAATGTCAAGCGACCACGTAAATCAGTGCAGCTCAAACACATGCAAGGGTCGTCATCATGCACGCTGGCATGGAGCTGAACGGGGCGATAACTGGGGCGCATGCATGATCCGCTTTGAACTGTTTTGACGCATCAATGAACCGCTCACCAGAGCTGGCAATCCATTCTGAAATTGTTGTTATCAATTGTTCAGCGATCCGCTTTCATTCAGGCCAGTCCTCACTCAGATCAGCTGAGCAGCGAGATCAACAGCACTTTGAAGAGCACCTTCAGCCATGCCAAAACCTGGGCCGTCGATCCAATCCCCACAAAAGCCAACAGCGCTGGACTCGCACCATTGCAGGGACGTGGGGAGGGGGTAATCCAGGGGCTGTGACGCTCCCCAGCGCATGACTCCTAAAGAACGGGCTAGGGGAAGTGCCTGAGCCAACTCGGGCCAAGGCCGCAACAGTTCAGTAAGAACCGTTCGTTGACGTAGTTCCTGCTCCACCAACAAACCTGGCTGACTGGCTGGCGTGATCGGGGATCCGTCGTCTAATCCGTGAACTACTAAGCCCAGCCTTTGATCCTGCTGACGATGCAGAACAATCCGTTCGATGCCAAATTTTTCTTGAGCTTCTGATGTCAACCAAATTTGCCTCGGAAGATCACCGGCACAGCGAGGGAATTCGAGCATCAAATTCCAGCGCACCGATGCTCGCATCTCAGCAATTTGCTCGAGTGCAGCGTCCAAAGAAGGATCAGCATTCAACGGAACTGCTGAACGCAGAGGAACATCGCGCCAACCCAACATCGCCAGGGAGCGGGGATGGGCTAAAAGATTGCCAGTGACCACTAGAGAGCGCGCCCGCCGCTCACCAGAAAAACACCACCATCCATTTTCTCTGCGCAGGCTGCTGATTCGTTCTCCAAACGCCCCTTGCGTTTTTGAGCCTGCAAGCATCAGCAATGCTTCCGGCACAGATGCCATGGTTGGCACACCACGAAAACGAGGGCCCTGGAGCAGTGGATGATCCGGTGGGTTAACAAGGCAACCCGTCTCACTTAGGCCAACAACAAGTCCTCGATCGGACTGAACAATCCCCTGCTCAACAAGAGGATTCCACAATTCAGCGAGACGACCCTGCGGTGGTTGGCTGAAGCTGAAACAAGGCGCTCCATGGTCGAGCCGCCAGAGCAAATCATCACGTCGGCGGCGCGTCGCCGCTCGACCACCCGGACCACGACCAGCCTCTAACAGCAGAATTGTGCCGTCATAACCGCGTTGGCGAAGCGAAGCAGCAAGACCAGTGCCGGAAAGACCAGCTCCAATCACAGCAAGATCAACGTCTAAGTGCGGAGAATCACCAAATTGGGTCATAGAGCGCCAAGGGCTGCGGGATCATGTCAAAGCGAATCATGGACGCCATGCTGATTAAGTCTGGGACGTACGGCGATCCACCGCGTACAGCTCGAAGGGACTACCTCGTTGTTTTGTTGCTGTTGCTGTGGCGTATGCGCTACGACCTATTGCTGTTAGCTGTGATTGGCACTCTGATCTTGAGTGACACGGTGCCAACAAATTGGCAACAAAGTGGCAGCGTGGTCTCAATTATGGGAATCACGGTTTCTATCTTTATTGGTTTCAGGAATACTCAGGCAATTGGCCGTTGGTGGGAAGCGCGGCAATTATGGGGAGCAATTGTTAACCACAGTCGCAATTGGTCCGACATTCTTACGAGCCTGCTTCCAGAGGAGCAATTAATAAGTATGAACGGAAGAAACTTAGTTCGCTATCAAGTTGCAATGGCATGGCAACTCAATTTTCAGTTGAGAAACTTTTACCATCAAGATCTAAGGCGCTTCCAAGACTATCTCTTGGAGAATATGGGGTTGGAGCCAACCACTACATTAAGACAATTAGGTCAGGCTAGAGCGAGCGAAGTTCGCAAGCTATATGAAAACAAAATCATCAATGCTCGTGGACGGGAACAATTAATGGACATTGCAAATGCCACCGTTGATTCAATCGGTGGCCTGGAGAGAATTAGAAACACGCCATTGCCCGCAAGTTACGACGTCTTTGTTCGCATGCTGAGCTGGGTTTTCGGGTTTCAACTCCTGCTGAACTTCAAAATGGATGGGACATCTGTCGTCGGGAGCATCACAGGGATTGTTTTGTTCCTGGGCTTTTTAATGGCCGAACGCATTGGTGCCTACGTTGAAGGTCCATTCGACGGAGATGGAAGCACATTTGCATTGCCCCTCAATGCAATTTGTCTCACGATTAGCCGCGACTTACTTGGGGATGAGACCGATTCATGTCTCCACCATTTCTCCAAAGACCCTGTGCGCTGGACATAAAAAATTACAGCTAAACTCACAAGCCATTAAAAAAGACGGGTGGCGGCCCATCTTTTCAACTTGATTACAACGATCAGAGATCAAACCCTGTCGATTGATTTATCGCATACCCCCAGGAGCTGGTCTCTAGGAATCGATACTCAATAATGCATCAGGAAGCGAGATCAATGGTCGAGACGCACTGCTTGTCACTTCAAGAATCTTTCCGATCGAGGCCGGAGTATTCATCGCCTCTACGCAACAACGGGCAACAAGCCGCCTTGGAATGGAATCCTTCTCCTGCTGATCAGGACCTGACCAGTACACCCCCTCTTCCTCGAGTGCTTCCTCTCTTTCACTAAGGCCTCCAGGTCTGATCACAGTCCAATCCAAGCCGCTGCTCTCAAGAGCCTGCTCCCCAATTCGTTTCCAAACAAGGATCAAACCAAACAAGTTCAGAGGGTGACGCCAACGACCCGCACAAAGAGAACTCACGAGAATCACCCTGGACACCCCAACTCTCAAACAGCTTTCCACCTGAGATCGCACGCCCCAAGCATCAACCCGCATCGGCCCTAACAAATCAATCGAAGGCCTAGCACCCGTTGCAATCACGAGGGCATCCACACCCTTTAAGGCTTCATCCAAAGCGCATGGATCTTGCAAACTGAGCCGAACTTGCTCAGCATTGCTGAGGGTGTCGGGAATCACAGAGGTAGGCCTCATCAACAAACGCGGACGATCTCCATGGGCCATCAACTCCTCAGCAATCCGAAACCCCGTTTTTCCAGAGGCCCCAGTAATCGCAATCGTTCGCTGACTCATGTGAAAGTGTTAATACACTAATTACAAAACTAATCATAAGGGAGATCTAAGCTAAACCGAACAGCAACGCATCAACATCAACGTCAAAACTGATGCATCAAACCATGAGAACCTCAATAGCTGCAGCAATACTGACCCTTATGAGCTTGCACGCAAGCCAAAGCCAAGCAACAACAGAGTGCGAGCTACTCACAAGAATCATGAACAGCCTTGGATCGAAAATGAGCATCAATCGCTACATCATTTCAAGCAAGAGTGATAGTGAGGCCGCAAACGAAGCCAGTAAGGAGCTATCGGAACAAAACAAAAGCTATCGCAAAGCAAAAGCACAATATAAAAAAGCAAACTGCAAGAGTGTCTGGGACAAGTAATTCATAGATTATTTTTTCATTCCAAACAAAAAGCCCGATTGCGTAAACAACCGGGCAGAAAGCCAAACCACTGAAAAACAATAGTTAAGCGACTAAGTCACTTGGAGTAACGAACACCCCTGTAGCTCAAAACTGGATGCTGTTGCATTTCAGCTCTGACCTGTTCACGGCAAGAGTTGTAATGCTCGTGGCGATAGGTGAGCTCCACACAAGATTTAGCAGCAGAGGGCTGATGTGCTGCGTAGGACTGACCTCTGTAAAGAAGAGTAGTCATGATGTTCTCCGAGAAAGCCCAAGTCCCCGTTCCTTGGCTTGGGCCGGTCTGCGCCTCGCGAAAACGAGGTGAACGATGCAATGCGTAGCGGTTGCTACTGCATAAACATAGGGATTGGTCAATCAGATCGGCGTTCATCACGATACAAAGACACAAATCAGGATCAAAGGAAACCATTGGGATGGGTGTGCTCCACTTGCACCACATGACCTTCACCGTTCACACGGCAAAGCCAGGGAGCCTTTGCACGACGAACATTGATGCGTACTAAAAAGCCTCCCTTATGCGGTTCAGTGCCAACGATCTGCAGAGAATCACGGCTGCGCCCAACCTGATTGGATACCGCGCGAACACAGGCTGACTCTGCATGCTGGCGCTGATTTCCACCGCCATGGCCGGAGTGACCTTGAAGCAAACTGCCAATCAAAGCGCCTGCGAATGCTCCAATTGCAGACCCCGTACTCGTGGAAGAAGGATTGTCGTAGCGAGGGCTTGGGTCGTGCGCGGTTTCTAACCGAACTGCAAGGCGCTGCGCCTGACCTCCATCGTTCCATATAAAAACATTCCTAGTTCCATCATCACGAAATTGCGCGTTGTGCAAGCCAGAGGATGTTTCAATTTGCAGAGCCTCCTGGGAAGGTCCGCGAAAGCGATAGGTGGAGCCATTTTCCAGCTTGATCACCAACACGGTGTTGCCAGCATTGACCTTTTGTTGACTTACGCAATGCCCCTGAAAGGAGACAGAGCTGCCACTCATCAATCGGCACACGCCCTGAGCACGAGCAATGGTTTTGGCAGAAACCATTGCAGGACCCGCGAACAATTGCAGAGATGAAATCGTGGCTACCCCAGACATCACAACGCCAAAACGAACCAAATGCTTCATATCACTAAAAAAGACCACCACTTCTTGATAGCAAGACCTCTCGTTCATAGCCAAAAGTCAACATGAACGGAAGGCCATTGGATCGCGAGAAATTATGCAATACTTAGACCCAAAACGAGTCATCCTCAATAGCTAATGCGGGAAGAGAAATCAACTAGAACTACAAGAAAAAGCGAATAAAATATGATTTGAACATAGCGCTTAAGCGATAATCTTTAATTCAATAAAGCGAAAATAATCCAAATCCACTAACCAACAAGCATCAAAACTTAACAAGCAACAGTAATTTTCTTATTCAAAGTAAAGAGAAACCAACAGCAAAGCTATGCATTTGAAAGCAATGCCTCACGTCATCAAAAGACTATTCTTCGCAGCACCCTTGCTGTTGATCATCAGCTGTGAGCGAGGAAATTCGGCAAAGCAGTTCAATAGCGACCATGAAATCAAACAAAGCAATACGCAAAAACCAAAACAGCTGGATCCTGGCCAATCAGGTCCAAATCCTGCCCTCCTTGAGGGGCATCGCGATAGCTTTTCTCTCAAAGCCAGGCGTCTTAACAGCACCGGCACAACCAGCAACAGCCCATGGGTTGTGGAATTATTTCAAGGAAGCGAACGCCTTGCGCTATGGCCTGCCATCAGCGGATACAACAACAAGCCAACCGCCGATCGACGTTGGAGCCCAGGGAATGGAGCAGCCCTACCAATTGGAGATTATCTGCTGGGGCAGCCAGAGCCATGGGGATCGGACATCTGGTTAAACCTACAACCACAATTCAAAACAGATCGAAGCGGACTCGGGATTCACAATTGCAACCCAGGCAGTGGATGCCTATGCATTCCTAATCGCACTGACCTCGAAGCCATTGGCGCATGGGTAAAAGCCACCGGGATCAATAAATTAACCGTTCAGAATTAAACAAATTAAAGGCCAGATATCACAGGAACTAAGCATTTGATAACACTACAGTCTCAATGTAGTTCATAGTATAGACAGATCGCAATCATGGTGAACACGATTCCCTTTAGAAAGGAAAGCCATAAAAGTTGATAAGTCGAAAGGCCAAATTTCCTAATCAATCCGTTCAAAAGAGATTTATGGAATTCAACAATTCGACCATCTCCTGCTGTATTAAATTGCTGAAGACTTTTAACGCCGGTTTCTGCTAACTTTGCCAATGGGCTAATTCAATTAAATTAATTATAAACTCAAGCAGAATCCCCACAGCACTGATCGTCTTACAATCAAAACAATTGAATTCCACAAGAGATTCCCACGACATTCACGCATTCGAATCAAAACAGTTTGATGGGCCACCAACGCTGAGAAGAACTCACAATTGACAAACCAGAGTGCGAACTTTTCAAGGACAATCGTCACACCTTAAACATGAGCTGGACTGTTGCTAAAGCCTGGACAAGCATTACGCCCCAGGAGGGATTCCGGCATTTTCGCCTGATCCTTCAGGGCGGGAAAGGACAATCGCGATGGGTGGAACTGGAAGCAGTGCTTGATTCAAGCGTTCGTCTACGCATCAACTGGAACGAACTTAAGAACCAAGAGATTTGGACCAGCGGTTGGCAACAGCTTCCACCAGATGAGTGAGGGCTTCGAACTCGCAGGGCAGCCAACAAACTCGCCAAAATGCGTTCATGACAGTTCAAATTCTTACTGAAGACCAGCGATACAAGCTCGACCGCGAGCCTGATCGCGTTTTTTATTCAGAACCACGCTTCGTCCAGCATTTGGATGAAGGCTTTAGGACACGTCTCACCAGTTTTTACAGAGAGCACATTCCGTCTGGAGCTGTTGTGCTCGACCTGGGATCGTCTTGGGTGAGTCACTTGCCAGAAGAAGTCCATTACGAGCGCGTGATTGGCCATGGCATGAATGAAGCGGAACTCGTAGCCAACTCACGGCTCGACAGCCACTACGTCCAAGACATGAACTTAGATGCATCCATCCCTTTGAAAGATGCATCGGTTGATGTCTGCCTAGCCGTTGCAGCATGGCAGTACTGGACGCAGCCTGAAAATGTCGCATCGGAAATGCTTCGCGTCACGAGGCCCAACGGCACAGCGATCGTTGCATTCTCGAATCGGATGTTTTTTACAAAGGCACCACAGGTTTGGACTGATAATGATGACAAACAGCATCTCGACTACGTGGGCACAGTGCTGCAAGCCAATGGCTGGTCTGACGTACGGGTGTTTGCAGAAGAAACAAAATCCGCTGGATTGATGGGACTTGTAGGCGGTAAAGGTGATCCCTTTTTTGCAGTAGTTGCACGCAAAAGTATTGACTGATAATCAATCTTCATCAATAATGTTAGGGGAAATCTTGAAAATAAGCCAAGCCTTACATCTCTACTAATGATGCGTAAAATTAAAACCAACGATTCCAGCCCAACCAAGCAATGATCGTATAAAAATACTACTAGCAGCTGAATGTCTAGCCAAAAATAAAATACAAATCAATCATTTATTATTATTTTCACTCCGGCTGCTTAGAAAAATATAATTTTTAGATTTTGAATCTTGAGTTATTTAAAGCTCTAGCGAGCGAAGCAAGTCCCGCTGAGCCTTACGACCAGTAATGGCATGGGCTGCCATCGCGCCACTGGCAGCTACGGGTGGAATCCCAATTCCAGGGAAACAACTCGATCCACACTGCAGCAATCCCTGAATGGGAGTGGTGACCCCAGGAAACAGCCCCTTCGCTGCTGACAACGCAGGGCCATAGCTGCCTTGATGCGTGGATAGGTAATGACGGTGGGTAAGAGGAGTCCCCTCCATTACCACTTGGCAACGACTGCGCAGATCGGGAATGCGTTGCTCCAACACATCCCAAAACACCTGACAGCGTTGTCCACGTTTCTCCTGATAGGCCGCCGTTCCCCTCTTTAGATCGGCCCACTCCGACCAGGGTTCGTTGGCAGGGGTATAGGCATGGAGCACATGATGTCCCTCCGGTGCCATCGAGGGATCGAGCACAGATGGAATCGACACCACCACGGCATTGCGATCGGCATCGATCCCACGTTCCCAATCTCCGACCCAAACCGTATGAATGGGTAGGTCCTCAAGACCACTCGCATCAAAGCCAAGGTGAAGATGCAGAAACGAATGACAAGCAGGTGTGGACAGTCGTTCCTGACTCCAAGCCTTCGCAGCCGTCTCGGGCAACAGAGCCGCCGTACCCCAGGCATCCGTATTGCTCACCACAACATCGGCGTAAAGCGTCTCGCCATTGCTGAGTTCCACTCCGATGGCCCGCTCACCATCGAGCAACACCTGACAAACCCTTGCGCCAAGCCGCAAACTGCCGCCGTGAGCCTCGAGGCCACGCACGAGTGCATCCACCACGGCCGCACTGCCTCCTTTCGGAAAATCAAGGCACGATTCAGGGTCAAACCACTCACCAAACAAGGTGGCCATCGCTGCTGCATTGGTATCAGCCATCGGCATACCGCTGATCAAAAAACAGAGCAAATCCACCCAGTGCCGCAGAAATGGATCCTGCAGATGACGGTCCACTAAAGGGCCAAATGCACCACTGAGATGGCGGATGGCTGGAAGATGCTGCACCAGGCGCCCACTCCGCCTCAACAGAGGACCAATCCCATCCACGGATGCTGGTAATGCCAGCAACGGCAAGGCATCGGCTGCTGCTGCGATCGGCTGCAGCACCTCTGTAAACCGCTGCCACTCAGCCACAGCCTCAGGTCCACGCAGCCTTTTCACCACGCGTTCAAAGCCATCGCCGCCCACCCCAACGCGGAGATGGCCTTCCGGAAACAAGACATCCCAGTCTTTGTAGGTCAGAACATCCAGAGGCTGATCCAAAGCACGCAGGATCTGGGCGAGCGGGTTGCTGCTTGGCCAACGCGACAACCCACTCCAAAGGGATGGACCAGATTCAAAGCGATAGCCCTGCCGTTCAAAGCCATGGGCAGCACCGCCTGGCTGGCTATGGGCTTCAAGGACCAAAACCTCTTTACCAGCTCTGGCAGTGAGTGCGGCACAGCACAAGCCGCCAATCCCACTGCCGATCACGATCACTTCAGCGCTTTTTGGCATCAATTACTTAACGGTCTTGATTTGGGTCATAGCCAGTCACAGCTGTGATCGTGAAAAACACGTCTCAATCCAAAGATCGGTTGAAATGGTGGAAAGCCGAAAGTCAGTGCCAGAACACTCTCCCCCAGGCCAGCACCAACTTTCGTTGTGGCGTCGAACGCCTCCTCTGGTGTTGCCAATGCTGGTGCTGAGCTGCGGGCTTGTTGTGGCTGGAGCTGTTGCCGTGAAAGGGATTCGAACCGCAACAGACACCGTGACCGTGACCGGTGCCAGCACCGAAAGGCTTCGTAGCGACTACGCAGATTGGACCGTGACCGTGAGTGGCAATGGTCTGAGCCAGCAGCAGGCCTATCAAAATCTGCAACCCGATTTGCAGCGAGCGCTCGCCTTTCTGCAAGATGCGGGCATTCCAGAAAGCAACACCCAACTCACTGTTTTACGAACTGATCGCAACGACATTCGCAACCGTGTGACCGGGATGCTCACCAATACGGAGTGGACAGCACATCAATCCATCCACGTTGGCAGCTCAGATGTGGCCTTAATCCGCAAGACATCGAACTCCATCAGCAACCTGATTGGTGATGGTGTGTCGTTGGCGATTCAGCCACCGGCTTACACCTACACAAAATTGGCTGAAAAGCGCGTTGACATGCTGGCCAAAGCCACTGCCGATGCTCGAGATCGAGCGATTGCGATCGCAGGTGAGGCTGGTTCCGGCATTGGAGCGATTACCAATGCCGACACAGGTACCTTCCAAATCACCGTGCCGAACTCCACCAAAATGGGGAGCTATGGCTCCTATGACACCAGCACCATCGACAAAGACATCACTGCGGTGATGGGAGTGACATTCAGAGTGCAGTGATCGTTCTTCCCTTGATCCTTTTAGGTCTGTCCTGGCTTCAGGAAGGCATCGATCAACTCCTGCTGGGCGGACGCTGGAATTTGGCGATGGGGCCTGGCACACCTTGGTGGACCCTGATCACCGCGCCATTCAGCCATGGAGATCTTGGTCACCTCATCGGCAACAGCATTGTTTTTCTACCCCTTAGCTATCTCGTGCTGTTGAAAAGCCTGCGCGGTTATGTGGCGGTTTGGATTGCCGTGATTCTTCTCGAAATTCCGCTCTGGTTGTTTTGGCCTGTGGGCAGCCACGGACTCTCTGGAGTGGTCTATGGACTCCTTGGCTACCTCGTACTGATCGGATTTCTCGAACGACGACTGATGGCCATCGCTTTGAGCGTGATTGCCGTTGCCTTCTACGGAAGCGCCCTCCCTGGATTGCTGCCTTGGGCTTCACCCGCGGGAGTGAGCTGGATTGGCCACGCGAGTGGATTCATCGCTGGCCTTTTGGCAGCCGGTGCTGTGTCACGTGAGCCCCATCAGCCTTCAGCCTGATCCTCAGCTGATTTGAGAAAGCGACCAGACAATCGAACAGCCAAGACAGAACAAGCCGCTCCGTAGCCGATAAATGTGGCCACTTGACCAAAAGATCCCATCTCGTAGACCTCTCCGCCTAACAACACCCAATCCACGAGTGATGAGGCGACACCCCACACCACAACCCAAACCGAAACGTAGAGAATCCCCCTCACGGCGGTGTTCACGGCAGCTCCTTTTGAAAATGCTTTTTCAACTCGACGCTAAGGCAAACGTCAATCCAAGTCTTTCAGTGCTGATTAAATCGCCGATTATTCAGTTGATCACTCATTCCGCTAACAAGGGGGTTCTTCCAAAGCTTCTTGAAGCAACCTGACAGTCAACCTTCGCGTCGCTAGGACCTTTGAGTGATCACTTTGATAAAAGCAGAAAGGTCCTCCTATGTCTGAAGACAATCAACAGCAACCTGTCGTGATCAAGCAAGGAGGCGGCGGCACTGGCATTGGCCTGGTTCTGGCGGCGTTAATTCTTGGCGGTGCGCTGGTCTATGCCGTCACAATCTGGTCAAACACGCAGAAAAGAATGATCGAGGCGCCCACAGAAGCGATCCAGAAAGGCGTGGACACCCTTAAAAAAGCCATACAGCCTGGCTCTTAAGAGCCGCGCCCTTCACCCCCTTCCGCCGATTGCTGCTGGCTGTGATGGCGGTAGAGATCGCTATCGCCATCACTGTCGCTCTCAGCTTTCGCTTGGCACTGGAGACCAGGTCTCGGCTGGGGGAACTCAACTGCTGAGGGATTTTCATCCGAACTCAGGCCCTTTTCTTCTCGTGCGATCGCACGCTGATAGGCGGAACTGACGTCGGATGAACCTTCGTTACGAACAGACGTCATGGCCGCAAAAGCAGTGAAGGCATGATGGCAGTCTTGCCACTCAATGACCATTGCTCAAAAAAGAGCGTGCTTTCCATCTGCTCTGCCGCCTGGATGAGCACTATCCAGATCCACCGATTCCTCTGGATCACAGCGACCCTTTCAGCCTGCTGATCGCAGTGCTCCTTAGCGCGCAGTGCACCGACAAAAAGGTCAATGAAGTAACTCCGGCGTTGTTTGCAGCTGGACCAACTCCAAGTGCTATGGCGGCCTTAACAGAAGCAGAGATTTTCGAACACATCCGCCAGCTTGGGCTCGCCAAAACCAAGGCCCGCAATGTGCACAAACTCGCTCACCTATTGATCACAGTGCACGGAGGAAAAGTACCAAGCAGCTTTGAAGAGCTGGAGGCGCTGCCTGGCGTAGGTCACAAAACCGCCAGCGTGGTGATGGCCCAAGCCTTCGGAGTACCGGCCTTCCCTGTGGACACTCACATTCATCGATTGGCGCAGCGCTGGGGGCTCAGCAATGGAGACAGCGTGGAGCGCACTGAAAAGGATTTGAAATCCCTATTCCCCCCGGAGAGCTGGAACAAACTTCACTTGCAAATCATTTTTTATGGACGCGAACACTGCACTGCTCGTGGATGCGATGGAACCATATGCCCAATGTGTCGCGAGCTTTACCCGAAGCGACGACAGCCTGTGACCTGGAGAAGGCCTTAGCCGCAAGACGGCCTAACGTCAAAACTCTGTTACAGTTCTTTTCAATTCATAATTCACCATGGAACGCACTCCCGCTACCGACACCTGGTTCCAAGGCAAAGCAGCGCGCTCCATTCACGAAGATCAACTCAAGAAAGTTGAACTTTTTAATGGTCGTGCCGCCATGATCGGATTCGTGATCGGGGTGATTACGGAAGGACTCACAGGCCAGGGAATCCTCCACCAGATCGGCCTTGGCCCCCTCGTTGATGGTTACACCGCTTGCAGTGCTCAGATGCTCCCGTTCTGTTTCTGATCAGACCAACGAATCTCTGTCAGCCCCTGGCCTTAGGATTAAGGGCTGATAGTTAAGGCCAATGGCTCGAAAGCGGCGCAAACTCAGCAAAGACATGGAAGCCGAGATCAAAGCGGCCCATAAAAAAGTTGAGTTTATTTCGGCGTTAATTCGAGACATCCGAGAAGAAGACATTCAAAACGAATACGCGGAAGCATTTGTGCAAGTACACGCTTCTTGCACCCATCTCGCCCAGCTTTACGACACTGAGGGCATTACTGAAGAAAGTGAAGGCACGCTGTTTCTCTACAAAGGTCTTCTCAAACAATTCGAAGAAGATTACGAGCTCTAGGACATTTTCAAGATCTGGACCTCATCCACTAATTTTTTTCTGAAAACCCGGTAAAACCGAATGGGTCTTTAGAAACAGTTTGATGCCAGAGAACAACGATCCGCGCTGGTTCACGCTGGCGATGGCAAGCCGCTGGCCACTCGCTGTTGTGATCGCGGCGTGGTCTATAGCAGTTGCTGCGACTCAGATTCTCCGTCAACCCATCCCCATCGGACTGCCCCTCGGACAGCCGTTTCCAGTGCGCCTCGTCGGCGGAGTCACTGTTGAGGAAATCAAGGCTCCTGTCAGCGTGAAAAGTGAGGGTTCGATTGCCATTGAGGCCTCGGAAGCCCTTCCGGTTCAAGGCCAAGTTTCCGTCAACAAACCCGTCTTGATTGACTCAAATAAAACACTTGAGGTTCAAGGTCAGGTTTCAGTGGATGAGGTCACAACCCCAGTCAAAGTGCAAGGCGTTGATGAAGGTCCTGTTCTAGTAGGAACATCCGACGAAGATCAGTTGACCGTCGGTGGAGCCGTAGAGGTTACCGAAGTAGGCGGTCGGATCAATGTGCGCCTGCGGGATGCGGCTCAATCGATCCTTCCAATTCCTTAAATGCCATCACTTCCCGCTGATCTCACTCTTGCTGTGGTCGGGCACCTCGAGTGGGTTACTTTTCTTGCCGTCAATGAGCTCCCTGCGCCTGGACAGATCAGCCGTGCCCATCGCTCCCTCGAAGAACCAGCTGGAGCCGGAGCTGTCGTAGCTGTTCAACTGGCCAGGTTGACGGGGCAAAAAGTAGCCTTTTTCACGGCCCTTGGAAAAGATGAAATCGGTGCGAGGAGCGAAGCACGCCTGCAGGAATTGGGTGTCAACCCAATCATTGCCTGGCGTGACCAACCCACCCGACGCGGTATCAGCTTGGTTGATCGCAGCAGCGATCGGGCAATCACGGTGATCGGAGAGCGACTGACGCCTGTCGCTCATGATCCATTGCCCTGGGAGCATCTTGCTGATTGTGATGGGGTATTCGTCTCAGCAACAGATCCACAGGGCCTCAAGCTGGCACGCGCAGCCAAAGTTTTAACGGCCACGCCCCGTCTTCGACTACCTGTTCTTCAAGAGGCCGGAGTGAGTCTCGATGCCTTGATCGGCAGCAATCTGGATCCAGGCGAATGCATTGAAGAGGGTGCAGTCACCCCAACGCCAACCTTGAGGATCGCCACGGAAGGAGAGAAGGGAGGAATCCTCATTCCAGGAGGACGATTTGAAGCCCAACCTCTACCGGGACCCCTTGCGGAAACCTATGGATGCGGCGACAGCTTTGCCGCTGGCGTGACAGCCGGACTCGCTGCAGGATGGTCCACCACGGACGCGATCAAGCTTGGGGCCCAGTGCGGAGCAACCTGCGCCACACACTTCGGTCCCTACGCCTGACCCTGACGTGCCTACCGAGATCATGATCTGGGAAGACCCCATCCCAGCAGTGGATCACGCATTCATTAACGCCACTGAGATCACTGCACTTAAACAACAAATCCTTGGGTCCAATCTCAGTGTTCAAGATTTGGTCTCCACGGCTTGGGCCTCAGCCTCCACATTTCGCAGTTCAGATCGAAGGGGAGGCGCCAATGGCAGTCGAGTCCGACTCTCCCCGCAGAACAGCTGGGACGTCAACAACCCAGTAACTCTGAAACGTGTGATCTCACAACTTGAGAGCATTCAGGATTCCTTCAATCGTTCATCTCCTGAAGGCAAGAGTGTCTCCATCGCCGACTTGATCGTTCTTGCTGGAAGCGCAGCAATCGAGAAAGCCGCCGCCGATGGGGGACACCCTGTCACGGTGCCATTTCAACCAGGTCGAGCCGATGCGAGTGCAGAGCAAACAGACAGCGCCTCATTTAATGCACTGAAACCTCTTGCTGACGGCTTCAGAAATTGGAAACGATCCGACCTACAAATCCGCGGGGAGGAGCTGCTTTTGGACAAAGCACAACTTCTCTCGCTCAGTGCCCCAGAGATGACGGTGCTGGTGGCAGGCCTGCGCGTGCTTGGTGCCAATAGTGACGGCAACCAACAGGGCGTCTTCACAGAGCGGATTGGAGTGCTCAGCACAGATTTCTTCACCAACCTGCTCGATATGACTACGGCTTGGACTCCAACCAACAACAACAAAGACAGCTACGTCGGCAGTGACCGGACTACGGGCCAACCACGCTGGACTGCCAGCCGAGTGGATTTAGTCTTTGGATCGAACAGTCAACTGCGCGCCATTGCAGAGGTGTACGCCCAAAATGACGGCCAGGAACGCTTTGTAGGGGATTTTGTTGATGCCTGGGTCAAAGTGATGGAGCTTGATCGCTTTGATATGCATTGAGCTGAGCTCCTCGCTTTAAGCCGCTACGCACAAAAAAGCCCCCTCTTTAAAGGAGGGGGCTTTCTAGTTCAGTTGATCTGAACTTTGAAGGGGTTCCAGATCAACCGATTGCAGGTGCCTGAAGAGCCACAGGTGTGGACTCAGCAGCAGCCAGGTCGAGGGGGAAGTTATGAGCGTTGCGCTCGTGCATCACTTCCATGCCGAGACCGGCACGGTTCAACACGTCGGCCCAGGTGTTCAGGACGCGGCCCTGACCATCAAGGATGGACTGGTTGAAGTTGAAGCCGTTGAGGTTGAAGGCCATGGTTGACACGCCAAGGGCGGTGAACCAGATGCCGACAACAGGCCAGGCTGCAAGGAAGAAGTGAAGGCTACGGCTGTTGTTGAAGGAGGCGTATTGGAAGATCAGGCGACCGAAGTAGCCGTGAGCAGCCACGATGTTGTACGTCTCTTCTTCTTGGCCGAACTTATAGCCGTAGTTCTGGGACTCGGTCTCGGTTGTTTCACGAACCAAGGATGAGGTCACCAATGAACCGTGCATGGCGGAGAACAATGAACCACCGAAGACACCAGCCACTCCAAGCATGTGGAAGGGGTGCATCAGGATGTTGTGCTCAGCCTGGAAGACCAACATGTAGTTGAAGGTTCCAGAGATGCCCAAAGGCATGGCGTCAGAGAAAGAACCCTGACCGAAGGGGTAGACCAGGAACACTGCAGATGCAGCAGCAACAGGTGCGCTGTATGCAACACAGATCCAAGGGCGCATGCCCAAGCGGTAGGAAAGTTCCCACTCACGTCCCATATAGGCGTAGATGCCGATCAGGAAGTGGAAGACAACCAGTTGGAAAGGACCGCCGTTGTAGAGCCACTCGTCGAGTGAGGCAGCTTCCCAGATTGGGTAGAAGTGCAAGCCAATGGCGTTGCTGGAAGGAACAACAGCACCAGAGATGATGTTGTTGCCATACATCAGTGAACCTGCAACAGGCTCGCGGATGCCGTCGATATCAACCGGAGGAGCGGCGATAAAAGCAACGATGAAGCAAGTGGTAGCGGCAAGCAGTGTGGGGATCATCAGAACACCGAACCAACCGACATAAAGACGGTTGTTGGTGGAGGTGACCCACTCACAGAACTGCTGCCAGCCGTTAGCGCCGGAGCGCTGCTGGATGGTGGTAGTCATGAGAACGGATATAGATGCCTTAAGGGACGAGCCTTCGAGGCGAAGAAAGACTGGTAAACCAGTGAATGAAATTTAATTGAGTTGTGTTGCTTTGTGTTGCCCCTGAGATTGCGTCTCGTCATCACGCCCATAAGCCCAGCTAATCAAAGGTCTTGCGGCCGAAGTGCTCATACCGTGAAGGGAATGCAGACAAGTCGTCGCTTCTTTCTGAGGCTGTTAGCCACAACGGCAGTGAGCCGGTGCTTGCTTGATGCCGTTCAAGCAAGCCCTCAGCAAACAGCAGCAAATCAAAAGGATGCAAAGCAAACAACGGTCAGATCAATAGCTGCTCTCGAGCGAGGAGATCTACGACTTGCCTTGATCAGTGATCTCAACGGTCCTTACGGATCAACCCGCTACAGCCCAACCGTGACAGCAGGGATTGATCTGCTTTCTGAACTGAAACCAGATCTGGTGCTTTGCGCAGGGGACATGGTGGCCGGCCAGAAGATCAGCCTTACGGATTCTCAGCTTGAAGCGATGTGGAGCAGCTTCCAATCCACGATTCTCAATCCCCTCCTCCAGCAGGGGATTGGAATGATTCCAACGATGGGAAATCACGACGCATCCAGTCAAACAAAGGCTTCTCAGTACGTTTTTGCAAGAGAGCGCCATCAGGCAGAAGCCTTTTGGGACCATCAGAAGAACCGGCTTGGGCTCAAGTTCATCGATGCGTCGCAGTACCCCTTTCAGTTCAGTGTTAAACAACCTGGCTTATTCGTCGTCGTGATCGACGCCTCTTCCGCCACTGTTGATCGAGGTCAACGGCAGTGGCTTGAGCAAGCACTGGCATCAGAGTCGAGATCACCAGACGATTGCTGCATGGTGATGGGACATCTCCCACTTACCGCCATCAGTGTTGGCAGGGATCGTGCCGGCGAGTGCATCGAAGATGCTATGAACCTCACCGATTTAATGCAACGTCATCAGGTAGACCTCTATCTCTCAGGACATCACCACGCCTGGTTTCCGGGCGAACTCAAGGGACAGCGCATGCTCAGCCTTGGTGCCATGGGGAACGGACCTCGTCGGTTATTGGGGACGCAACGCACATCTGATCCGAGCCTCACAGTGCTTGATCTTTTTCAAACGACGAGGGTAGTTCGTGAAACCACATTCAGTTTGAAAACATTGGAGTCAATCAGCCTTGACTCCTTGCCAAAGCAGTTGAGCGCAAATTCATTTCCAACCTTGAATCGGCGAAACACCAACTGGTCTTATGGCGCCTAAAAACGCTTCCTGAATTGAAGAAGTTAAGTCTTCTTGATGCTGTCATCAGCGCACAAAAAAGCCCCCTCTTTAAAGGAGGGGGCTTTCTAGTTCAGTTGATCTGAACTTTTAAGGGGTTCCAGATCAACCGATTGCAGGTGCTTGAAGTGCCACAGGTGTGGACTCAACAGTTGCCAGGTCGAGGGGGAAGTTATGAGCGTTGCGCTCGTGCATCACTTCCATGCCGAGACCGGCACGGTTCACCAAGTCAGCCCAGGTGTTCAGGACGCGGCCCTGACTATCAAGGATGGACTGGTTGAAGTTGAAGCCGTTCAAGTTGAAGGCCATGGTTGACACGCCCATGGACGTAAACCAAATGCCCACAACTGGCCAGGCTCCCAACAAGAAGTGAAGGCTACGGCTGTTGTTGAACGAGGCGTATTGGAAGATCAGGCGACCGAAGTAGCCGTGAGCAGCCACGATGTTGTACGTCTCTTCTTCTTGGCCGAACTTATAGCCGTAGTTGTGGGACTCGTTCTCGGTTGTTTCACGAACCAAGGATGAGGTCACCAATGAACCGTGCATGGCGGAGAACAGTGAACCACCGAAGACACCAGCCACTCCAAGCATGTGGAAGGGGTGCATCAGGATGTTGTGCTCAGCCTGGAAGACCAACATGAAGTTGAAGGTTCCAGAGATGCCCAAGGGCATGCCGTCAGAGAAAGAGCCCTGACCGAAGGGGTACACCAGGAAAACAGCCATGGCTGCAGACAGCGGTGCGCTGTATGCAACACAGATCCAAGGGCGCATGCCCAAGCGGTAGGACAATTCCCACTGACGGCCCATGTAAGCCGAAATGCCGATCAGGAAGTGAAAGACAACCAGCTGATAGGTGCCGCCGTTGTAGAGCCACTCGTCGAGTGAGGCAGCATCCCAGATTGGGTAAAAGTGCAAGCCAATGGCGTTGCTGGAAGGAACAACAGCACCAGAAATGATGTTGTTGCCGTACAACAAAGAGCCAGCCACGGGCTCGCGGATGCCGTCGATATCAACCGGAGGAGCGGCGATAAAAGCGACGATGAAGCAAGTGGTAGCGGCAAGCAGACAAGGGATCATCAGCACACCGAACCAACCCACATAGATGCGGTTGTTGGTATCAGTGACCCACTGACAAAAGTTTTGCCAGCTGCTTAAGCGACCGCTGCGAACGGCAGTTGCCATGAGAAAAAATAAGAACGGGATCGATCAATCAATCCTCAAAAGAGGAGCCATGATCACAGTCAACATGATGAAAAGGGGCCCACAATTCAAGCAAAACCAACGGATCTCATTATCTCGATAACATTTTTCATGACAACTTCATGAACCATTCATGAAGTTATGTCATGCGCCAGCATATCTCTGGGCCTTGAGCCATTCCCTGGCCTGATCTGCAAAACCGGGAAGATCTAATCGTTCACGCTCTGCCGCCTTCGCCACCAACAACGGGGCCTGACGTTTGAGGTCGTCCAGATCAGGCTGGGCAACACCGGCATTCAAGGCCATCCAATCAGCCATTGATGCGCCCACTACGCGGGTGAGATAAGCAGCGCTAAGGCCTTGGAGCATCCCTGCCGCCAACCAGGTACCACCGTCAAGTTTGGCTATGCCAAGCAGTGCTTGACCACTCCACTCCACAACCCCCTGCCCAAGGGCTGCGGTCCCCAACTGGCGCGCCACAACCTGCAACACCTCAGAGCTCCAGGAGCAACCCCAGATTTGAGCCATTTCCTTCACCATCAAGCCGTTCACCACAGCCACAGCAAGAAGGTCAACGCTTGGAACAGGGGAGGCAATCACCACACCTGCCACAATCCACTGACTTCTTTGAAGCAAGGAACGGAATCGCTCACGACGCAGCTGCTCTAGCTCTGCTTGCCAACGGCGATGAAGAGAGGTCAACAAACGCTGCTTAGTGATCTCGCGGCTCCGAGAAGGCTGAGCGAAATGACGTCTTATAGGAAGCAAGCCACGCCGTAGATCAGCCGACTCACCGCTCCAGAACAACAATCGATCGCACCATGGCTTGGGTAATTGACAGCCCAAAGCGTCCTGTCGTGCTTCGCGCGAGTCGTGGACAGAATCCTCAATGAGCAACCAAGCAGGACGATCACTTGGCAATTCTTCTAGCCGCAAAAGATCAGCTGCCCTGAGGGGCATTGGAAGTCCGTACAAGATCACATCAAGCTGCTCAAGCTCCTGAGGCCAGCTCCAGGCATTAGCAACGACTGGCAACGGCTTGGCAATGCATAGCTCAAGTGAGTTGGAACCCTCCAAAGCAGCATGAAGCTCTGAACTGCTCGGATAGGTCCCGCCCTCGCTGATGACCACGCCCACACTCAGAGGTGCGTGCTGAGCTTTCAACATCTCAAGCTCCTGTTCGCGAGGTCGTCGCAAACCATCGAGACCTAACGACAGCTCCAGCTCAGTGAACTGTGCCAGCACCGTCTCACAACGACGGATCCAACCATGGATTGAGGACGGCTCTGAAAATTGAGCAGGTCGAGCAGGACGGGACACCCACCAGATGCCAGCCCCCAGGACGAGGAAGCCTGCGCCTCCACCGGGGAGGTGAACAACGTCACTGAACAGCCAACTCCCAAATACCAGGGTCCCTCCAGCCAAAGCAAGTTTCCCTGCGATGGATGGAATCAGCTTGATGGTGCTGATTGATGGAACCGGCATCAACACAACAAATCCATAACTTGGAGCTTTCCTAGCTCAACCTGTCTAGTCAGGACCAGCAATTGCGCACCTATGAAAACTGGCAGCGCTCAGTCCGTCCCTCACAACGAGACCTTTGCGCGGGGAATTCATATGGTTAGGAGACCTGTGCCTGACATCGATGGCCCGCGATCGTCGCCTTGAGGTCAAACGGGTCTTAATGGTGGCCCTCACCATCAACGTGGCCATGACGTTGCTGAAGATGGTGGTGGGTCTAGCCAGTGGATCACTGGCTGTTGTTGCTGATGCGATGCACAGCGCAACCGATGCCCTTTCAAGCTTGACAGGACTGATCACCAATGGGCTATCAGATCCCAAACCAGACCGAGATCATCCCTACGGCCATCACAAATACGAAGGCATTGGAGCTCTGGCGGTCGCCGGTTTCATCTTCTTTACAGCGATCGAAATCCTGATCACCTCAAGCGAACGACTCACTGAGGGGTTGCCAGAACTGCGGATTAACGCAACGGAGCTTTTGCTTCTTCTCCTGGTGCTCGTCTTCAATCTTTTGCTCGCCAGCTACGAACGACGTGAGGGGCGCCGATTAAACAGTCCTCTGCTTTTAGCCGATGCTCATCACACCACCAGTGACATCTGGACCACCGTGATTGTGCTCGTGGGGCTGACAGGAGCCTGGCTGCTCAAGATCAGCTGGCTGGACGTCGCGCTTGCCATGCCCCTTGCCGTGCTTCTGATTCGTGTCTGCTGGCAAGTTTTACGCGACAACCTCCCCTGGCTTGTTGATCACATTGCGATTGCACCCGAAGCCATCAACGAGCAGGCGTTGGCTGTACCCGGAGTCATCAATTGCCACGACATCGCAAGCAGAGGGATCCTCGGCCAACAGGTCTTCATCGATATGCACATGGTGGTGGATGTCGACGACCTGATTGCGGCGCATCAGATCACTGAGCGGGTTGAAGAGCGCCTGGAAGCCCGCTTCGGCCCCGTTCGCTGCACCATCCATCTCGAGCCACGGGACTATGCCGAACAGGTGATCACCTTCCGTGGAACCCACGGTTAAAAACGGAGATCAAGAAAGGACGCCACTTGGAGTTCGGTGATGCGTCACACTTGCTCCTGATTCCAGGCCTCGGGCCATGACTGATTCCAACAGCGATTCCCGTCAACAGGGAAGACAAGGTGAGGGCGGAGGCGGCTCCCGTGGCGGCCGCAATTCCGGCAACAAAGAGGGGGGCGGATTTCGTATCCGACTCAGTGAAAACGAAATGCGTGCGGTGAGAGCCCTCCAAGAGGCTTTCAATCTGCGTTCAACAGTTGCAGTGCTGGGTTTTGCCGTTCGCACTCTTGCTCAAATGCTTGAGGACGGCCAACTGACTGAGCTGGTCGCTCAGCAGCAAGCTCAAGGCGGCGGAAGACGATCCGAGGACGGACGCGGAGAAGGCAATCGAGGTGAACGGAATCGGACACCACGTCCTGATCCTTTTGCACGGCCAGCCAAACCCCAACCTCCGGCCCCTGAGCCAGAGCCTGTAGCGGAGCCAGAGCCTGTAGCGGAGCCAGAGGCTGCACCAGAGACAGAAGCTTCAACAGACGCCAGCGCTAGCGATGGGACTGCCACGCAAGCGAGTGAGGACAACACCGAGACTGGAGCCTGATCGATGGGGCGGCCGAGGGTTCTCTCCGGCGTTCAACCAACAGGTGCTCTTCATTTGGGCAACTGGTTGGGCGCCATTCGTAATTGGGTGGATCTGCAGCACGACAACGACACATTCTTTTGTGTCGTTGATCTGCATGCCGTCACTGTTCCGCACCAACCAAAGCATCTAGCGGAGGACACCCTCAGCACTGCAGCCCTTTATCTGGCCTGTGGTCTCGACCCTGATCAATCCACTGTCTTTGTCCAAAGCCATGTCAAGGCTCACAGCGAGCTGTGCTGGCTTCTGAACTGCGTCACTCCCTTGAACTGGCTGGAGCGCATGATTCAGTTCAAAGAGAAAGCCGTCAAGCAAGGAGACAACGTCTCTGTAGGCCTTCTTGACTACCCAGTGCTGATGGCCGCCGACATCCTTCTCTATGACGCAGACCTTGTGCCTGTTGGGGAAGATCAGAAACAGCATCTGGAATTAGCGCGCGACATCGCTCAACAACGCATCAACGCTCGCTTCGGCTCAGAGGATCACCCGCTCCTGCAGGTCCCCAAGCCATTAATCATGCGCGAAGGGGCAAGGGTGATGAGCCTGACGGATGGCCGCAACAAGATGAGCAAAAGCGATCAGAACGAGAACAGTCGGATCACCCTGCTTGACCCACCTGCACTGATCACGAAGAAGATCAAGCGGGCCAAAACAGACCCACAAATGGGTCTTGAGTTCAGCAACCCGGATCGACCGGAAACCGACAACCTCCTCGGCCTTTATGCGCTGCTGAGCGGCAAGGGCCGAACAGCCGCTGCCGAAGAATGCGCAGCGATGGGCTGGGGCACGTTCAAGCCTCTACTGGCCGAGGCTGCCGTGAGCGCTCTCGAGCCGATTCAAAGCCGATACAACGAGCTCATGGGTGATCGGGCCGAGTTAGAGAACGTGCTGATACAAGGCCGTGATCGGGCTGAAGGCGTGGCAACAGCCACCGTGGATCGCGTACGCAAAGCCATGGGCTTCCTAGCGATCTAATGGTTAGAGGTCTCTTTGAAAAGATTCTCTAATACTTAAAGCTTCCTGAGAAGCCTGGACGCCAAACCCGAGCAATGCCGTCGAATTCCAGCCAAAACGGCGCGTCTCGCGAGTCTCGAACAGGGATTGATTGAGTGTTTCTGCTCATGCACAACTGATACTCACTCGTCAAGGCCGGTGCCAAGCGACTCGCCAAAGGCTTCCCATCCCGAGGAAAGTAACGATCCTGTTACGGAACGTCACCTTTTGCTGAGCTCCTTCGCCAAGCTGCCTCGCGCCGTCTTACCTGCTTTTCGTCAAGCCAGCGGCATCGGTGTTGTCAGCATGGTGTTGCTACTTGGCCTTGGACACAGCATTCATGCTGAACGCTCCAGCGAAAGGTTGGACCAAGCAGAAACGTTGGCATCAGCCCTCCATAAAGACGTCTATAAAGACCAAAAAGCATCCCCCTACTCGATCACTCCTGAACGTCGCGCCCTGCTCAACACCATTCGCTTTGCGGAAGGGACTTGGAAAGACGGTCACGACCTTGGGTATCGCACCCTCTATGGAGGTGGCGAATTTGAAGATCTCTCCAAACATCCAGAAAGGGTGGTCGTGAAGCGTTACGTCAGTGCCGCGGCCGGGGCATATCAATTTTTGCCCACGACCTGGAAAGAGGTTGCAGATCGTTTGAATTTGCCCAGTTTCACTCCAGAACACCAAGACCAAGCGGCTCTTGATTTAGTGCAGAGGCGCGGAGCTCTCAACGAGGTGGACCAAAAGGGTTTAACGGCTAAAGCAATGAACAGCCTTGCCCCGGAATGGGCTTCTTTTCCCACCCACTCGGGACGCAGTGCCTACGGTCAACCCGCCAAAAGCCATGCTGAGCTAGCAAGCTTCTATTCAAGAAATCTTCAGAAGCTTCGACAGGGCGCCTAGGGCTAGCTTTTCGCATTCGCCTCCGACACACGGACTGCGAGACCCCAAACCTCGATCACAAGCTGGTGCCAAGGAGTCATCGCCTCCATCGAGATGGCCATCGCTGCAGGAGTAGCACTCACAAGTGCTCTTGTGGCAGTAATGGCCTTAAGGCCTTCATCAATTCGAACTCCCATCGCGTCGCGTTCGTCCGGAGTCATGACTGAATCCGGGCAAGCCGCTAAAAGCTCCTGACCACGCTTGAACCAGTGGTTGAAGTCATTGAGCAACGAGTCCAACAATGACTCGAGCAGAGCGTCCGCCTCTTGATTCATTGCCTGTTAACGCACCCCAATAGGATGGCGGGCCCTGAACAGGAAACGGTGAGCAGCGTCGCAGCAACCACTCCAGCCACTACCGCGCCTGTGGTTCTGCCCAAAACCAGCGACAGCGAGACGCTCCTGAAGATTCGCCACTCAATGAGCCACGTGATGGCCATGGCAGTTCAGAAGTTGTTTCCCAAAGCTCAAGTGACCATTGGTCCCTGGACTGAGACAGGGTTTTATTACGACTTCGACAATCCGGAACCCTTTACAGAAGGCGATCTCAAGGCGATCAAGAAGGAGATGGGGAAAATTATTAGCCGCAAGCTCCCGTTAGAGCGCATTGAAGTCAGTCGTGACGAAGCAGAACGTCGAATTAAGGCTCAAAACGAACCCTACAAACTTGAGATTCTCGAGAGACTGGTCGAACCAATCACGCTCTACACCCTTGGAGAACAGTGGTGGGATCTTTGTGCTGGTCCTCATGTAGCCAACACCAGCGAACTCAATCCAAAAGCGTTTGAGCTCGAAAGTGTGGCAGGTGCTTACTGGCGTGGTGACGAAACCAAGGCTCAGCTGCAGCGGATTTATGGCACTGCATGGGAGACCTCTGATCAACTGTCAGAGCACAGACGTCGCAAAGAAGAAGCACTCCGTCGTGATCATCGCCGCCTCGGCAAAGACCTCGAGCTGTTCTCCATCGAAGACGAAGCGGGCGCAGGGCTTGTGTTCTGGCATCCCCGGGGAGCACGCATGCGTCTTCTGATTGAAGACTTCTGGAGGCAAGCTCACTTCGAAGGGGAGTACGAGCTGCTCTATACCCCCCACGTTGCAGACATCAGCCTCTGGAAGACCTCAGGACACCTCGACTTCTATGCAGAAAGCATGTTCGGCCCCATGGAGGTGGATGAGAGGCAATACCAGCTCAAGCCGATGAACTGTCCTTTCCACGTTCTGACCTACGCCAGCAAACTTCGCAGCTATAGGGAACTCCCCATTAGGTGGGCGGAGCTAGGAACCGTTTACCGCTACGAGCGACCTGGAGTGATGCATGGGCTGATGAGAGTGCGTGGCTTCACGCAAGACGACGCCCATGTGTTTTGCCTACCCGAACAAATTAGTGATGAAATCTTGCGAATCCTGAATCTCACAGAGAGGATTCTGTCGACATTCGATTTCAGCAACTACGAGATCAACCTTTCAACAAAACCAGACAAAGCCATCGGCGATGACGCTGTCTGGGAGCTCGCCACCAAAGGCCTGATCGAAGCCTTAGAGCGCAAGGGCTGGAACTACAAAATTGATGAAGGTGGCGGAGCGTTTTACGGACCCAAGATCGACCTGAAAATCGAGGATGCGATTGGTCGGATGTGGCAGTGCTCAACCATCCAGCTCGATTTCAACTTGCCTGAGCGTTTCGAACTGGACTACATCGCAGCTGATGGAAGCAAACAGCGTCCGATCATGATTCACCGAGCAATTTTCGGTTCACTGGAACGATTTTTCGGAATCATGACCGAAAACTATGCGGGAGATTTTCCGTTTTGGCTCGCGCCTGAACAGATCCGGCTGCTTCCAGTAACTGATGAAGTTTTGGGATACGCGGAAGAGCTTCAAAACCAGCTCAAAGCAGCTGGTATTCGCGCCAGCATTGATCGCAGCGGAGATCGACTCGGCAAGTTGATTCGCACGGGAGAACAAATGAAAATCCCAGTGCTTGCTGTGATTGGAGCCAAAGAAGCTGAACAGGGCGCCGCGAGTCTGCGCAGCCGCCGCGATGGGGACCTTGGCGTGATCACGAAGGAGCTCCTGGTCACGACGGCACAATCGGCCAACCAAGAACGGCTCGCATCACTTTGTTTTGCCGACAGTGGGAGTATCGGGGAATGAGCGACCCAGCAATCACGTCTCTTGCCGATCTCAATCGATTTCGTAGTGCTCCTCAGCTGAGTTCACATGAGCGCAAGGATCTCAAAAACGAGCTCATCGCTGAGATGCGTCACTTTGCCTGGTTCACTGTTGGCGTTATGGCTCCCTCGTCCACTGACGCCATGACATGCCTCCGCGACCTTGAGCTGGCGATGGGTTGGCCTCCCATGAAGTGCGATGAGGAAACACGCATTGAGAGCGGGGTTTTCCTAAAGGCCAACCAATCCACCGGTTGTATTCGCATCCGAGCAGAGGCGGGGCTGGGTGAAGGCTTCTTAATCAGCGGCCATCAAGCTGAGTCTCAACAATTGGGTCCACAGTCAGGCCCCACATGGGGGCCCCTGCCTCTCGACTTTTTTCATGACTGAGTGTTCTAGAGCCTCTTGAAGACTTGTCGATTCCGATCAATGCCATCAGCCTTGAGCTGAGATGCGCCGATCGATCCCATGCAGGCAACGACTTACCTAGCCGGTGATCTCGGCGGCACCAAAACGCTCTTAGCGATCTACAGCGATCAAAACGGCAAGCTGAAACAAGAGCATGTCCAGCGTTACGTGTCGGCGGAATGGACGTCTCTGGACTCCATGCTCAAGCACTTCCTCCAAACATGCCCTAACGCCAACTCCAAACCTCAAACAAGCTGCTTCGCCGTCGCCGGGCCGGTTAAGAACCGTGCTGCTGAACTCACCAATTTGGGATGGCGTATCAGTCAAGAGTCGCTTCAACAAGCTTCCGGTTTAGAGCAGGTTGAACTCGTCAATGATTTCGCTGTTCTGATCTATGGATTACCACATTTCAGCGACAGCCAGCAGATCACGCTTCAAACCGGATCGAGAATGGATTCTGAGAGCGCCCAAGTTGAGCGAAGACCCGTCGCCATTCTTGGAGCAGGAACGGGCTTGGGAATGGCTCGTGGACTGCCAAGCAACACAGGATGGATTGCTCTACCCAGCGAGGGTGGTCATCGAGAGTTCGCTCCGCGCTGCAACGAAGAATGGGCCCTTGTGCAATGGCTCAAGCGTGATCTATCTCTAGAGCGAATCTCAGTCGAGAGGGTTGTAAGCGGAACCGGATTGGGCCATGTCATGAACTGGATGCTGCAGCAATCGGAAAACGCGACACACCCACTCCTAGAGAAGGCCAAGGCATGGAGATACAACACACCAAATCATCCTGAATATCACGATCTACCTGCTTCTACATCCCAATACGCCAAAGCAGGCGACCAGCTCGCAAACGCTGCGATGTCGCTTTGGCTCAGTGCCTACGGAGCCGCAGCAGGTGACCTGGCCTTACAAGAATTGTGCAGTGGTGGACTCTGGATCGGTGGAGGCACGGCCGAAAAAAACCAGGATGGTTTGAAGTCCATGCATTTTTTAAATGCCATGCGTCAGAAAGGGCGCTTTCAGCCTTTTTTGGAAGGTTTGAAGGTGCGTGCTGTCATCGATCCGCAAGCTGGTCTGTTCAGTGCTGCTTGCAGAGCACGGGAACTGGCTGAGTCGAGTGGGACACTGACCTAAGTGGAATCGCAGGGATGGCGCAGCCGCGTATCGGCCAAACAGTGGTGGTGGATGTTCCCGCTACCACCGCCAACATTGGACCAGGATTCGACTGTCTAGGCGCTGCTCTGGATCTCAATAACCGTTTCACCATGCGTCGAATCGATGGCGATGGAGAGCGATTTGAACTGATTATCGAGGGGCAGGAAGGGTCTCATTTACGAGGAGGGCCCGACAATCTCGTGTATCGAGCCGCGCAGCGGGTCTGGAAAGCAGCCGGCCAAGAGCCCATAGCCATCGAGGCTCGAGTGCGCCTAGCCGTTCCTCCAGCCAGGGGGCTAGGCAGCAGCGCCACGGCCATTGTGGCTGGACTCGTCGGTGCCAATGCCTTGGTGGGTGAACCACTCAGTCGAGAAAAACTGCTGGAGCTCGCGATCGATATCGAAGGACACCCAGACAATGTTGTGCCTTCGCTACTGGGGGGGCTTTGCATGACAGCAAAGGCTGCGTCGCAACGCTGGCGAGTGGTGCGTTGCGAATGGATGCACAGCATCAAGGCAGTCGTTGCGATCCCAGCCATGCGTCTCAGCACCAGCGAAGCGAGGCGGGCCATGCCCAAATCGGTTCCCATTGGTGATGCAGTGGTCAACCTCGGCGCCCTCACCCTGCTGCTGCAAGGCCTGAGGACCGGCAACGGTGATTTGATCTCAGACGGAATGCACGACCGCCTCCATGAGCCCTATCGCTGGAGGCTGATCAAAGGTGGACAGGAGGTCAAAGAAGCTGCCCTAGCGGCTGGAGCCTGGGGATGTGCCATCAGTGGCGCAGGGCCAAGCATTTTGGCGCTTTGCGCAGAAGAGCGAGGGCCAGCTGTGAGTCATGCCATGGTGAAGGCGTGGGAAGCCGCTGGCGTCGCTAGTCGCGCTCCACTGCTTAACCTTCAGACAGCTGGGAGCCATTGGCATCCCAAAGAAGCTGAGTAAAATTACTCAGCAGGGCCCCTAGGGCTGATAAGTTCAATCACAATCTTGCAAATGCCATGGACGCCAATTTGCCGCTGACGGCTGCGTCTCAGGCAGCGTTCCCCTGGCTCTCGCTCATCGTTTTGCTCCCTGCAGCGATGGCTCTGTTAATGCCATTGCTTCCAGGTGATGACTCGCAGCAATCACCGTTGCCGCGAAATCTGGCCATCGGTGTTCTTTTCGTCGACCTAGTGCTGATGCTGGTGGCCTTCAGCCAGCATTTCGACCCGAGTGATAGCAGTCTCCAGCTCGTTGAACGGGTGAGCTGGGTTCCATCAATCGGCTTGGAATGGTCCCTCGGAGCCGATGGACTGTCCGCTCCACTTGTCGTGCTGAGCGGATTGGTCACGCTTTTATCCGTTGCCGCCAGCTGGAACGTTCAACACAAGACCAAGTTGTATTTCGGTCTCCTACTAGTCCAGGCCTCAGCACAGGGCCTGGTTTTTCTCTCCCAGGATTTTCTGCTGTTCTTCCTCGCTTGGGAGCTGGAACTTGTACCTGTGTATCTCCTCATTGCGATTTGGGGTGGAAGCAATCGTCAATATGCAGCCACAAAATTCATCCTCTACACCGCTGTTGCATCCCTCCTGATTCTGATCAGCGGTCTTGCGCTAGCCCTATCTGGAGACACTTTCACGCTCAATCTGACTGAGCTGGCTGCGCGTTCGCCAGGCGGAACCTTTGGGTTGCTCTGTTATCTCGGATTTTTAATCGGCTTTGGGGTGAAGTTACCGATGTTTCCTCTTCACACCTGGCTCCCAGACGCCCACGGTGAGGCCAACGCTCCGGTGTCGATGTTGCTAGCTGGCGTGCTCTTGAAAATGGGCGGCTACGCCCTGCTGCGCTTCAACGTTCAGATGCTTCCCGATGCGCATCTGGTTCTTGCACCAGCACTCATCGTTCTTGGCATCGTCAACATCATTTACGGAGCGTTGAACGCTTTCGCTCAAGACAATGTCAAACGACGTATCGCTTGCAGCTCCGTGAGCCATATGGGCTTTGTGTTGCTTGGCATCGGTGCTGTAGATGCCCTCAGCCTGAGTGGTGCCATGCTCCAAATGATCAGTCATGGACTGATCGCAGCAGCCATGTTCTTCGTGACAGGTTGTTTTTATGAACGCACCAAAACTCTGTCCATTCCCAACATGGGCGGACTTGCCAAGGTGCTTCCGATCACCTTTGCATTTTTTCTAGCCAGCTCCCTAGCCTCTCTCGCCCTTCCCGGCATGAGCGGATTCATTAGTGAAATCACAATCTTCCTCGGTATCACAAGCCAGGAAAATTTCACCACCTTGTTCCGCGTTACAGCTGTTGCTATCGCAGCGATTGGCCTCGTGCTCACCCCGATGTATCTCCTCTCCATGTGCAGGCGAGTGTTCTTCGGCCCACGCATCCCAGCTTTGGCCTTCATCGATGACATGCGCCCTCGAGAACTCGTAATCGGGCTCACCCTGATGGTTCCAACTTTGGTGATTGGAGTTTGGCCTCGTATCGCCATGGATTTCTACGAAGCAGCTACCGATGCTCTCGCCAGTGATCTCGGCACTCATAGCCTGGTAGCACTCACAACCCTGCTGCCGGCGGGCTGACAGCGATGACCAACCCAGAACTCTTGCGCGGACATGGCCTTCCGCGCTTCGAGGCCATCGATGCATCCCAGGTAGAAGCTCATATCCCAGCACTGATCCAGGATTTGGGAGAACAGCTCAGCACACTGGAATCCACGCTTCAACAACGCCTAGCTGACAACACAGCCCTGAGCTGGGATGAGGTGATGACTCCACTGCACAACCTTGGAGAACGATTGCGCTGGAGCTGGGGGGTCGTGAGCCATCTCAACGGCGTCTGTAACAGCTCCGAGCTGCGAGAAGCCCATGCGGAACAGCAACCGGAGGTGGTGCGTTTCAGCAACCGCGCTGGGCAGAGCCAAGTGATCCACCAAGCATTGGAAAGCCTTCAACGAAACCCCAGTTATCCGCTTGACTCCACGCAAATGCGCATCCTGGATGCCGAGCTGTTGTCGATGCGTCACCGGGGAGTGGGCCTAAGCGGAGCGTCCCAACAGGCCTTCAACGAAGCCAGCGAACAACTCGCCTCACTGTCCACTCGATTCAGCAATCATGTTCTCGATGCCACCCAAGGCTGGACCCTGCTGGTGCATGACGTAGACCAACTCCGGGGTATACCGGAACGGGCCCTACAAGCTTTGGCTACTGCCGCCAAGGACGCTGGAGATCTGCATCGTGATGGACAAGATCCCACAGCCTTAAAAGGGCCTTGGCGTCTTGGGCTCGACATGCCCCGATACCTACCCGTACTAACCCATGCCGACAACCGCAACCTGAGAGAAACCGTTTACAGGGCACAGGTGAGTCGGGCCAGCTCAGGAGAGCTTGACAACACTCCTCTCATCGAGGAAATCCTGGACCTACGGACCCATCAGGCTGCACGCCTTGGCTATCAAAACTGGGCCGAACGCAGCCTGGCCTCAAAAATGGCTGACAACGTAGAAGCCGTTGAACAGCTTCTTGAAGAACTGCGCGTTGCAGCCCTGCCCGTCGCAGAACAAGAGATTGACGAACTGAGGGACTGTGCCCGTCTTCATGGTGCGACAGAAGCAGATGAGTTCAGCCCCTGGGATGTGAGCTACTGGGCGGAGAAACTTCGTCAGGAGCGGTTCAACCTCAATCAAGAGGAGTTGCGTCCATGGTTTCCACTTCCACAAGTTCTGGATGGCCTTTTCCATCTTTGCGAACGCTTGTTCTCCATCCAGATTGAAGCGGCTGATGGAGAAGCACCGATCTGGCATCAGGATGTGCGCTTTTTCAGAGTCAGCGATCAAGAGGGCCAGCCACTAGCAGCGTTTTATCTCGATCCCTTCAGCCGACCCGCCAGCAAACGAGGTGGAGCCTGGATGGATGAATGTCTAAACCGATCTCGCAATTCTGAGGGTGAGCTCACCAACCCTGTGGCTTACCTGATTTGCAACCAGACACCACCCACGGGAGACGTCCCAAGCCTGATGAGTTTTGAAGAGGTAGAGACCCTCTTTCATGAGTTTGGCCATGGGCTTCAACACATGCTCACCACGGTGGAACATCCTCAAGCCGCCGGAATCAACAATGTGGAATGGGACGCGGTGGAGCTTCCCAGTCAGTTCATGGAGAACTGGTGCCTTGATCGCCAGACCCTGATGGGAATGGCCCGTCATTGGCAAACAGGGGAACCATTGCCTGAAGAGGACTACAACAAACTGCGCAACAGCCGCACCTTCATGCAGGGATGCGGAACGCTCCGACAGGTTCATTTCGCTTTGACTGATTTACGCCTTCACAGCGCTTGGAGCCCCGAGCTTGGTCAATCCCCTGATACCTTCAGGCGCTCGATCGCAGACAACACAACCGTGTTGGCACCTATCCCGGAAGACCGATTCCTCTGTGCCTTCGGCCATATTTTTGCTGGTGGTTACTCGGCTGGTTACTACTCCTACAAGTGGGCAGAGGTTTTAAGCGCCGATGCTTTTGCCGCTTTCGAGGAAGTTGGACTCGATCGAGAAGCTGAGGTACAAGCCACCGGTCAACGCTTCCGCAACACGGTTCTCAGCCTCGGGGGAAGTCAGCGACCAGCGGATGTCTACAAGTCCTTCAGGGGTCGAACAGCCAGTACTGATGCCTTAATTCGCCATTCCGGGCTGGCAGCAGCCGGTCGTTGAGCTAGCAGGCATGGACCATGATCTAGCGCTGGCATCGCTGAAAGAAGCCCTCGAGGCAGCAGGTTGAAGAAAAGAGCCCAGCTTGTCTAAGCATTTCAGCGTTGTCAGTTAATCAATCAGAAGAGATTCGATCAACAGATCAAGCGATTTGGGATGGGACATCAATTGCTGATGCGTCCAGACGGGCACCGCTGTGCTCTTCCCGATTGGAAGCAGGGCTTGCCACCCAGGGCACACCATGAGATCCCAACGGCAAAAGAAGCTGAGGCATTCCACAGCTTGCAACTCGGCGTAATCGCCATTCAAGGACCGCAGCAGGGGACTACCGCGCTTCATGTCTGCCAAACCAGCGAACAACCAGGCGGGAAGGCACTGAGCTGTGAATGTTCCCTGTTGAGGACTGCCAACGCTAATGAACCGATGCGTTCGCTTGGCACCACCCAACTCTTGGAGCCAAGTCCGAGCAATCACCCCACCCATTGAAAAACCAAGAAGATCAATCGGCGTCTTCTGTCCCCATCGTTCTTGAATCAGGCCATCCAGTTGATGAGCGAGCTTGCGTAACGGAATCGCACCGAATCGATGGGGCAAATGGGGAGAAAATACGGAACGATGTTGTCCTTCAAGGCGACGCTCTAAGCAAGAGAACAACCGGGGCGTATCGAGAAGTCCATGCACCAAAACGAGGGGTCGGGTGGAAGCGTCAGATTGCATCAAAAACCCGGCGAAACTGACCAGTTACGCCGCCGTTCAATGGCAACCGTGCCTGTAAAACCAGCAATAGGAGGGTGGCACTTTTGCAAGACCAGATGCATTGGCAAAGGGCCATAGAGACGTTCCAGCACCTCAAAGACCTCCTCACTGAAACGCTCAATGGTGAGGCAACACAGCTCTCTCACCAACTCCTGAAGTGCCAGCACTGCCAGGCTGTAATCGGCGGTCGCACTCAGATCGTCGCACTTGGCCGATTGACCCAGATCTAAACCCAATGTGATGTCGAGTTGAAACCATTGGCCATCCCGTCTTTCATGGTCCAGCACGCCAACATGAGCCCAGAGGCGCAGACCATGGATATGAATCAAATCCATGGGAGTTACTTCGTACCGGTAGGTAGGTCGCGATGGCTGAACTGCTCACGCCCCTCAGCAAAATCAGCAGCGATATGCCCCTCGCCGCGCAATCGGTAGCGGTAGGTCACCAATCCTTCCAGGCCTACAGGCCCACGCGGCGGCAAGGTCTGGGTGCTGATTCCAACCTCTGCACCAAAGCCGTAGCGAAAGCCATCAGCGAAACGGGTTGAGCAGTTGTGATAGATGCCGGCGCTATCCACTGCCCGCAAGAACCGTTCTGCAGTGGCTTGATTCACCGTTGCAATGGCCTCGGTATGGCGTGAGCCATACCTTGTTATGTGTTCGAGGGCTTCGTCGAAATCCTTCACCACTCGCACAGCAAGCACGAGATCTAGATATTCCTGACTCCAATCATCACTGGTGGCGACCTGCTCCACCCCTAAGCATCTACTCGCCTCATCGCCGCGCAAGCACACACCAGCATCTTTAAAGGCAGGAACAGCCTCTTTCAGAAAGGTCGGCGCAATCTGCTCATGAACCAAGAGCGTCTCGATCGCATTGCAAGCAGCCGGGTATTGGGTCTTGCTATCGATCGCAATGCGCAAAGCCTGCGCACAATCAACCTCCTCATCCACATACAAATGGCAAACACCATCGGCATGGCCAAGGACCGGAATTCGGGTGTTGTCCTGAATAAAACGGACCAGGTCGTTGCTACCCCGAGGAATAATCAAGTCCACAAGACCATCGAGCCGGAGCAGAGCCAAGCTCTCCGCTCGGGTTGTGAGCAAATCCAAGGCATCTGCAGACACCGATGTGCCAGCAAGGCCCTCTTTCAACGACTGCATCACAGCTTGATTGGTGCACTTGGCCTCGCTGCCACCTTTCAGGATTGCGCCGTTGCCTGAACGAATCGCCAGTGCAGCGATTTGGATCACAGCGTCTGGCCTCGCCTCAAAAATCACCCCTAAAACACCGAGAGGGACCGTGACGCGCTCCAACACCAAGCCATCGGCAAGCTCGCGATGCAACTGCCTGGCACCCAAAGGGTCATCCAGTGCCGACAATTGACGAACGCCATCAATGGCCCCAGCCAGCTTGGCCGCATCCAATTTGAGACGAGCAACCAAGGCAGGAGCTAAGCCATCTGCGGAGGCCTGAGCGAGATCGTCTGCATTCGCGGCAACAATGCGATCAGAATGGGTCTCCAGTGAGGAGGCCATAGACAAAAGCGCCTGTTGGCGCTGTTGATTTGAGCTCTGTCCCAAGCCGACAGCAGCACGCCGAACCGCTGTAGCCAGGAGCAACAGATCTGCTGATGGTTCGGGCACACCCTGACTGGTCATCGTCGCGCGCTTGTTCTTTGCTTCATCATCTCGTTTCGCCTCACGTCAAGCGTTCGATGGCCAGTCGTGCAGCCCCAAGACGGCCTGCACCATTTCCTAAGGAACAAGCTTCAATACGCAGCCCTTCACGACTCACGGCCTGGACCCGTTGCTGAATTTCCTTGCGCAGCGAAGGAAGGAAATGGGAGGCAGCTCCAGAAATTCCGCCCCCTAGCAGGATCACTTCTGGCGTGAACATGTACACCAAAGAGCTGATCCCTACACCAAGTGTGGTCCCATAACGGGACCACACAGCTTGCGCATCGGCATCACCATTCGCAGCCAAGGTTGCCAACTCAGCCGGCTCTCCATCCCACAGTCGCTTCAGCGCAGAGATGCTGGCAAATTGTTCAAGGCTGCCAGTATTTCCGCTGTTGCAGGGTGGGCCGTTGGGATCGAGACCGATCAAACCTGGTTCAGCCGCGGCCCCGTTGTGACCGGTGAATAAACGGCCAGAAAGCATCACACCTCCGCCCACACCCGTACCAAGAGTGAGCATCACCACATCCGAGCAACCCTGCGCCGCCCCCTTCCACGCCTCTCCCACCAAGGCACAGTTGCCGTCATTCGCAAGGGTGACTCGACGCTGAAGACGAGGCTCCAACCAATCAGCAAGAGGCACCTCCTCCCAACCGGGCAGGTTGATACAAACCCTTGCCACACGTGCCCCCACATCCATCGGACCGGGCAAACCGATCCCAACGAGCAAGGCGCGACGATCGGGATCCAAAGCTTCAATCGCTTCAACCAATGCGATACAAACAGCACCTGGTGTTGCGGGCTGAGGAGTTTGCACCTGCTGCTGCTGAAGAAGAAAGCCGTCTGCTGAAAAGCGACCCAGCTTGATCGCCGTTCCACCCAAATCAACTCCGATCACTTCCGGGGAATGCATCACTTAGAACCGGAAGAAAAGCTGCAGTTGGCTCTGCCAAGTACCTTGCGAATCAACGGCTCCAGTAACGCTTAAGTTTTGATCTATTTGGTAGCTAAGACTCCCCTGAGGAGGAATATCATTGCGATTAGGCGCAGCCAAAATAGACAAATCAAAACGGTCCGCAATATTCACTCCAAAATCAGTCACAATTGCCATCTGTGGCGGAACACGACCTGAAACACGTTCGCCATCATCCTGAACATTTGGTGTCACATAAGTAGGATAGAGAGCAAATTGAAGCCTCTGATTAAAAGCATCGGTGAACGTTCCTAACACCGGTGAAAGCAGAGACTGGCCAAGCACCGCTGCAAGAGCAGTGCCTGCACCTGCACCAGTGAGTCCGGCTAACGAGTTGCCACCGATCAAGCCAAGCAACTGGGTCTGCGACATTGGAGGCGAGCTTCTTAAACGAATGCTGTTAGAGAGACGATTGGCTGGACCTTCGGCTTGAAGCATCACTTTTACCAAACGCAATTGGCCTCCAGCGCCAAGAGTGCCTGTGCCATTCGTATCAAAAACGGTTGTATTGGAGGGATTACTCCCAACCCCAAGGTTCACACTATCTGAGACCCTCGTCTTCATGGCAATATCCATATAAGGGATCAAGCCCTGAGAAGGAGTGAAGACAGCCACATTCGGAGCTTTGGGATCCAAATTAAAGGTGCTCGTGAACATCGAAACACGGCCTGTAAGCAACTGCAGCACACCTCTTAGCTCAATATTTGAATCCAGAGGACCATTCACTGTGATCAATCCTGCCGTCGTGAAATTTGCTATTGGTTGTACTTGAACCTTTAAACCAGGACCAAACTGAACTCGAAAGTTGTCAAAACCAACGAACGGCAAATTAGGCAGAGATGCCTTCAGTTTCCGGCTGGGGTCTTCCTCAACATTGGGGCCTAGCAAGACAAGAGGATCCTTGAAATCCCAATCTTCTTCGAGTAGAGCATTCGCTGAAACTAAAGGACCAGATACCATCTGATCCTCTTTCTGACCGCTCTTGCCCTTAGTCATTTCTAATCTTGAAAACATTGATCGTTGCGGAGTAATCGCCCCTTCACTGAGCTGAAGATTCCCTTGAAAATCAGGACTTAGAAGTGCTCCACTTACGCGAAGATCAGCAGCAATCGCCACATCAGCGGTGGGCACTTTGATTCTGGCCTTCTCAACGGTGATGGACAAAGGAACATCTTCAGGCGCAGGCTTAAACAACTTCAGAGCACCACTGGCATGAATGGTTCCTGAGCGACCAATTCGACCCTTGAATTCCTGCACTTCCAAACGATCGAAGTCAAACAAAACGGAACTTTTAACCTTGCTAATGATTTGGTCCCGAACAACAAATTCGCCATCATTCATTACGATGAATCCATTGGCTTCAGGGGCCAGAAGGCTGCCGCCAATTAACAACCGGAGATCAGTATTTCCCTGACTCCAAGCGACCACATCTTTCGAGAATCCAGCCAAGAAGTGAAGACCATCACCATGACTTTCAACCCTGACGTCCAAGGGTCGATCAGGCGTCAGGGGGACTTGCCCAATCACCGTCAGCGGCTCATCAGCCCCCTCTGCCCGCAAAGCCAAATCAAGCTGCAACGTTTCGTTTGAAAGCAAAATCTGACCACGATCGAGTGCAATCGGCTCCTGGCCCACGCGTGCCCTCTCGAGCACAAGCTCAGTTGTCAGTACAGGGGCCCCCTTACCCAAGCGATAGCTGCCCTTAAGCCCCAAAGCCCCTTGCAGAGCTGAAGGCAACGGTGCCACCAGTGCAAGAAGGCTGAACGGCAAATGAACCAAAGAGAAGCTGCCTTCACCGGACTGAAGAGGCCCCTTGAGCTCAGCGATGAACGGTTTCACCTGCAAAGCAATATCTTTGTCATCACCATCGATCCAAAGGTGACCACGCGCTGTGAGATCCACTTCGAGGCTGTTGAGGTTTGGCCCCTGAAGATCAACGACAGCATCAACCTGCCCCCTTAGATCTTCCGGATGAAAGGTTTCTTTCTCTCTGCGATCACGACGGGCATCTGTAAGTGCCAATTGGGATCGTCTAAGCGCCTTCAACTGCCCATCCAGTGATCCACCAAAGGTATTCACCAGCAAGGTGCCGAGATCGGTGGCATCGCCTTGATAGGCAGGAAGAGCCTGGGACAGCTGCGGGAGGCTGAGCGCACTTGCTGTTAGCCAGCGTGCACTCAGGCCACGGGCCTGAAGCTTGGCGTTCAGTCCAGCATTGCGATATCCATCGGCGTCAAAAGTGATCTGCCCGCTATCACGAGGCAACAGCTCGCCGCTGATGTCGTACCGATCATTTTTGTACTTGGCCGTCAGCAGAGCTTGGCGCAACTGAATTCCCAACAATCCGGGTTGAGCGAGCTTCAAATCTGCAGACATGCTCCATGGCTGCAAGCTCAAATCACCGGAACCACTCAAACGGCCATACACCCCTTCCCAACGCTGTTTCGGAGGCAAAACCAACTCCAAACCATCCACACTCAGTTCTTGCGCTGTCCAGCGGTAAAGAGCAGGGCTACCGCTGATCTGCAGCTCACCGTTCTTGCGCTGCAAGCGAATGGTTTCTGGCAACCAATTGCCCCCGAATTGAGCATCCAAGAAACCTGGAATCACAGCTCCAACGGATGCCATCTGGAGCTGAACACCACCAGGTCGTCCTTGAAAGCGGCCTTTCCAACTTTCAACAAGGCGAATAGCTCCCGCACGAGGACTATTAACTTCGATCTGAAGATCAGGCTGCAACGACTGGAGAGGACCACGGACCTCTCCATCGGCCGCAATCGTGCCGTCCATCACCGTTCCAACAAGAGAACCGATCCTGCTGAGCGGATAGGCCCGCAAGCTCACATTCGATTCCAGCGCGCCAACCTGCAGTCCACCCTTCCCGATTTGAAGGGGCAAGACAGCATCTGCATTGAGCTGAGGGCTATTGAAGCGATTCAGGCTCAACAATCCCTGATCTGTGGACCAATCGGCCTGAAGAGACCAACGTTCAAGCAACGGATTGCTGTCCTGGTTGAGCGCCAACTGAAGTCGAGGCGACAGGCTGGGGCCCGAGACACGCAACTCACCATTGAGAGGGGCTTTAGTCCCCAACAGCTCAGGAATCAAAGGCAGTCCCTTCCAGGCACTCCCTACCAGTTGAAACTGCTTCGTCTTGATATCCAGCAGCGGATACAAGGCACCCTGCGCCTTAACCGATACACCTGGAGCCTCTAAAGCCAATGTTTCGAGCCTGGCTTTCCATGCCTTCGGGCGGCGCCCATCTCCACGCACCTGCAGATCAATCGCAACGGGTTGATCGAGGACGTTGGCCTCGGGAAATCGCCATCGCCCTGAAAGTTTGAAACGGGGCTGAGACCAGTCACCATCAAGGCTCAGATCCAACTGATTGTCCTGATTCAGCTCCTTCAAGGTGGCGCTTAAATCAAAGCGCTGATTCAGATCAAATCGACCGCCCAAACTGGCCCTATAGGGGCCATACCGCCACTGACTGCGGGGAATCGACAGTTGATCACCATCACAGTGGAGACGCAGCTGTCGCGACGCAAGCGTGTGCTGAAGCGGCTTGCCGCTGACCTTCAAGCCCACAACGGAGAGTCCACCACCACAGCTCGTTTGACCTCGATTCCATTCAAAACTGAGATCACCACCCACTTGGCCCCTCAGTTGGACGGGCTGCTCTATCGGGAGCAACCCTTGCAGGCGGTGAAGACGAATTCGCTTCAGACGCGTCGTGAGCAGAAATTCAGGACGCCCCCAGTGAGCACGCCCTTTCAACGTCACCGAGCCTCGATCGGGGAGACCAATCTGAAAGGCACCATCAGCCCATTTCTCATTAAGACGGAGACGGGTGGCTCCAGCCAAAGAGAGCTGAAGTTCAGCAGGCTCAACACGAATTTGGGCTGGCTCCATGAGCCGCACTCGCAGGTCGACGCGATGAAGGAAGTCACCCTTTGGAGGAGGGCCTAGCACCCAAAACTGCCCCTTTTGATTGCGCCTTAACTTGACGTTTGCCCCTTTCAGTCGGGCCACGACCACCAGCCGCAAATGGCGAATGCTGGAGAGAGGATCAATCCCCAAGCTGAGTTTCTGCACACGAAGGGTTGAGGCATCCTTCGTTCCAGGAAGAATCCTGATCGGTCCGATTCCGATTCCATCAAGACCAAGTCCCTGATAGGGGCCGATCTCAATCGGATGCCCTAGTGGTACAGAAAGTTGCTGTTCAAGGGAGGGGCGCAGGCCATTGACAGCCCGTGCAATAAATCGGTCAGCAGTAATCCAAACGGCAGCAGCAGCAACAACTGTGAGGCCAAGTCCAGAGATCACCACTCGTGGAGCCATCGCGCTTTTGCCTTTGCTCCCCATTGATGACCGTCATCCGAGCCAAGGTCGACGCAATATAGAGAGGAGATTTGTCCCTAACCAGCCCATGCCGCTTCCGGAACTATTAGAGGGATCCAGCAAATGGCTGGCCTGGAGTGGCCTGGGCCTTTCTGTTCTAACGGTGGTTGCGTTCGTGACCAGCTGGGGACTGCGTTTTCGCCTTGTTGGCGTCAGCAGTTTTACGTTCTTGTTAGCGGTGAGTTGTTGGGCTTTCTCAATCAGCTATTCGCCCCCGGTGCGCGTAGAAGGAGCATTACAAGTGCCAATTGTGTTTGACAACGGCACCGACCTTGTCGTGGCACAAGCTTCCAGTGATTTTGCAGAAGGGGCCGTTGCACCAACCCTGGACCAGATCGCTGCGAACCTCCGCCCTGGAGGTCGCAGTAGCGAAGTGCGCGTTCGACTTCGGCAGCTTCAGGCCGTGAGCGAGGGCACTTCAAGACCTGTGGTGCTGGGAGAAACCAAACGAAACTTCAGTCAAGGATGAACGCACAGGCCCCTCTCCATGCCTTGCCGCAAGGTTTTCGCGATGAGCAGCATGATTTGCAAAAGGCTGGCATTACCCACTGGGGACAGCTGCGTGATCTCACAGATCAAAATCTGAGCCGTCTTGTCGCAACTGGTCGATCCACAGCACGCAATCTCAAACGCCTCCGCGGCATCGCAGAATTGGTGTGCTGTTTGGAACTTGCCCCAGCCGACGCGGCTTTGTTAATGCACGCTGGCTTTGCAACGGTTTCAGCCATCGCAACCTCTTCGCCGCAGGAGATTACGAACCGCACCGGGCGCCTGGAACGCCAGTTAGGGAGTGGCAGAGCTCCGGTTGTGGATCTTGCGATTGCCAAACAATGGATCCTGAGAGCGAAAGCCAGGCAAACCACGAACTGACCGCTCAAGGCTGCAACTCCTGTCCTAGCCCTATGGAATAGAACAAGTTTTTAAGGAGGAAGTCTTGAATCCCCTCCAACATAGTTTCGTAAAGAGTTGGGCTTCGTACCACCTAACGATTCGATGCCTATCCCTTTCATTGTTGATATCCGCGTCAGCAGGGTTGGCTCAATCCAGCCTTCTGGAGAGCGTTAAAAGAAACCCAGCAGAAGCCAAAGCGCTTTGCCAATCGTTCAAAGCCATGAACAGCAATGGCCAGTCCGCATTGTCATCTGAAGCCATCAATCAGTTGGCAAATCAACGCAATATGAGCACAAGCAATGCAGAAATCTTGGCTACTTACGTGATCGGACTGCACTGCTCGGATGTTCGCTGATCAAAGGCGTGCTGGTGAGAGATTCGCAGACGCAACATTAATCACCTCTGATGATGTGCGTTTAGTGGCGCGCATCTGGACTCCACACGGGGATGGTCCTTGGCCCACCCTGCTGATGAGGCAACCCTATGGGCGGGCTATCGCTTCCACTGTGACCCTTCCTCATCCGCTCTGGTGGACGAATCAAGGATTTGCAGTCGTGGTCCAAGACGTGCGCGGACAGGGGAGCTCTGAGGGGACTTTTCAAGGGTTCGAGCGAGAAGCTGTCGACACCGCTGCGACCCTGACTTGGCTGCGCGAGCGGCCCGAATGCAACGGCCGCATTGGTCTTTTTGGATTGTCCTATCAAGGGCTGACCCAGTTGCTCGCACCACCGGATTGCCCAGCTCCTGATTGCCTCGCGCCAGCCATGTGCGGTTTGGATGAACGGGAGCATTGGAGTTGCGAAGGCGGCGCTCACTGGTGGCACCTCGGCCTTGGCTGGGGCTTGCAGCTTGCAGCGCTGCAAGCCAAGCGCCGCAATGATCCAGTCGTCTGGAACGAGATCCACAGCGCTTTGGTGGATGGTCGCTATCTCCGCGAAGGAGTCGGGCTCTTGGAGCGACATGACCCCAAGGGAATGGCGTTGCGCTGGTTGCAACAACCTGCAGATCAGGCCGAAGGCTGGACTCTCCATCACCCACCAGAAGCCTGGCTCCGCAAACCCATGCTGCTGATCGGCGGCTGGTGGGATCCCCATTTAAGAGGTCTCCTCGACCTTCTCAACACGGCCCGATCCAGGGGCGGCAATCCAGAACTTCACATCGGCCCAGCCACCCATCTGCAGTGGTGGCCAGAAACCAACCAACTTCTTCTGAATTTTTTCAATCAACATCTCAAAAGTCCCCCAACCAACAGCCAAGACCAGACAGCAGAGATCAGGCTTTGGGATCAAAGCGATGCCACCTGGTCTCATCAAAGTGGAAACGAATGCTCCAGCGCCTGTTGGCATCTGGGCAGCCAAGGTTTGGCTTGCCTTGATCTCAGCGATGGGACATTGCTCGATGCAGCGATGCCTGGATCTGGAACCTGCGTCATCGTGCATGACCCATGGCGACCCGCACCGGCCGTTGGCGGGCATTTGAGTCCTACGGCTGGGCCGTGCGACCGAAGGGTGATTGATCAACGCTCGGACGTGGCCGTCTTTAGCTCCAAGCCGCTCCAAACAGCTCTCCAGCTATGCGGTCGTCCGCTCTTGAAATTGAAGGTGTCCGCAGACCAGCCAGCCTTTGACCTCTGCGCTGCACTTTCAAGACTCCCCGCTAACCGCGATGAGGTGCAGCAACTTTCAACCGGTGTATTGCGAGTGCGACCGTCCATGGACTCGGAATACGGCCAGATCACGCTGGAAATGCAGCCGCTGTTCGTGAGCTTCCAACCTGGAGATCGACTAAGGCTCTCGCTTGCAGGGGCTTCATGGCCGGCCATTGCCGTTAATCCAGGAGATGGTGAGCAACGCTTTGGCCCAGCCAACAGCGATTGCCGCGTCATCACCCTTTGCTTACACCTGGATGAGGCGACACTGCAAATGGCGCCACTGCTTGTTTCCCAAGCCGGATGAACTCCGGCAAACTAACTTCATTGTTGCCCCACATTCATGAAGCTCTCCTCCTGCCTTCTGGTCTGCGCTCTCGCGGCACCGATGCTGCAGGCTTTCCCTGTGCCAGCGGCACGCGGAGAACAGCTTTTGGCTCAGGGAGCGTTGGCCCCGCGTACTCCTCTGAGTGCCCGTGAAGCCAGTGAAGCGGCAGATTCCTTACTGGCAGCTCTACAAACCCGTAACGCCCAGGCTTTGTTCGATCGCCTGTCCGCCCCACTGCAAAACGCAACCACCGTTGAAGCTGTGAAAGGGCGCTTGAACCATGCGCATCGCATTCAATCCACGCGTGTTGTGGCGATTTATCCAGGAATGGATGACACCACAGTGGACGTGATTGCCCAAACCGAGGAGGGAAGCAAGGAGCTACTTCTCGTTCTTGACGATGAAGGCAAGCTTGTGGCCTGGAAATGGCTGGGTGAAACGCTGCCGATCGAGACAACGGCTCTCAAATTTGTTCGCGATCTCAACGCAGAACGGTGGATTGCAGCTCGCTACTACCTTTCCCTTGATTTTCAGAAAGAAATTTCTCCTGAAGATTTAGAGCGGAAGTGGAGCAAGTTGAGTCGCGTCCTGGGTGGAGTGAAGCGGATCAAAAACGCTGTGATCGCAAGCAAAGGAGCCGAACAACAACTTGTTCTGGTCACCATTGAATTTGGGACCGTGACCGACAACTTGTTTGTCATTTTCGATGCTCAAGGCCGGATCATCAACGTGGACTTCTCAGAGGATCTGGTCTGATCCCAAAAACTCGGGGGAATCCATGCAGCCAAGGCGGGTTTTCCGCTTAAGCTCCCGGCCTAACGAAGTCCATCCCCCTGCATGACCGTCGCTGTTCTCGACTGGATGGTTCAGGACAGCCAGAGGCTGGCTGAATGCCGACATAATCATCCCTTCTCTCTTCTGGGGCCCCAACAGCTGGAGTCGGGCCAATGGATTGTTAGGGCTTGGGTTCCTGAAGCTGAAACCGTTGAGTTGACCCTCAATGGCGAACGCCTATCGATGCAAAATCCCCATCACCCATGGGTGTTCGAAGCCCAATGTTCAGGGGATCCAGGGCATAACTACAAATTAAAAGTCCGCAGAGGCGGGCTCGAACACGAGCAATTCGATCCTTGGGCCTTTCGGCATGAATGGATGGGCGAGATGGATCGCCATCTGTTTGCAGAAGGCAATCACCATCACATTTGGCGTCGGATGGGGGCCCACCAATGCCAACAAGGTGGCATCCAGGGTGTGATGTTCTGCCTGTGGGCACCGAACGCCCTCACCGTCAGCGTGATCGGAAACCTCAATTCATGGGATGGCCGCTATCACCCCATGCAGCAAAGGCTGGGCGGCATCTGGGAATTATTCGTTCCCGAGCTTGAGGAAGGACACTTCTACAAATACGAAATCCGCACCCAAGACGGTCACTGCTATCAAAAAGCTGACCCCTACGGCTTCCAGCATGAAGTCAGGCCTGATACCAGCTCGATCGTTAGTCATCTCGATGGTTTTCAGTGGAATGATGACGCCTGGATCAGCAGCCGAGATAAGCGCAACCCTCTCGATCAGCCGATCTCGGTTTACGAGATGCACCTTGGTAGCTGGATTCACGCCGCAGCTGACGATCCATTCATCGAAGCCGATGGAACTCCACGCCCACCGGTGCCTGCAGCTGATCTAAAGCCAGGTGCCCGCCTGCTCACCTATCCCGAACTTGCCGATCGTCTGATTCCTTACGTCAAAGAGCAAGGGTTCAGCCATATCGAATTGATGCCAATCACAGAGCATCCTTTTGATGGGTCATGGGGATACCAAGTCACTGGTTGGTATGCACCCACAAGCCGCTACGGCACTCCTGATGAATTTCGCGCCTTCGTGGATCGCTGCCACGCCGAGGGCGTTGGGGTGATCATCGATTGGGTACCAGGCCACTTCCCCAAAGACAGTCATGGGCTTGCCTTCTTCGATGGCTGCCACCTGTATGAACACGCCGACCCGCGGATTGGCGAGCACAAGGAATGGGGGACGCTGATCTTCAACTACAGCAGAAATGAGGTTAGAAACTTTCTAGTTGCCAATCTCGTCTTCTGGTTTGACCAGTTTCATATCGATGGCATCAGGGTTGATGCGGTGGCATCGATGCTCTACCGAGATTATTTACGACCCGATGGTGAGTGGTTAGCTAACGAACAGGGGGGCAGAGAAAACACCGAAGCCGTCCGCTTCTTGCAACAAGCCAATCACGTTCTGTTCGAGCATTTCCCAGGTGCTCTATCCATCGCAGAAGAATCCACCACCTGGCCGATGGTGACTCAGCCCACGGAGAACGGTGGACTTGGCTTCAATCTCAAATGGAACATGGGTTGGATGCACGACATGCTCGATTACTTCGAGCTGGATCCGTGGTTCCGCCAGTTTCATCAAAACAACATCACGTTTTCGATCTGGTACACCTATACCGAAAATTTCATGCTTGCCCTAAGTCACGACGAAGTCGTGCATGGCAAGAGTCATCTTCTTCACAAGATGCCTGGGGATGACTGGCAGAAGTACGCCAACACACGTGCCTTACTCGCCTACATGTGGACGCACCCAGGCAAGAAAACGATCTTCATGGGAATGGAGTTCGGCCAACGCGAGGAATGGAATGTGTGGGGCGATCTGCAATGGGATTTGCTGAACTACGAGCCGCACGCGGGTGTTCATCTCATGGTGAAAGAACTCAATGCGCTCTATAAGCAAGAGCCTGCTCTCTGGAAAGACGACTTTGATCAATATGGTTTCCAGTGGATCGATTGCAATGACAATCGCCATTCCGTGATTAGCTTCATGCGCCGAGAAAGCACAAGCGGCTCTTGGTTAGTCGTCGTGGCCAACTTCACGCCCCAGAACCATTCCAATTACAAAGTGGGAGTTCCAATTTCTGGCTTCTACGAAGAAATCTTCAATACCGATGCTGCTAAGTACGGTGGCAGCAACCTTGGAAATCTTGGTGGGAAGTTGAGCGATGAATGGGGGATCCATGGCTACGAAAACTCCTTGGATCTCTGCCTGCCACCACTCAGCGTGATGGTCTTTAAGCACGATGCCAAGAAAAGTTTGTCTGAAGCCAGTAAAAAAGAGAGCACTTAGGTTCAGGTGATGTGACAAAACTGCCCGGATCGCCTTAAAACACAGCGTTTCGGTCAGTTTCGTCAGGTAGGTTGCCGCCTGGATCTTCACGCATTCATGAGCGACACCCTGCCACTACTGCTCCGTGCAGCCCGCGGAGAATCGGTAGAGCGTCCTCCTGTCTGGATGATGCGCCAAGCAGGGCGCTACATGAAGGTCTATCGCGACCTTCGCGATCGCCACCCCAGCTTCCGAGAACGATCTGAAAACCCGGATCTCTCTTACGAGATCTCGATGCAACCCTTCAAGGCCTTTCAGCCTGATGGAGTCATTCTGTTCTCAGACATCCTGACCCCCCTTCCTGGCATGGGGATCGAATTCGACATTGTTGAGAGCAAAGGCCCTCAAATTGGTGATCCGATCCGAAGCCTCAGTCAAGTTGAAGCGCTCAGGCCTCTTCAGCCAGAAGAGAGCATGTCTTTTGTTGGCGAAGTCCTTGGACGCTTACGCAAAAGTGTTGGCAATCAGGCCGCCGTCCTTGGATTTGTAGGCGCACCTTGGACCCTGGCGGCGTACGTCGTGGAAGGGAAAAGCAGCAAGAACTATGCCGTCATCAAAAAGATGGCCTTTCAGGAGCCAGAACTCCTGCACAAACTCCTCGATCACTTCGCGACTTCGATTGCCACCTACCTGCGATATCAAATTGATTCGGGAGCGCAAGTTGTACAGATGTTTGACTCGTGGGCAGGGCAGCTCAGCCCCGCCGATTACGACACATTTGCTGCTCCGTATCAGAAAAAAGTTGTCGATCTCGTCAAACAAACACATCCCGACACCCCGTTCATCCTTTACATCTCTGGAAGCGCAGGGGTACTTGAGCGAATGGGCCGCACAGGTGTCGACATCATTTCACTGGATTGGACGGTGGACATGGCTGAAGGACTCGCCCGCCTTCCCGACCACATCGGAGTGCAAGGCAATGTCGATCCAGGATTGCTCTTTGGCACTCCTGAGGCCATTCGCGATCGCATCGATGATTGCGTGCGTAAGGCCCGTGGTCGCCGCCACATCCTGAATCTGGGCCATGGAATTTTGCCTGGCACTCCTGAGGAGAACGGGCGCGCTTTCTTTGAAGCTGGCAAGACTGTGATGGATCGAATCGGGGGGGGCTGATTGATCCCGGCACCCGCTCGCATCCTGATTACCGGCGCAAGTGGTTGCGTCGGCCAATACACAGCAGCTTGGCTTCTGGAAAATTCCGATGCCGAGTTGCTGCTTTGGCTGCGTGATCCAGCCAAGCTGTCGGCGATCTCAGCTGATCAACCACGTGTCCGACTGTTAGTGGGGGATCTGCGTGAAACAGATCGATTTGCCAGCGAACTCTCCACCGTGACCCGGGTGATTCATACGGCTACCGCATGGGGAGATCCTGAGCGTGCCCATCAGGTGAATGTTGTGGCCGTTAAGAGGATGCTGGCCCTGCTCAATCCATCTGTCGTTGAGCAGATCATCTATTTCTCAACCGCCAGCATTCTTGATCGTTCCTTGCAGCCGCTTCAAGAAGCCTTGGCCTATGGCACCGAATACATCCAAACCAAAGCTCAATGCCTAAGGGAGCTGGAACAACATCCCCTTGCTGAACGCATTGTGGCGGTGTTTCCAACACTGGTCTTCGGCGGAAGGGTGGATGGGACCAGTCCCTTCCCAACGAGTTACCTCACGGAAGGCCTAGCGGAAGCAAGCAAATGGTTGTGGCTCGCTCGCTGGCTGAGAGCCGATGCCAGCTTTCATTTCATCCATGCGGCTGACATTGCTGCAATCTGCGGAATCCTGGCGACCACGCCTCACCAACCCAATCCGGAACCTGGCCAAGGACCAGTCCGCAGAATCGTGATGGGGCAACCATGGATCAGCGTCAACAACGCAGTTGCCACGCTCTGTCGCTGGAGAGGTGTGTCGCGAACTCCAGGGATACCCCTATGGAGCTGGCTGATTGAAGGCCTGATCAAAATCCTTCCGATCGAGATCAACGCATGGGATCGATTTTCAATTCACCAACGCCACTTCGTTCATGATCCCGTCACCCAGCCTGAACGCTTCGGTGGTCGAAGCCATGGGCCAGACCTTGAAACAGTTCTGATGGATTCAGGGCTTCCGCATCGTGGAAGCATCTAAACAGCGTTAAACTCACAGAAGTGTTTATGAGCTCATGATCAGCCGTTTGCGTTCTCTCCTCTCAGCAGCGATTGCTTTAGCACTCGTCCTGGGTATCAGTGTTGGTACAGCCAATGCTGCCACTGTTGAAGTGAAGCTCGGTACAGATTCCGGCATGCTTGCTTTCGAACCCAGCACCCTCAACATCAAAGCGGGTGACACCGTCAAATTCGTCAATAACAAGCTGGCGCCTCACAACGCCGTTTTTGATGGCCATGACGAACTCAGCCACAGCGACCTAGCGTTTGCTCCTGGCGAATCATGGGAAGAAACCTTCACTGAAGCTGGAACCTTTGATTTCTACTGCGAGCCCCACCGTGGCGCTGGCATGGTCGGCAAAGTTATTGTTGAATGATCGCTTAGATCAGCAGTTGAACACAAGTCCGGCGAGCGTTTTAACAGATGCTCACCGGGCTCTTTTTTTGTCCACCGAAATGGATAGGGTTGAAGAAATTGAAGCTGCTGGTGATGCTCAATCCCATTTCTCTGTTCGCATTTGTGCTTTGCGTGAGCCTCAATCTGTTGGGAGTCTCACCTGCAGTTGCGGCCAGCACCCCTGCCGTTGACCTCGAGCATGGTGGCCAACTCTTTTCTGCGAATTGTGCTGCATGTCATATGGGTGGTGGCAACGTGATCAGTGCCTCCAAAACCTTGAGTCAACGCGATCTACAAGCTCATCTCAATGAGTACGGCGACGATCACATTGAGGCCATCGAGCACCAAATTGAAAATGGAAAAAATGCGATGCCCTCGTTTGTAGGAAAGCTGAGCGAGCAAGACATCATTGATGTAGCTGCCTACGTAGAACTGAAGGCTGAAAAAGGCTGGCAGCGATGAGCCGAGAGGGTTGGAAAGACTTCTTGCGTGCTGCAGAACGAAGTCCGTCTCTTCAGCGTGAACTCAAGCGCTGTAGCGAAACAAAAGACATCGTTGAGCTTGGCAAGCGCCTTGGATTTTTCATTGTGCCTGGATGACCTCAACCAAGACGCTCAAGCCGAAGCCACCAGCAAATGGTTCGATCAAAGCACCATCCAATAACCAGACAAACCTCCAGATCACGAGGTACAAATCTCACCATTAGCGTGGAGCAGCTCTAGGGATGTCAGGCGTTGATCAAAGCGAATGCAATGACCAGCGAACAATTAGATCGGGTCATTGAGATGGCATGGGAAGACCGCACACCGTTTGAAGCCATTGAATATCAGTTCGGTCTCATGGAGAAAGATGTGATCAGCTTGATGCGCCAGACATTAAAACCAGGATCCTTCCGTAGCTGGCGTAAACGTGTCTCTGGTCGCAAAACCAAGCATGCGACAACGAGCAATGCCGAACGCTTCAGAGCAGCATGTCACCGCTAGGCAACAACGATAAATTAATCGTCAGATTGGTTGCTTGAGCGACTCTCAATCTTGGCGTCAGCCCAACGCGAGAAAAAATAAACGGCAATAAACATAGGCAAGTAAGCAATCCACATGTTGTCAAGTTGCAGTCCACTGTTATTAATGAGGACTAATCCCCCGTACCCAACAACAAAGTAGATTCCGGCTCTACGAAGAGCTCCTAGCTGCTTGGGATTCATTTTTAAAACGTCTAGTTCTTACACACTAATAGGAAAACCGACCAAACGCATACCACCTCTTTCTCTGAGCAAAAGGGAAAGAAGCAATCATTGAATCATATTTTCTTAACTTCAAATTCCTACAATACATCTTTGAATAGCACTAAACCAAGTCCCCTACAAAAAATTTTGCAAATTTCTTCTTTAATGCGCATATAAGAGCAAGAAGCAGCCACACTTTACTCACCAGTCAGGCTGAGCACATCGGGGCTTACTTCCTTTAAGTTCGAAGCATAAAAGCACGCAACAGAAAGAGCAGCTCCAGACAAAAGCACAAGTAACTTTATGCGCATTCTCAAGGATCGATTTACTTACTCTAAGCATAAATTTATCGGACAACTAAAGCCCACATGTATTTAAACATTCTGGAGGGACAAATAGCACTAATTGCGATAGGCAAAGCAAATCAATATTCAACACAACTGCATTGGCTCGAAGAGCCAATGCAGCAAGGAGCACTCACGCCATGAATAACTGATTACGACACTCAGCTACGACCATCATTAGCAAGAAATCCAAAAAAGAATGATCTACTGCCATCGCTCATTAAATAAATATGAAACTGAATATCATCGTTAGAATAAATGCTTTTTCTGAACATTTCACTAATACCTCTAATGCCATTACAATTACAAGATGATTAATATCGCTGACAGACCAAGCCCAAGTGAGATGACCCATGCCCAGGCATGGGAAGAGTACCAAAACAATGGCGAGACCTGGAGGACCGAGCATGATGAAGCCCTACAACAGGTGCGCTTAGAAATGCCTGAGGCCGGCTCTGGCGCACTTGTGGAGGCGGGACTGATCATGGCAGCCCGCCCAATCGGCCAACGCCAAGAAGCACTCAGCCGATGGCACGAGTTTTTCGCAAGTGACAAACAGGCAAACGCATTGAATGGTTATCCATCTGGTCACCCAAAATCAAGGACTTGAAAACTAAGAATATATTTATCGAAAGCATTTCAAATAATTTTTCAGCTTTCCTTGCGTATCTCTGCACCAACGAATCTAATATTAGTTGCTCAAGCAAAGCAAGCTTTGCCGCTACTTAGTAGAAGTCATGAGTTGTTATAACAACACTTCTAAGCATTTTGCTCGCCTTTTGCCAAGCAAAGACTAAGGACATATTTCCTAGGGATGGGTGCGAACAGCGCAAGCCTTCAGCAGCGAACTGCCGCCAACACTGCCAAATACAAATCCTCGTCGATCTCACGAATGTCGTATTCCGTAGGCATGGCGCCATGGTGATGTTCATGCACTACGGTCCAGCACTTGCGCTCCACATCACTGAGTTGGGCTCCATACACGGCATGAACACGCTCCACGAGAGCTGTCACCAGAGCTGGATCAGTTGCCATCCTTATGTCCCATTGATCGATAAAGGTCGGCTGACCCTACAAGTGCAGGTCGGTAAGCCGCAGACTGACGCAAAGCCCGACAGATCTGGATCGGTTCTCCGCTCTACAAAGACAAAAGATCCACATACGGTTCCAATCAATAAAACGTAGACGCAATCATGCAACCCACAGCTGAACAGTTCACCGAAAAAGGCTGGGCCGCGATCATGTCGGCCCAGCAGCTGGCCCAGAACCGCCGGCATCAACAACTTGAAAGTGAGCACCTGTTGAGGGCTTTGTTGGACCAAGAAGGCTTGGCGGGGCGAATCCTCGATAAGGCCGGGGTTTCTCCACCAGCGCTCCAAACGGCTGTAGACAGCTACCTCGGCCAGCAGCCATCACTCACCAACGTCCCGGACTCCGTTTTTCTGGGAAAGGGCCTCAATGCCTTGCTGGATCGGGCTGAAACGCTGAAGCAAAGTTATGGCGATAGCTTTATTTCCATTGAGCATCTGCTGCTGGCCCTCGCCGACGATGGCCGCTGTGGCCGCCAGCTGCTGAGCCAAGCCGGCACCGACACCTCACGTTTAAAAACCGCTATTAATGCCGTGCGAGGCAGTCAGAAAGTGACCGACCAAAACCCTGAGGGGACCTACGAATCTCTCGAAAAATACGGTCGCGATCTCACCAGCGCTGCCCGCGACGGCAAGCTCGATCCAGTGATCGGTCGCGATGAAGAAATCAGGCGAACGATTCAAATTCTCAGCCGACGCACCAAAAACAACCCTGTCCTGATCGGTGAACCAGGGGTTGGCAAGACAGCCATTGTGGAAGGGCTAGCCCAACGCATCGTGAACGGGGATGTGCCTCAGGCACTGCAAAATCGTCAGCTGATCGCCCTCGATATGGGAGCGCTGATCGCTGGAGCCAAATATCGCGGTGAATTCGAGGAGCGACTCAAAGCCGTGCTCAAGGAAGTCACCAACTCCGACGGACAAATTGTCTTGTTCATCGATGAAATCCACACCGTGGTCGGTGCAGGTGCCACCGGGGGCGCCATGGACGCCAGCAACCTGTTGAAGCCCATGCTTGCGCGAGGCGAATTGCGCTGCATCGGAGCAACCACCCTGGATGAGCACCGGCAACATATTGAGAAAGACCCCGCACTAGAGCGTCGCTTTCAGCAAGTGCTGGTCGATCAACCCACCGTTGAAGACACCATTTCAATTTTGCGTGGACTGAAAGAGCGATACGAGGTGCACCACGGCGTCCGCATTGCTGACAGCGCCCTTGTCGCAGCAGCTGTTTTGAGTAGTCGATACATCGCCGATCGCTTCCTTCCAGACAAAGCGATCGACCTTGTCGACGAATCAGCAGCCAGGCTCAAGATGGAGATCACCTCCAAACCAGAAGAGATCGACGAAATCGATCGCAAAATCCTGCAGCTAGAAATGGAGAAGCTCTCGTTAGGACGCGAGTCTGATGCGGCTAGTCAAGAGAGACTGCAGCGATTGGAACGAGAACTTGCCGAATTATCCGAACAGCAGAGCACTCTCAATGCTCAATGGCAGCAAGAAAAAGGTGCCATTGATGAACTCTCTGCTCTAAAGGAAGAGATCGAACGCGTGCAGCTACAGGTTGAACAAGCCAAGCGGAGTTATGACCTCAACAAGGCAGCAGAGTTGGAATACGGAACGCTCGCTGGACTCCAAAAGCAACTGCAAGCCCAGGAACAAGCCTTGGCAGAAACCGATGACACTGCCGAAAAATCACTGCTCAGAGAGGAGGTCAGCGAAGACGACATCGCTGAGGTGATTGCGAAGTGGACAGGAATTCCCGTTGCCAAGCTTGTGCAATCCGAGATGGAAAAATTACTCAAACTCGAAGATCAACTCCATGAACGTGTGGTGGGACAACACCAAGCAGTCACGGCAGTAGCCGACGCCATTCAGCGATCCAGAGCTGGTCTTAGCGATCCAAATCAACCCATCGCCAGTTTTTTATTTTTAGGCCCCACCGGAGTGGGCAAAACAGAGCTTTCGAAAGCATTGGCTGCCCAACTTTTTGACAGCGAAGACTCCTTGATTCGCATCGATATGTCGGAGTACATGGAGAAACACACGGTGAGCCGATTGATTGGAGCACCTCCCGGATATGTGGGATATGAAGCTGGCGGACAGCTCACAGAAGCGGTGCGACGCAGGCCTTACGCAGTGATCTTGTTTGATGAAGTGGAAAAAGCACATCCGGATGTCTTCAATGTGATGCTGCAGATCCTCGACGATGGTCGCGTCACCGACGGCCAAGGCCGCACTGTTGATTTCACCAATGCAGTGCTAATCCTTACCAGCAACATCGGCAGTCAATCCATCCTCGACTTGGGAGGTGATGACAACCAACATCAAGAGATGGAGAGTCGGGTGAATGAAGCTCTACGCAGCCACTTCCGCCCAGAATTCCTAAATAGAATCGACGACACCATCATTTTTCACAGTCTTCGTCGCGACGAATTACGCCAAATTGTTGCTCTACAAGTGGAGCGGTTAAGACAACGCCTCAACGAGCGCAAGCTGGAACTCAACATCAGCGAAGAAGCCACCGACTGGTTAGCCAATGCCGGCTATGACCCCGTTTATGGAGCAAGGCCCCTGAAACGAGCCATTCAGCGCGAGCTGGAAACACCCATTGCAAAAGCGATCCTCGCTGGTGCTTATGAGGAAGGTAGCAGCGTTCAAATTCAAGTCAAAGAAGAACGACTAAACCTGCTCTAAAAGCACACTTAAATTGAGAAAGACGATCCAAAGAATTCAGAACAGCAAAAAACAAACTTAAATATTTCAAGCCTAGGCATCCCTAATGGCTTAATCAGCAATAAATACGCATTTAATACTATTTAAGCAATGAGAGATATTAAATAGAGGCAGAAAAAGAGTTTTTCGAGTTCGGAGGTTCAAACCACTTGGGTACTAAAGAATATGTTGCTTCATTACTAATATTTTCTCTTGCTTCTACTTTCCAACAGCAGGTTCGACCAAGGTCACGTTCGTTCAGGAGTTCATTGGCCCAGTTCCACAATAATTGTGCTGTATTTTCCATCCCTACATTTTTCATCACCCGAAGGTCTAGGGCTCCCTGCGCATGCAGAGATCTCCACTGTTCCAGCAAAGGATCATCTTGGTTGACCAAAAAAGTGTGATCAAACTGATCTTTTAACTGTTTCTCTAAGGGACGCAAGCTTGAGAAATCCACCACAAAGCCACAAATATCCAGCTCCTTGGCAGCAAACCAAAACGTGAAGCTGCGGCTGTAGCCATGGACGAAATGACAATGTCCGGAGTGTTGCCACTGCCTATGACAGCAGGGATACCCCTCGAAATGCTTGCTGCAGGTGAAGCCGGCGGGAGGCAGAAACATCAGCTCGAATGAGGGATCACACTGCGGGAGAATTGACCTTGTCTACATCTACATGCACCGAGGCCCGATGCCAGCCGCTGATGTCGCCTTCATTGACGAACTCCGCTTCAATGACAAGGGGCTAATTCCTGCGATCGCTCAAGACTGGCTAGACGGAGCCATCCTCATGCAGGCCTGGATGAATCGTGCAGCACTGGAGCTCACCCTCAGCACCGGTGAAGTGCACTACTGGAGTCGGTCTCGACAAGAGATGTGGCACAAGGGAGCGACCAGTGGGCACATCCAACGTCTCAAGGGCTTTCGCTATGACTGCGACGCTGATGTACTGCTCCTCACGATCGAACAAGCCGGCGATGTGGCCTGTCACACAGGGGCACGCAGCTGTTTTTATGACGATGGTCCAGTGCCTAGCCAAGGAGGCCACGAGGCATCACCCCCACCAGCCGATGCCTGCACCGAATTGATGCGAGTGATTGAAGATCGCCGCAACTACCCAGATGAAGGGAGTTACACCAATAAGTTGCTTGAAGGGGGTGACAATCGAATTCTCAAAAAAATCGGCGAAGAAAGCGCAGAATTTGTGATGGCATGCAAAGACAACAACGCCAGCGAAATCGCAGGCGAAGCGGCTGATTTAATTTTTCACCTCCAAGTGGCTCTAGCCCATCACAACGTCAGCTGGCGGGATGTCCAAGCCGTTCTGGCCAGCCGCCGTGGAGCGCCCAGGCGCTCCTAAGGCCTCTGAGGCAAAGGCAAGCCAAATCGACTCGGCTGCTGTCGCATCCACTCCAGGGTGAGCTGATCACGGGGAGACAACTTCAACACCGGGGAGGCTCCTTGGACAGGTGCCATCGCATCACTCGGCACCAAGCTGTGAGCCCACAGTCCGAATGCATGCCCTAACTCATGAAGCGCTGTGGCCTGTTGAGACTCAGATCTCAACTCAGGTGACACCATCACAGTGACTTGAGGCTCAAGACGCCACACCCCCTGCCGTTTCGCCTCCAACACCTTAAGCACGCTTCTGCCATTGCTTGCTCGCCATCCATCAGCCAGACGTCGCCGGGGCGGCCTGCGACGTTCCACCCGGACATGAGCCCGCTCAGGATCGTCAACCCGGATGATCGGCAACACAGCAGACCACTCATCGAGAGCATGATCAACAGCGCCGAACCAGCGCCTTTCCCAGCGATTGGGCTCAGCGCTCTCAGCTGGCTGAACCCAGACGCACCATCGCTGCAAAATGGGGAATCCAGCTGAGCTAATTGCCAATCTGGAGCCATACCCAGGCGCATTGGTCAGGTGACTAGGTCGCAACGAATCGGGCCTGATCTGCTGAGCCTGAACTGGAGGACAGGGGTCAACTTGCATGCTTCAAATCACGACGCCGGCAGTCCAACGCCTCTAGCCATCAAAGTTGCCAACAAGGGCACAAGGGCAAAACCCGCCAGCTCAATGTTGACAATCCAACCCAGGCGGGTCGCGAGCGCCTCAGACACCTTGGGGAGTTCTCCTTTACGCAAAGGAATCGCCCAGAGGATATACGTGACTGTGGGATACAACGACAAAGCACCCACGGATAGGTACAGACCGATCTTCCACCAAAACAAGGGGTTGGTTGTGTAGAACTCGCTGCCTTGTCCGAAATAAAGAACACGGAAAATGCCACTGACCAGCAGTGCCAAAGCGGCGATCCCATAAATGATGTCGGTGATCACCATGGCCGTGGCTGCACGACGATCGGGATCCGGACGCAATAAGCGACGCTCCACGACAAGAGCGGCAAAACAAAGCATGAAACTTAGGTAGTGCACGTAGGCCACACCAGCGCTTTTGGCGATTTCTGGAGTCAGCAAAGTGGCCAGCGGCATAACAAATGATTCAGTGGGGCCGACCGTAGCTGCTGGCTTGCCACTCGCGCAGGGGTCAGAACAAGTTGCAGGCCTCTGACCAGCGCGCAACAAAAAGAAATCATGGAGCAATAATGAATAACGATAAAAACATGAATTAAGGTATAAACATAAATTCCGCAGTCTTTATTACGCAATCTGGATAGAAAGACTTTCGCCCTAGGTTCAAGAAAACCAGGAGTCACAGATGGTGAGTTCTCTGAGTGCTTTTCTCGGCGAAATCGGTCGGCATCAACTGTTGACGCCTGAGCAGGAATTAACCCTGGGCCGCAAGGTACAGGCCATGGCAGCTCTTACTGAGCGCTGCAAAATGGCAGGTGGCGAGGGAGATGCGTGCGTTTATAACGATGAAGAGAAACGCACAATTAAGAGAGGAGAGAAGGCGAAAAATCAAATGATTACGGCCAATTTAAGGTTGGTCGTCAATCTTGCGAAGCGTTACCAAGGCAAGGGACTTGACCTACTTGACCTCATCCAAGAGGGCACACTCGGACTGACAAGAGCTGTCGAAAAATACGATCCCACCCGTGGCCATCGTTTTTCTACCTATGCCTATTGGTGGATCCGCCAAGGTTTGAACCGCGCCCTTTCTACGCAAAGTAGAACGATTCGCATTCCTGTAAATATCAATGAAAAACTGACGAAACTACGCGCTGCAAAAGCGCGTCTCATGCAAAGCAATGGACTTGCCCCATCAGCTGAGCAATTGGCAGAAGGTATGAAGTTGCCGATTAGCGAAGTCGAGGATTTGTTGGGCTGTGAACTTCGCAGTGTCACGGTGAGCCTTCAGGGTGTGGTGAAGTCGAAATCAGATCCATCCGAATTGGTGGATGTGCTGCCAAGCGACGAAATTCCACCGATGGAGCGAGCTGAAATCGCTGAGCGCACAGACTCCGCCTGGAAGCTGCTCGACAATTCGAACCTGACTCCAAAAGAGAGAACCATCGTCATGCTGCGGTTTGGGCTGGATGGAAGCCACGAGTGGCGCACCCTTGCCGAAGTTGCCCGACAGATGAATTGCAGCAGAGAATATTGCCGCCAGGTGGTGCAAAGGGCATTGCGCAAACTGCGTAAAACCAGCATCCAACATGGTTTGGTGGAACCCGCCTACTGAGAAACCAGCGAATTAAGTGATAGTGGAGGTACCTTGACTACTCAACGCTGCATCATCCATGACTGATGCTTCTTCTTATACCGATTCCGTTTTTGAAGCTGACGTAATCGACAGCTCCGTCATTGATGAGGGAGCTTTTCAACGGTTACTCAGGCGCGCGGGAAGAACGATTGCGGCTCCAGCCCTCGAAGCCCTTGAGATGGTGATGGATCAGACCACCCCTCCTCAGGCCAGACTCACCATGCTGGCAGCGCTGACCTATCTGCTGATACCAACTGACCTCATTCCAGACTTTGTTCCTGTTGCGGGATTTAGCGATGACCTTGTTGCGTTGACAGCGGTGATCGGTTTATGCAGCAAACACATCACACCAGAAATCCGTCTAAGGGCACAACGCAGACTGGATCGATGGTTCCCCCTCGGACGCTCATGAATCCCTGGTCTCCCGACGTTGAGGAAGAGCTGGCCTTAGTTCTGAAGGATTGGCTGAAACAGCAAGGTCGAACCCAAGCCGATCTTCGCCGTAGCCTCCGAGCAACCTCAACACGCATGCCCGCTCTAATGGAGGTGCTGAAACGAGAGCATCGCCTCGGAGGGCTCCCTCGTCTCGCTGCGAAGCTCTGCAACATCGAAGCCGATTGGATCAACAATTCCCCAGTCCATGCCAGCGCTTCCGCAGGAGACTTGAAAACAGACACTGATCCATTTGGCCAACTCGATCTCCTTCTGCGCGAAATCCGCGACGATCGCGGCAACTGAGCGAAATCACAGGCAAAGTGGGTTTAGATGCTTTCCTGCCTTGCGTTTATCCGCTTCCCTCGTCTTCAGCGTCGGACTCATGGCTGGTGCTGGTCTCTGTGTTGTTATGCCCCAGATCGCGCAGGCTCAAACAGAAGCATGGTTGCTTGGACCCAACAGCCGTTCCGGGCCAGGCAGCACTGTGGTGCCAACCGATTGCGTGACTGGAGACGACGGTTCAATCACTTGTAATACCAAAATCGAGAACCCTGCAGGTACGACCCCTGCGAAGCCTCACTACAACCCATTCACCAACTGATCAGCCGTGCCTCAGGCCCGTCGCAAGCGTCGATCCTTCTTGCTACTCGTTGACTCCGCTGAGCAACAAGTAGCCAAGCTGCTCACAGTCATCACAGCCGTGGTGATTGTGGCGGCCCTGATCCAACTCACCATTCGCGTCAGCCTTGCGCTGATTTACACCGATCGCAATTCCTATTGGCTCGGTGATGGGCTCATCAAAATTCTTGGAGATCTCTTAACCGTCCTGATCGCCCTGGAAGTCCTTCAGAACGTCACCAGCTACCTCAGGAAACATGTCATCCAAATCGAACTTGTCCTTGTAACAGCTCTAACGGCTGTTGCCCGAAAAGTGATTGTTTTACCTGCAGGGTCTGAGAACAAACCACAACTTCTCATTGGGCTTGGCATCGCTTCGATTGCCCTTGCCGGCTCCTACTGGCTCGTTAAACGCTCAACCCCTCTTGATTCAGCGGCAAGACAGGAGGAGTGGAGTTCACATGCCAATACAGAGCAAGCCATAGCGTCCCAGGATGCGGATCTGTCCTCACTAGGCGGTGGCGACGATGGGCTGGAATCAAGAGCTGATCACCCACGCTGAGATCAACCCATTCCTCGGGATCCTTGAATTGCAATCTGGCACTGCCACGCATCAAGGTCAGCCACTCGTTTTCAACCTGGTCGTACCAGAACCCTTCGGAGCTGGAAGCCTCGCAGGACTCGATCCGCATCAAGCGCCAATCAGGACCTTGGCAAAGCATCCGCTCTTGCTCCTCTCCAGGATCTAAATCTCGCCCGAGGAACAAGTTATTAGACGGCCTATCAAGGGCTGCGCCCTCTCCATCCCCCCATCGTCGAGCGATCTCAAACCCCCAGGAACGGGAAAGTTGCACAACTGAGTTGTGGTCGTCACAAGCGGCGAGCTGCTCACGTCGCTCAGGATGCTCGTGAAGTGACTGAACCAAGCCATTCAGATGATTCACTTTCTGAAGGAATCGCTGAAGATCCTTTTCGGCCAACGGGAACATCCATCAATTCTCTAATCCTGCCAACAATCGAGACAAGCATCAGCACGCCGCCAAACAAAGAAGCAAACTATTGCTCTACCACCCTCTGTGAGCATGGTTCGACTCCTCTCATCAATCCTGCTTGCCCTGATGCTCTTTTGGCCATCAACTGCACTCGCCGCTGAGTCGGGAGCCTCTTTATTTCAAAACAATTGCGCGAGCTGCCACCCCAATGGAGAAAACATTATTCGTCGAGGGCGCACACTCAAGATCAAAGCTCTAACAAAGCGTGGACTTGATAGCAGTGAGGCCATTGCGCAAGTGGCCCGAGAAGGAATCGGACAAATGAGTGGTTACGCCGATGCCCTCGGTGAGGGTGGGGATCTGATTGTGGCCGAATGGGTTTGGCAACAAGCTCAAAATGCCTGGACCCAGGGATAAACATCCAGCTGAGTCCAGATCCCTTCACGCCAATACACGTCTTGTTCAAGCAGCGCACAAACGCTTGCTTTGCTGTCTGATTCAAAAATCGCAAACACGTGCGTACTGCCTTCTGTAGGACCCAGCGTGATTAATGTTCCGTTTTCTTTGAGAGCACGCAGTCCAGCAAGATGCTCATCTCGAAAAGGCTCACGCTTTTGCAGAGCGCCATCACAATATGTTCCCCAAAGTACAAAACGTGCCATTGGTCCATCCCTCTGAAAGTATTTAGTTAAAGATAGAATGACATCTTTTAGGTGTACAAACTACTTGTATTCATGAAATCGTTATTGAAGATTGCCCTAAGGAACCTTCGCTTGGATGTTGTTGCAACAACGGCATCGATCAGCTAGGTAGATTATCCAGCAGCTTCCCTAAGTTGCCGGCAAAACTCTCCCGCTTCTAGGGCAGCGTTCCCAGGCGATGCAGCTGCAATTCGTTTAACCAAAGCACTGCCAACAATTGCACCATCAGCCCCCCACTGTTTCACTTGCAAAACTTGGTCGGGACCAGAAATCCCAAACCCAACGGCTACCGGACGGCTGTTACATGCCTTTAAATCGCTGACCAAAGTCGCTACGCGATCCTGGAGTTTGACGCGCTCTCCGGTCACACCCGTCACACTCACCAGGTAAGTGAAACCACGACTGGATTCAGCAATCCTCTGCATCCGATTTTGTGGAGTTGTTGGTGCAACCAGTAAGACCAAATCCAATCCAAACGTTGCAGCCAAAGGAGACAATCTCTCTGCTTCCTCTAGAGGAAGATCAGGCACCACTAAGCCTGCAGCACCAGCAGCAGCAGCTTCCGCAAAGAAGCGCTCCGGTCCTCGATTGAGAAGCGGATTCGTGTACGTAAACAGAATCACAGGCATGCTGAGCTGATCTTTCAAGCCAGCCAACATCTCGATCACTTTCGCCGGCGTGGTCTTTTGCGCCAAGGCCCGAAAGGCAGCAGCCTGAATCACAGGCCCATCAGCCAATGGATCCGTGTAGGGGATGCCAAGCTCCACAATGTCAGCGCCATTGGCTTGAAGGCTCAGGAGCACTTCAGCTGTTGAGCTCAAATCTGGATCCCCTGCCATCAGAAATGGCATCAATGCCATGCGTTGTTCCTGAGCCGTTCGGGAGAAAACCGCTTCAATCCTGGAAAGTTGTTCCGTCACAGAAAGCAGAGGGTCTGATTAACGGAGCCTACGGTTCTGTGGTCTGTTCCGATTCAGACTCATCCAAATTGAGAGATGCGAGCAGGGCTTGCTGCTCATCCGGACTTAAGGCATCAAAACGAGCCTGAAGCTGATCGGTTGTGAGTTGGTCGTACTCCTTTCGGTAACGGCGTCGCTGCTGCATGTACGTCATCTGCCCCGTCACCACCCTGAAGAGGTAAGAGCCTGTCCAGCCCACGACAATCACCACCAACACAGCCTCAGCAGCGATTCCTGCTGAAAACCCCTCAAACCCTGCGGCCTTGAATAGCCAGAATCCAACACCCCCAGCGAGTAATAGACCTAAACCAAGCTTGAGAACACCGGCACGCGTCAAGGACTTAAACCTCCCCTTGACCGCTGAGGCGGAGATTAAGGAATGGTGCGAACACAATCATTCCTGGAAAGAAGAAGAAAACCAGCCCATACACAGAGAAGCGCTCAATCTTCCCCATGACGTGCCAGCGCCGATTCATCCAAAAGAAGAGTGCAAGTGGCATCACGACAAGGTAGAGGCCACCCAAAGCCACATAGCCACCGATCACAAGCAGCGTGTCTGAGGAGACCGAAGACAGGAGATTATCGATGAACACAGAAAACGACCTGATTGGGGTGAATCTAAGATGTCGGTGCGAGCCTGCATGGCACGCGGGGGCGTGGCGGAATCGGTAGACGCACGCGACTTAAAATCGTTTGGGCAGAAATGTCTGTGGGGGTTCAAGTCCCCCCGCCCCCATCAGTCAAGACGTGGTCTAAACAAATCACATCTTCCAGTTTTAAAAGCAGAAGGCAGAGGGGCACCTCTGGGCTCATGCCGTCAAAGCAATGTCAACCATTTTCTGAGTGTGCCTAAGGACGGAGGCATGAAGCCAATCGCAGAAACATCATCTTCACCGACCTGATCCCCCTGATTCGGTCCAGCGAGACAAGCCCGAGCCACTTCAGATGGATCGAACGTGATGCAGATCCCTTAATCCCGACCCATCAAGTCAACAGACCAAGCGAGAGACTCTCCGGCATGAAAGAACACAGGCGCTTCGCCAGAGCCCAGATCCTCTAAACCAGCTTGAGGAAGAGTGAGCTGCTGGGGCACGATCTGTGGCTGACGCACCAACGCAATGGTGTCGGTGTTTAAGGGCAAACCGTAAAAGCGCGGACCAAATTCACTCGCAAAAGCCTCCAAGCGATCCAGTGCACCCTCCTGTTCAAATACAGCGGCATAACTCTCCATGGCATGCATGGCGTTAAAAATGCCAGCACAACCGCAGGCTGACTCCTTACCCGATCGGGGATGGGGCGCTGAATCTGTACCGAGGAAGAAACAAGGAAGGCCACTCGTCGCCGCCTTCACCAGAGCACGACGATGACATTCCCTCTTGACTACAGGAAGACAGTAGAAATCGCTTTTCAAGCCACCCACAAACATCGCATTGCGATTGAGATGGAGGTGATGGGGCGTGATTGTGGCAGCCAACCGTTGGTCTCCATTGGCCACGTAATCCACAGCTTGCTCTGTGGTGATGTGCTCTAAAACAATCCGCAATCCAGGGTGACGCGCACGCAAAGGGATGAGATGCCGTTCAATAAACACCGCCTCCCGATCAAACACATCCACCTCTGGATCGGTGACCTCTCCATGGATGAGCAAAGGCATATCGATTGCCTCCATCCTTTCCAGCAAAGGCGCAATCAAAACCAGATCGCTTACCCCAGCTGCTGAATTGGTGGTGGCATTGGCTGGATACAGCTTCGCTGCTGCAAACACCCCCTCAATAAAACCTCGCTCCAACTCGTTGGGGTCAAGATCATCCGTCAGATACGCAGTCATCAACGGTGTAAAAGCCACGCCTTCGGTGAGCGCATCCACGATCCTCTGGCGATAGCCACGCGCAGCCTCCACCGTTGTGATGGGTGGGCGCAGGTTCGGCATCACAACCGCCCTTCCAAAAACCCTGGCCGTTGCAAACAGCACCGCTTCCAACATGGGCCCATCTCGGAGATGGACATGCCAATCATCCGGACGACGCATGACCAGACGCTCCATGGAGGTCATCTAGGAAGAGAGCTCATGCAGTTGAGGCAATTGATTGACGGCATGCAACAACACCTCATAGCGATTTGCGCTGACATGATGTTCTGGCAAGAGATTCAGAAGCTTGAGTTTTTCTAAACGCTTGCGTGTCGCCCCAGGAAGTACAACCACATACACCAAACGACCTACTTCAATGGCTTCTTTGATTGCATTTTCAAGTGCCAGGGATGCGGTTACACCGAGATGAGAAACTTCGCTGAGATCAAACAACACAGCCTCACATTCTTCAATCGCGTTGTGCTCTCGATTAATGGTTTTGGCAACACCAAAAATCATCGGACCGGTGAGATGGAAGAGCAATAGTCGACCAGATGCCCGATCAAGAAGGTCCTGTTCCTCAGGCGGAAGAATCACATCATCATCAGTGGTACTAATCGTTTTCACACCCTTAGACTGAAGAGCTGTCATCCGTTCAATCGTTAGAACATTGGCAACAAACACACCAATAAAGACCGCCCAAATCAGATCAACAAGAACCGTGAGGCCAATCACTCCGTAAGTAATACAAGCCGCCTTCATCGACAATTGATGCGCCCGCCTTAAGAAACTCCAATCGATGATGTCAAAGCCAACCTTCAGGGCAATTCCTGCAAGCACCGCTAAGGGAATTCGCGAAGCCAAAGGTGCTGCCACCAAAATGACAAGCATCAAGATCATGGCTCTCACTATTCCTGAAAGAGCTGAGCGACCGCCTGCCTGAATATTGACAACCGTTCCCATCGTGGCGCCAGCACCAGGCAAACCACCAAATAGACCAGACACCAAATTCCCTAAGCCCTGTCCAATTAATTCTTTATTAGAATCATGTTCTGTCCTAGTTAAACTGTCTGCCACAACAGAAGTAAGCAGAGCATCAATGCAACCAAGCATTCCCAACACAGCTCCGTTCACCACCATTAATCGAAGTAAGTCTGGGGTGATTGCTGAAAAGGTAGGGGGCTGAAAGCTAGGAAAATCAGCTGAAAACTCTGGAATTCGGCTCAATCCAACATTCGCAAATACGGTTAGCGAGAGAATTGTTCCCACAACAAGAGCAAGAAGCTGGGGAGGACAAAAACGCTTCCAGTTTTCAGGCGTAAACCAAAGAATTAGCAGGGTAATCAGCGCTAACAAAAACTCCAGTGGTTGTGCGCCTGAAATCAATTGGGGAAGACTGGTTAATGTCCCAATCACACCACCAGTTGGACTGCTCTGACCCAAAAATGGGGCCAACTGAAGAATGACCAGAATCACACCAATGCCAGACATAAAGCCTGAGATCACGGTGTAAGGCATCATCGTGATGTATCTGCCTAATCGACATAGCCCAAACAGGATCTGAAAAAGGCCTGCAAGCATCACCACCATGAAAGCCAGAGCAAGCGCTGTCGCTCGGTCTGGGATTTGGCTAGTGAAATTGAGAATCACCGCGGTGAACACCACCGTCATCGGACCGGTGGGCTCTGAGATCAGCGTGGATGTCCCGCCAAACAGTGCTGCCACCAGGCCAATAATCACAGCACCCCAGAGGCCTGCCGCCGCACCAGCACCAGAAGCCACCCCAAAAGCCAGCGCCATCGGAAGTGCAACCACAGCTGCCGTCAGCCCACCAAAGGCATCACCTCGGAGGTTGCGGGTGCTGATGTAATTCAGGAGCACCAGAGTCTCTCCTTGGAAGTTTGATGATGCTAAGTCTCTTCCACTTTGCAGCCGTCGAGGCCAGCAGAGAAGATGGTTTCTGAAGAAGCAAGGAGCAATGCCTGACTTTCTGATCTCTACCCTCGAGCTCTTGGTGGGAATCGGACTCCTCTTCGGAGGGGGAGAGTTATTCGTACAAGGTGCGGTGATTCTTGCCGTCATCCTCGGCGTCCCTCAGCTGGTCATTGGCCTAACAGTGGTTTCGCTTGGAACGAGTGCGCCTGAATTCTTTGTCAGTATCAGTTCGGTGCTGCAAGGGGCAGATGCCCTCGCCGTCAGCAACGTGGTGGGAAGCAACATTTTCAATGTGTTGGTCGTACTCGGCTGCAGCGCTCTAGTTCTTCCTCTGAGAGTGGAAAGTCGCTTGGTGAGACGGGATGTCCCCCTTCTGCTCGCCGTATCGGCGGCGGCTTGGGGGATGGCATCTGCAGGACGTGTGACCTGGCAATCAGGCGTTGCTCTGTTGCTGGCTCTTGTCATCAACACCGTCTGGGAAATCCGAACCGCGCGGGAGGAACCAGAGGAGATGGAGCCTGCCGAACCAGAGATTGACTTGGGAACCGCCAAGCAGGGCTGGATCAAAGCAATGGTTCGACTGGTGGTGGGCATCGTTGTTCTTGGCTTCGGCGCCAACCTGTTGGTGAAAGGAGCCAGCGCCGTTGCCTTAAGCCTCGGTGTGAGTGAGGCGGTGATCGGACTCACCATTGTTTCGGCTGGCACCTCCATGCCTGAATTAATTACCTCTCTCGTCGCCGCATTGCGAGGGAGAACCGATCTCGCTATCGGCAACGTGGTTGGTAGTTGTCTCTTAAATCTTCTCCTCGTCCTTGCTGGGGGTGCCTTGGCGGCAGGAGCAAGGGGTCTGAATGTCACTCCCGATTTAATTCATGACGACATGCCTGTGATGATTCTGACCAGCCTGGCTTGCCTACCAATCTTCTGGACCAAAGGAAGAATTTCCAGACTTGAGGGTGGATTACTGGTTGGCCTATACGTCCTCTACATCACTGACAACGTTCTTCCACGCACAGGGCTGTCGTCGTGGTCAGACGAATTTCGCCTCATCATGCTTTGCGTTGTGCTGCCAGCCGTTGTCGTGCTCATCACGGTGCAAGCAGCTCTCTATTGGAGACAACTCAAACGAGAGGGCGCATAAAGCTCAACCAGGACTACTGCTTCTCTTCCGTTGTAGAGGGATGACTGCGGAGCAAAAGCTATCCATGCTTAAAGAGCACGATCGGCATGCCGATGATTGGGCTGCTGCTCCCCCCGCTTAACGACAAAAATCTCCCCTGGCTGGATGTCATCCATCCAATCGTGGTTCATTTCGTGATTGCGATGGCGCTGATCACGGTGGTCTTTGACCTGATTGGAGTTCTCACACGGCGGCGAAACCTATTTGAGGTGAGCTTCTGGAACTTGTTAGTAGCGACCGTGGCCATCTTCGTTGCCATCATCTTTGGACAAATTGAAGCTGGCTTAGCCACTCCTTATGGAGCCTCAAGAGACATCTTGAATTACCACAGCACCCTTGGCTGGTCGCTTGCCGCAATTCTCAGCCTCCTAACAGGTTGGCGATACGTCGCAAGGCAAAAAGATCCCACAGTGCTACCACCAGGATTTCTAATCATTGATTCAATCTTGGCATTTCTGGTGTTCTGCCAGGTTTACCTAGGCGACAAACTCGTTTGGGTTTACGGCCTCCATACGGTCCCGGTGGTGGAAGCGGTGCGTAGTGGAGCATTGTCATGAATTTCATCAGCACGATTCTCTCTCCGGTGAATGAAATTGCCGACAAACTTGGGCCAAATGATCTCCCCTACTCAATCCCGATCCATCCCAATTTGGTGCACTTCACCATTGGCCTGTTTGCCATCGGAATCGCCTTTGATTTTGCCGGAGCCTTTTACCCATTAGAGAAACGAGTTTTTCGTTTCCTGGCACTACCAGCAACACGAAGCGGTTTTCACGATGTTGGCTGGTACAACGTTCTCGCTTGCAGCGTGATCACCTTTTTCACCGTTGCGGCTGGCTTTTACGAAATGCTCCTGGCCGTTCCACTTCCAGGAATTCGAAGCATCATTGGCCAAAATGCCATCGACACCATGCTGTGGCACGCGATCGGGGGGGTCGCATTGCTGCTGATCATTGTGGTGATGACCATCTGGCGAGGATTTCAGCGATTTTTATGGCGTAAAGATTACGGTCGCCAGGTGAGCTGGCTTTATTTGGGATGCGGAGCCGTAGTGCTCCTACTAATGGGCGCCCATGGAAGCCTTGGCGCCTGGCTTGCGAGTGAATTTGGTGTTCACATCACAGCCGATCAGCTGCTTGCTTCGGGGACGGATCTAAGAGAAGTCTTGCCATGACATCCTCAACACCTCAACCCAAGAAAGGTCTATCGCTCAGGTTGATAATTATCTTGATCAGTCTTGTGGGGCTGAATCTACTTGTTAGCCTTCAGATTGCACAGTGGTCATTTTCATGGCTACCGGTGGCTGCCTCTACGGCAGCTCCATATGTTGATGGACTCTTCTCCCTAGAAGTGGGGATGGGAGCCTTTCTATTTAATGGTTGCGTCGGCTTCATCTTGTGGTCAGTCATCGCTAATCGTGCAGAGAAATATGATGAAAGTGACGGACTTCCCATCGAAGGAAACACCAAACTAGAAATTATCTGGACAGTCATTCCTTTTATCATCGTAATGGCTCTCGCCATCTACTCCATTGATGTGAATGGAAAACTCGACACTCTGGGGGCTAGGAACAAATACGACATGGCAGCCAATCAGTCTGCAAAAATAGTTGCCAGTATTGATGAAAATAGCGAGGTAGGACCGATCGAGGTGATTTCAAGGCAATGGAATTGGGAATTCATCTATCCAAATGGTGTACGAAGTTCGGAATTGCATTTACCAATTAATCAACGCGCAAACTTCTTACTCATATCAAAGGATGTGATCCACAGTTTTTACATCCCAGCATTCCGGCTCAAGCAAGACATCATTCCTGGAAGCGTCATCTCTTATAGCATTACACCTACGAGAGAAGGTCGCTATCGCCTTCGTGATGCCCACTTCAGTGGTGCTTACTTCTCCGACAATCAGACCCATGTCATCGTCCAATCGGAAGAGGATTACTCAAACTGGCTTCAATCCACAAATGAGAAACCACTCGTTCCTGGATTGAGTCCAGGAACAGTTCAATACCAAAAAAGGCTCTCCAAAGGGAACAAAGGTTGGGCAACAGTTCCACCTGCACCACCTCCGATGGTCAACGATCCCGGCAACCCTGACGATCCCCACGAAGCCTGACCCCAATGACTAGTTCCAAATACGATCCACGCATACTCAAAACACAGCATCCGGTGCCAGGAGCGCCAGACAACTGGAAGAGATTTTTCACTTTCAACACCGATGCCAAAGTGATTGGCATTCAATACATGGGTTTAGCTCTGATCTTCCTTCTCGTGGGTGGATTATTAGCCATGGTGATGCGCGGAGAATTGATTACCCCTCCCGCCGATTTGGTTGATCCCTCTGTTTACAACGGGCTTTACACCATGCATGGAACAATCATGCTGTTCCTGTTTCTCTTTCCCGTCCTGAATGGATTCAACAATTTGTTGATTCCAACCATGATCGGCGCGCCCGACATGGCCTTCCCAAAACTGAACGCAGCAGCATTTTGGTTGGTTCCTGTGTTTGCCATCGTTCTTTTGGCCAGCTTTTTTATACCCGGTGGCCCTGCCTCCTCAGGATGGTGGTCCTATCCGCCTGTGAGCATCCAGAACCCCTTAGGCCATTTCATTAACGGCCAATTTCTATGGATCCTCGCCGTCGCCTTATCCGGGATTTCATCGATTATGGGAGCGATTAATTTCGTTACCACAATCATTCGCATGCGCGCTCCTGGGATGGGCTACTTCCGCATGCCTGTTTTCATCTGGACTGCATGGGCTGCTCAAACACTGCAACTGATTGGACTTCCCGCACTAACAGGTGGCGCGATCATGCTGCTGTTTGATCTCAGCTTTGGAACGAGCTTTTTCCGTCCAGAAGGAGGCGGTGATCCCGTTCTCTATCAACACTTTTTCTGGTTCTATTCACATCCAGCCGTTTATGTGATGGTGCTTCCCGTCTTCGGTATTTTTTCTGAGCTGATTACGGTTTATTCACGCAAACCCCTCTTCGGCTACAAGTTTGTTGCACTTGCTTCATTTGTTATCACTTTCTTGGGGCTCATTGTTTGGGTTCACCATATGTTCTATTCCGGAACACCGCAGTGGATGCGAAACCTTTTCATGGTGACCACCATGTTGATTGCTGTACCCACTGGAGTCAAAGTCTTCGCATGGCTTGGAACCCTATGGGGTGGAAAAATACGGCTCAGTACACCAATGCTATTCGTACTTGGTGGACTTATAAATTTCATCTTTGGAGGTATTACTGGAGTCATGCTTGGCACAGCACCAATTGACATCCATGTAGGCAATACTTACTTCGTCGTAGCTCATTTCCACTACATCATTTTCAATACGATTGGCTTTGGAATTTTCGCAGGAATTTATCACTGGTTCCCTAAATTTACGGGACGCATGTATTACGAAGGGCTGGGCAAAGTTCACTTTATATTAACATTTATTGGAGCCACACTGAACTGGTTGCCCTTGCACTGGGCAGGATTACTGGGCATGCCAAGACGAGTGGCTTCCTATGACCCAGAATTTGCCATCTGGAACGTGATTGCAAGCATTGGTGCATTCATTTTGGGGGTGGCATCCATTCCCTTCATTCTCAACATTGTGAGCTCTTGGGCCCGAGGGCCTAAGGCGCCTGCCAATCCCTGGAATGCCATTGGCTTGGAATGGTTGTTACCTTCCCCTCCTCCGGCCGAAAACTTCGAAGATGATGTGCCCACCGTTATCAGCGAGCCCTACGGCTACGGCTTAGGCAAACCCTTAGTTGAAGACCAGGACTTCTACGTCCGTCGCTCCATTGAGGCCTGACGCAATGACCATAATTAATCCCGACTTACCCCTCAATCATCAACCCGGTCACATCAAACATGATGGACATAACCTATTAGGTTTTATCATTTTCCTGTGTTCAGAAAGCATCATTTTTCTAGCCTTTTTTACTGGCTTTATACTTCTAAAAATCACCTCTCCAGAGTGGCTTCCCGAGGGAGTTGAAGGGCTTCAAACACGCATGCCTTTGATCAACACGATCGTGCTTGTCAGTTCAAGCTTTGTGGCCTATTTCGCAGAGCGCTATTTACACCAAAAAAACCTTTGGGGCTTTCGAGCTTTATGGCTTCTCACGATGGGAATGGGAGCTTACTTTGTTTATGGACAATATGTGGAATGGTCCGAACTTCAATTCGGCCTAAACAGTGGAGTCTTTGGCGCTACATTTTTTCTGCTAACAGGATTTCACGGCCTGCATGTCATCACAGGCATTCTGTTGATGGGATTGATGCTGGTTCGTTCCTTCAGGCCAAATAATTACGAGAAAGGTGACATGGGTGTCACCTCAGCAAGTCTTTTTTGGCATTTTGTTGATGTCATTTGGATCATTCTTTACCTTTTGATCTACGTCTGGCAACGCACAACCTGATCCATCTGAGTTTTCAGATCTGATCTGCTCTCAATCTTTCCATCATGATCATCGACGACCGCCATTACGACGTCATCATCATCGGCAGTGGAGCCGGTGGTGGAACCCTTGCCGGTGCCATGAGCCGAAAGGGCCACTCCGTGCTCATGCTCGAGCGAGGAGTGGCCATGGCTCTCGAAGATCAAAATGTGGCCGATGTGGATCTGTTCCGGAAAGATCGTTATCACCCCAGGAATGAGCGCTGGTTTGGGCCCGACGGTGATCCGTTTGCACCTCAAACCACCTATTCCCTCGGCGGCAACACCAAGATCTGGGGGGCAGTGCTTGAACGCATGCGCGAACAGGATTTTGCCGAAGTCCCACTGCAAGAGGGGATTTCACCGTCCTGGCCCATCAACTACAACCAGCTCTCTCCTTATTACTCAGCAGCTGAAAAGCTATACCGCGTGCACGGTCGCTCAGGAGTCGACCCCACCGAACCAAATCGCACGTCCCCTTTTGAGCATGAGCCAAAACCACTGGTCCCCTTTCTTGAACCCCTGCGAGAAGCGCTTAAGCGTCAGGGATGTCAGCCCTATGACCTACCGCTGAGCTGGTCCAACAGCCAGGACGATCCGAGTGGAGATTCCCAGCTGTATGGCATCGACAATGCCGATCCTTCCAAACTAGAAATCCGAATGCAAGCCACGGTGAAGCGTTTGCACGTGAATCCTCTCGGCAGCTGCGTCAAGGGGGTGGAAGTTGACGTAGCCGGAGAAACATGGCTTTTCAAGGCGGATCTCATCGTTCTGGCGGCAGGAGCCATCAACTCCCCAGCCATTCTGCTGCGATCAAATTCCAGCCATCACCCCCGCGGCCTCAATAACGGGTCCGATCAGGTCGGTCGCAACCTAATGAATCTGCAACTCACCTCCATCCTGCAGCTCGCGACCGAACGCAACGATGGACGCTATGCGCGATCACTCGGAATCAATGACTATTACTGGGGAGACAAAAATGTCTCGTTCCCGCTCGGCCACATTCAAGCCGCGGGAGGCGTCTTGCAGGACGCCCTGTTTGCAGAGTCACCGCCAGTGCTGTCTCTTGTCACCAAAATGATTCCCGATTTTGGACTGGAGCGACTGGCGTCCCGATCGGTGGCTTGGTGGGCCATGTCTGAAGTCTTACCCGACACCCACAACAAGGTATGGCTGAACAACGATCAAATCCGCATCAACTACATCCATAACAACCGCGAAGCCCATGATCGATTGGTCTACCGCTGGCTTGACACTCTCAAAGCCATCGAAGCAGACCCACTCACTCGGGTAGTCAATCCAGCGCCAACTCATCCCCGGGGCGAAGCGCCCTTAAGCGTTGTGGGCTATGCCTGCGGCACCTGTTGCATGGGCAATGATCCAGCGACCTCTGTGGTTGACCCAAACGGGAAGTGCCACGAACTCGAAAATCTCTACATTGCCGATACAAGTGTGTTCCCGAGCTGTCCCAGCGTGGGGCCAGGTCTGACCACCATCGCCTTAGCCCTGCGGCTAGCTGACACACTCAGCCAGCGCATGACCTGACCCAAAACAAGGGCTAAGGGGATCAGGCCATCGTCACAAACTCCTCTGAAACTGTTGGGTGCAAAGCCATCGTGCGATCGAAATCGGCCTTAGTTGCCCCCATCCCCACAGCGATAGCAGCCATCTGGATGATTTCGGCTGCATGCTCGCCAACCATGTGACATCCCAATACTTTCTGGCTGCTGGCCTCCAAGACCAGCTTTAACAAGCAACGGGGACCGTGTTTAGGCAAAGCTTGCGCCATGGAGCGAAAACGAGCGCGATGAACCACAACCTGATCCGCACCGAGCTTGGCGATGGCCTCCTCCTCCGATAAGCCCACTGTGGCTAGCTCCGGCTGACTGAACACAGCACTTGCCACCAAGTTGTGATTCACCTGCCGTGGAGTGCTTCCAAACACACTGTCAGCAAAGGCACGCCCCTCATCCACTGCGACGGGGGTCAAGCAAATGCGATCCGTCACATCTCCAACCGCAAAAACATGGGGAAGATTGGTGACTTGATCAGCATCAACTGGGATCCGACCACCCTCGATTGCCACGCCAGCAGCTTCGAGACCCAGGCCTGAAAGAAATGGTTGACGCCCCGTCGCCAACAGGACCCCGCCACAGGGCAGCCGATCCCCACTCTTCGTCACGACAGTCAGATCGCTTGGTTGACCCTCAATCGCAGCAAGACCTTGTCCAAAGCGCAGGTCGATGCCCTTGTCCTGCATGCCCTCCTGCACCACTCCTGAAAGCTCGCTGTCAAACCCTCGCAACAGCTTTTCGCCACGCACCAATTGGGTCACCTCAACACCAAGGCCTCGCAGGATGCCAGCAAATTCACAAGCAATGAATCCAGCTCCCACCACCACAACCTGGTCCGGAAAACGCTCCTGCAAAAACATGTCATCGCTGACCCAAGCAAGCTCAGCCCCTGGCACGTTTGGTCGAAAGGGGCGCCCACCTACTGAAATCATCACCCGCTTGGCCTGCAGCACCTGATCGATCTCGCCCTCGCGCGCTTTTGATACACCAATGCGATAAGAGTCAAGAAAACGCCCCCAGCCTGTGATCAGCTCCACTCCAGCTTTGGCCAAAAACTCGATATGAAGAGCATTGAGGCGATCCACCTCGTGACGCACATTGCGCAAAAGCACAGACGTATCAAACGTTGCCCCCTCAACACTCACGCCATAACTGGTGGCACCCTCGAGTTGTTCAGAAAGAAGAGAGCCGTACACCAGCAGCTTTTTCGGAACGCAACCACGAATGACGCAGGTACCGCCAACGCGATCTCCCTCCACAATCGCCACCTTGGCTCCATAACGGGCAGCACGTTTGGCAGCGGCTAGACCTCCAGACCCAGCACCGAGAACCACAAGATCAAAGCTTTGTTCCATGGAGTGCACTGTTTTCTCACATCTTGCCCGCAGCCTTCGGTGGCGGTCAGGAGCTGATGCCCCAGCCAGGCCATCACCAGTCAAGAACCCACCCTCTATTAGAGCCAAGTCAGCTCAAGCGTTTGCTCCTGCTCATTCCTTGATCCAATCCGGGAAAACAAACGATCAGCGAGTCAATTCACAACACAACCTCGGCATAGTGGAAGGATGCAGCGTTGAGAACTGCCCTCTGCATCTTCCTGAATACGCCCCAATACCTGATCACAGCAAAGGGTTCAAGCTTTTTGAGGTGGCCGTTTCTGATCTTCAACCCACACAGATGTGTGTAGGAATGGCTGAGGTATGGAATCGGCAACGAGATTTCCATGAGGAAAGTCCCGAAGAACGTCGTCGATATCTCAATCGCAAGCCAGTGCCTTTGGTACGCAATCAGCTTGGACGCCTTTGGATGGTGGATCGACATCACCGCCTCCGAGCCTTGCTCGAAATGGTTCCAAAGATCACGACTTACGGCTACGTGATCGACGACCTACCCACTGACACAAGGGAGGAGGCACTCAAGGCACTCCATAACAAGGGGTGGCTCTATCTTCAAGACGGAAGAGGCAATGGCCCATGGCCAGCGAAAGACCTACCCACCACATTGCTTGGCCTTCAGGATGATCCTTACCGCAGCCTGGTTTGGAAATTGAAGCAGGAGGGAGTGATCAAGCCACAGCCCTTGATTCCTTATCACGAATTCCGTTGGGGCCTCTGGTTGCGAACTAGGCCCATGCCTCCATTTAGCTCAAAACATTTGGATCCAGCCATGCCAGCAGCGCGAAGGCTCGCACGTTCATCAGCTGCATCCCATCTGGCAGGTTGGAAAGGTGGTGATTCCTAGCGACGACGGCGAGAGTCAATTTGCAAAAGATCCTTCACCCGTTGCACCTGACTCGCTAATTGCGGATCAATAGCCAACTTCTTTTCTACTTGTTCAATGGCATAAATCACGGTGGTGTGATCCTTACCTCCGAAGGTGTGGCCAATTCTCGGCAAGCTCAAATCTGTGCCTTGTCGCATCAAGAACATCCCCACCTGACGAGCCTGGCTCACCGCCCGCCGCCGGCTGCTGCTGCGCATGTCATCCGCTGTGACGTCAAACACCTCAGACACCTTTTCAATCACTTGCTGCGGTGTGACGTCAACACCCTGACCGCTTGGATCGAGCATCGGAGCTACCGATTCAACGGTCATCGGGATGCCTGTGATCGAAGAAAATGCAACAGCCCGAGTGAGCGCCCCCTCAAGCTCGCGAATATTCGAAGTGAAGCGGCCAGAGATGTATTGGATTAAGTCGCGAGGGAGAGCAACACGTTCTTGCTCAGCTTTTTTCTGAAGAATCGCCATTCGAGTTTCCAGATCAGGGGCCTGGATATCGGCGATTAATCCCATCGAGAAGCGAGAGATTAAGCGCTCCTGCAGCCGAGGGATTTGGCTGGGAGGCCTATCACTCGCAATCACAATCTGTCGCCCTGCATCGTGCAAAGCGTTGAACGTATGAAAGAACTCCTCTTGGGTGTATTCCTTCCCTTCGATAAATTGAATGTCATCAATCAAAATGAGATCAGCGGCCCGATAACGATCTCGGAAAGCCTGCATGCCGTCCTTACGAATCGCAGTAATCAGATCATTCGTAAACGTTTCCGTCGACACATAAAACACGCGCGCTTCAGGATCAATCTCTAAGCGGTAGTGCCCGATCGCCTGCATCAGATGGGTCTTCCCTAGGCCCACACCTCCACAGATGAACAGCGGATTGAATTCACGACCTGGGGCCTCGGCTACTGCCAAAGCAGCCGCATGAGCCATCCGACTGTTGGGGCCAACAACAAAACGATTGAACACATAGCGCATGTTCAATCCGGGGAGCCGCCGAGGAGCAAGGCTCGGCGGGGCAGCCACTGCAGCCGCCCGTGAGGCCAATGCCTGCTGGCTGGAAGGCGACACCCGCGCTTCGGGACCCGACCCAGCCGCAGCTTCTGCATCGTCTTCAGCGAGCACGATCACCTCGATCGGATGACCGGTGATCTCCTGCGCCACTTCGGCAATGGTGCTGACGTAGTTCTTGCGCAGCCAATTGCTAGCGAAACGATTGGGAGCCTGCAGGGTGAGCCTCCGATCCTGGAAAGAGCTACAACGCGCAGGACGAATCCACGTTTCAAAGGTGGGCTTGCTGAGGTTGCTCTGAAGAGCGTGCTGCACCTTGTTCCAGAGCTCACTGCCCGTCAGCACCACATCCCACCTTCTGCGAATGCCGAATCTACGCGCCTTATGCCGAGTGGCCCGTCTTTAATGAAACCAGTTTCAACACGTTTCTGTTCATGGCTGCTGCCGTTTCCCGCACCCTGGCGCGATCCCTGCCCTGGATCGGGATCGGAATAATCAGCTTGACCATCGGCGGGTGTGGATCATCCTTGCGTCAGCGGCTTGGCTTAGAGCCAGACACGAAGGCACCCGCAACCCTGCCAAAAGTGAGTGATGGGCCTCGTTCGGCCCCACTACAACCTGGCCGCAATGTGATCGTGCAAGCCGTTGAAAGGGTTGGTCCGTCGGTCGTCCGCATCGACACCGTGAAACGAGTATCAAATCCTCTAGGAAACCTGTTTGGAGGTGGGCCAACCACCCAAAAACAAGCCGGTCAGGGTTCAGGATTCATCACACGCTCTGACGGCCTGATCTTCACGAACGCGCACGTGGTGGAAGGAGCTGACAAAGTTGCCATTACCTTGCCTGACGGTCGCAGCTTCAGTGGACGCGTTCTTGGCGGAGACCCGTTAACGGATGTAGCCGTGGTGCGAGTGGTGGCAAAAAATTTACCCGTCGCACCCCTTGGAAACTCGAACGACCTGAAACCTGGTGAATGGGCCATCGCGATCGGCAATCCGCTTGGACTCAACAACACGGTCACCGCAGGCATCATCAGCGCTGTGGATCGGACCAATGCCGTAGGTGAAGGTCAACGTGTCCCCTATATCCAAACCGACGCTGCTGTGAATCCAGGCAACAGTGGTGGTCCCCTCATTAACGCCGCCGGGCAAGTGATTGGCATCAACACAGCGATTCGTCAGGCACCTGGCGCAGGACTGAGTTTTGCAATCCCAATCAACTTGGCCAAGCGCATTGCACAACAAATCATCAGCACTGGTGAGGCCTCCCACCCCTTTATCGGTGTACGACTGCAGAGCCTGACCCCTCAGTTGGCCAAGGAGATCAACGCCACCAGCAACCTTTGCAGCGTGCCCGAGCTCAACGGCGTGCTCGTGATTGAAGTGGTGGAGGACAGCCCCGCAGCCAAGGCTGGCATTAAGCCTTGTGATTTGATCCGAAACGTGAATGGCTCCGCCGTGAACGACCCCTCTGAAGTGCAGCTTGCCGTTGACCGAGGACAGGTGGGTCAGATCATGCCGCTGATTGTGGAACGTTCTGGGGAACAGCAAACCCTGGATGTCATTCCAGAGGAGCTCCCACGCCGAAGATGAGTCAATTACCCATCCCAACACTCGTTGTGATGGCTCGCTGGCCAGCTAGCGGTCGCTGCAAGCGTCGCCTGGCCGTCGACATCGGAAGTGAGCAGGCAGCCATCATTCAACAACGCCTCACCGCCCATACCTTTGCTGTTGCTGAAGCACTCAACAAGCATGGTGACGTGGATGTACAGGTGGCGATGAGCGGTGTGAGTCTGCGATCAGCCCAACGCTTTCTGCCCTCCTTACCGCCCTGCACCCTCGTGGATCAGGGGCGGGGATCGCTTGGGGCTCGCATGCTCCGCCAGATTCATCGCGCGCGCTTCAGGCAGCACAACAAGCCTGTGCTCGTGATCGGAACCGATCTTGCAGATCTTTGCCAAAACGATCTGCGCCATGCGATCCAAAGGCTCCAAAACCAACCCTTGGTGCTTGGCCCCTCCGCAGACGGTGGGTATTGGTTGCTGGGGCTGGGCGCTGCATTAACGCAGCAAAAGCTCGATGCACTCTTTGTGGCCGTGCCATGGGGAAGCAACAACGTGTTTGACATCACTTGCGCTCGCGCACGGGGGCTGGGTCTCACCCCCCATCAGCTCAGCATGAAAAACGATATTGATTGTCTTGCTGATCTCAGTTCATGGCAGCGATGAGCGCTGACACCCTCAGGCTCAGCGTGGTGATTCCCTGCCTCAACGAGGCAGAGCGTCTTCCGCTTCTCCTCGCTGACCTGCAGCGCTGGCCTCTCCCGATTGAGATCACGGTTGTGGATGGTGGCAGCAACGATCACAGCCATCGCATCAGCGCTCTTGCTGGTGGTCGCTTCATCACGGAGCATCCACCTGGGCGGGGCAAGCAACTTGCAGCAGGTGCCCAGCACTCCATCCAGCGATACCAAAGCGAATGGCTCCTTTTTCTCCATGCCGATAGCCGTCTGCCAAGCCACTGGGGAAGCAGCGTGCTACGTCAGATTCAGCATCCCGATGCACAACGATTCGCCTGGTTTTTTGACTTGCGCATTCACCCCAGCACCCCAGCCCGACGCCTGTTGGAAAGGGTGATCGCTCTTCGCAGTCGCTGGTGCCAACAACCCTACGGAGATCAAGGACTCCTGCTCCACAGGTCTCTGTATGAGCGAAGTGGTGGCTATGCACCCTTGCCGTTAATGGAAGATCTCGACCTCGTACAACGGCTCAGCCAACTCACACGCTTGCATGCCCTTGGCCTGGCAATCACAACGGATGGCCGTCGCTGGCAGCGGGGGGGCGTGCTGCGCCGCTGCCTTGAGAACGCCAGATTGAGGCATCGCTGGCGACATGGGGAATCTCCAGCACGCTTGGCAGCGGATTACTACGGAAAGCCCTTTTCAACCATTCAATTGGAATACCAAAAGCCGCAACGGTGACCATTGGGCTCTAAGTCCCAGCCAAGACGTTCATAAAAAGGCAGCACCCCGGGATCGGCGAAGAGCGTGGCTCGCTCCGTTCCCATCTCTTTCAGAGCATCGAGGATGTAATCCATCAACTGACGACCAAGCCCGGCGCCCTGATACAGAGGATGAACGGCCACATCCCAAACCGTGGCCTCAAGAACGCCATCTCCCGTGCAGCGTGCGAAACCCACAAGGCGTGGAATGCGTGGATCATGGCGCCATAGCCCCACCCTGAGCAAGCTGTTATCAAGAGCCTTGCGAACACGCCGAACTGGTCTGCGACTCCACCCCACCGCCTCTAAGAGCTGCTCCAGCTCGACTAAATCCATCGGACGAGACTGGCTAAATACCAGGCTTAGCTTGGTATTAGATGTTTCACAGATCCGAGCCTCTTTCCCGTAGGAATGGACCAAAATCTCTTGGGTGAGAGAGGGAGTACTAGTCACCCTGTCCTGCGACGATGCCTTAATCCTGACGCACCGATGACCTCTGATCTGCTGCTGATCGCCATACACGGTTGGATGCTCAGCCGCAAGGTCTGGGCACCATTTGAAGAAAGCTGGACGCGCTTAGAAAGCTCTATCTCTTTGTGGTGTCCTGATTTACCAGGATTTGGACTGGAGTCTCGCCCTCCCCACCTTCGACCAACCTTGGCGTCCTACGGCAAGTGGCTTGCGGAGCACATTCATGCTCAAGCCAAGGGTCGCAACGTGGTGTTGATGGGGCACTCGCTGGGAGGAAGCATTGCCCTGCATGCAGAAACCTATCTGCGTCGAGAGTTGGATCAGCCGCTCTCGGGCCTTGTGATGTTGGCCGCCGGAGGTGGGATCTACCAACCCAGGCCGTTTCGACGTCTCAGGTTTGGAGGGCAATTGATTCTGAAACTCCGTCCCACGGCACTTCCTGGACCCATCGGCCAGTTGGGGCCATTTCAAGCGGAGCAACGCGCGGCACTGGGTCTGCTGGTGAACAGCACGACTCGAGGAGCTGTCAAACAGATTCCAAACTTGGTTGCAGGTTTGGAGGCCAAAAACCTATGGATTAGCGGTGAACAGGATCGCGTGATGGAACCCTGCTATGTCCAACACCTCGCCGAATACAGCGACAAACACTGCCTGAAAGAACTTAAACAGTGCGGACATCTGGCCATGCAGAGCCATCCCGACCTACTGGCACAAACCATCCATCACTGGCTCATCGATCAAAGCCTGGCGAGTCCTCGCTCCTGAAGATCTGCAAGTTCGGCATACAAACCACCACTGGCACGCAACTGAAGATGGGTGCCCTGCTCAATCAGGCTCCCTCGGCGAAGCACCAAAATCCGATCAGCCGCCTCAACAGTGGCAAGCCGGTGGGCAATCACCACTGCGGTGCGGCGGTTGAGGAGACGATCTAAATCCCGCTGCAGGGTGGCTTCCGTAGAAGGATCCATAAACGCAGTGGCTTCATCCATCACCAGGACGGTGGGGTTGCGAATCGCCACCCTGGCCACGGCAAGCAGCTGTCTTTCCCCAGAGCTGAGATTCCCTCCCCGCTCTCTCAATTCGGTGTCCAAACCTTCGGGCAATCGACCTAGCAGGGGATCAAGGCCGAGGTCACGGCAAACCTCCTGCAGTTTCTGGTCATCGAGGGGGCGATCCAAACGCAAGTTATCGGCCACGGTTCCACTAAAGAGAAAGGTGTCTTGAAGCACCACACCCAGCTGACGACGCAGCTCTTGCAAAGGCAAGCTGCGGATGTCTTGGCCATCCAGAAGGATTCGTCCCCGCTGGGGCTCATACAGCCTGCACAGGAGCCGGATCACCGTGGTCTTGCCCGATCCGGTGGGTCCAACAAGCGCAACATGCTCACCAGGTGCAATCCGGAAACTGAGATCGCGAAGGATCGGCTCGTCTTTTCGGTAGGCAAAGTCCACGTCTTCAAAAATCACTTCACCTAAGGCTTGTGAAGATGAGGCGTTCTGAAGCAGCGTGGAAGCAACCGAGGAAACATTCGTGGAGCCCAAGGCGGCGCCATGATCAACAATCTCAAGAGGTTCTTCCAGGAGCTCTCCAATCCGTTCCACGGCAGTGAGTCCTCCCTGGATCTGTGTAAACCGCTCAGCCATTTGGCGTAGGGGGTCAAACAGACGCTGGGAATAAAGGATGAAAGTTGTGAGCGTGCCAAGGCCCATCGCTCCTGATGTCACCATCCATCCGCCAAGAGCAAGAACTAAGGCAACGGCGCCTAAAGACACCCACTCCAAAAAGGCAGAGATGCTGCTGTCAAAAAAGATCGTGCCGTTTACTGCACTTCGATAGGCCAAACCTGTTCTCTGAAACCGATCTCCATTAACGGCTTCACGGCGAAACATCTGCACAACCTCCAGGCCCTGGAGGTTCTCCTGAAAATCAGCATTGAGTTGAGAAAGCTCCTCTCTCACTCGATAGTTGGCCTTGCGATAGCGCCTCTGAAGCCAAACAATCACGAAGGTGACAGGCAATTGGGTCACCAGCAACAACAAACCCAAACGCCACTCGATGAGCAGCATCGAAACCGCAATGACCAACAGGCTGACGAGATCACCGAGCACACCAACGGCACCGCTTCCGAACACCTCAGCCAATGCATCCACATCACTAGTGAGGCGAGTCAGCAGCTTGCCAACAGGCATGCGGTCATGAAACCGCAGAGACAAACTCATCGCATGGGCAAACAAATCCTTGCGGATTCGAGCGGTGAGCCGCTGGCCGACGGCTTGAATATTGAACGACTGAACTCCCTGAAGAGCCAAGCGAACCAGAACCGAACCCAGCAACATCAGGATGATCAGTCGGATCGCAACCGTGCTGTCGAGACCCTGAAAGAGAGGAATCACCGATTCGTTGGCGGCCCCCCCGACACGCCGCAGAACTGCAATCGCCTGCCCAACTAACAGCGGCTGAATCGCGCCGGCAACAGCCACCGGAATGAGCAGCACCAACGTGAGCGTGAGTCGTCGTCGGTCTTGGCCCAAGTAACGACCAAGACGCTTAACCCGCTGAATATCCGAACCAGCCATCAGCTGGCCACCTTGGACGCTGGTGTTGTAGAGCGCATCGCTTCAACGATCCGGCGCAGATCGCCTTGATCGAGGCGCAAGGAAAGGGGGTGACCCACCAAACGAGCCGTGGTGTGGAAGAGATCTTCGATCGCAACTAAACCGTTGTCGCGAAGCGTCCTGCCCGTAGCCACCAAATCAACAATCGCCTCAGCGATCCCGGTGATCGGACCAAGCTCCACCGAACCCGTGAGGTGGACGAGTTCCACAGGCAAATCGATGGCATCGAAGTGGTCTCGCGCACAGCGGGTGAATTTGCTTGCCACTCGGCAATGGGGAGGAAGATCCGTCGCCCGCTGATATCCACTGCTCTCCTTCACAGCCACTGCCATGCGGCAACCTCCAAAACCCAAGTCCACCAACTGCGCTACAGGCATCTGGTGCTCCCTCAAAACGTCATAACCAACCACTCCAAGCTGCGCTTGCCCGTAGGCGACGTAGACAGGAACATCTCCATTCCTCACGAGCAAGGCTCTAGCTCGTCCACAGACTGATGGAACCATCAGTTGCCTGTTATCGGGGTCGAGAACTGCAGAAAAGTCGAGCCCGGCCGCTGCAAAGCGGGCGACTGAATCTTTCAGAAGCGCTCCCTTGGCTAGGGCAACAGTGATCATGGAATCAAGCGTTAAGCAGAACTTTAACGATGGCGATGGCCTTCACGATCAATGGCATCCACCCAGTTGCCGTGCTCAACGACAACATCGTCTGGGTTTGGGTGCATGGCGATCAGGCCATCGTCATCGATCCTGCCGTTGCTGAACCGATCATCGACTGGCTAGACACGCGTGGGCTGCAGCTCGTTGCGGTGCTTCAGACCCATCACCACTCCGACCATATCGGCGGCACACCTGGACTTCTTCAACGCTGGCCATCAGCTGAGGTTGTGGCCGCCGCGGATGACCTAGAGCGCATCCCATTTCAAACGCTGTCCGTCCGCGATGGTGACGCAATCGAGCTCCTAGGCAAGCCCGTCAGGGTTCTGGACGTGCGAGCCCATACACGAGCTCACATTGCTTACTGGTTGCCTGAGGGAGCCTGCTCAACCTCTCTCACCAGTGTGTTGTTCTGCGGCGACACCATGTTCAGCGGCGGATGTGGCCGACTCTTTGAGGGAACACCAGCGGACATGCACCGCGCCCTGCAAAGGCTTGGGTCGCTGCCGCCAGACACCCTGGTCTGCTGCGCTCACGAGTATACCGAGGGAAATCTTCGCTGGGCTGCTCAACAGGTCCCTGACGATGCCCTCATCACAAACCGACTGCAGGAGGTTCAGGCAAAACGACAGTCAGGGAACCTGACCCTTCCAAGCAGCATTGGCGAGGAGTGGCGCTCCAATTTGTTTTTACGGGCAACCAGCGCCGAACAATTGGGCCGTCTGCGTCAACACAAAGACAACTGGAGAGGCTGATCCCATCAATTCAAAACTTGAAGAGATAGGCACTGGGGATGGAGCAAAACCTCACTGTTTTGTTGCAATGAAAGCCTGCAGCGCAAGCCCCTCTGATGGTCTTCTGCAAGAGGCCTGATCAGACGCAACTGCTGATCTCCGATCTGAACGCGATACAGCCAGGAGCGACCTAAAAACTCTCGCCCCATCACATAGGCATCTCCTGCAGGATCGGGGGCTAAATCAATCAACGCCGGATCAACCAACACGGTGGCGTCATCAGGAAGCTCCATGGACCTCTGCCCTTCTGGAATCTTCAGATCACCAAGCAAGCAACGGCACAACGACGTGGATCCTTCCCTCCAAACCGGGAGCACGTTGCGTTGAAGAACAAACCGCCCCACAAAGGGCGTTGCCGGGACCTCCACGAGCTCACGGGGCGTTGCGCACTGATGAAGTTGACCGTCGCGAAGAATGGCCACCCGCCCGCAAATAGCAAGGGCCTCCTCCGGGTCGTGGGTCACCAGCAAACCACTCGCCCCGCAAGCACTGAGCACTCCAGGTAGCTCACTGCGCAAACGCAAACGCACTTCAACATCAAGGTTGGAGAAGGGTTCGTCCAGCAACAAAACAGAGGGTGCAGGCGCGAGAGCCCTGGCGAGAGCCAAACGCTGACGTTGCCCCCCCGACAATTCATGCGGGTAGCGTCCTTTTAAATCGGTCAGCCCCAACAGTTCGAGCAACCAAGAGGCGCGGCTGGTGTCCTGTCCACGACGAAGTCCAAAGCATGTGTTGTCCCAAGCATTGAGATGGGGAAAGAGGGCGTAGTCCTGAAAGACCATGCCCACACCGCGGCGCTCTGGGGCGAGGCGCAAGCGGGACGACGCGACGTCATTCCCATGCAGTCGAACCACCCCCTGACTGGGATGTTCAAAACCAGCAATTAAGCGCAAAAGCGTGGTTTTCCCGCAGCCGGATGGCCCGAGCAAACCCACAAGCTCCCCCGACTTCAATTGAAGATTGATATCTTTCAAAGTCCAAGCTTCATCTGCGCCGCCATAGCGGTGCCAGAGACCATCAAGCTCAACCGGCCACGACTCCATCAACACGGAACGCGAAAATGAAATTTCATTCTGAGCCGTGACCATGTCATCCACCCCACTAAAGGCTGTCATCACCCAAGAGGCACCAGCTCCGGTGGGGCCATACAACCAGGCTGTGATCGCCGGTGGTTGGCTGTATTGCTCCGGTCAAATTCCGCTTGATCCTGCAACTGGAACGATGGTGGGGGACGGAAATGTGGAGGCTGAGACCCGCCAGGTTCTGCGCAATTTAAAAGCTGTTCTTCAAGAGGCCGGCACAGACCCCTCAAAAGTCGTGCGCACCACAGTATTCCTGGTAGATCTCGGTCACTTTCAAGCCGTGAATGCCATTTATGCCGAGATGTTTGGTGATGGGGTTAGCCCAGCCAGAGCATGCGTTCAGGTTGCAGCGTTGCCCAAAGGCTCAAAAGTAGAAATTGATTGCATTGCCTGGCTGGACTGAGCATGGAATGGGTCCTCCACCAGGGGGGGGGCCCGCGGTTTCTTAGGTTGAGACGGTGCTAAGAGAACCTATGGCCCAAGCCAAGCTGACCATTGGCGAACTCGAAGCGGGCTACCCCCTCTATTGCAAAGCCTTACGCAGACTTCTCAAAGAAGGTAGAACCAACAAGGACATTGAACGAACCGTGTGCTGGGGGCACCTGGAAACACTCAATCGCTGCCTTCCAGGTCGCTACAAAGCACCCTCCTATTTGCTGGCATTGATTCGGCGAGATCTGGATCAACCCAAGAACTGACTACTTAAGGAGAATCCAAAATTTTCATCAAAGGCTGAGAAGGATCTCGACCCTCGATCTCACCCTGAAACACGCGACTTGCTAAAACATCTTCTGCTTCGATAGTTGTCAGATCATCGCGACTAAGAGATTGATCGAGGCGGGAAAACAAACGATTCGCCTGACGGAGCCTCAGACGATCAAGGGCGTTCCGAATGGAACGAGCATTCGCAAAGAATGGCAACTGGCGTCGCCTCTTGATGTAACGGCAGAAGGCATCATGCGCCGATTTGCTGAAGTGGTAATCCTGCTGAGTGAGCAGCAAAAGGGCAATCGCCATGAGCTCATCCTCGCTGTAATCAGGAAAATCAATATGATGAGCCACTCGCGAAGAAAGCCCTGGATTGGATTGATAAAAACTGGCCATTCGATCCTTATAACCAGCAAAAATCACCACAAAGTCTGATCGTTGACGCTCCATATCTTGTAAGAGAATTTCAATCGCTTCTGCTCCATAATCACGTTCATTTTCAGATTTATAGAGATAATAGGCTTCATCAATAAACAGAACACCGCCTAAGGCACGCTTAATCATCTCACGCGTCTTAGGGGCAGTATGCCCAACATATTGGCCCACAAGATCATCACGAGTCACGCTGACAACATGTCCCTTTCGCAAATAGCCAAGCCGATGAAGAATTTGCGAAATTCGTTTAGCCACCGTGGTCTTCCCCGTCCCGGGTCTGCCAGTAAACGACATATGCAAACCGGGAGCAGTGCTTTGCAAATCCAACTGTTGACGGGCACGATCCACCAGAAGCAATGCCGCGATTTCACGAATGCGCGTCTTCACTGGCAGCAAGCCAATGAGCTCCTGATCTAGCTGCTCAAGAACCTCAGCAACGCCTGAATCGGCATAAGCAGCAGCAAGATCAACAGAAGAGGGCATCAATCGCTGAAGCGAAGCAACGATCATCATCGCTCAGCTGACTGTCTTTGCCCTCAGCTTCTGGGCGAAGAGTGATATTCACATAGGTTCGGCCAAAACTAATATCGGGAAATCTTTGTTTCGCTTCACTGAAATCACCGAGTCGATCGAGGAAATCACGGGTAGCACTGTAGGTTTCAAACTCAAATCGGCGCTCAAGACAAACTGGCCTTTTGCGCTCATGCCATTGGTCCATAAAACGATCCCTTCATCGCTTACAAACCTAGTAGAGAACGGCTCAACAACCTAACAAATAAATCTTAAAACTCAACAACACTCATAGCGAAAACCAGAATCAATCAATTAAGTGAAGAGACAAACTGATTAAAAAAATAGAAAACGAAGAGAGAACAAGAAGAGAATACGACCAGTTAATTCATGCCCAAGCACAGGAGGCAACAAAAGAAAAACATACAGGAAGCAAATCAGTAGAGAGAATCCCCACCTAACAGAAAAAGCAAAGCAAAATCACCTAAGAACATACAAACGTAGAATAAATACTTAGGAACGTCAATTATGATACGAATGCCGAGACGCAAGCAAACAGACTTAAAAACATCTAACAAAGGACAGAAGAATCAGAGATGGGAAACTTAGAAGTATTTCGACAAATGCTCGAGAATAACCACAGAAAAAATGATTCAAGTAAAACAATCAATGCAGTAGCCAACAACCTTATAAGGGCAAAATCAGAGTTAAGCCATGCAACGACATCTCTCGCTGAACTTATGGATGTTGCTGATGAGCAAAACTGCAAGTCATGCCTTGTATTTCTTGCAGAACTAAGAGCAACAGCAATTGCTGCCTACAACACAATTAATTCAGCAGAAAAGGAACTCCAAAACAGAAGCGGCTGCCAAAGCAGCACAACATAAACAGAACAAAGAAAAGAAAGAAAAACCATGAAAGAGGCCAACATCACTCTCCTAGAATCATTCATTGAGACTATTGAGTCAGACAGGATCAGTAGGAAGCACTGGCTAAAAAAAGTTGGGAAGATCGGGCTTGAACAAACGCTTGGAGAATACAATAAGTCAATACAAATCAATCCAACAGAAGTGTCGAATGATCAATATCAATGAAATCAATGAGACAATCAAATCACAAGAATAAACAGTACTAAGCGCTCAATTACACAAATAAAGAAGGGGTAAACATTGAAGATAGGTTAGTCAACGATTAAGTCATGGCCTACACAATTTTTTTTGCAACCTCCACAGGAAAGACTGAAGATGTTGCAGACAAGCTCAAAGAGCTATTACCTGGTACAGAGAGTAAAGATGTAGACAACATCGGATCTGCATCAGAGCTTGCAGATGCAGAGGCACTCATTTGCTGTGTTCCTACATGGAATACAGGCGCAGACGAAGGGCGTTCTGGGACGGCTTGGGATACTTATGCTGAGGAAATACCAAGCATGGATTTCAGCGGAAAATCGGTCGCAATCGTAGGGCTTGGAGATTCATCCTCCTATTCAGATTACTTCTGCGATGCAATGGAAGAACTATATACAGCCTTCCTACAAGCCGGTGCAAAACTAATCGGGAAAGTACCCACAGACGGTTACACATTCGCAGAATCAAAAAGTGTAATTGACGGAAAATTTTGTGGCTTAGCAATTGACGAAGACAATGAGTCTGACCTAACAGACCAACGATTAAGTGATTGGGTCAAACAAATAAATTCAGAGGCATAAAAGGCAAGACAAAAAAGCGCCCATGATGGGCGCTTTTTATTGATTATTTATGAACCCAATCAACACGAAACTCAGTTCGAGAATTCAGATATTTGTCAATTGACATTGCAGCGATACAACCATCTGAGCAGGCAACGACAGCCTGCTTGAAAGGAGTATTACGAATATCACCTATGGCCCACACCCCAGGCACTGAAGTCATCATATTGTCATCCACATCAACTCCACCATCGGCTCGAAGTGGAATAAGTCCATGAAGGAAGTCGGTGATCGGAAGCGTGCCTGTGGAGTACAAAAATGCTCCAGTAACATCCAACGAAAAAGTTTTCTTGTCTTTCATAGATTGAACTTTTGCAAAATTCAATCCAGCATCACTTCCATGAATAGACAACAACTTGGTTCGCTCCCATTGCTTTATATTGGGAAGACCTGTAAGTAAACCAACCCGATTCGTAGATCGACTTGGTTTTGCACTGGTAACCCAATGGACAGTTTTGGCGAATTTAGAGAGAACAAGTGCTTCATCAACGGCTTCTTGATTTGAGCCATACACCAAGACATCCTCATTACGATAAAAAGCAGCATCACAGGTCGCACAGTAACTAACACCACGACCTAAAAACTCTTTCTCTCCCGGAAGAGTCGATGTCCTACCCATCGCACCAGTCGCTAAAACGATCGTACGAGAACGAAAAACACCTTCTGGTGTATAAACAAGTTTATGCTCTCCAGAAAAATCTAGACTAAAAACCTGAGCTCGAATATAGTTTGTTCCATAAGAAATCGCTTGATCTCGCATCATATCAAGTAGATCAGACCCAGAGATCTCATTAGAGACACCCGGATAATTAGCAATTTTATGGGTAATAGCCAAAGCTCCTACAGATTTATTTTTATCCAAGACATAGGTCTTCAACGATGACCTTGATGTATAAAGAGCACAAGAGCAACCAGCAGGACCACCTCCAATAATTAATACATCTGTGTCAATATACTCAGTCATAATGAAATCTTTTTCGAGAGCGAAGAGTTCAATTGATCAGGGAATGTAGATGAGAATGAATTCGGAATCATCTCAAGAAAAGAATTAATTAGGGTTCCATATAGCTTGGGCTGAGAGAAATGCGAAAAATGATGACCGCCTGGTAATGAATAAAACCGATCACCATGCTTTAAATGAGTGTTCCAACGCAGGGCAGAATTCTGATCTACTACAAAATCATCAGAACCATTGATGACCAACAAGGGAATGTCAATCGAAGAAAGGTTAGGAAGAAGTGAATGAGAAGCAATTGAACCAGATATGAAATCATTATCAAGACATTTTTCAAAAAAACCAGAAAGAGACAAATTAGTTTGATTGAATTTTTTATCGAACAGAAGTGGCACAATATGAGAGAGGATAGAAGATCTTGAGCAGGGTAATTTTCGTCTCATTTCCAAATAATGACTCGACCATTGATTAGTAGAGATTGGGTCTACAGAAATCAAAGTGAGTGACCCAAACAACTTTGGGAATTGTCGCGCAAACAACGAAGCGATAGTGCCACTAAGGCCATGCGCTACAACATGAGGTGGAGAATCTAATTGATCAACTGTTTCTCTAAGAAAATCAAAAATCGTTGACAATGAGCAGATCTCATCAAGATCATGCTGAAAAGACCAACGGCGTACATGCCTTGACTGACTTAAAGTGCAAGCAAGCTTCTTATTAAAACAAAAAATAGAAGGCTGCAGATCAATCCAAAAAATTGATGACATGCGTTAATGATGCTTTTACAATATTGCCGCAAGTGCAGCTAATGAGCGAATGAAGAGGCACAACAATAAGGTTAATATGTTACAAATGAGCCAGGCGAATGATCACTATTCATCCCAGGAATAACTTGAATGATTCCTTGCCTTACCTTTAATTCTAATGTTGAAATCAATCTATATTCAGCGCTATCCGCTGTTTTCTTCAAGAAAGAAAGCGCATTCAATGCAGAGATAGGAATAACCATAGAGGTAACTGCCTCTAAATAGATTGAAACAATAGATGAGATTTTCATGGGATAGAAGCAAGAGAGAGGGCGTAATTAGAAGCCAATGAAATAGTTAGTTAATTAGGAAGTGATCCCAGAAAGAAGGCGTCACCAAAGATCTTCTTCACAATCGGTCTTGACGATCAAATCAGAAGTGGCATATGCTACACATAACAGTGCATATTTATCTTTAATTTGTTCTTCGTCTAGAAAACTTTGATCACTCTGATCTAATGTTCCCTGAATCAACCGGCCTACGCATGAACTACATGCACCAGCACGACATGAGTACGACATATCAATCCCCGCTTGCTCTGCAGCATCCAAAATATACTCATCATCAGGACATTGAAATGCCACCTCTCCTTGAGGAGTCATCAACTGAACATTAAAAAATGTCATCACAAGAAAAGTCCAGTAACTATTTTATTGCATTCATCAATTAACTCGAAACATCGATTGATCTACAGCGTATCATTTAGCACTTTTAGCCTAACAACGGTAACAATCACGTCCTCGATTAGGCATCCATCTCCTCCTCAAAAGGCATCCAAAGAAATTAATCTGATAGAGCAGAAAAGATCATCTTATCAACCCGAAATGGGTCAGATTGATAGCATTTAGATATAAATTAAATTACTATGAAAAAAGAAAGGTTTTCTCGTTTTCTCGGTTCAGCGAATGGATGGAGATCCAAGCGTTTAAGGCTTGCAATCGCTTTAAGAAAGCAAGGATGGTCATATCAGCAAATAGGAGATCACCTAAGTACGACCCCACGCTCCATAGGGAGGGATATCAAATGTTTTGTCATTAAATCAAGAGAGAAGCTGGCCCTGCAAATCCAAGCCACTTCATAGCCTCAAAGCAAATTCTATGATAGGCAACAGAGACTATGCTCAGTAAATAAGAGATCAAAGTCTAAAATTAGTTCACAAAAAGCAACCTTCATCCATCAGAATTGGGATCAGATCATTTTTTTGGCCTTTTTATTCATATCAGAATAAAGCTTGTTCAACCGAGCATGGTCCTCTGATGTTGTGCGATTGATCCAATCTTCAAGAATTTGAGCAGACTCATTACATCTAGATAAAAAGTCAGAGTCATCTTGATTTTTCATTAAAAGGCAATCAGCTATTGAGCAATCATCAGTTACTCAGCGAAAACATGCATACGAATGCTTCACGTCCACTGCATCTTTTGATACAAATAGTGCAAAAAAATATGAGACTTAAAAATCAGCATCTCATGCTTCAAAATGTTCAGAAGAAGCTATTTTCGAATGATATTGACTAAAGGAGGGCCCCCCGCTGACATCCCATCAACCGCTCAGACCATGATTCGGCATAAGCACGATTAGCTTGTTGCTGATCAGCATCTGTCGTATCAAGGGGATGGGGCATCGTGCCTGAGATCGCACCATTCGTGACACAAAACATCGATTTTTGAAAACTGATGCAGATCTGCACATGAACATCATGCATTCCCCTGCCATGCGACATGTACCAATCACTCAGCTCTTCTGGGAGATTTCGGTACATATCTTGCATGCACAAACTCGGAGGAATACCCGCTCCCATACTGGGAATTGGATCTGCATACAGAGCTCCATATTTAAAATCGCCGATATCAGCTGAAATCTGTCGCGCCTGAGCGTTGTAAGACACGGTTCCCAGGAAGGGCATTCCCCTAAAAAAGACAGCCTCCACGTAGGGCACAGCCACATCAACCAGAAATGTCAGTCCGGCCTCTGGTGGTAGAACCCATACGTCTTCATTCCCAACGGTGACCTTATAAGTCATCGGATCTCCAGCGGCAGCGACTAAACCATCTCTGATGTGATGAACAGCATCATTAACAGACACAATTTCACCATTGCGATATTTACGAGAGAGGTCAAGGAAGAGGTCACTCATCACCCGCCAAAACAGACCAAGGGCATAAATGGTGGCCATCGATCGGATGGCCTCAGGCGCAAAGCCTGGATAGAGCCGATGCACCAATGCCAACAATGGATCCCTGCGACTTCGCAAAGCAATGATTTTCTGACAGGTCTCCAGAAAAGGCTCGGAATCAAAATAAGCATCCATTCCGCCAGTACCGTGCCAAAACATTGCTTTCTGGCAATACTCGGCATACTCAAAGTTGATGCGATCACCGCGAAGGTGCTGCCATAAGCGTTCAACACTGAAACCCTCGTGAAAGAATCGCATCACTGGAAATGGATTCAAAAGCTGAGTTTCACCCTGATTCACAAGGTTGCGGCTGTAGGCATCAAGAACGATCCCGTAGCTATCGAGAACATTGACAATCTGTAGAAGATGATCAGGCGTATCAGCCAATAAAGGTTGGTCAGAAAGCAAGCGACGAATCAGCTCTTCACGATCAGGGAGGGTGGGAATTGTTGGGACATCAGTGATCTTGGAAGCAGTCATGAAAGTCCTCCTGTGATGGGTAAGAGCGCTAATTCGCTGAGACCTGTTGTGGCTGCCTGACTCATCCCAACCAAAAGATCCGGAGCCAGACCCAGGAGCAGCACAATGAAGGACAGTGCAATCGCCGGAAGCTGCTCATGGAGCGGCACGACGGAAAGAATGGTGGGATTAGAGACTCGGCCTGCAGCAATAGCCAAGCGTCCAAAGAAGGCTCGGTTCACAAGCAACAAGAAATACACAGCTGTCAAACCTGACCCCACCATGCAAAGCAAAGTGGCGATTGGAAAGGGCTGAAGACTTCCTCTGAAAACAAGAAATTCAGAGATAAAACCTGCCATGCCTGGGATTCCAGCACTTGCCATCACACCCACAATCATCAGGGTTCCAGTGAGGGGTAAGCCACGCTGAGGATTAAGGAGTCCCCGAAGAATATTCAGATCTCTTGTGCCTGTTCGTTCATAGACAACCCCAACAGCGAGGAAAAGGATCGCTGAAATCAAACCGTGACTCACCATTTGGAAGAGCGCACCGATCAAACCCAGTGGCGTTGCTGCGGCAGCAGCGAGCAAGACATATCCCATATGTCCCACAGAGCTGTAAGCCACCATCCGCTTCATGTCTGATTGAGCAATTGCAGCTAAGGAGCCGTACAGGACAGAAATCGCTGCCCAGAGAGCCAACCAGGGGGCTGCAACCTCCCATGCCTCAGGGAAGAGACCAAGGCAAAATCTCAACAACCCGTAGGTCCCAAGCTTGAGGAGAACTCCTGCCAAAAGAACCGACACCGGAGTCGAAGCTTCGGTGTGAGCATCCGGAAGCCAGGTGTGAAATGGAAAGAGAGGGATCTTGATCCCAAAGCCAATCAACAGTGCTCCCATGAGCAACAGCTGTGACGTAAGCCCCATCTCTCCAGACAGAATCGGGCGGATCCCAAAATCCACGCTTCCAGTGACGAGAGCAATCCCAAGGAATGCTCCCAAAATCAAGACCCCAGAAACTGCGGTAACAATCAGAAACTTCGTGGACGCATAGGCTCGATTGGCACCACCCCAAATCGCGATCAAGAGCCAAAGCGGGATGAGTTCAAGCTCGTAAAAAAGGAAAAAGAGCAAAAGATTTTGAGCTAAAAAGGCTCCATTCACAGCCCCACTAATGATTAATAAAAGTGCGAAATAAATTCTTGGTCGATTCTCAATCTTTCGCGATGCCACTGCTGAAACGAGACAGAGCACAGCATTCATCAAAACAAGCGGAAGGGAGATCCCATCAACCGCTAAAGAATAGTCAAGCCCAACACTGGGAAGCCAAGGCAAGCGTTCCTGAAGCTGCAAGCCAGGGTTACTCGGATCAAACCAGAACAGCACCGCGAAACTGGCAATGCATTGAACCGAAAGAATGACCAGGGTGAGGCGTCTAAGTTGAGCTGGAGTGGATCCCTCAGGCCAAAGGGACAACAGCAAAGCCCCCAAGAAAGGAATGATCAGTAGCAGAGTAAGAATCATCATTAATTCAGTTCAGCCACCAGCTCAGGGATGACAAAAGCAGCACGATGGCCGCGATGACGGTTAAAAGATAGCTTTGACTTCGCCCACTAATGCTCAACTTCAGGCCTTCAGCGCTCTGGAGTGAAAATCGAGCAACTCCATGAAGTACTCCATCGACAACATTTCGATCAAAGCTATAAGCAAGCTTCGAGAATAAGGCCACTACATTAACGATTGTCAAGCGATAAAACCTCTCTGTATAAAAATCATTTTCAAGAAGATCCTGAATCCAACGCAGCACTGGATTGAGAGATCGAGACCAGGCTTTGTTGAGGGGGATGAGAGCTCCTACCAGCAATCCGGTCAGACCGCTTCCCACCACAACACCAGCCGCCCACAGAGGAAACGCCAGCAAACCATCCAGAGACTCCAGACGAATCAACAAGAGCGGAGTTAAAACAACAATGACGGCAAGAGACACCATCGGGAAGGCCATCTGCCAGTTCACCTCTGCAGCTCGACGCGTCTTTGTTAGAGAGCGGCCAAGAAAAACCTGTCGGTAAATCCTGGTGAGATTAAGGGCAGTTAGCGCATTGGTGAGAAGGAAAACTGGTACAAAAATCACTGAGCGAGCTCCCACTAGCTCAACGGCCTGCGCCAGGCAAAGGAATCCCCCTAGGGGAAGTAGGCCCACAAGCCCAGCACTCCCCACCAAATAAGAACCAGTAGTGGCAGGCATTTTCCCGCCAAGGCCACCAAGCTCAGTGATGTCCTGGCAATTCGTGGAAGCGATCACGCCACCCACACTCATCGAAAGCAGTGCCTTCGATACAGCATGAGCGAACAGGAGCAGCAGGGCCAATACGGGCACCTGCAAAGAAATAGCAATAAAAACGAGCCCTAGATAGGCAGTTGTGGAATACGACAGCGTGCGTTTGATATCCACCTGAGCAATCGAAACCAGAGACCCCCCAATCGCACTAATCGTTCCAATGACCTGAAGAACAACGAGCGTCACGGGCGCGTTCTGCAGCAGAGGCATCACCTTGAGCAAAACAAGGGCACCACAGGTCACAACCACAGAGTTGCGAAGAATCGAGGCTGGGTTAGGACCTTCCATGGCTTCATCAAGCCAGAGATGCATCGGGAATTGGGCGCACTTACCTGTTGGTCCAGCAATCAGGCCTAAACCGAGCAATGTCGCCGCCAGGGGACTGATTGTGTCTGCAGCAGACCAGGCATAGAGGTCGTCAAAGCTGGTCACACCCGACCACGTTGCTAGGGCAACCATTCCCATCAAGAGCATCACATCACCAACGCGCTTGGTGAGGAATGCATCCCTTGCCGCAGTCACCACGAGGGGTTGGGCGTACCAAAAACCCACCAAGAGGTAGGTCGAGAGCGTGAGCATTTCCAGCAGGAAATAGCTCTGGAACAAGGAGTCGCTCAAGACAACCCCGGACATCGCCCCCTCGAAGAAGCCCAGCAATGCAAAGAACCTGGCTAGCGCCCACTCCTTATCGAGATAGCCAAGGGAATACAACTGAGAGAAAAAGCTCAAACCGGTGATTAGCTCAAGAGCAGACACATTGGTGAGAGAGAGGCTGAAGCTGATCTCAAGATTGAGATCAGCCACGTTGAGCCATGGGAACGTCAGAAGGGTGGGTCCACCTGCCATAACGTCGCGCAGCACAAGGCTTCCATGGATGAAAGCAAGCAATGTGAGCAGGATGTTGAGGTACGCCGCAGGGCGATGGGAATCACGACGAAAGGCCCCCAAAGCCCAAGGCAGTGAAACCAACATTCCGGCGAACCCGTAGAGCGGGATCAACCAGGCGGTTTGCAGAGGCAGCGTTGCAGCTGAGATCAAGAGAAACGGGGCGGTTGCGCCGTTGAGAGGAATGTTGGGCCGGGAATCTAAACGGAGTTAGAGAGCGGTGAAGTATTTCTCACATCCGCCGAGTCACATTGGTACAGGAGAGAGCTGGCTCCAATTCATCGTGAGGACGAGCAATGATGTGAGCAGCAACAAGTCCGTCTCCAACCCGTTCACAGGCATCAGCTCCTGCGCGCACGGCAGCATTCACCGCTCCGGTCTCTCCACGCACCATCACCGTGACATATCCACCACCGACGTATTCGCGACTGATCAGTTGCACCTCTGCAGCTTTCGTCATTGCATCAGCGGCCTCAATCGCTGGCACCATGCCTCGGGTCTCAATCATGCCAAGGGCGATACCAAACGGACGCCTCGAAGAAGGGTTCGCAGAAGCCTTAATAGAGGACCCTTTGCCACTGCCTCCGCTTGGTGGTGTAACTCGAGAGGTACTGCGAGCAGGAGAGCTCGATGCAGGAGCAGAAGCGCTCTCAACAGGCTTCACATCAACAGTTGCCTTGGCTGCTGCTGATGTGGGGGTAGCGGCTTTACTAGTCGGTGTTGAGGCAACGGAGTCTGCGCTGGAACGACGACGGGGTGAAGGAGTGGCCATTGGATGGATTGGGTTGAGGTGGGACGGAGAGCAGAACGTGAATTAGTTATCCATCTGGCATCCAGTGGTCGATGATTCCACCGATGGTGAGATCTGTGAGAACCGTGTTGTCAGGGCAGGCATGTCGTGCGGCAGAACCACTAGCGGTAAACACCCAGTTACCTTCTCGAGCGCCAACAGGATCTACTGCAACGAGTTTTTTGCCCTTGTTGTTTTCAAGGATTCGCAGGTGCATATGGTCCAAACCTCCGACGCGGAAGGTACAGACCAGAGTCCCCATCACCTGCATAATTTCCATTAGCTCTTCGCCTCCGTCGATGAAGACGATGGCTTCGGTGGATCGGGATCCCAATGGTCAATGATTCCAACAATTGTGAGATCGCTGGGATAAGACTTACTTCCTGCAGCTTCCCTAGCTGCAGAGCTACTGACACAAATCACCCAATCACCTGGCTTCGCGCCAACAGCATCGACGGCAACCTTTTGGGTGCTGCCGTCTAGAACAACCTGAAGGTGCTTGTGTTCGAAATCAGGAATGCGATTGGTAGAAACCAGTGGCTTAACAACCTTGACGATAAGCATGATCAGTGAGCCTCCTGAACATCTGGATCGAGTGTGGACCCTACAACTTCTGCAGGAGAAGTTTGACTTCGATCTCGGATGGTTAAACAGGTATGAATTAAACCATCACGAACGAGATCTGAGTATCGATTCGAAATAGCCGAATCCACTCTCTGACAATCTGCAATAGCTCGTTCACGCGCACCGGGTACTGAACTGGAGTAATCAAAACGGATCACAACGGGGATAGGCAGGTCACGCGAAACATTTAAACCTTTGAAAATTTTCACTCCTACGTCTAAATCTGGTGCCCCTTCTTCCACGGTGTCTAGGTGGGCAAAATAAGTGAGATTGCGTAAATGAACTTCCTTAAAACCGATCCCTACACCAATAAAACGTTCCGCATGGCCCGCATCTGGATAAGGACCACCATGAAGCTCAGATACATAATCAATCTGAGAAATATTATTGGACAATAAGCGAGTCATCAAGGACACCATTCCCGAGTCCATCGCTCCCGGCGCTCCCGATTCAACAGCTTCAGCGATCTGAATCAATGCCTGATCGGGGGACATCGTGGACGTTGCCTCATAAAGATCTTGAGCTGACACCCAACGATCCAACTGAGTTGAACTATCGCTTGCTGGTGGATGAACCCTGATTGCATCGGTATCGGTATCAAGTCCGATCAATAACAAGTCAACGGAAGCACCACAACAAAAGCTGTTTTCAACAGCTTGCCGAAAATCAAGCAGTCGCTGATATCCAGCGGAGGCGGCCAATTTGTCATCACTTCCATGGGCAGCACAGCCCTGATGGCTGGGATCCAAGGAGCTGAAGTGATAGGTCACGACCTTGAGATAACGGGTGTCTTGGCTGGCAGCGTTAGGGATGGACTCGCGATAACGCCGATGTTCTGTTTTGACCCATCGGTTGACCGTGTTTTCGACGTCAAACATGGCTCCGGCATGGGAGCGGCGACGCACTGAACTAAACGGAATCCGCAAGGCGTAAGCAATGGAGTGAGCCAGCCGACCATCCGCACAAGGCGTCACATCGAGAAGATGGAAACCGCAATCAAGGAGAAAACGCTCAAACGTCTTTGCCGCTTCACTCCCTGAAGAGGCCGCGAGTGGGTCGTTCTGAAAAAAGCAATCACTAAAAACACGGTGCGACTCAAAAACACACCACGCATAGAGCGCTCTCATATCCAAAGGACGAACCCAGGCACGCTCAAGAATGTGCTTGGGCAGGTCAAAACCAAGTTCACGACAGGCTAGAAGCTGTGCCTGATCAATAAAGTCAGCATGATGTTGAAGCGCTGAAATCTTTTGAAGTACAGGAACAATCCTTTCGAAGCGCCCTTTAACTTCCAACTCATAGACCCGTAAATGGTCATTAGCAATCGAATCCGTTAAGGGATGCAGGCGTTTAGAGCCTGGGCGATTGAATGTTTGACGGTTGGATGTTTGACGGTTGGATATTTGACGATTGGCTCTTGGACGATTCACTGAAGGAGCAGTCGTTGCTGACTGTCTTGATCGATTCGAACTGCTCGATAGTGCACTTGAGGACTTTTGATCGCGACGTACCCAGCCGGGTTGTTGAGGGTCTGAACGCCTGCTGTCTTGGATTGTCCTGATGCGACCGGCATCAAGAGTGCCTTGAGTCAAGACAGCTGCCTTACCCGAAGTCGTCAGTGCTCTCCGTCTTTCAAGGGAGGCAGCACGGGCCGAAAGCGGATTGGGGTCAGCTTGCTTGGGTTCGGAGGAAGCCGAAAACTCGGCTCTCAATTGTTGCAACTGACGTCGAGTAGGAGCGGAGGGGGATAGAGGTCGCCCTCCGCGGGAGGGCACAGAGCGGACCATCAGTCGATCAGCCCCGCGCTCCGCCGGAGACGGTAATCAGTGAACCCTTTGAGGTACTGCCACTGGAACCCGTCACACGACTTTCAGGCCATTCAGACTGCTCATTGCGCTTTCGTTCGAACGGAGGCATGGCTTCCCTCGCGCCGGAGCGGCTTGGATTACGACGACGCGCGGAGACGCCTTCCGTACCCGTCACATGCTCGCCCCGATCCCAGTCGTCACCTGTAACTTTGGTGGAAGAGCCTTCCCCGGTGACCCGGGAGGCTGGTTCCTGCACAGCAACTTCAACCTCAGGGGTGGTGGGTTGAAATTGACGTTGGCCCTGACTTTGGCTGTGACGCTCCTGAAATTCGCGATTATCGAATCGGAATTGTTCCGTGCCGGTGATTTTGCCACCGGCCAAATCAAAAGGGCCTGTTATACGGCTGCTGTCTTCGTAAGCGGTGCCAGTAACGCCTTTGCTGATCTCACGCTGTTGCTGCGCAGCACGGGCAGGAGAAACCACGCTGAATCGAGTCCAGCTCGACCCTTCTGGTGATTGGCCATGCGTCTCTGTTCCAAGGGGTGCATCAGCACCACAAGCTGCTGAGAGCTGATCGGAACCGATATAAGGGGTACCAGTAACAGCCTCACAAGCGCCGCGTTCGCCGCCTGTCATCACCCCTCCAATCCCTGGTTGCAGGCCTGTCATGGGAGAAGAAGGTGTCCCTGGGCGGACGGGAGTCCGTTCGCGGATCGCCTGAACGGCAGAGTTACCGCAGTAATTACCAGCTTGCTCAAGACCTGCGTAGGGCGTTCCCGTCACGGCTTTGCACGTACCGGGTTCGTCTCCTGTAACGCGCTCCGACCGTCCAGTCTGGGTTCCACTCACTACCAGGTTGCGGTTGGTGACGCTGAAACCCACTTTGGGAGCTTCTGCTTCTTGCTTGGATCCACAGAAAGTAGAGAACTGTTCAGAACTCAGGTACTGATTTCCAGTGACGCGGTGGCAAGAACCAAATTCATCACCAGTCACGACCGATGACCGTCCAACAAGAGTGCCAGTAACACCTGTTCCAGAAAGGGTTTCCGATAAACCAACCTTGGTGGCTGGTCGTCCTTCGGGGAGAGGATCAGATCCAAGATATTGATCACCCGTCAGGTTGCGGTTTGCGCCGGCCTCATTCCCAGTGACATTGGAGGCCTGGCCAACCATGACACCACTAATGGGCCTGCCCTGTTGGCTTTTGCTGTGGCCAACTTTCCGAGGTGAGGGGTTTGTGCCACCGCAATAGGCAGCGCTTTGATTCGCCGAGATGTATTCAGTACCTGTCACGCTCTTGCAGGTGCCGGGCTCATCCCCAGTCACTTTCTCCGAGCGACCAACTTCGTTACCTGTGACCCGATTGCCATGGGTGGTGGCAGATACACGAACCTTGGCGGGTGTCGTTGGCGTTGGAGCACTCTGACAGAAGGTCTGGAAGACCTCTGCACCGAGATATTCAGTCCCAGTAATCGAACGACACGTACTGGCTTCGTTGCCCGTCGTCTTGACAGAGCGATTCGCCTGAGTACCAGTCACGGTCTGGCCTCCAGTGGTCTCTGACTCACCAACTTTCCAATGAGCATCAGCGGATGCGGCTTGCTTGGATCCGTTCCGATTCGGGCCTGTTGGACGTGTGACTCCGGCACTTTGCTTGCTACGAGCACCGGACTTCGCACGAAGCTCACGCACTTGCTGAGCCAGCTCTCGGCTGGTGAGGTCAGGATTCGCCTGACGGGCTACTGCAGCAGCGCTTGTCGGTTGTTTACCGGCTGTTTTCCCATGTTTGGACATCGCTTCACGACGTGCCAAAACAAGAGCACGGCTGGGATTATCGATTGCACGGCGCTTGGGAGCTTTGCTGCGGCGCGAGGAATTTTTGGTTGAAAGATCAACTGATGCAGCCTGACGACTCAAACGAGTTGGTGTTTCGGCTGCAGCATTACCTCCACAACCACAATCTTTCTTACTGACTGAAGGGGCTGTTGTGGCAGTTGTTGTCGCTGTTTTACGAGCGACCTCAGCTCGATTTCTATCTTTAGTGGTATCTGCTGATTTCCCACGGCGTGAAAGGGCTTCTCTGCGAGCCACCACGAGCTCCCTACTTGGTTGACTGACAGGTTTCACCCGAGAACGATGGGAACCGGAAGAAGATGCCAATGATTGATGTTTTGGTCGCTCAGTCGCGACGGGGATTGCGGCTTGTGAAGGGGCTGCCGCAATTGGATCTGCGTTGGTGCGCGTCTTACGGGCATCGTCGGCCGACCGAACGCGATTCGCACCTGCTGAAACAGCAACGGATGCCTTTTTGCCAGCAGTCGTGAGGGCCTTACGGCGCTCGAGTGCTAGTTCGCGACTAGAAAGTCTTGCCATGTCCGCCCGAGAATGTCGTCGTGAGTTGAAGGGAACAAGTCCCTACAGAAAAAGTTGAGCCCTGATCAAGTCAGGGCTCGAAATCGTGAGGCCGAAGGATCAGCGTCCTTCGAAAACCACGAAGCAGGAACCTTGGCCCTGGGTGTAGGCGTCGTAACCAACGATGCGAACGTGATGGTCGGGGTATGCACGATGGCAAGCCTCGAGTTCACTCACAACAACGTTGAGATCCTTCTCACCGAAGAACGGGAGCTTCCAATAGGACCAGTAGATGGCCATGGAATTGGAAGGATGGACGTGCTCAACGAGCGGGCTCCAACCTTGGGCAATGATGTAAGCGATCTGGTCATAGATCTCGTCCTGGGTCATCGGCGGAAGGAAGCCGAATGTCTCCAGGGTGGCGACTGTTTGGTAGTCACCCACGGTGCTCTGAAAAGGCATGGGGATCACTTTTTAAAAAAATGTTTTGGCCGGATCAAATATTTCCGGCCGGAGTCATATCGAGGTGCGGTTAAAGGGTGAAAATTCACCCCTTAAACCGATCACTGAACGTCGAGCTTGTCGACGGTGTCGAACTCAAACTTGATCTCCTTCCAGGTCTCGAGAGCGATGGCCAGCTCAGGGCTGTGCTTACCGGCTTCCATAAGGATGTCGCGGCTTTCTTTCTCGATCTCGCGACCAGCGTTGCGTGCCTTGACGCAGGCCTCGAGGGCCACACGGTTGGCAGCAGCACCAGCTGCGGAGCCCCAGGGGTGACCGTGGGTACCACCACCGAACTGGAGGACGGAGTCGTCTCCGAAGATGGCAACCAGTGCGGGCATGTGCCACACGTGGATACCGCCGGAAGCAACGGCGAACACACCAGGCATGGAACCCCAGTCCTGATCGAAGAAGTTGCCGCGGCTGCGATCTTCAGGAACGAAGGATTCGCGGAGTTGGTCGATATAGCCGAGGGTGGTCTGACGATCACCTTCCAACTTGCCAACCACGGTGCCGGTGTGGAGTTGGTCACCACCTGACAAACGCAGACACTTGGCGAGAACTCGGAAGTGAATGCCGTGCTTGGGATGACGGTCAATCACAGCGTGCATGGCACGGTGAATGTGCAGCAACATGCCGTTCTTACGGCACCACTTCGACAAACCGGTGTTGGCTGTAAAGCCACCGGTAATGAAGTCGTGCATGATGATTGGCTGATTGAGTTCCTTAGCGAACTCAGCGCGCTCATACATCTCTTCGGGAGTGTTAGCAGTCACGTTGAGATAGTGACCCTTGCGCTCGCCCGTTTCCTGTTCAGCAATCTTGATGGCTTCCGCAACGAATTCGAAGCGGTTCTGCCAGCGCTGGAAAGGCTGAGAGTTGATGTTCTCGTCGTCTTTCGTGAAGTCCAGACCGCCGCGAAGGCACTCATAGACAACCCGGCCGTAGTTCTTGCCGCTCAAACCAAGCTTTGGCTTGATGGTGCAACCAAGGAGGGGACGACCATATTTGTTCATCCGGTCACGCTCAACGGCGATACCGTTTGGCGGGCCAGCACAGCACTTGATGAATGCAATCGGGAAGCGAATGTCTTCCAGACGCAAGTGGCGCAGTGCTTTGAATCCGAAAACGTTGCCGACCAGAGAGGTCAGAACGTTGGTGATCGAACCCTCTTCGAACAAGTCGAGGGGATAAGCGATGAAGGCATAGAACGCCTCCTTGTCACCAGGAACGTCTTCGATGCGGTAGCAACGCCCTTTGTAGAAGTCGAGGTCGGTGAGGAGCTCGGACCACACAGTGGACCAGGTACCAGTTGAAGATTCAGCGGCAACAGCAGCTGCAACTTCTTCTTTGGGGACACCTTCTTGGCCGGTGCACTTAAAGCAGGCCAGCAGGTCGGTGTCTAGGGGAACGTAATCGGGAGTCCAGTAAGTGTCTCTGTACTCCTTGACGCCAGCGTCGTACTTCTTGCTCATGGATTAATTCCGTTAAGTCGGTAAGAGAAATGAGAGGCCCAACCCCATCAGGGGGTTAGCGGCTGATCTCAGTCCTTTTGTCCGAGGAAGTTGCCGTTGCCGAGTGCTGGCTCAACTTCGCGATGAGGGCGAGCAATGATGTGCGCCGCCACGAGGCCGTCGCCTACACGCTCGCAAGCATCTGCGCCTGCACGCACTGCTGCGTTCACGGCACCTGTTTCGCCACGCACCAAAACTGTGACGTAGCCACCGCCGACAAATTCACGACCAATCAGGCGCACTTCAGCAGCCTTGGTCATTGCATCAGCTGCTTCGATCGCTGGGACCAGGCCGCGTGTCTCGATCATGCCGAGAGCGATACCCATGGTTTCGTTAGCCATTGCCTACCGAGTAAGGGGGGTGGAATGTTCGGGATGACATTGGTCTGCCGAAGGCCAACTCGTCAAGCGGTTTGGGGGCTTTGCAAGATCATTGTCCATACTGAACCTCATAAGCAATACTGATCAGCCTTGCCTGGACTGATCTGAAGCCCTGTGCTGGTTCGGGTGAGCACACCAACACAAGAGGTAGGCAAGGGTTGCGAAACCCCATATCTTCCACCCGAAGCAAAGTTTTTCGCGTAAGCGGAGTGGAATGTTCAACCCCAGCTGAGCTTCATTTTTGAATCTGATCGATATTTTTAGCCTTACCCCACACAATGGGACTCCACCGCACCTCTTCAGTGCTCAACCTGACGATTGCCAGCGGCAATCCGCAAAAAGTTGCTGAAATTGAGGCAATGCTTGGGCCTCTCCCAATCAACGTGCTGCGGCAGCCCGCCGAGCTTGAAGTTGAAGAGACGGGTACGTCCTATCTCGAAAACGCCCTCCTCAAGGCTTCTGCAGCCGCACAGTTAACGGGAAACTGGGCTCTAGCTGATGATTCTGGATTGGAGGTCGATGCCCTTAATGGGGCGCCTGGCCTCTTCACAGCACGACTCGCGCCCACGGACGACGAGAAAATATCTAAGTTGCTTCGATCCATGGCAGATCAGCCCTATCGAAGTGCTCGATTTCGCAGCGCCATGATTCTCTGCTCACCTGATGGAGAATTGATTGAGAGCTCAGAAGGCATTTGTTGGGGTGAACTGCTCAAAACTCCTGCTTACCCAGGTGGTGGATTGGAGTCACTGTTCTGGCTTCGCGAAACACGTTGCAGCTACGGCGAAATGACAGCAGCCCAACTCAGTCGGCTTGGAAGCCGCGGAAAAGCAGCTAGGGAAATGGCTCCTTGCTTAAGGCAGCAGTTAGGAATTCGTTAACCACCACTTACATCGGGATAGTGGATCAGAAGCTGGCTAAGTCATCACTTTGATGAACAATTGCGATTGATCGATTCAATCGCGCGCATTGCCGCAGCAGCAGCCTCTTCAACATCACCTTCTTTCCCCGCAAGCGTGAGGCGTCCAAACGCTCCAACCGCTTTGACATCCACCAAGGTGATGTTCGAGGACTTTTCAGCCTCATTAGCAGCAATCAGAACATATCCGGCAGGCTCTGTCTCGAGAATGAACATGCTCATTCCGGATTCGATCATCGATCCCCTGCGATTCAGACGATTGATGAGGACGGCATGGTCTGGAGTAATGGCACGAATCACTTCGGTCCAACTGACATCAGCAGGAGTTCGTCGGTCAACAGAACTGCCAATCGCTTCAAGAACCACATCACCTGAATGGATCACTGTGCTCTGATCTCGGTGATAAAGAGCCATTGAGCCAAAGGCGCGCTCAACCACCATCTGGCCAAGACGAACATTGCTGGCTTTGAGAGCAATATCAGTGACTCGATGCACCGCCATCCCTGGTGAAACTTCCATCCAAAGACAGGCATCCCCTGGAATCGGCAAAAAACCCTGACTCACCGTGCCCATATAGGCAGCGAGTTGAGGTTGAAGAGAGTCAAGAAAGACATAAGTGCGCAGTTCAATGGACTGCACATGGCTGTTTTGTCTCAACAGCCGTGGGGATTCGCTGTCGGTCGTGACGACACAGCTAGCTCCACTCGCCGAGGCATGGACCTCAGTTCCCGTGACGAGAGCGCTTCCGCCTACTCGCCGCTCCCGGGCATCGAAGCTGGCGAAGCGATTCATTGCGGCGATGTTACCGGAAGGTTGCTCACAAATTTCGCCTCTCGACTTGCATCAGCCAACGGAACCGATACCGTCCGCGCAAATCGGGAGTGCAGCATGGCAGCCAATCAAACCCATAACCCAGAAACAACCTCTTTGAGTTCTGAGCTCAGCGCCGAGCAAGCGCTTGGGATGATCGGAATGGGCTTAATGCAAAAGCTCAATCAAGAAGGCCCAGGTCGTTGGATTTGGAGCGATGCTGAGGATGGTGGTGCTGCCAATCTTGCTGAGCTGCGCCAGAGACTCGAACTGACATCTTTAGCGCTTAAGACAGGGGCTCCATTGAGTACGGCGGAAGTTACCCAGCTGCTAGGTATCCGCCCAAGTTCGGAACAAGTTGAAAGAGGAGGACTACGGGCGAGCCGCTTGAGCAGAAACGTATGGCGTCTGACCCAGATCGGCATGGATGCATCTCAGTCAGCAGGTGGATTCGGAGACGATCGTTTCCGTCGTCGCCTTTGAACAGCGCCGTTGATTGAAATCATTCGGTATCAGCCTCTTCGGGGCCGTCGTCCTTTGACTTCTCCGGAGAGAATTCATCGTTTCAATCCGTTGGCTCTTCAACTTCGATGCAAGCCGTGGTTTCAGCAACATGCTCAACAGCAGCAGTCATAGGCAACGCTTTCAAAATCGCAACCTGTTCGCGATATTCCTTCAGTTGAGAGCTTGGGAATTCAGGCTCAGCCTTACCAACGTGGCGAGAGGCGTCAGTTGATAACTCACTAGCTGCCTCAGCGTCAGCCACCGTTGAAGAAGAAGCAGGGGTTGAATCATCAATATTGTCCAAGGCTTTTCCCTCCTCAGCAGTTGCTTGTAAGACGAGACCAAAGTCCAAAACCACCTTGGATTGGTCTGAGATTGCCTGTTTCACAACTGACTAAAAGACGCCAACACCAAACCCAGAGCCAAAACAGCAGGAAAAGCTCGCAAAGACAACATCAGGCCAGTTGGGCCGGATTCGCTGGAATTTAGTCATCTTCAGCAAATCCGGCCCAACTGGAAATCAACACCGATCCCGAAGATTTTTGTTAGGTCTGAGCAGTACGTGATTCTGGCGTCATCGTGACGTATGGAACCTGGCTTAAAAGCGATGGGCGTGAATCTGCTCAAGGAAACAGGACCACGGGAGGTGTTCTGTGGTCTGACCTCGATCGTCTGGCTGCACCGCAGGATGCCTGATGCATTTTTCTTGGTGGTGGGCTCACGCACCTGCGCCCATCTGATTCAAAGCGCTGCTGGCGTGATGATTTTTGCTGAGCCTCGCTTTGGAACAGCGATCCTGAGCGAACGCGACTTAGCAGGCCTCGCCGACGCTCAAGACGAACTGGATCGCGTCGCTCGTGAGCTTTTGGAACGAAGGCCCGAGATCCGCACCCTGTTTTTGGTGGGGTCATGCCCAAGCGAGGTGATCAAGCTGGATTTGGCGCGGGCAGCAGAACGGCTCAACGATGAATTAAGAGGCCGCGTGCAGGTCGTGAATTATTCGGGGAGCGGTATTGAAACCACGTTTACCCAAGGGGAAGACGGAGCACTTTCAGCACTAGTGCCCCTCTTGCCATCCACAGATCAACGCCAGCTATTGATGGTGGGAACGCTCGCCGATGCCGTCGAGGATCGCCTCATTCACCTGTTTGGGCGGATTGGCATCGACTCGGTTTGCAGCTTGCCCCCACGCCAATCCACGGAACTGCCCGCTGTTGGACCAGGGACAACTGTCTTGTTAACGCAGCCGTACCTCACGACAACAGCACGCTTGCTTCGCGATCGTGGTGCTCGTGTCTTAACAGCTCCCTTCCCTTTGGGTGCTGAAGGAAGCCGCAGCTGGATGGAAGCCGCAGCGAAAGACTTCCAAATCAACGCTGACCAGGTCGCCTCCGTGCTCGATCCTCTGGTAACTCGCGCCCAAAGCGCTCTAGCTCCACATCGAGACATCCTGAATGGCAAACGAATTTTTCTACTGCCGGAGTCTCAACTCGAACTTCCACTCGCTCGTTTCTTGCAGAGAGAATGCGGGATGGAACTGGTGGAGGTAGGGACGCCCTACTTGAACCGCGAGCAGATGGCTGAGGAGCTAGCTCTTCTCCCTGAGGGCACCACCGTCATGGAAGGACAGCATGTGGAGAAGCAGCTGGATCGCGTCCGTGCCACTCAACCCGATCTCGTGGTCTGCGGCATGGGACTTGCCAATCCGCTCGAAGCGGAAGGAATCGCCACCAAGTGGTCGATTGAATTGGTCTTTAGTCCCATTCATGGCATCGATCAGGCCGGAGAGCTAGCCGAGTTGTTCTCCCGCCCGCTCAGACGACGCGAACTCATTCGCCAAGCGCTGAACCCGCCCAGTAGCGCGCCCATCGACTCAGACCCTGTTCACGCTTAAATCCATGCAACTCACCCTCTGGACATACGAAGGACCACCTCACGTCGGTGCCATGCGCATTGCGGCATCAATGGAAGGTGTCCATTACGTGCTGCACTCGCCCCAGGGCGACACCTATGCCGATCTCTTGTTCACGATGATCGAGCGGCGAGATCGACGGCCTCCCGTCACCTACACCACCTTTCAAGCAAGAGATCTCGGAGGTGACACCGCGGAACTGGTGAAGCGCCACGTCAGAGAAGCCGTTGATCGCTTCCAACCCGATGCCCTTCTCGTTGGCGAAAGCTGCACCGCGGAGTTAATCCAAGACCAAGCCGGCGCCTTAGCCAACAGCATGGGGTTGAGCATGCCGGTCGTGAATTTGGAGCTGCCGGCCTACAGCAAAAAAGAGAATTGGGGTGCAGCAGAAACCTTCTATCAACTGGTTCGGACTCTGCTGAAAGATCAGACTCCTGCTGAGCTCACGCATGACCCCAAGGCATGGCAACACCAGGGACGTCGTCCCCGCGTGAATCTGCTGGGACCTTCGTTGCTCGGCTTTCGCTGTCGAGACGATGTCCTCGAGATTCAACGGCTGCTGAGCATGCACGGCATCGACGTGGGGGTGATCGCTCCGTTGGGAGCCACGGTGGCAGATGTGCATCGCCTTCCAGAAGCCGACCTCAATGTGTGCCTCTATCCAGAGATCGCAGAATCCAGTTGCGCTTGGCTCGAGCGCAGTTTTGGAATCCCGTTCACCAGCACCGTGCCGATTGGCATCGGCGCAACCCAAGACTTCCTAGTTGAAGTTCACAATCTGCTGGGGATGACACCACCTTCCCCCGAAGCGGGAATTCGTCAGTCCAGGCTGCCCTGGTACTCCGAATCTGTCGACTCCACCTATCTCACAGGGAAAAGGGTGTTCATCTTTGGAGATGGAACCCATGCTTTAGCAGCAGCACGGATCTGCAAAGACGAGCTCGGCTTTGAAGTGGTAGGCCTCGGCACTTACAGCAGAGAAATGGCTCGCCCCGTGCGAGCGGCAGCGAAAGCGATGGGACTTGAAGCCCTCATCAGTGATGACTACCTCGAGGTCGAAGCAGCGATGGCAGCAGCTGCGCCAGAACTGGTACTCGGCACCCAAATGGAACGGCACAGCGCTAAACGACTGGGGCTCCCCTGTGCAGTGATCAGCACACCGATGCATGTCCAAGACGTGCCGGCACGCAACAGTCCTCAAATGGGCTGGGAAGGAGCGAACGTGATCTTCGACAGCTGGGTGCACCCGCTGATGATGGGTTTAGAGGAACATCTCATCGGCATGTTCCGGCACGATTTTGAGTTCGTGGATGGCCATCAAAGCCACCTTGGCCATTCGGGAGGGTCTGGAGCTGTTGCAGAAACGGAGGCGGCTGTCAGCACCCTCAAGGAGGAGCTGGTCTGGACTGCGGATGGAGAAGCGGAGCTGAAAAAGATCCCCTTCTTCGTTCGAGGAAAAGTACGCCGAAACACCGAAACATTCGCCAAATCCAAAGGCCGAAACCAAATCGACAGCGAAACGCTTTATGACGCGAAAGCCCACTTCAGCGCCTAATCACCAAACAAACCATTCTTGGCTTCAATTTCCTACCCACAACAAGGCATGATCGGCTGAGTCTTTTTACTCAATGATCCGGCTATTTTAATGCCAATTCACACAATCCTCGTCAGTATTTCAACACCATCAGTCTTGATGTTTCGATCACGAATTGAAAGCTGACTGTTCAACCTTGCTGAAGTAAAAATGAAAGCAACATCCACGAAGCAGGTCTCTGCATGACCACAACTCTCACCCGTCCGGCGGATGGTGACGGCAGTGTTCAGGTTCATCAGGAGCCAGGGACAAAAATTGAAGAGGGAGCTCTTGTCATTGCCGTCTATGGCAAAGGTGGCATTGGCAAATCCACCACCTCATCCAACCTGTCTGCCGCATTTTCAAAATTAGGAAAACGCGTGCTCCAGATTGGCTGTGATCCCAAGCACGACAGCACTTTCACCCTCACCCACAAAATGGTGCCAACGGTGATTGACATCCTCGAGGAGGTGGACTTTCACAGCGAGGAGCTCCGCCCCGAAGACTTCATGTTCACGGGATACAACGGCGTGAAATGCGTGGAGAGCGGAGGGCCACCTGCAGGAACCGGTTGCGGCGGATACGTCACCGGCCAAACCGTGAAGTTGCTTAAAGAGCACCATCTTCTTGAAGACACCGATGTGGTGATCTTTGACGTGCTGGGAGACGTGGTCTGCGGAGGCTTTGCTGCACCGCTTCAACATGCAAATTATTGCCTGATCGTGACCGCTAACGATTTTGATTCCATCTTCGCGATGAACAGAATCGTGCAGGCGATCCAAGCCAAGGCGAAAAATTACAAAGTACGCCTGGGAGGAGTAATAGCCAATCGCTCCGTTGGTACGGACCAGATCGATAAATTCAATGCACGTACGGGCCTGCGTACGATGGCTCATTTCCAGGATGTGGACGCTATTCGACGTTCACGCCTAAAGAAATGCACCATTTTTGAAATGGATGAAAATGAGGAAGGAGTGAAAGCTGTTCAAGAGGAATACATCCGCTTGGCCAACAACATGCTCCACAATGTTGAGCCATTAGAAGCAGTATCCCTGAAAGACAGGGAGATCTTTGACCTTCTAGGTTTCGACTGATCAGAGGCCCACGAGTTTCATTGAAAGCTCCCAAACCCGACGGGCGACATCTGGATTTGTCGCCTTGTCAGAAAGTTCTTGACTGAACTGTTTACCATCTTTCTTCTGACGATTTCCCCAACTCCAATGCACACCTGATTGGCAGAACTCGGGATTCGCCACCACCATTGCGACCCGTTCACCGGCAAGAGCCTGAGAGACATAACCGCCCGTAATCTTTTTCTGAAACCAAGGGAAAATCACTTGAAACGCCTTTGGGGTGTTTCGAAACAAAGGCGTGTCAGCCACGCAGCCGGGATACAGAGAGGTGCAGCTAATCCCGGTGTCCTCATGGATCCGTCGATGCAATTCCTGGGTGGTGATCATGTTGCACAACTTGCTGTCTTTGTAAGCCTTGCCTGGCTTAAACACCTGTCCACTCGCCATCGACACCGGATCTTTAAAGCCAGCTTCAAAACCTGAAAGGTCTCCAAGATCAGCAGGAGCTGGAATAGGAATTTTCCCTCCAAGTTCCTTCGAATTAGCAGTCACAGTGCCAAGAATGACGATCCGTTTTGAGGGATGGTTGGATGCCTTCAACCGTTCAAGAAGCAGCTGAATCAACAAGAAATGGCCCAAATGGTTCGTGGCCATCGACAATTCATAACCCTGAGGCGAACGCTTGGGTTCTTTCAGCTTGGGGTCATAGACCGCTGCATTGCAGACCAGCGCATCAACCCCGATCGAGAGGTTCTCAACCGCATGCCGAACACTCTCTAAATCTCCTAAATCCATCAGGATGTGCTCAAGTCGATCGCGAGGAATACCAAGCTCATCAGCAGCTCCAGCAGCTCGCTGAGGGTTGCGATTAGCCGTAATCACAGTCCAACCCTGTCGGACCAGAGCATTCGTAGCGTTCAAGCCCACACCAGAGGTGGTTCCAGTAATGAGAACGGTGCCGGGTGTTCCCATCTTGATCAGCCCTTATCTGATTCCATTTTGACCTTTCAAGCGTTGCATCGAATGCATCGCGTTGAACCAAGAATTTTCAGCGCCAGATAATGCGAAGACGGTTTGGAGCAATCCATTGATCCTGTTCACCCATCAAGCGATCTCTTCCACCGAGAGTGAACAAACGGTCAAAACGTTGCTGTAGGCCACGAAGCTTGTTGGTCTCTACATCCACAACAGCAGCAAGCTCTCCATGGCGATCTAAGCGCTCCTGATAAGCCATCGAAAGCGTGACAAGGCTGACGCCACCAAGGCTGATCAGTCCAATCTTCACGGCCAGCGCAAGACCGCTACAGAGCATGTCTCTGCGATCGCCCTGATTTTGAATCAGGGCAGCGCGGGTCACCGCATCGACCGGTTCCCTAGTAGGGCGAACAGATGATCTGGATCGTTGTCGTGTTGGCGATGAAGCTGCCTTAGCCATATCCGCTTGTAACGCAGCGGACAAAGACTGCAAGAGCCCATCGCTCAACCCATACGTCAGTTCATGCCCGATACAAGCTCACACAAAGGCGAACAGCCAATACGCCGGCATGAGCAGCCACCACCAAAGCGATGAAAATTTCAGTTTGAGTAATAGAACTGACCATGACGGATTCATAACGCCCCTCCATTCTTTCTCCTCACCCCCTCTTCAAGCCATCATTCGCAAAGGCCTGTCACACCCCCATGGATGCCCAAAGTCGGACGCAACCCGTTGTTATCGATGCCGTTGCCATTCAGACGCTTGATCTCAAGGCGCTGAACCCATGGATGGAACGGCCACTCCCAGACCTTCTCGCACAGGGTGCGGGGTTAGAGCTCCAATACAACTGGCCACGGGAGGCTGATGACCCCAGAGAGCTCAGTGAATGCCCTGAGCCCCGTCTTTGGGCACTCAGGGCTGATGCCATTCACCCCTGGCTTCCTCTGGTGCTGGAACGATCTAGCGGAAGCCTGATCCAACACGTGGCGATGGTGGTTCCCCACGACTTCAGTCCAAGTGAAGGAATTCGCTTCGACCCTCAAGCCCTCGAGATCTGGATCACCCACCGATTCATGCTGCTCGATCACTTAGGAGAACAACTTCCTCAATCTCAGCGGGGGAACTTGCTCCAAATGGCAGCCACCATTGGCTATGAAGTGGATGCAGCGTTCTGGACACTCCTTGATCAACGCTGATGGAAATCACACCGTGGATGGTGATCGGCTTCCTGCTGGCCGCCTATGCGGTGACTGCCAATGATTCGCTCCAGACGTTAGGGAGCTACCTATCGTCCAACGAACATCGCACTCCCCTAGGGGTGCAAATGCTGTTCCTCTGCACGATGACGACCATCGTGTTGATGGGGGGCTGGTTCATCAACCACGGGGAGCCGGCATGGGGGCGTCTCGCATCATTTCCGCAGCCTGATTGCTTCACCTGGGTTTATCTCATTCCACCCCTTGCAGTGCTGGCTCTCACGGCCTGGGGTGCTCCTGTGAGCACCTCCTTTCTTGTGCTCTCAGCATTTGTGCCAGAGAACATCGGCACGCTTGTGGAGCGATCTGTCTCGGGGTATCTCCTCGCCTTAAGCCTGGGGCTCGCCGTCTGGGGGCTCGGTGTGGCGCTGCTCGAACGCTTGTTCCAGACCAACCATCAGCCCAGCTCAGACACCAACTCCGCTTTCAACAAACTCTGGTTCGGCCTTCAGTGGTGCACAACAGGATGGTTGTGGAGCCTATGGCTGGTGCAAGATCTGGCGAACATCTTTATTTTTTTACCGCGCAGCATTGAATTAATTCCAATGCTGCTTTGCACCGCCGCACTTTGTTTAGGGCTATGCGCATTGGTCGCCGTTGGAGGAGGACCGGTTCAGGACGTATTGCGATCAAAAACCAACACATCAGACCTGCGCTCAGCAACCGTGATCGATCTCATGTTTGCCACCTGTCTGCTGACCCAGACTCTGCTGAGCAACGTTCCCCTGAGCACCACTTGGGTTTTTCTCGGACTCCTAGCCGGCCGAGAGATTGCCCTGACCTTGAGACAACGATCAAGTGAGAACGATGGGTCAGCGAACGCCATTAATCAACTCAGCAAAAATCTGAGCCAAGACATTTGGAAAGCGGGAGTTGGCCTCATCGTGAGCCTGACGGTCGCTTTGGGCATTCAGCCACTGATCGCCCTCACGGCCAGCTGAAGGCTCACTGAATCAACCAATGAGCGCAAGCTGGAAAGCTCGCCGTGCACTGTCCAGGGCCAACAGGACGGCCAACCCACGCAGCATCCAGGCCAGCCGATCAGCCCTCACGTCATCCAAGCGCGATGCGCTCCACTGAGCCCCCACTGCAGCCACTCCACCCAGAATCAGGCCCAGCGTGGGTTGCCCTCTCCCTTCAGAAAGAAACTGAAGAGACGCCGCAGCGGTGGAGCAAGCAACTGCCACTGTGCTGAATCGGATCGCGAGTCGAATCGGGACGGCCAACCCCCGCACCATCACGGGCACCATTACGAGCCCACCGCCTAAGCCCAGCATTCCGCCGGCAAATCCTGCCAAGCCTCCCACGGCGCTGAGTCCTGGCAACGAAAATGTCTGATCCGGATCCGACCCCGAATCGTTGGAACGCGACTGAATCGTGCAAGCCAAAAACAAATAGAGAAGCGCTTGAAGCGCTAACAACTGCCAGCCAGCGACCAATCGCCCCAAACGACTAAAGATCAACGCCGTCACAAAAGCGGTGATACCAATAGCCAAACCAGCCTGAGCAGGCACAGTTCGAGCGCGAAGGTGGGTGGCCGTTCCGCTCAGCGCCGTTGGCACAATGGCAAAGGTGCTTGTCGCTAGAGCCTGATGCGGTGTTAATCCCATCCAGAGCAACAAAGGGGCAAAAATCAAACCACCTCCAATCCCCAGCAGACCGGCTAATCCCCCGGCAAGCAGTCCTAGAGGCACCACCAGCAGCCAATCCAAAATCTCCATTCCGGCCATGTCGATTCCTGCATCCTGCCGGTCTGAGTTCGAAACCCACGGCCGACTGATCCCAGCTGTCGCCGGCCAAGGTCCAGCACATATGGCCTTTGACGCCCTGTTGCTGGAACATTGCCAAAGCACAAACAACCCTGGCCCCGTGCTCCGCTTTTATCTCTGGGAGGGGGCCTGGTTGTCCCTCGGACGCCATCAAACTCAGACACCACGGTCGAATCAATGGCTCGATCTGGTCCGAAACGAACGCTTAAGGATGGTCCGACGTCCTAGCGGTGGAGGGGCTGTTTTGCATGGCGGTGGCTTGACCTACGCCCTGATCTGGCCGCATCCACCCCGACAGCGACGCGAAGCGTATCGCCAGGTAAACGCCTGGATCTCCTCTGGATTAGCGCGACTCGGCCTTGAGCTTCACCCAGGGGATGATCCGGCCCTCGCTGGAAGCCAAGATTGCTTCGCCAGCGCCACCACGGCAGATCTCGTGGATCCTTTAGGGCATAAACGCATTGGCAGCGCCCAGTTTTGGCAAAGGGGGCACCTTCTGCAGCACGGTGAAATCCCCTTGGCTCCCTCCCAACAGCTTTGGGAAGACGTCTTTGGAACAGCTCCACCTTGCTGGCAGCCCATGGCACCGTCTGCTGCCCGTGTTGAAAAAGCTCTTACCGAGGCGATTGCGGAGCTCTGGCCAGGACTTCGCTGGTGCGTAACGCCAATCAACGGTCTGGAACAGCAGCTCGTGGCGGAACGGGCTGCTGATTATGAGCTCAACGATTCAGCAGTCTCATCCAACAATCCTGAGGCACGCATGGACATCACCGCCTGGAGCAGCGGTAGGCCAAAGGGATAGTCATTTCGGCGCCTAGATGCTTCGAGAAGGGGTGCCGGCAATTTGAGGGACAACCCCTTCAAAACCGCTTCGCCCACATCACTGCGATCCAAGGTTCCGGAAGGAAGACCCGCAGCACCGGTCACAAGCAATCGGCCATGTTCACTTTGCTCTAGTGCAAGAACGGCTTTCCAAAGTGGAGCTGACTCTTGAAGAGAAGGGAGTTCAGCAAGCGGTCGCATGTGCTCCCCAACGGTCTGTCCATCCCAGTACTGAACGGAGAGGTCCTTGAGTGGCTGATCGGTGATGTATCCGATCCAGCGCCCCGACCGGCAAACAAGCACCCAATCGGGCAGGGGATCAGTCTCAGACTCAGCTCCTCTCAAACGCATTTGGCTAAGGCTGCGCAAAGTCTGATCCGCTTCCAACACCCGAAAACGCTTGGAGGCAGCAGGGCCTACCTGCAAGTTCATCAGGAGCTTCTGCAGAGCCAGGGTCTGCGATTGGGACCGAGAAGCTCCCATACCGAACCAACCCAACATCACAAGCCACAGTCCTGTGAACCCTCCACCACGAAGGAAGAGATAGACCCCGAGCATGATCGCGGTCAGAGAGAGAAGCCGCCCCGTGGCCGTCGCCACCTGAATCCCGCGGCGTTGGCTCCCGGTGAATTGCCACACAAGCGCTTTAAGGATCAAGCCTCCGTCGAGAGGAAGTCCCGGCAAAAGGTTGAACAAAGCCAAGACCAAATTAAGAGCACCAAGCTGAGCAATGAGATTGCCCAGCAAGGGATTGGCATGGTTTGCGGCGTGCTGGCTGGCCAAAAGCAAACCAGCTAAGACAAAGCTGACCGCTGGACCAGCCGCGGCCACTCGGAACGATCCCATCGGCGTGGAACATTCGCGTTCCACGCGAGCCACTCCCCCAAGCAAGAAAAGCGTGATGCTGCTCACCTTGACCCCCTCCCTTAGGGCGACAAGAGAATGGCCCAGTTCGTGCAACAGCACCGAAACGAACAGCAAGAGTGCTGTCGACAAGCCCAACAACCAGCTCAGAGCAGGTGAACTAGACGCTTCTGGAAGAGCCGCTGCCTGTTGCTGAAAAGCAAGTGTGAACAACACCAAAATGATGAACCAGCTGGGGTGGACCCGAAGCGGAATGCCGCGAATCCGCATCAGCTGCCAGCCATCGCCCATGGGCTCCTCCGTTGGGCACTGCCGTGGCCCGATCGTCCAATCCTAGAAAGGAACCTCTCGAGCTCATCGATCGAATGTCCAACGCGGCTATCGCTCTGAAAATCTGTGGGCTCACCGATCACTCTCAAGCCTGTTCTATCGCTGCTTTGGGAGTGCAGGCGATTGGCGTGATTGGCGTAGACCAAACACCCCGTTTCGCCGCGGAGCCGCTCCGACGTGCCATCTTTGCGGAATTGGAAAAGCAGCATCCGGACGTCGAGCGCGTCTGGGTTGTCGCGGATCCCACCGATCACGCCATCCAAAACGCGCTTCAAGGGAATGGGACACCAACCATCGTTCAACTCCATGGATCGGAAACGCCACAGCGCTGCCTTCAGCTGAAGCAGAAGCATCCAACGGTGGGCTGGTGGAAAGCCCTGAGACTGCGGACTGAAAACGATCTGAGTGAACTCAGCTCTTTTGAATCCCATATCGACGCCCTGTTACTCGATGCTTGGAGCCCTGATCAACTTGGCGGCACAGGCCATCGCCTGGACCCAAGCTGGTTCACCCACTTGCATGACCAGCTCAAACCAAACACCGTCTGGTGGTTGGCTGGAGGAATCAGCGCCGAATGGGTCCCTGAACTTCTCAGGCTCGTTTCGCCCTACGGACTCGACGCCTCAAGCCGTCTTGAAGCGAAGCCAGGAGTGAAAGACCTCAACAAAGTGCGCGCTCTTGTTGAAACCGTTCATGACAACAGACGACTTCGGCAATAAGTTGCGATCAATTCAACCAATTTCCATGGCCTATCGGGCTGCAGCTTCTGTATTGCTTCTCTCATGGATCAGTTTTTTACCTGCAGTAACGCAAGCGCAGGGAATGCTTCCGGGTTGTCGCCTCGAAGGCGGAAGCTTGCAATGTGTGCCTGGGCTAACGGCAGATCCTGAACAACAAATCAACGTTCTCAATCAAGAGGTTTCAAAAGATATCCAGACGGAAGGACGGATTACACAAACCATCCAAGGACTTAAGGAATTTGTTTTGATCGGAGAGGCAAAAGAAGGACAACTTCTTAAGGCCAAATTTGATCTCCAGAGAGAGCAGATTAAAAGCGTTGATATTCACTGGTACCAACGCCAAGGGGATGGTCACTGGAAACTAGTCTCTGATCGCAGCGAAGAAACCTTTCGAATCAGCCAAGCCGATCGTGGTGGAAAAGTAATGGCCGTGATGGTTGTTGAAACCAGTGATGGAGCCGTGAAGCGGGTGAGCAGCAACGTGATTGGTCCGATTCAATAACTCCGCTTCAATCCTGCTGATCACCAACAGCTCAGCCTGTGAATCAGGTACTAAGCATTGCCTCCTGGTGGCGCACTAACTCAAAGAATTCTTGCTTAAGACTGGGGTCGTGGCGGAAATCACCACGAACCACTGAGTTCACCATGCTGGTTTGCGGTTCCTTTACTCCTCTCCATTTCATGCAGTAGTGCTGAGCCTTAATGATGATGCCCAAGCCTTGTGGCGCACACAGGCGCTCAATTTCGTCAGCAAGGATCATGACCGCCTCCTCTTGGATGTGAGGCCTAGAGAACACCCAATCAGCCACACGGGTGAACTTGGAGAGCCCAATGACACGCTCACCAGGCTTGATTCCGATCCAACAGTTCCCCATGATTGGAACGAGGTGGTGGGAGCAAGCAGAACGAACGCTTATGGGGCCAACGGTATAAATCTCGTCTAGCTGCTTGACGTTTGGAAAACTCGCAACCTTGGGTTGATAGTTATATCTACCCTTGAACACTTCACGCAGATACATCCGAGCCACACGCTCTGCCGTCTCAGCAGTGTTGTGATCATTGTCGATATCAATGACCAAGCTGCGCAGAAGCTCCCTGACCCGATCAGCAACCTCGTGCTCGAGTTCATCGAGCTCACCAGTTTGGATGAATGGCGCAATATTGTCATTTGCCAGGAAAGAAATACCCTGATCAACAAGGCGTTGGCGAATTCTCTGAGAAACGGGTTGGGCTCCAGCGTTAAGTGAAGTCAAAGACTCGTTGGAGATGGCAGGAATAGTAGAAGTCATGTCAGGGGTGTTTCAGAAGGCACCAGTAGCTGGCATCAAAGTAAGGTCTTCAACAATTTGCGTGGACGGCTGTTGCGCTAGATGAAGAAGCGTAACAGCAACTTGTTCTGGTGGAAGCATGGCACGGCGGTCAAACGTGCTCTGGACGGTTGGCGAATCCCAAAGTGGCGTATCAACAGCACCGAGGGTGAGCGTGCAGGCGCGGATGCTGTGCACCCTTTCCTCTTCAGCGAGACAGCGCGTGAAGCTGGCTAAGGCTGCCTTCACAGTGCAGTAAGCACCCCAATTCGGGAAAGCATTTCGGGCCGCATGACTGCTGATGTTGATCACCAGTCCGCCTGCAGGGCGCATGGCAGGAACCACCTCAGCGCACATTTGAAACACACTGGTGAGATTGAGCTGCATCAACCAATTCCAGCGGTCCAAGGGCATCTCAAGCAACCCTCCTGTCCATGCAGCACCTGCGTTGTTAATCAATACAGATGGTGTAAGCCCCTTACTCAGCAATGTTTTGACCCCAGGAGCAATCTCCTCAGGCTTGGTGAGATCAACGGCTCCATACACGATGCGTTGACCTGTTGCAGCCAATTCAGTCGCAAGAGATTGGAGAGAGGCTTCGCTGCGTGACAAGAGAATCAAATCCCAGCCAGCTTCAGCAAAAGCGAAAGCAGCACTGCGGCCAATGCCGCGCGATGCTCCGGTAATTAGTACAGAGGGCAATGAGCCTCAGCGATCATGTCGATCCTAAGAAGCTGGATCAGCATTCGACGAGTTCGGATCAATGAAACGGCCCATCGCCCGAAACTTTCGGTAACGCTGATCCCGTAGTTCTTGGGGCGGAAGTGCCAAAAGCTCAGACAGATTCCGTTCGAGGGCTTCGCGCAGCGTGGCACCCGCCTCAAGGGGAGCCCAATTGTTTCCACCCGACGGTTCCGAAAGCACCTCATCAACCACCCCAAGACTGAGTAAGTCTTTGCCAGTAATTCGCAACGCCGCAGCCGCTTCCGGTGCTTTGGCTGCATCACGCCAAAGAATTGAAGCGCAGGCCTCTGGACTCGCCACCGTATAGACGCTGTGTTCAAACATCAGCAGCCGGTCAGCAACACCAATTCCTAGTGCACCACCAGATCCGCCTTCGCCAATCACCGTGGCAATAATTGGCACTCTCAAGCGGAACATCTCGCGAAGGTTGACAGCGATCGCTTCACCCTGGCCCTGCTCTTCGGCCAGCAAACCGGCATAAGCACCAGGAGTATCGATAAAAGCAAGGATCGGCAGACCAAAACGATCGGCATGCTCCATCAATCGCAGGGCCTTGCGATATCCACCTGGGGTTGCCATCCCAAAGTTACGAGCCACGTTTTCCTTGGTGTCACGCCCCTTTTGATGGCCCAAAAGCACCACCGAGCGTTCACCTAAGCGACCGAGGCCGCCCACCAAAGCCTGATCGTCGCTCCCACGACGATCACCATGAAGCTCAATCCAGTCATCGCAGAACATCTGGATAAAGTCCAGAGTGCTCGGACGATGAGGATGGCGAGCTACCTGAATTTTCTGCGCTGGGGTCAGATTTTGAAAAATCTCTTCGCGTCTGCGAGCAGCAAGAGTTTCCAGCTGAAGCAACTGCTGGCTTACATCAACTTCTGAGTCCCTAGCTAACTGGCGGATCTGCTCAATCTGCTGTTCAAGCTCAATCAGGGGCTTTTCAAACTCAAGCAGGGGGCGACGTGCCATGAAAACCGAATCTGTGAACGTCAGGCAGCGGCAGCCTGAAGCTGCCCCTGAAGGTTGAGAGTCGTGAAACCGTGCCGCATCGAGGCAGCACCAATGAAATCCATTTTTTCAAGGGTGATGTTGTTCCTACCCCAGCTGAAGTTGGTATGACATGCCTCAAACTCCAAAAGAATCGCCTCAGCGAAGCAAGCAAACATCTGTCGTTGAGGCTTCTCCATCTCAGCAATTTCCATCATCGTCCAGCCGATATCTGATCCAAATTCGACAATGCCGCCCTTCAAGACGTGAACACCACCTTCACCTGCAACCCGCGAATCAAGATTTTTGGGGTAGCCGCCATCGATCATCAAGCAGGGGTTTTGCAAGCGATCCGCATCAATTTCCAAGGTGCGGGGCATGCTTGCCACCCAAACCACAACATCAGCCTCTGGAAGCGCTTCATCCAAGCTGAGGATGCGGCCGCCACCCAATTCCTCGCGTAGATCGGTTAGTGGCTGCTGCTGACGAGCGACCATAAGCAGCTCTTTAATTCCGGTGCGTTGGGTTAACCAGCGACAAACAGCACTCCCAATGTCACCCGTCGCTCCCACCACAGCGACTCGAGCCTTGCTGAGGTCAATACCAAGCAAAGGGGCATTGATTTCAACCTGACGACTGATGACCCAAGCCGTATGAGTGTTTCCAGTCGTAAACCTCTCCCACTCCAGCGTGGTGCTGCGGATGGTTTGATGCTTCAGAAGGTTGAAATTCTCGAAAATAATCGAAGTAAAACCGCCCAGGGCCGTGATGTTGATGCCTTTCTTCTGAGCGAGCTCCATGGCGTTGAGCACCTTGCGTCTCGCCGTTTTGAAGCGGCTCAGCATCTCAGGCACAAAGCACGAATCGATATACGCCCCTTCGATTGTTTTGCCTGTAGGGCTCGTGACTTCAACATGCTCCACCAACTGAGGCGGTGCACTGCACCAAACATCAAGATCACCCTCGGCGATGTGATCGAAACCCAGCTCTAAAGCTTTACGCCTAGCAGCCTCAAAACTGGTTGAATGTCCGATCAGACCAAACATGTGCTGCCGACGGTCGTACTTAAAAGTAGGAATCTGAACCGCATCAACCGATCTGGCGATGGATTTCCCCCCTACCTAAGCACGGGTCCGGTTCATGGTGAACGGAAAGGGGCGAAATTGACGCCCAACACCCCAAGCCCCATTGAGATTGAATTGAGGTTGAAACGCGCTTAGACAGACAGCGCTGCGGCCGCCATACGAGCAATATCGCGGGAGCTGAACCCGATCTCGTTCAAAGCTTCCTGATAAGCAATCAGAAAATCTTCGATCAAATCTTCTTTTTCCATATGCAGAACAGAAGCATCAGCAGCTACCTGCTCGAGCATCGAACGAATGAGCGGAAGATTCGCTTTGTTAGCTTCCATCAACTCTTCGCGGCTTGACTCGAAGTTGGCCTTCAACCACTCTTGACCGTAGTTGAGGTGGGTGTACTCATCCTTGACAACTCCTTCAGTGATTTTGCGGGCGAAGGGGTCAGCGACAGGGATATAGATGTGATAAGCGGAGATAGCAAAGGCCTCAATCAGCAGGGCCTGAATTAGCAGACAGCTGACCACCTTCCCGTCTTTCAGAGCAGATTGGAAATTTCCATGCAAGGGAGCAAAAAACTCATGGGCGAAGGGCATATCAGCCACAACGTCAAGGTTTTTTGCACAGGCGGTGAAGCCCTTCATGTGCTTCATTTCCATCTTCGCCAACTTGGCGAGTTCCTCAGCTTGATCAGGGATCAGCGTGCCTAGTGAGAGGTAATTGTCATGAGCTTCCTGCTCACCTTCGATCACGATCGCGTTGATACGGCTGTATGCATCCTTGTAAGCATCAGTCGTGAAATCAGGTAGCTCTGCCAAACCCTGCTGATCGTCGAGCACAGCGACAGCTGTGGAGTCAAGGGTTGACATAATTCGCTTCCTGTAATCAGCAATGTTGACGACTGTAACCAGGGTTTACCTCAACAGACGTGCTTAATGGGTCAGTTGCTAACCGCAACAGGTTGAGAAGGGGGCCAATCACTGGCCAACAAACTGCCAAAGAGGTTCAGCCAATGGCTCACCAAGCAATGTTCCAACGCTTCACCACATTCGACGCTGGCGGCGCGTGAATCACCGATCACACCACTGCCACTTAAGTCAGTCGTTAACCAAGCCGTAGGAGCCGATCCTTCAAGACTCCAGCCAGGCGGAGGAGTAGCGAGAGAGGAGGGCTGGCGATGGTCACCGTCAACAGGCCTTGCATCACCCACTAACTCCGGCGCGAGAGCAAGCATCAAACTTGTCTCAGCTTGAGCGGCATGCAATCCACCCCGTAACTCATCCTCAGGAATCAACGCATCCAAACCGGGAACACCACTCCATAAAAAGCAGGGAAGAATCGCCATTGATGGCGATTGAGCACGCAGTTCCCTCGCCGCAGCCTGCAGCAATCCGATTTGCCCCCCATGGGCGTTAAACAACACCAAGCGCTTCACCCCTTGGGCACACAACTGCGTTCCCACCTCGATGATCAACTGGGTTAACAATCCCGAGGAGAAGCTCAAGGTTCCAGGAAAGCCTGCATGCTCTGGAGAGAACCCGATGGACTGTGAGGGAAGGCTCCAAATCGGGGCATTTGCCGCGAGCTGTGACAACACAGAGGCCAGAATCCGCTCAGAAAACAAAGCGTCTGTGGCGAGTGGAAGATGGGGGCCATGTTGCTCAAAAGCTCCCATCGGCCAAACCACCGTTGAACCGGATTGCTGCAAGGCCTTCTCCGCCTCTGGCCAACTCAACCTGTCCAAGCGCCGTGTCGCTGAAAGACCCAAGTGAGCTTGTGCAGTCATGAGCCGACATGCCTCCCATTTCCTGCCAGACTGACTGATCGAGGATATTGAGACCCATGGCGGGATCAGAAAGCCAACATTCCATAGACAGCAAGGGGCAAAACCCTGCAGCACAGCCGCCGCGCAAGCCGTTGCAGGTCATGCATATCAGCCGCAAAGACGAACAGGACCGCCTTCATCGTGAGGCGGGAGAAGCCCGGGCGGCCGCAGACGCGGCAATGGCAAAAGCTGTTGAGTTAGAGCATGCAGCGCAAAGAGCTCAAAACACAACGGCTAGACCTCCAACTGCCCCAACGCCGACAGCTAAGCCATCAGCAGTTGAAGACGACGATGCTCGCTTCGGGACAGATGAGCTCAGTGGGATGAGCATGGCCGATCTACTCGGCCCATCCGATTCGAATGGGAAGTCCTCGAAGTCCAGTCCAAGTCCTGCCAAAACCTCAAGTCGAAGCGTCGACGACTTTGACTTTGACGAAGGTGCTTTTCTCGCTGCCCTCGATGCAAACGAACCTGTGGGCACCACAGGTGAAGTGGTGACCGGAACAGTGATCGGGATGGAAAGCGATGGTGTCTACGTCGACATCGGCGGCAAAGCCCCTGGCTTTATGCCAAAGAATGAATGTGGTCTCGGAGTGATCACCAATCTGAAGGAGAGATTCCCCAAGGGTCTCGAAATCGAAGTCTTGGTGACGCGTGAACAAAATGCTGATGGGATGGTCACCATTAGCTGCCGCGCGCTTGCTTTACGTCAGAGCTGGGACAAGGTGAAACAGCTGGAGAAAGAGGGCAGGGTCGCTCAAGTCAAAGTCACCGGTTTCAACCGTGGTGGTGTGACCTGCGATCTAGAGGGATTACGAGGCTTTATCCCCCGTTCCCAATTGCAGGACGGTGAAAACCATGAAGCGTTGGTGGGCAAAACCCTGGGTGTGGCCTTCCTCGAGGTCAATTCTGAAACGCGAAAATTGGTCCTGTCTGAGAAGAGAGCAGCCACTGCAGCTCGGTTCTCAGAACTAGAGATTGGACAATTGGTGGAAGGTCATGTGGCTGCCATCAAGCCCTATGGACTGTTCGTGGATCTCGGAGGGATCAGCGGACTTCTGCATCAATCCTCGATTACCGGAGGCAGCATGCGGTCGATGCGTGAAATTTTCGATCAAGGCGACGCTGTTAAAGCGTTAATTACGGATTTGGATCCTGGTCGCGGCCGAATCGCCCTAAACACTGCGATCTTGGAAGGACAGCCTGGTGAATTACTTGTTGATAAAGACAAAGTGATGGAAGAAGCAACCGATCGAGCCAATAGGGCTCGTAACGTCCTCAAGCAACAGGAACAATCAGCTGGATGATCTCCGCCGAACAGATCCAGAACGATGCGAGTGAACGTTCAAGCGGGGTTCTTTCAGGCGACTGGGAACTCGATTTCTATTCCAGACCCATCCTCGAACCCGATGGCAAGAAGCGTTGGGAGCTGCTGATCATCAGCTCCCCCTGCGAAGGAACGACCGCCAGTTTTCGCTTCGAAAAACGTTGCCCAGCCGGCAGCGTGAACTCCACCTGGTTAACCAGCGCTCTCACGGAAGCGATTGCCGCTGCCCAACACCAAGGCTGGTCAGTGCCTCGAAAGCTGCGTTCGTGGAGAAGCTCGATGCGCACCATGGTTCAGAGGGCTGCGTCTGAGCTGGGTCTCGAGATGGTTCCAAGCCGTCGAACCTACGCCTTGTTCGACTGGATCTCTGATCGCGAAGAGGATCTCTACCCCAACGAGGAGGGATATATGGCAGGACCTCTAGCTCCCCCGCCAGTTCCCATCAGCACGCCTCCTCGTCCCTTGCCAGAGTCGGTCCGCGGTGATGCCTGGAATTGGGCCGAACTTCCCGCTTCAGCCTTACGTGAAGCCACAGGATGGCCCATCGGATTCCGAGGACTGCTTCCAGTTCCCACCACAATTCAGGATGAACAAGTCATTCCAGGCTTACGCCTGTTCAGCAAAACCAGGGGGTTAGCCCTGGCTGGTCTCCTCGGTGGGATTGAACCTGTGCGCCTCAGGGTGAGCGGCACCCAACTTCTCCTCGAGGCTGGTCAGGATGACTGCTGGCTCGTAAGCGATCTGAGCGCCGAGGAAGCCACCCACGTTTCAGCACTAATGACACAAGCTTCTGAACGCGCTGAGGGGTTGCAGTTCATCGCTGTTCAAACCTCACCGGAAGCCGAGCGTTTTGAAGGGTTTTGGATGTTGCGTGATCAAGCAGAACCATGACCGCTGCTGCCGATCCGTTCCGCCAGCCCGACAATCTGTTCAACACTCTTGAGCAATGGACATGGGTGGGCTGCTACGGCGGTTATTACCTCACCTCGGACGCGATGCAGGCCGCTGGGTTCGAGCATGGATTTTTCACCCGTCTTTGGCAAAACCGCGGGCCGGATGCCTTAGCGGCCTATCTATCTGCGGGAGTAAGTATCCATCGCCCCCAACAAGTTCACGGAAACCGAGTTCTGAATGCTGAAGAAGCGATCGCTGCTCCCTGGCCTGATGCCGACGGTTTAGTCAGCGACCATGGTGGCCAAAGCCTCTGGGTTTGTGGTGCCGATTGCACTCCCGTTCTTCTTGCAGACCCCACCAGCGGCCACGTTGCTGCTTGTCATGCAGGCTGGCGAGGGGTCGCTAGTGGCATTCTTTCCGTTGCAATACGGCGTTTAGCCACGCGAGGTGCGAAACCAGAACAGCTGATTGTGGCCCTAGGTCCAGCAGTTAGTGGGAGGCTCTATCAGGTCGAGACCGATGTAGCAGAGCAGGTAGGACAAGCTCTCCATTTCGATCGATCTCTAGGGCTCAGCGAATTGGAAGACCTGGGCATCCTTTTGCCCGATCCAGCCCCCAACAAGTGTCGCCTCGATATTCGTCTTGCCGCCCGTGAGCAGTTGCAATGCTGCGGGATACCAGAGCAACAGATCAATCTCTGCCCTCTCTGCACCGTTTCAGAGCCGAGTCTGTTCCACTCCTGGCGTCGCGATCAGGTGAAAGCGGTGCAATGGAGTGGAATCGTTGGTCAAGCTGCGGACGGCTCAGCATGAGGAACCCAGCCGCAAACCCACGGCCTCTGCGACTCGTATCCCATCAATCGCCGCAGACAGGATCCCCCCCGCGTAGCCGGCCCCTTCGCCAGCAGGCGTAAGGCCCACCGTATTGATCGACTCGAAGTGTTCGTCACGAGGAACACGCAGCGGTGACGATGTGCGCGTTTCCACTGCTGTTAACAATGCATCGGGATGGTCATACCCCTTGATGCGACGAGCAAAACGAGGCAAAGCCTCTTGCAATGCCGCCACCATTGACGTCGGGAGAAGGCTGCGTAAATCACTCGGGGACACACCAGGTTGATAAGAAGCGCCGATTGCACCAAGTTCCGTTGTGGAACGTCCAGCCAAAAAGTCCTGGAGCCGCTGCACGGGAGCGCTGTAATCAGCCCCCCCGAGAACAAACGCTTTGTGTTCCAGCGCACGCTGGAAGGCAAGACCAGCCAAGGGATCCCCTGGCCAGGCGGCATAGGCCGCCAGGTCGTCCTCATCAACAGGAACAACCAATGCGGCGTTGGCATTGCGCTCATTGCGTGAATGCTGGCTCATGCCATTGGTGACGACCCGGCCCTTCTCCGAGGTTGCTCCAACCACCAGTCCGCCAGGACACATACAAAAGCTGTAGACGCAACGGCCATTTTCAGCATGGTGAACGAGCTTGTATTCCGCCGCCCCAAGGAGTGGATGTCCTGCGTTCAGCCCCCAGCGCGCTTCATCGACCAAGGCCTGGGGATGTTCAATACGAAAGCCGACCGCAAACGGCTTGGCTTCAAGAGCCACTCCAGCCGCCTGAAGCATCTGGAAGCTGTCCCGTGCTGAATGCCCTGGAGCAAACACCACCTGTGAGCAACGCAATGAAGTCCCATCCGACAAGGACAGACCCACCACTTGCTGGGACTTACCTGAACCATGAGTTTCAGCGCAGGGTTCCAGCAAGATCTGATCAACCCGACTGCCGAAACGAACCTCGCCACCAAGAGCCTCGATTTTGGCCCGCAGCCCCCTCACCACCGTGGCCAGCTTGAAGGTGCCGATATGGGGTCGGTGCTGCGTGAGAATCTCACGATTCGCACCACAGGCCACCAGTTCTTCCAGGACTTTGCAGCCGTAATGATCAGGATCACTGACCTGGCTGTAGAGCTTCCCATCCGAAAATGTTCCTGCACCGCCCTCACCAAACTGGGCATTGGATTCTGGATTGAACTCAGCCGTCCGACGCCAAAATCCAAACGTATCGGCCGTTCTTTGTTTCACGGGCTGCCCCCGTTCCAGCAACAACGGGCGAAATCCCATCTGAGCCAGAAGGAGAGCGGCAAAATAACCACACGGACCAGCTCCGACCACCACAGGCCGCTGCTCGGAGTCCCAGACACTCCCTTCCGGAACCTTCACCACATATCTGTAGTGGGTGTCTGGGGTCGGACGAATTCTTCGATCGCCGTGCCTTCGCCGCATCAGCGCCGCTTCGCCATCCACTGCTACATCCACGGAATAAATCAGCTGAATTCGATCGCGACGACGGGCATCAACACTCCGCTTCACTAACTGGCAATCAAGCAGTCGCGCCGGTGGGATTTTCAGGCAACGCAGAACCGCTTGCTCCAGATCATCAGGGCCATGATCCAAAGGAAGACGGAGTTCACTAAGACGCAACACCGGCTTTAAAGCCCCCTGCCACGGTTAGACCCCGACTGCGGAGCGATCACCCGGGTGGTCGCCTGTCCCGACGGAATCTGTCCTGGTCTCAACGCCAGATCACTGGCGGCTCCCTCAAAACGAACTGCCTTGCCTTGCTGACGAAGGGCAATCGCCTGACATAAAGGCTGCACCTCAGCATCCGGGTCGAGCCAACCGATGGGGTCACGGAGCCCTTCCGATGACATGGGCGCAGGGGCGAGTGTAGCCAGAGCTACAACACGGGCAGCATCAAAACCAGAGGCCGCCAATAGGTCAGGAGCCTGTCCCCAGCGCTGCTGGTAAGACGTCGCGAATGAAGACCAACCGGGACCATGCGCCTGTTGATCAGGACTCAATTGTGTCCAAGGTCTTTGAGGAACAGCATCAAGACGGGTGACGGGCAACAGCCAAATCCTGGCCGGTGAGGCAAGCGAAGCTCCCATCAGCCGACCATTGTTCTGTGCTTGATCCAACAGCTCCGCCAACCGTCCAGAAGGATCAGCGGCCAGAGCAATGGCAGCAGGACGTTTCCAAGCCACGTCTTGAATCAGTTGACTCACAGCGGCCGCATCGCCTGCGTCGACCTGCTGCACCAAAGACTTTTCATAGGATTCAACCTTGCCCCCTAGTTGCTCGAAAGCCTCCGTGTAGGTCACTGCCATGCCTGCAGCGCGGTCAGCCGGATCAGCAACCACCATGATTCTTCGCCATCCCTGCGCAATGGTATCGATTGCCAGTTGATCGATTTCAGACTGTTTGGAAGGGCTCAAAGGATGCAGTAATCCCTGCGGATCAAGCGGCACCAATTGATTTAAAGACGCACCTCGTTGATACGGAAGAATCACATTGATCTGGTGGTCCTGGGCCAGTCGTGAAAAACGAGAGAGTTCCGTCGCAAACGGCGCGATCACCACAGAACGCGTTGAGCCAAGGAATGGAGCCGGATCGTCCTCGAGACCAATCGTGCGCCACTCCACATCCGCGGGGGCACTTCCACATTGTCGAACCTGCTCTTCCCCAAGAGCAAAACCTTGCCGAAACACAGCATGCGCAGGCATCAACCCATCTGACAACAGCGCAAGCACGGGAAATCTTTCCTGCGTGCTTGCCTCGAGGGCTTGGCATCCCAGCAGGCTTGCCGCCACGATCAAACCATGCCCAATGGGGAAACGCTTCAAAAAGTTCCCTAATTTTGAATCAGAAGCACGGTCACTCATGGGGACCTCAGTTGGAGGGGTCATGAGAGAACGGCTCTTTATCAAAACCTAGGTAGATGGATCGGTTTCGTCCTCTTTTGTCTCAGGATTTGTCGATGGGATCAACAAGGCAAGCAAACCTGCAGCCAACAACAACCCACCCAGTCCTAGAGCGAGAGATTGATTCTCTCCTGGCACATCACCCCAAACCGCTGTACTAAAAAAAGCAGCTGATAAAAGCAAACAAGGCACCATCACGATGCCGGCAGCGAAGCGATTTTTTCCCATCTCAGCTTGCGTTGCAACTTTGCGTGGCTAAGCCGCTGGTGACCAATGAAAGACCAAGATCCTGATCGGCATCTAGAGGGGTAACGCGGGCAATCAGAACACCATCTTCATTTCCCTCTGGACGAAGGTTCACCCGTTTGCGTCGAGGCACTGCTTTCTTTAAAAGATCAACAGCAGCCTCTTCATTGACGGGATCGACTGCAACACAGGCCAAACGAACGCTGTAATTGCGGTTGCGATCTCCAATCTGAAGAAGAGTGGATGAACGCACTTGCAACACTTCTGCTGCCATGGATGGCAGTGGGGAAGCAAGTATCACGACCAACAGAATTAGAAAACTGGAACAAAAGCGGATCAGAGCTGCCCTCCGCAAACAGAGCAGAAATGGTGATCGCTGGCTGTGATGGTGAAGAAGTCCGGACAAGTTCATCTTGAATCCTGGGCCATCTCAGGATGGGAAGGAAGACCCACCATCTGGGCATTGCTGGCTCCTGGCGGAACCATCGGATAACAATTTTCACCACGTCTGACGTGGACATCTATCAGGGTTGGACGAGGTGACTCAAACGCCTCGCTGAGCTTGGTGTGCAGGTCATCTCGTTCGGTGATCTTGACTCCATCAACTCCAAAAGCCCTGGCTAATGCGCTGAAATCAGGCATGCCGTTGAGCATGTCGGATGCTGAATATCGCTCTTCATAAAAGCTTTCCTGCCACTGCCGAACCATTCCCTGCCAGTGGTTATTCACAATCACAACTTTCACAGGAAGTGAATACTGAGCCAGAGTTCCGAGTTCCTGAATGTTCATCAGGATGCTTGCATCACCAGCAATGCAGACCACTTTCTGATCCGGGAACGCCACCTGAGCTCCGAGAGCGGCTGGCATTCCAAATCCCATGGTTCCCAATCCAGCGCTGCTGATCCAACAACGCGGCCCGTTACGCAAGTACTGCGCAGCCCACATCTGATGTTGGCCAACATCGGTCGTGATGATGGCGTCACTGGCTAAATCACGGACAGCCAACAGCACTTCTTGAGGGAAGATTGCTCCTTCCTTGGCAGGGATAGTGAGTGGGTAAAGCGTCTTCCAAGTCTTGATTTGTTCCAGCCAAGAAGAAGTCTTCAACTCGGCGGAATGATGGAGACTCTGATCAACAAGTTGAGCAAGACTTAAACCCAAATCACCCAGCACAACCACATCGGGGCGTCGGTTTTTACCAACCTCCGCAGGATCAATCTCAAAATGAATGACCTTGGCCTTTGGAGCAAAAGTGTCGAGCTTGCCCGTCACGCGGTCATCAAAACGAGCACCAACGGCGATCAACAGATCGCAGTCTGTAACTGCAAAGTTGGCGTAAGCCGTTCCATGCATTCCCAGCATGCCTAAGGCGAGTGGATGATTCTCGTCAAAAGCTCCCTTCCCCATCAACGTGGTGGTCACAGGGATCTGGAAGCGCTCAGCCAAGACTTGGAGGCTGTCATGTGCACCTGCACTTACCGCACCACCCCCGACATAAAAGAGGGGACAGCTCGACTCACGAATCAAGGCAAGAGCATCGCTAACCGCATGAACCGCAGGCTTAGCAGGCTGCCTGAACCCAGGCGGTTGGATCGATCCAGGTTGAACTGGGATGTAATCAAATTCTTCTTGACCTACATCTTTGGGGATATCAATCAACACAGGGCCAGGGCGTCCTGAAGAGGCGATCAGGAACGCTTGAGCAACCACGGAAGCGAGATCAGCTGGGTCACGAACCACCCAGGAGTGCTTCACGATTGGCAACGTAATGCCGAAAATATCTGTTTCCTGAAACGCATCAGTCCCGATCGCAGGTCTAGGGACTTGCCCAGTGATGACCACCATTGGAACAGAATCCATTTGGGCCGTGGCAATTCCCGTGACCAGGTTGGTGGCACCAGGACCAGACGTTCCAAAACAGACGCCAACCCGACCAGTGGCACGGGCATAGGCATCCGCCGCATGGGTGCCACCCTGCTCATGACGCACCAAAATGTGCTTCAGCCAGCCTTCGCTTTCGGCGATGTGCAGAGCGTCATAAATCGGCAGGATCGCCCCGCCCGGATAGCCAAAAATGGTGTCTACGCCATGCAGCCTGAGGGCATTCATCAAGGCGTGGGCGCCGGTGATACGGCGTTGACCGTTCCAATCCAACGCATCCGCGGCCGTGGGAACGGATGTCAGGGTCACGGCTGCCTCATAAGGATCTGACCCTCAAGATTAAGTGGCCATCTCACCAATTGGCACTGTTTAAAGCAAACCAACAGCATGTAGTGGGCCATGGCCGCTGATCAGCTCGAGAAGGAAGGCGGAAAAACCAACCATGGCCAAGCGTCCATTCCACACTTCAGAGCTGTTATTCCAACCCCACTCCCACTTCTCCTGGGGATAGAGCTTCACGGTGGTAGCCAGTTCAGCCGCCTGGTCGAGATTCACTTCCGGCCCCTCAAGGCTGGCCTCGACTAAATCAGCCAATCCAGCAATAAAGGGTGGATAGGTGTCAAGAGCCCTAACGCGTCGGAAATTCACGACACCTGACTCAGTCGCGAGTTCGCGGTATTCGATGTCAATTTCCTCGAGCGTTTCAATGTGCTCACTCACAAAACTGATCGGGACCACGACGAGATCTTGCGTCTTTGCCCGGCCGAGTTCTTCGAGGGCCTCTTCGGTATAGGGCTTCAGCCATTCCACCGGCCCAACTCGGCTTTGATAGGCCAGGGTATGGGGATTGGAGTGGCCAACAATGGTCTCCAACTCAGCCATGATCAGGGCGGCGCAAGCTTGAATCTCCTGCTGATAGGGATCACCGGCCTCTTCCACGTAGCTCTTCGGCACGCCATGGGCACTGAAGAAGATATGTGCCTGTTCAACGTCGTCACTGGCGCGAACCTGCTCGGCGATGAGTTCAGCCATCGAACGCACATAGCCTGGATGGTCGTACCAGCTGCGAATACAGCGCAAAGGCAACGCCTCAAAGCGTTCGTCCATTTGGCGAAGGCGTTGGAGCTCGCGGAAGCTCGAGCCGCTGGTACTAATCGAAAAATGAGGATAAAGGGGAAGGACAACAACTTCATCAATGCCATCAGCCTTGATATCAGCCACGGCCGATTCAGTAAACGGGTGCCAGTAGCGCATCGCCACATAGCTTGTGGCGTCCACCCCTCTCTGGCGCAGAAGACTCTGGAGCTCTCTCGCTTGCTGCTCCGTGATTCGGCGAAGAGGAGAGCCTCCTCCGATTGATCGATAGGCCTCCTGCGACTTGCTACTTCGCAACGTGCTGATCAACCAAGCCAGGGGTTTCTGCAGGATCGGATTGGGCAGCCGAATAATTTCTGGATCTGCAAACAGGTTGTACAGAAAGGGGCCAACATCCTGAATCCGTTCTGGACCACCCAGATTGAGCAGAAGAATGCCAACCCGAGCCATGAAAAATTCTTTGTTTTAGGGGTTGAGCGTAACTCCCATCAACGTCATGGTGACGCTGTCTTTACAGGGTTATGAACTTCGACACCGCGATCGTGGCCGCCAATGCGGCCTTGGCCGAGCACGGCTGTGGTCTTCGTGTGGAGCGCCGAGGGCAAAAACTTAATCTCCGCGGACGGCTGCCATGCCGTCAGCAACCCCACCAATGGAAAACCCAGCGCCTGAGTCTTGGGCTCCTGGCCGACCTGAATGGGTTGAAAGAGGCTGAGCGAATCGTGCAGCTTGTTGAGCTGCAATTACAGCGACAGCTTTTTGCATGGGACCAGTGGTTACCGAAGCAAAAAGTTGAGCAACACAACTCTCCAAAAGGCGAGTCCACCTTCGTTGCCCATCCCCTGGATCGCGATCTGGAAATGTTTAAGGAAGCATTCTTCGCAGACCCACGTCGTCGTCGCTCCCCAGCTGGTAGCCGCACCACTTGGAGCGGGGCCTACCAGCCCTACCTGAGACGGCTCAAGACCTTGGGGCTTGAACAACACTCGTGCCTCACTCCTGATCTATTACTGCTGACGTTGAACAGCTATCCCGATGGCAGCCGAAGCCGCCAACAGTGTTCCACTGCCCTAGGGGCACTCGCCCGCCATCAAAACCTGCCCCTTCCTGATGCGTGGCGTGCAGAGGCGGGGGGATATGGCCTCCACCGAGCTCGTTTTCGGCAGTTACCCAGCGACCCGCAAATTCTCGAAGCCATGCTGCGCATCCCCAATCCGGGTTGGCGTCTTGTTTATGGACTGATGGCCACCTATGGACTTCGCAACCATGAAGTTTTTTTCACGGATGTTTCGGCTTTGGCGAGTGGAGGAGACAGGGTCATCCGCGTTCTTCCCACCACCAAAACCGGTGAGCATCAGGTTTGGCCCTTCCATCCGGAATGGGTGGATCGCTTCAACTTGACGCATCTCGCCTCGAATGCCGCGGCCCTCCCTCCGGTTTGCACCGATCTCCGCCACACCACACTCCAACAAGTCGGACGGCGTGTTGCAGAGCAGTTCAGGAGGTACGGCGTTCCTCTCACGCCCTACGACCTTCGCCATGCCTGGGCCGTACGCACCATCCACATCGGACTTCCCGATACGGTGGCCGCCAGGATGATGGGACATTCCGTGGCGATTCATACCCGCACCTATCACCACTGGATCACCAGGCGAGATCAGCAACAGGCCGTCGATGCAGCGTTAGCAAGGAGAGAAGCCTGATGACATCACCCCTTCGCCAACTGGCTTACCGCCATCGTTGGATCTATGACACCGTCACAGGGATCTCCGCATTGAGTGTTGGAGGTGTCGATCGACTGCGCAGCCTTGGGCTCTCAGCGCTAGATCCAATTTTGCCAAGGGGTGCCAAGGTGCTCGACTTTTGCTGTGGTTCAGGAGAAGCTGCAGCGCCATGGATCGAAGCAGGGTTTCAGGTCACCGGTCTCGATGTCTCACCCAAGGTTCTGGAACTCGCCGCAACCCGTCATCCACTCCTCACCTGCATTGAGGGGCTGGCAGAAGATCCGCCCTGCGCGCCAGCCAGCTTTGATGCCATTCAAATCAGCCTTGCGCTGCATGAATTTCCTCGAGCCGAGCGGCATCAAGTGTTGTTGTCGTGTTTGAAATTGCTGAGACCAGGCGGCTGGCTCGTTGTTGTGGATCTCCACCCCGCTGGTCCTCTCTTGCAACTCCCCCAACAACTGTTCTGCGCTTTGTTTGAGACAGAGACTGCGATTGCATTGCTTGAGGACAACATCCCCAATCAATTGCAGGAGATCGGTTTCACCAATGTTGAACAGTCTGTTCTGGCCGGGGCTGCTCTTCAGCGCATCACAGCGCGCTGCCCCTCCAGCGTCATGCTGGAAGCAACTGGGGAGATGTCATGAGCTCGGATCAAATATCAGCCGGAAAGCCGTCGCCTGTGGACGCATCATCGTTGGACCAATCGGCCGAATCCCTTGGCATGGGAGGCGATTTAGCCCCAGAGAAAGACGCCGATGCTTACCGAAAGCGCATGGCACGCCGTCAAGACGTTCAGCGACAACGGGTCTCTGAGAGAAGTGTTGAAAAAGGATTGGTCTTGGTCTTCACCGGCCACGGCAAGGGAAAGACCACTGCATCTCTTGGCTTGGCCTTACGGACCCTGGGTCATGGACACCAAGTTGCCGTTGTTCAATTCATCAAAGGAGGCTGGGAGCCTGGAGAAGCCAAAGCACTAAAGGCCTTTGGAGACGCCCTGAGCTGGCATGCCCTCGGAGAGGGTTTCACCTGGGAAACCCAAGATCGCGAGCGTGATCGTCAGCTGGTGCAAGCGGCTTGGGACACCTCGCTCTCTTACCTCAGAGACCCCAAACAAAAACTTGTCGTGCTGGACGAAGTAAATGTGGCGTTAAAACTTGGCTATCTCGAACTGGATCAAGTTCTGAAGGGCCTCGATGAGCGGCCTGAACTTACCCACGTTGCCCTCACCGGCAGGGGAGCTCCAGACGGTCTGATCCAAAGAGCTGATTTGGTCACAGAAATGTCTCTCGTCAAACACCCATTTCGGGAACAAGGCGTCAAAGCACAGCAAGGAATTGAGTTCTGAAGGAATTGAGTTCTGATAGCAGTGTCTTCAGCGGTCGAGCTTCCTTCCGCATCGATATAAGAGAGAAATATCTGAAGTAGATCAGTTTTCTCGATCTGCCAAGAACAGCCTTGCTACTGTCCTAAAGATAAGGATATTGAATGGCCTACGCGCGTGCCCTCCTGAAGCTCAGCGGTGAAGCGCTGATGGGCAATCAGGGCTACGGAATTGATCCAGAAATTGTTTCGGCCATCGCTACAGATGTTGCCAAAGTTGTTGCCACTGGCACGCAATTGGCGATTGTCGTCGGCGGCGGAAACATATTCAGAGGTTTAAAAGGTTCAGCCGCAGGCATGGATCGCGCCACTGCGGACTACGTGGGCATGCTCGCCACCGTGATGAATGCCATCACCCTGCAGGACGGACTGGAGCGAGCCGGCATTGCCACACGAGTGCAGACCGCAATTGAAATGCAAGAAGTGGCTGAGCCTTACATCCGCAGGCGCGCGATGCGACATCTAGAGAAAGGCAGGGTGGTCGTGTTTGGAGCAGGTTGTGGCAATCCGTTCTTCACAACCGACACCACGGCTGCTTTACGCGCAGCCGAAATCAGCGCTGATGTGGTGTTCAAAGCCACCAAGGTTGACGGTGTATACGACAAAGATCCGCATCAATTCCCTGATGCCGTCCGTTACGACTCCTTGACCTTCCAACAGGTGCTCAGCGGAGAACTCGCCGTGATGGACAGCACTGCCATCGCTCTTTGCAAAGACAACAACATCCCGATTGTTGTTTTCAATTTGTTTGAACCTGGCAACATCGGCAGAGCCGTGGCCGGTGAGCCCATCGGTTCCCGTATCAGCAACTAGTCATCGTCATGTCGAACTCCGATCTCGAAGCCAACATGCGCAAGTCGGTGGAAGCCACCCAGCGCAACTTCAATACCATCCGCACAGGCCGAGCCAATCCCTCGTTATTAGACCGTATCAATGTTGAGTATTACGGCGCTGACACTCCGCTGAAATCACTCGCGAGTCTCTCCACTCCTGATTCGCAAACGATTGCTGTTCAACCCTTCGATATGGGATCCCTGGCGCTGATCGAAAAAGCAATCGCAACCAGTGATTTGGGATTCACGCCCAACAACGACGGCAAGGTCATTCGCATCAATGTTCCACCACTCACTGAAGAACGCCGAAAAGAGTTCTGCAAACTTGCCGCAAAGATTTCAGAAGAGGGCAAGGTGGCCTTGCGCAGCGTGCGTCGTGACGCCATCGACAAAATCAAGAAACTAGAGAAGGAGGGAGATCTTTCAGAGGATCAAAGCCGAGATGAGCAAGATCAAATTCAGAAAACAACTGATCGTTTCATCGCAGAACTTGAAAAACATCTAGCGAATAAAGAGGTTGAAATCCTCAAGGTTTGAGCACCGCTGACGTTGCAGTCATCGGGGCCGGTGCAGCCGGCTCCAGCGCAGCCTTTCATCTCACCCGATTAGGACATCGCGTCACAGTCCTGGAGCGCGATCGCTCAGAGCGAGTTAAACCATGCGCTGGTGGGATGGCGGCTTCCGTTCAGCAGTGGTTCCCCTTCGACTTGCAACCAGCCGTTGATGACGTCATCAAACAGGTGGATTTCAGCTGGTGTCTCACTGATCCTGTGGTCGCTGAGCTTCCAGGCTCTTCACCCTTCTGGATCGTCAAGCGTGAGCGACTCGACGCACTCTTGCTGGAGCAAGCGATCGCTTTAGGGGCAGAGCTGCGGCGGCCCTTCGAGGTCGCGGACCTTCAGCAAGATGAAAGCCATTGGCTTGTACGCAGCAAGGACGGGGAGGTTATCGAGGCCAGAGCCGTGGTTCTGGCTGATGGCTCAGGTTCTCCCTGGCCAACACGCTTGGGGATCGGCCCTCGATCTCTCCACATGGCCAAGACGCTTTCTGTTCGCCTCGAAGGAATGGGAAACTTGCGACCTGGCACAGCCAGGTTTGAATTTGGGCTCGTCCACCATGGATTCGCCTGGGCCTTTCCACTGGCGAACGGCATCAATGTGGGAGTGGGAACGTTTATTGGACGCCGGGCCAGTGACGCGGAAGCCGTGCTCGAACAACTCCTACCGGATCTGGGGTTTTCCTCCACAGACGGACTGCGACAAAACGCGGATTTAAGAGTTTGGAATGGCCATACCCCCCTTCACAGCAAAGGCGTGGTGGCGGTAGGTGATGCCGCATCGCTCTGCGACCCCTTTCTTGCCGAAGGCCTCAGGCCATCGCTGATGAGCGGCTGCGAGGCAGCAGTCAGTCTCGATTCATGGCTCAACGGGACTCAGCCTGACCTTTCCAGCTACACAAAACGCATGCGCGAACGCTGGGGGGATTCGATGGCTTGGGGGCGTCGCATTGCCCAAGTGTTTTATCGCTTTCCAAACGTGGGCTATCAGCTCGGAATCAAGCGCCCCACTGCGCCGCAGCGCATTGCCCAAATTCTCTCTGGTGAGATGGGATACGGGGACATCGCACAGAGGGTCATCCGCCGCCTGATGCTGCAAAGGAGTTAGAGATCAAGGGTTAGCTGTTGGGAATCATCAGACGCAGGGTTACGCCGTCGGCGGCGGCGACCCTGGGCCGTAGGCGCTAAGCCTGAACGTCTCGACCCGTGGCGCTGCTGAATTCCATTGGCAATGGCAGAAAAACCAGAGCGCTCCCTGATCGCCCAAATCCTCTGCTTCGCCTCCCTGGCCGCAAGCGCAGGTTCCACAACAGGCAAGGGATAGTCCACTCCAAGCATGAGACCTGCCTGTCGTTGGGCTGCCAGCGACAACTTCCAGGGCTCATGCACGTAGACATCGGGAACCAGGTGGAATTCAGGAAGCCAAGTGCGAATGAATTCGCCCTTCAAGTCATGGTCTTGCCCCTGCTTGATCGGGTTGTAAACCCGTACGGTGTTGATGGCTGTGCTGCCTGACTGCATCTGGCACTGGCTCCAGTGGATCCCGGGCTCATAGTCCACAAACTGTCGGGCCAGATGCAGTCCGCTATCCCGCCACGGCAACCAGAGGTGGTAGCTGGCAAACGACATCAACATCGCTCGCATCCTGAAGTTGATCCAACCGTGGGCCCTCAATGCGCGCATACAGGCATCTACAAAAGGCACTCCAGTACGTCCCTCCGCCCAGGCAGCGAGTCGCTCATCATCCGCGCAGCGCAGCCCGCGCATGAACGGATGAAAATCTTCGAATTCAATCGCTGGCTGCGCTTCAAGCTTTTGGATGAAGTGGCAATGCCAATGCAGGCGTGACTCAAAGCTGCTTATGCCACGGCCGCTGAAGCCACGGCTTGTTTGGATTACCTCTCGCATCGAGAGACACCCCCAGGTGAGATAAGCGGAGAGGCGAGAACAACCTGTAAACGCGGTGTTGGGGCTGGAGATAGAGCGTGCATATCCGAAAGCGCGATGTTCCAGGAAATCCTCCATCTCCAGCAATGCCATTGCACGACCGCCGCTTTGGCGATGCGGGCATGGATCAGGTGCCAGCTCCTGATGGGGGCGATCAGGAATGATGCCGGCCTCGATCCCCTCGATCGATGGCAGTCCCAACGGGGGAGGGGTAATCGGCTCGGCCATCTGCGCTTCCCAGCGTTTGGCCCAACGATTGCGGGATCGCAGACGGCGGATCACGCCAAATTGGGGAATCTCCTTCCAAGCGATGCCGTGCTGACGGCACCAGAGAGCTACGCGTTGATCACGCTGATACGTCCAACCATTTCCGGTTTCTTCATGACTCCAGAGCCCATCAAGACCATATTGACGATGAGCCCGCTCAAACACCTCCAACACATCACCACTGCGCACCACTAGCGGTTGGCCTAGCTCAGCAAGAGCGAGGCGCAAGTCCAGCAACGACTCTCGGCAAAACGACCACTGCCGCTCGGAGGCATCTTGCTGCTGCCACAACTCGGGCTCAACGACATAAAGCGGCAGCACTGGCCCCCTGAGCAAGGCCTGCTGCAAGGGCTGATGATCCTTCACCCGGAGGTCTCGCTTGAACCAGACAAGCTGGAGAGCCATTGCAGCCAACCCCCTCAATCTCCTGGGGTTGACCCTAACGATTGAATATGGACTCAGCGAGCCTCTATTGCAAGCCACTGCGTGGCACGCAGTCGCTCCATAGAGCGAGGGCGTGCTTTCTGTCTGAAACCTTAAACAAGCTCGATCAAACGGCGGTCAAAGACAAGGCGCCACCGAAACCCAAGCGCACATCGTCTGGTGTCAAACGACCGTCATGATCCTGATCTAAGGCATCAAAGACCGCATCACTTCCCAACCATTCATCGCGGGTGATGCAGCCATCACCGTTGAAATCGTTCAGCAGGAAAATCTCTTGAACGGCATGGCTGAACGCGGAGCCACCCTCGATCTGAGCCAAACGGTGAGCAAGTTGCTGCTCAAGAGTTTCAATCGCTTTGCTGAACCCCTTGATACCTTCACTGAGCTTGTCAGTAGCCATCCGATCCTCAGCCATCATGGAAACGAAGCGCTCCTGATCCACATTCATTTGCTCTGCAACAGGAGCAAGATTTGCAGGATCTAACTTGCGAATCAGCGAAGCATCACTACTGCGCAATTGATCCAACAATTTCGGGGAAATAGTCAATAAGTCACAACCTGCAAGCTCAGTAATTTCATCAAGATTGCGGAAGCTGGCCCCCATGATTTCGGTTTTGTAGCCGTACGTCTTGAAGTAGTTAAAAATGCTTGTCACTGAAATCACACCAGGATCTTCTGGACCTGGATAGGAATCTCGCCCTGTATCGGCCTTGAACCAATCAAGAATGCGACCAACAAACGGCGAGATCAACGTGACGCTTGCTTCGGCGCAGGCGACAGCCTGAGAGAAGCCAAACAGCAAAGTGAGGTTGCAATGAATTCCATCCTTCTCAAGGGCTTCAGCCGCTTTGATGCCCTCCCACGTGGAGGCAATTTTGATCAAGACACGGTCATTACTGATTCCCGAGTCGTTGTAGAGGCGAATAAGTTTCCGACCTTTTTCAATGGTGGCCTCTGTGTCGTAACTGAGGCGGGCATCAACCTCAGTTGAAACACGGCCAGGAACGATCTTCAGAATTTCCTTTCCAAATATCACGCTGATTTCATCGAGTGCTTCATGCACCACTTGCTCCACCGGAGCGCTCTCTCCTAGAAGGCGGCGTGAAGAACGCAAGGCTTCATCGATGAGATTCTCGTAAGCAGGAATCTGTGCTGCAGCAAGGATCAGGGAGGGATTGGTGGTCGCATCACGAGGAGTGAAACGCCTGATCGCTTCGAGATCACCCGTATCGGCCACCACCACGGTCATGGCGGAAAGCTGCTCAAGGAGGGTGGCCATGGCGCACTAAAACTCTATGAATTCAACGTAGCGACGATTTTCAAACTGACAGCTCAAGGAGGAGGTGTGTCCGTTTGTGCAGATTTAACCCGACCACTTGGTGGGATTTTTTCAATCACCAGCAGCCCATCAATGATGGATTTAGCTACAGGCAAAGCCACAGTTGAGCCATAGGCGTGCTCCCCTTGTGGTTCATCAACCACCACCAGCACGACATAACGAGGGTCCTCGATCGGAAGCGTTGCGACAAAGCTGCAAATCAAGGCCCCAGGGACATACACACCATTCACTGCTTTTTGGGCTGTGCCTGTTTTGCCGCCAATGCGATAACCAGGGGTGCGCACCCCCTTACCGCTGCCTTTTTCCACCACAGATTCCATCCAGTTCAGAACCGTGCGCGTGACCTCTGGGCGAAGCAAGGGTTGCCCCATGCGCTCTCCACTCGGAGCCAGTGCATGGCCAGCCCGCAAACCACGGGTGATGTGAGGGCTCACAAGCCTCCCGCCATTGGCGATCAGTGCATGCAATTGAACAAGCTTGAGAGGTGTCAGCGAGAAGCCTTGACCGAAGGCAGCTGTAGCTGGCTCGATGGGCTGCGTCGTGAATTGTTCCTTGGTCTTCAACTGGCCCGCAACCGCACCTGGAAGGTCTGTGTCCGGCTTCGCATCGAGCCCAAGCCGACTTAACCAGTCCCAGTACATAGAAGGAGGCATTTTGCGCATCGCCTGCACCATGCCGATGTTGCTTGAAACCTGAAGCACAGTTGCGAAATCCACGACGCCATTGCCCTTGCGGTCGTGGTTGCGAATCGGCCAGCCACCAATTGTGAGGGCTCCGCTGTCGTAGACCGTCTCGTTGGGTTGGATCACGCCTTCTTGAAGCGCTAAAGCCAAATTGATCGGCTTAAAGGTCGATCCAGGTTCGTAGAGGTCTTGAACAGACCATTCACGAAAACGCTCTGGATTGAAATCCCAATAACGATTCGCGTCATACGTCGGCGTTGAAGCCAGCGCCATCAATTCGCCATTGGTGACATCCATCACGATCGCCACTCCCTTTTTGGCTTTCCAGGTCTTGACCTGTGCCGACAGGGCCTTGGCAGCCAGCTCCTGCAGGCGGGCATCCAAGGTGAGCTGCAATCTCAGGTCATCCCCGAAAAACACACCCGGCGCGAGGTTGTCTGGCAAGGGGGTTCCGTCTGCTCCACGACGAAGACTTCGGGCCTGTTCGTGACGCTGCAGGTCATCATCACGACTCTGTTCCAGCCCCGCCTGCGGCTGACGCTCTTGATTGAGGAAACCAACGACATTGGCAAAGAGAGATCCCTGCGGGTACACGCGGTAGGGATAGGGCTCGAGATCGATGCCGCTGATTCCTAGGGAACGAACTGTTGTTGCCGTTTCAGGGTCGACGCCTTCAACCAATTTGATGCCAGACGCGCTGTCTCCCATCCTTTTGTTGAGCTCTCCAGAAGAAAGGGCCAACACTGGAGAGAGAAGGGCAGCAACCTCCTTGCGGTCACGAATGAGCATCGGCGCATCACCAGGAAAGTTGAAGTATCGAGGATGAGCCCAGAGTCGATAACGCTTCTCGTCTAAGGCCACAAGCCTGCCGTTGCGATCCACAATCGGCCTGCGGCTACCCAGGGGCTTGGTGCGTTGCGTTTGCACCACACGGGCCCGCGCCTCCAACTCAGAGGCTTGAACAATCTGTAGCCAGGCCATTCGCCCGACCAATCCAAACAAACCGGCACAAAGCAGGACAAAAACCACTTTCATACGACCGGCGGGAACCGGCTCAAGACGAATCACCCTTCGTCGTTCACGACGCGCCTTAGAGGTCGAGCCTTGCCGGTTGGCTGGCATCTATTTAATACCCGTGATGAATTGAACGATCCATCAAAGAAACAATGAAAGCCAGATGATCGTGTGATCCGCCGGACTTTTCCTCACTGGGACGTTCGAGGTAAAGCAATTTTTCAGCGGTCGTTGGAACCATCGACTTTGGAGTCTGGGTTCGATCAAGGAGATATCGCTCAAGCATGGCGGTGGACTCCGTCAGTCGGTGGCCCACGCCTCGGGTGTCCTCCAATCGCTCAAAAGCAACCGTCCAGCGGTATTGCCAGTGAAGCGTGAGTCCACTGAGAGCAAGAACAGCTGTGAAAACGCCAATCAAACTGCCATCGGCTGCACGATGAAGACCAGCAAGCAGGGGAGAGCGGCGTGCAACACGCTTGGCGGACAGTGAACCCTGAATGAGCTCGAAGGCACCAGTGGCTGATGCGTGTTCCTGTGGGGCAGGTTGAGTTTGGGGAACCGCGACCACGTTGAACGAACAGGGCAATGCGCCAGTGAACCACCCGTATGGTCCGCCCGCAAGGCTGAAATGTCTTACAGCATCAGGGAAATCAACTCAACTTCCGAGCAAAACAAGATTCAGGAAGGTGACTCCGTTCCAAAGAGCATGCATCACCACACAAGGAAGGAGTCGACCACTGCTCAAACGCAGCAATGCCAAACCCAAACCAAGAACCAACAAAGGAAGTAACTCACCAATGCTGAGGTGAGCAACCGCAAACACAAGGGCGCTGCCAAAGACGCTCCAACCCCGCCCGAAAGAACGTCCTAAAACGGGCAACAACACCCCACGGAACACTGTTTCTTCAAACAGCGGGGCCAGCACAACGGCTGTGATGGCGAGCAGTAACAAAGCCAACGGATCTCTGCCGTTCAGCACCATTTCCAGCAATGGATTGCTGCCTCCTTGATCGCCAATAACGCGACTCATCAACCAACCGGTTAACACCACAGGCGGCATCACCATCAACCAGGCGCGACCACCCTGAAACAGTGACGTCCACCACGGGCTCACGCGCCACTGCAGCCAACCACCTGCAGGGACCAAGCGTTGATCCAGTCCATCCAGCTGACTTTTAAGGATGAGCAACGGTGGCGTCGCTAGAGCGCAATAGCCAATCAGCACAGCCACCGACTGGTTGAGGGGCGCCGCGATGCTCCGAGCCACCAAGGCTGAAAGAGGAGTGACAAGAAGTGGGACCAGCACCTCACCCAGCACCACAAAACCGCCGGCGATCAGCAGCACCATGTCAACCAAGCCAAGGGGAGGAGCTTGAAGTTCAGGCCAGGAGGATTGCTTGCGGCGCAGAAGCAACCAAAGCTGACGAACCAGCAGAAGAGAACCCAACAACAACGCTCCGAGCGGCAGCAGCTCACTCAGAACAAGACGTCTGGCCGCGGCCTTGGATGCAGCCTTGGCTGCAGAGCTTTCTACGCAATCGGACGGTGCACCTCCCAGTGCTTGACACACCAGACGCCGAGTTAAGGGATCAGGACTGTTATCAGACAACAACTCTTGGTCCTGAGAAGAGAGGTCACGGGGACGTGGCTCGATGGCCAGGGCTTCCTGAAGCGTCCGAAGGTTTGGGGTCTCGAGTGGAGTCTCCAACAAGGTTTTACGACGCCCTGGATCGTTTTCTAACGATGCAAATAACAGTGTTTGGCGCTCGCCGAGGCTGTCGAGAGGGGTCTCTCTCAACGTTTCAAGCAAGCTCTTGGCCGGATCTTGGCCAACAAGCAGAGGTTTGAGCGATGGCGTCAAGGCGGGATCCGCTAACAACGCCAGCTCTTGCTGCTCCAAAGACAAAGCGGGAGCCACAGAGGGACGCCCGAGGCTGTCCATCAAGCCAAGGAACCAAACGCTGCAAGCCAGCACCATCGAAACGACAGCCAAGAGGACTTTCCACCTGGGCACTGCGTTTGAACGTCCGTTCAGCGGGCTGGTCAACAGACGATGAGCAATTGCAAACGATTCTCTCCGGCGAAGGGCTCTCAACGACCGATTTTGACCATTTCGGCGTGTGATCGGACCGTGCGCCCATACGATGACCGCGCCTTCCCCCTTGTTGCGGTGTCACTGCGTCTCCTCCTGGTCCGCCACGGCCTGAGCAGCTTCAACGTTGAGCGCCGCATCCAGGGGCGTAATGATCTATCAACACTCACAGCCATCGGCGAAGACCAAGCGCGACGCATGGGAGTGGCCTTGGCCGACGTGCCGATCGATGCGGCCTACAGCTCACCTCTTCAACGTGCTGCCTCCACCACAGCCGGAGTGCTGAGCGTCCGTCAAGACAAGCTGAGCCCCGTCCTTGATGACGGACTTCTGGAGATTGACCTTGAGCCCTGGAGCGGACTGACCGCCGATGAACGGGCGATCAAGGATCCAGAGGGCTACGCCACCTGGCGTCAACGACCTGAAGCCCTAGAACTCACTCGCGCTGACGGCACGCGTTACCAACCGGTGACCGAGTTGATGGTTCAGGCGCGGGCGTTTTTGAAAAGCCTCATGGATCGGCATCCAGTGACTGGCGACGACACCGTTCTGGTCGTGGGTCACAACGCCATTCTTCGCTGCTTAATTCTGGTCTTGTTGGGCGAGCCCCAAGGAGGCTTCAGGCGTCTGCGCCTGGACAACGCATCCTTATCGGTGTTCAACCTCTCCTCCGGACCTAATGGCTATCAAGTGCAAATCGAATGCTTAAACAGCATTGCTCACTTAGAGCCAGCGTTGCCAGCCAAAGGCACAAAGGCGCGTCTGGTGCTTGTGCGCCACGGTGAAACAGATTGGAACCGGCAGGGGCGTTTTCAGGGACAGATTGATATCCCTCTCAATAGCAACGGCCATGCCCAAGCAGAAGCTGCTCGCTCTTTCCTCGAGGGTATAACTCTTGATCGGGCCTACAGCAGCTCGATGTCTCGCCCAAGAGAAACCGCTGAAGGGATTTTGAAATCCCACTCAGGCGTCCCTCTCACCGTGACGGATGGCCTGATGGAAATCGGCCACGGGCTTTGGGAGGGGAAACTGGAATCAGAAATTCGAGAGGGCTGGGACGAGTTACTCCAGGCCTGGAAGGACGCTCCAGAAACCGTGCAAATGCCGGAAGGCGAAACGATTCAAGACGTATGGAAACGCTCTGTGAACTGTTGGAACAGCATCGCGGATGGCCTCGATCCGTCAGAGACAGCCTTAGTTGTGGCTCATGATGCAGTGAACAAAACAATCCTGTGTCATCTGTTAGGCCTTGCGCCCAAGGACATCTGGTCCGTGAAACAAGGCAATGGTGGCGTCACGGTGATCGACATGCCTGAAGATCCCAGCCAACCTGCAGTGGTGAGTTGCTTAAATCTCACGTCCCACCTCGGTGGGGTTCTCGATCGAACAGCAGCGGGAGCACTGTGAACCCATGACTGAGACGATGCTGCTCGACCCCGTGCAGGTTCTAGTCGCCAGCGATCAGCCGCTCCAAGTAGAAAGTGCTGCTCTCTTTGAAGATGATCGTCTCATCGCCCTTGGGGAAGAGGCAAGGCATCGAGCCGCTGAGCGGGGTGTTTCGGGCCATGACAGGGCCCAGCAACTCCTCGCCCCATGCCTTGTCGACCCACATTCAAGCCTTCCCAGTCCATTTACAGGAAGCGGAGAGACGCTCAAAACGCTCATCAACGCCGCAGGGCGAGCCGGTTACGGGCAGCTAGCACTGCTTCCAAACGGCGAATCGGAACGGGACAGCCCTGAACGCTTAAAGGGATTCCAGCCGATCGATTGCGATCTCAAAGTCCATTTATGGGGAAGCTTCACCCATCGCGGTGAAGGAGAACGCCTCAGCCGCCACGCCGATCTGCTTGAAGCAGGTGCCATCGGTCTCAGCGCTGGGGAACAGATGCCGTCTACCAACCTCATTGACCGCGCGCTACTGCTCGGCGAAATGGCTGGAGCCCCTGTGTTGATTGCGCCCATTGACTCCAAGCTGCGCGGAGACGGAATGATCCGGGAAGGCGTTGAGACATTACGAGCCGGATGGCCTGCCGATCCAACCATCAGCGAAACGCTACCCATGGGGCAACTCCTGGAACTGCAGCGACGCCACAGCAATCGCAAGCTTGTGCTCATGAATCTCTCCACCGCTGATGGAGTGGCAATGCTGAGCCACTCAACGTCATCCCCTCTGGCCACTGTGAGCTGGTGGCATCTCGTGCAGGATCGTTCCAGCCAAACAGCTGAAGAGACCCATTGGTTTGTCACCCCTTCCATTGGTGGGCAAAGCGATCGCCTGGCCTTAATTCAGGCCCTAGGAGAAGGAAAGATCAACGCCGTTGCCGTTCATGGCATTCCTCTCGACGATGAGGAGTGTCTTTTGCCTCCCGATCAACGTCCAAAAGGCTTATCCGGTCACCACTTAGTGCTGCCAACGCTCTGGCAACATCTCGTGGTCGATTTGGGATGGAGTGTGAACCAACTCTGGCAAGCGCTCAGTTTCGGTCCCTCACGGTTGCTTGGACAGGACGAAGAACGATTGAGCATCGGAAGCAACCGCTGGTTGCTCTTTGATCCTGACCAAACATGGGATCAAACCCGTGATGATCCCAATGCCCCCAAAGCTGCCAACCAGCCTTGGATCGGCGTCAACATGCGAGGGCAAGTGGTGAGTTGTGGACTCAGAATCCCAACGAACCAAGCCGATTGAATGGCCAGAAGCGCCAAACAGCTCGACCAATAATCTGATCTTCAGGAAGAAAGGCCCCTCCGGGCCAGTAGCGCCCATCCCAGCTGTTACTGCGGTTGTCACCAAGAACCAGGACACGTCCCTCCGGGACAGTGGCGTTAAGAGTGCGACAAAGGCTCATGCCCCGCTTATCGAGAGCGCAGTAATTGGTCACATACGGTTCGTTGAGATCAACACCGTTCACACGCACCTCTCCTCGAGGATTTATTACCACCTGATCCCCGCCTACAGCCACAACGCGTTTGATATAGGCATCACAAGCCGAATTGCTGACGCCGGGAATCAACCCAACCAAAGGGATATTGGCGAGAACGCACTGAAAAGGCGGGGGTGACGTTGTTGAACGCAGTGCAGGATCGAAGGCATAGGGGGAATTGAACACAACGATTTCTCCCCGCCGAGGCTTGCGGCCGCGATAAGTGAGCTTCTCGACAAGCAAACGATCTTGGATCTGCAAACCTGGCAGCATCGAGCCTGAAGGGATGAAGCGCGCCTCAGCCAAATAGTGGCGAATCCCGAAATAGAGACCCATGGTGAACAACAACGGGGCCCAAAAGTCCCAGAGCGGGTGACCAGCACCCCGTTCCTTGTTCAGATCCTTATTGCCCTCTTGAAGAGTCTCGCTGCTGTTGGCCCGGTTGTCGTCAGAACGACTGTTGTGTTGCTTGTCTACCAACAGGCACCTTGCTTCAATCCTAAAAGTCACGATAGGCGCGATCAGCCTGCGCTTCTAGCCTGAAGCCAGGCACGGTGATCCATGGTTCGACCTCGCTGGCAGGGCGTGAAACCCCGCACCATCCAATTGTTCTGGAATCGCTGGGATCAGGTCTTAGCCCTGATTGCAGCGCTCAATCTGATCTGGGTGATTTTCGACGTCACCTATATTCCGCTGCGAAATTTCTGGCTACAGAGAACGCTCTATCCCCTTCCATCGATCAACTTGGCCTTGCCACTGCCGTGGCTGCCGGACATCACACCCCTCTACGACCCGCTGAAGGGCATTGAAGTTCACCGAGACACGATTTCTTACGTCGAGCACTTCCGCAGACTCGAGACCACTTCTTCAAAGCTGGGAATTAACAGTCAACCCGCACGACAATTGCGGCTTGAAATGGTGGTTAAGAATAGCCAGTTGGTTGATGAAAACCCGTTCATCAGCTCTGGGAATGTAGGTGCATTCGAAAAGCTCAAGAACCGTCTCAGAGCAAGAGCCGAGATGGATTCAGCCAAACAAGCGGCGGCCTATCTCCTCAGCGACCGCTACCTAAGCAAACACGACTGGGACCAAGAGCGTCAGTTTTGGAATACCAAAATCCTTCCACTAGCAGAGACCAATTACTCGCGTGGAATTGATGAAAACGGAATGCCAATCGACCTCTCCTGGCGGATCGACATTCCTTTTCAAATCCTGTTTCTACTGGACATCGTGGTTCGTACCCTTCGCCTGAAACGTCGATTTCCAGCGATTGCCTGGAGAGACGCCTTACTCAGACGTTGGATTGACCTGCCACTTTTAATTCCATTTTGGCGTCTACTGCGAGTCGTTCCAGTCACAGAGCGGCTATCACGTGCTCAGCTTCTCAATCTTGAGCCCCTTCGAGCAGCCGTCAGTCGCGGCGTTGTCGCGGTCCTGGCGCTCGAATTATTTGAAGTGATCACGCTGCGTGTTCTCGATGCCATGCAAGGCATCGTGCGCTCGCCGAATCTCCCCGACAGGATTCTCCGGCTTTGTAGTCATCAATCTGTTGACAGCAGCGAAGAACGGGAACTCGCCGAGCTGCTGCGGCTCTGGATCCCTCTCATCCTCACTCAAGTGGGGCCAGGGATGCGGCCGCAACTCGTGGCGCTCTTTGGCCACGCTCTTCAGCGGAATCTGGATGGTCTGGTCTTACCGGCACCGCTAAGGGAGCTGCCTGGAGTGCAAAAGGCGGAATCCGAACTGAGCCTTCAGCTCGCCAAGGGGATGGTGGATTCGCTGTTGGGGCTTTCAAAGACTGCGGGCGACCAACTTGGACAGAAAGATCAAGTTCTCGAAGATCTTGGGATTCAAACGCTCGATCGTTTCTGGGAGGAGCTCGCACGAACGCTTGAACAAGGCGTCGTGCTTGAACGGAGCCAAGAACTCTTGGTGGCGTTTCTCGAAGAATTCAAACGCACCAGCATGTTCCAGCTTCACACTCAAGGCGGCGTGGACGAACTGATTACCGAGCTCGATGGGCTGAATTTCAACCCAAAAGAGCCTGGTTCCAATCATCGGGCTTGAATCCCACCAAAAAATCGCCGCTGGGCAATGCAACAAAAGGGCGTTTAATCAAACGCCCATCTGCAGCCAACGCAGCTAGGGCATCATCGTCACTCATCGCTTTAACAACCTCTGCTCCCAGAGCTCGATAGCTCTGGCCACTGGAGTTGAAAAGAAGTTGACGACGGTCCAACCGCTCAAAGGCAAGTGAAAGCAACTCTTTTGAAGGAGGGGCAGTGGTGATGTCAACGACCTCATAGGTCAAATTGTTGACATCCAGCCAAGCCAGGGCTTTACGGCACGTTGAACATCGGGAATAGCTGTAAACCTGGATGGTTGGAGCCAAGCTCAACGCCCAAACAAGTTCTTCACAGCACCAAGCAGGCTGTTCGAACCCTTGCCCACACCTTCGTCAGGGCGAGTCTTAATCGTCACATCGCCATTCACACTGGTGCGGCAGCTCAAGCGATAGTTCGCAGGTCGGTCAGAGAGGTACACCTCTTCAACATCGCTACGGGGGGAGAGGTTCTGGGCCCCTTCGAGAACCTCGATCACGCAGGTTCCGCACTGGCCAACCCCGCCACAGTTATTGAGGTTGTTCAGACCTTTGTAGGGATTGATCCCGGAGGAAAGGGCTGCTTTGCGTAAATTCGCTCCTTCGATGCAACCGACCTGTTGGCCTTCCTGCTCAAAACGGATGGTGGGCACGGGTCGTTCACAATCTAGGCGCGAACCAACTTACAAGAAGTAAGGCCGCAATAGCGCCTCAATCACAGATCTTGCCGAGAAAAGCTGGATTAAGCACCATGGGGCCTCAACCAGCGGCCGCTCGAACGCATGCCTCCAACAGGGGAGCAACGGCATCCGAATCACGCCAACCTGCAATCGAAATGACGCGACCATCCATATTTTTGTATGTACGGAAGAACTCAGCCACATCCTCAAGCTGGCTAGGTGCAATTTGTTGAATGCTCTTAATGCCTGCTTGCCGGGGGTCAGCGACAGGAACACAGAGAATCTTGCCGTCGTAATGCCCCGTGTCATCCATGTCGAGGACCCCGATCGGTCTGGCTTTGATCAAACAGCCCGCAAAGGTGGGCTCCGCCATGATCACCATGGCATCGAGAGGAGACCCGTCCTCGGCAAGAGTGTTGGGAACAAATCCGTAGTCAAAGGGATATCGAATCGAAGGATGGAGCACACGGTCCAGTGCCATCACTCCAACGTCTTCCGAAAACTCATATTTATTGCAACTACCCGCTGGAATCTCAACGATCAGATTGAGTAACCCCGGAGAGGGCGAAGGAGGCAGGGACCTCAGATCCATGGCGATCTTGCGCAGTAATTGGTGTCAAAGAACCCATAGGAGGGCGATCGGTCAGCACAGCAACCAACGGAATTCCAAGGCTGGTGCAAGCAAGGATGAACCCCAAAAAGGCAAGTGTTGGCGCAGCAACTTGAAACGAGGGTTTCTGAGAAAGTTCGCGGGCAGGCTCGGGGTCCATTCAGGCAGGATTAAGGACATCCGGAAGAGGGTTTTGACCCTGTGCAAGCCATACCTGATGGGATGAAAAGCTCCGGAGAAGCGTTATTGAAAAGCTATTGATGATTGTCGCACTATCACAGCTCTAAGCGGCTGGACGTTCTTGCCTTTCACGACGGGCCGCAAGATCAGACGGTGCTGCTGGAAGATCTTCAAGGTGAGTTCTGATCTGGCGCAACTCCTCAAGGATGGCGCTTAGAACTTGCTGCGTAGCGGTTGATGGAGAGTTAAGAACTTCAACGGTGACCTCCTTGATCCTTAATACATCCTTGGCAAAACGAGCAACTTCATTGGGATGGAAAAGAAGAGGATCTTTTTGATCGCTTCGATATTCAGGATTTAATTTCTTCGGGTTAAAGGGGGGATTTAAATTACGGGGGTCAGTATTTGTATAACGATATACAGATGCTCTGGATCGGTTCAAGGACTTTTGAACATCATCGATAGCAACTAATGCATCTGATTGAGCCATCACAGCGTCAACATTTGTTCCAGATATTGAGGAATCTTCGACAGCAGAAACAGGACTTTCGATCGACCCAGGAAACATGAGACTGATGTAGGACACATTGGAATGGCCAGACAGTAGCAGCTGAGACTCAGGATGCCAGCAACGTTCCAGGCGATCGGGACACTTCCTAAAGCGACCTTTTTTGCAGCGGTGGTAACTTCCAGTCTCACTCAACACTGATCGCTATGCGCGTCTCCCGCCTGATGCTGGTGACGCTGCGGGACGTTCCCGCTGACGCCGAAATCGCCTCGCAACAATTGCTGATTCGTGGCGGATATATCCGACGCGTTGGCTCAGGAATTTATGCCTATCTCCCGCTGATGTGGAGGGTCCTTCAAAGGGTGATGAAAATCGTCAGGGAGGAGATGAACCACGTAGGGGCGCTCGAAACGTTGTTGCCTCAACTACAACCCGCCGAATTGTGGGAAAAAAGTGGCCGTTGGCAGGGATACACCGCAGGCGAGGGGATCATGTTCCACCTTGAAGATCGCCAGGAGCGCTCCCTTGGTTTAGGTCCTACCCATGAGGAAGTGATTACTGAATTGGCCAGTGATCTATTGAGGTCATATCGCCAGCTCCCCGTCACCCTCTATCAAATTCAAAGCAAGTTCAGGGACGAGATTCGCCCGCGCTTTGGGTTAATGCGGAGCCGCGAATTCATCATGAAGGATGCCTATTCCTTTCACGGAGATGAAGAAGACCTCGCCAGCATGTATGCGGTGATGGAGAGGGCTTACACCCGAGTGTTCCAACGTTGCGGCCTGACGGCTGTCGGAGTTGAGGCAGACAGTGGAGCCATCGGCGGCGCCGCATCCCAGGAATTCATGGTGACGGCAGATGCTGGAGAAGATTTGATCCTCATCAGTTCTGATGGTGATTACGCAGCCAATCAAGAGAAAGCCGTCTCAATCGCACCACCTGCTGTGCCTTTGGCAAGCGGGGAATCACAAGTCATTGCCACTCCAGGGCAGTTCACGATTGATGCGCTCTGCTCAGCCAATGCGCTTGATACCAGTCAGGTTGTCAAAGTGCTGCTCCTGCTCGCCAAGCTTGAATCTGGCGAGGAACAGCCGGTTCTTGTCTGTCTACGCGGGGACCAAGAACTCAACGAGGTGAAGCTCGTTAATGCACTCACACAACAACTCGACAGCCCCGTTCTCGATCTCAACCCAATCAATGCCGAACAACTGAAATCACAAGGACTGGAGCCCTTCCCGTTTGGCTCCATCGGCCCTGATCTCTCCGATCACCACCTCGCTGGGGCGCGCACCTGGAGAAACACGTTCTACAAACTTGCTGACACAACAGCTGCCGAGCTCGACCGTTTTGTCTGCGGAGCTAACAGAAGCGACGAGCACCGTTGGGGGTGCAGCTGGTCTGATCTCGGCACCATTTCAACGATGGATCTCCGCAATGCCAAAGCGGGGGATCGCTGTGTCAACAGGCCAGAACAAAGCCTCGAAGAACGACGCGGAATCGAAGTGGGACATATTTTTCAACTCGGTCGCAAGTACTCCCAAGCCATGGGAGCTCAAATCACCACACAAGAGGGCAAACAGGAGCATCTCTGGATGGGGTGTTACGGCATTGGAATCTCACGACTTGCCCAGGCCGCCGTTGAGCAGCATCACGATGACGCCGGAATGATCTGGCCGCTAAGCATTGCTCCTTTTCAGGTGATTGTGGTGGTAGCCAATGTTCAGGACGAGGTCCAAATGGCCCTCGGTGAGCAGATTTACAACGAGCTCCGTGCCTCGAGCATCGATGTCTTATTTGACGATCGTGGGGAGCGGGCCGGAGTGAAATTTAAGGATGCCGATCTCATTGGCATCCCTTGGAGAGTTGTCGTTGGTCGTGCTGCTGCCGAAGGAAATGTGGAGCTGGTGCAACGGTCAGAACGGGACGCCAACGTTTTAAGCCGAGCCGCAGCTATCTCGTCGCTTCTCGAAGCGATCCCAACAGAGCTCCGTGTCCAGCTCTGATCCGCGTAAAGTCCACCAAATTTCCTCCGGTCATGATCGCCGTACTGAAACGCCTCACTCGCCGTTTGATCAATGTGAGCCTGGCCCTTTGCCTTGGGCTTTCTTTGCTCGTTACGGCCTGCGGAAACGAATCTTCCACCCTTACAGGGGACTACGTCCAAGACACCGTTGCTGTTGCCCACACCATTCACGACACTTTGGCGTTGCCCCAGGACGCGTCAAATCGCCAAGAAGCTGAAGGAGAGGCCCGCGACTTAATCACCGACTACGTCTCTCGTTACAGAGCACGTCCCAAGGTGAACGGCTTGAGTTCATTCACGACCATGCAGACCGCACTCAACTCTTTGGCTGGTCACTACAACAACTACACCAACCGCCCCGTTCCCGATGCTCTGAGAGCCAGGATCGACAAGGAATTGGGCAAGGCCGAGAAAGCAGCAGTTCGCGGCACTTGATCACAAAATCGAACAGCACTTTGACCGCAGGCACGACTGTCTGCGAAAGTGCTGGATTGTGCAGAAATGCGGCTTCGGGCCGCCGATTCTTTGGCCAATGTTGTCGTCATCGGTGCTCAATGGGGTGACGAGGGGAAAGGAAAGATCACCGATCTTCTGAGCCGCTCCGCTGATGTCGTGGTGCGTTATCAGGGTGGCGTTAACGCTGGCCACACCATCGTGGTAGACGGTCGAGTGCTCAAACTTCACCTGATCCCTTCCGGAATCCTCTACCCAGACACCATTTGCCTGATCGGCTCTGGAACCGTGGTTGATCCCAAGGTGATGCTTGGAGAACTCGACATGCTGATCTCCAACGGGATCGACATTTCAGGCCTCCAGCTGGCATCAACTGCACACGTGACGATGCCTTACCACCGCCTGTTGGATCTGGCGATGGAAAAGCAACGAGGTGAACGCAAAATCGGCACAACCGGCCGCGGCATCGGCCCCACCTACGCAGACAAGTCTCAGCGAAGTGGAATCCGTGTGCTCGACCTACTTGACGAAGATCGACTGCGTGATCGGCTTGAAGGGCCGCTGAGCGAGAAGAATCAATTGCTTGAAACCATTTATGGCGAAAAGCCATTGGATGCTGAAGAAATCATCAGTGAATATCTGGCTTACGGAAAACGCCTCGCCCCCCATGTGGTGGATTGCACCCGTGCCATCCATGAAGCAGCAAGCGACCGCAAAAACATTCTTTTTGAAGGCGCTCAAGGGACTTTGCTCGACCTCGATCACGGCACCTATCCCTATGTGACCTCTTCCAACCCGGTGTCAGGAGGTGCCTGCATCGGTGCTGGCGTGGGCCCAACCCTGATCGACAGAGTGATTGGAGTCGCCAAGGCTTACACCACTCGAGTTGGAGAAGGTCCTTTCCCTACAGAGCTCTCTGGAAGCTTGAATGACCAGCTTTGTGATCGAGGCGGGGAATTTGGAACGACCACTGGCCGCCGGCGCCGCTGTGGCTGGTTTGATGGCGTGATTGGGCGCTACGCCGTTCAAGTCAACGGACTGGATTGCCTTGCGATCACCAAGCTCGATGTGCTGGACGAAATGGATGAAATCCAAGTGTCAGTGGCCTACGAACTCGATGGCGAACGCATCGATTACTTCCCCAGCAGCTCCGAAGATTTCGCTCGCTGCAAGCCAATCTTTGAGACCCTCCCAGGCTGGCAATGTTCCACGGCTGAATGCCGTCGACTCGAAGACCTTCCTGCTCCGGCGATGGACTACCTACGCTTCCTGGCCGACCTGATGGACGTGCCGATTGCGATCGTTTCTCTCGGTGCTAGCCGAGACCAAACGATCGTGGTGGAAGATCCGATCCATGGCCCTAAGCGCGCTCTCCTCAGCGCCTAAGCGCGCTCATATCTCCCCCTCAGCAGAGCAGCGATCCAACGAACAGCCATACTTTCGCTGTATTAACGACAGCAGAGATGTCCTCAACTCCCCGGTTCAGCACTGCTAGTTCTCTCGACGTCGTGGGCATCGGTAACGCCATCGTCGACGTGTTGGTTCAAACCGAGGACCAGTTTCTAAGCGATCACAACCTCAGCAAGGGCAGCATGGCGCTTGTGGACGAAGATCAAGCCAAAAGCCTTTACGCAGCCAGCGGTCCAGGTCTCGAAACCTCCGGAGGTTCAGCAGCGAACACACTGGCTGGTCTCGCTCAACTCGGGAGCAAGGCCGGTTTCATTGGTCGTGTTCGTGACGACCAACTCGGCACCATCTTCACTCACGACATCCAGTCTGTCGGGACCCGTTTCGAGACGCCGGCTGCAGTGAGCGGTGCGAGCACGGCCCGCTGCCTGATTCTCGTGACCTCGGATGCTGAACGCACCATGTGCACCTACCTCGGGGCCTCAACCCAACTAAACCCTGATGATCTCGACCTCTCCATGGTTCGCGACACCAAGGTTCTCTATCTCGAGGGCTACCTCTGGGATAGTCCCGCAGCAAAAAAGGCCTTCATCACAGCCGCTGAAGCCTGCCGAGCAAGCGGCGGACAAGTAGCTCTATCGCTATCCGATGGCTTCTGCGTTGACCGTCACCGTGAAAGCTTTCTCGAGCTTGTTGACGGACATGTTGATGTGCTCTTTGCCAATGAGGATGAGATCAAATCGCTGTACGGAACAGCTGACTTCGAGAGCGCGCTCGAGCAAGTGAAAGGTCGCTGCAGCGTGGCCGTACTAACCCGCAGCGCTCAAGGCTCTGTCGTGCTCTGCGGTGATCAGCGCTGGGAAATCCCCTCCTACAAGCTAGGAGATCTCGTTGACACCACAGGAGCCGGCGATCTCTATGCGGGTGGCTTCCTACATGGCTACACCCATGACTTCCCTTTAGACATCTGCGGCAAAATGGGGTCCATCTGTGCCGGACAGGTCGTGACCCAATTAGGGCCTCGCTCAAAGGTTTCACTGCCTGATCTGATCGCTAAGCATCTGGATTGATCGACGCCGCGGCCCAAGTGCCATAGGCCTGCGATGGCTGAGCCTGCCAATGAAGAATCTCGGGGTTGTTGTAGCTATGGAGTGCCTCAATAGCCCCGAGCACCGCGTTCAAACCGGGTGCCGTGGTCTTGATCAAAAGCTGCACTTCATCGGCACGTTCAAGCTTGCCTTCCCAGCGATAGCAAGACTGAATGGCCTGAAAGCTCACACAAGCGGCGAGCTCAAGGCTGATCAGCTGCTCAGCGAGTGCAGAGGCTCTCTGTTGATCAGCCTCGGTGGTTAAAACCACCCACAAAGGATCAGGGTGTTGTGCCATTCAGATGCGCCAGAAGCTGGCTCACGCTATGCACTAGAGGAACTTCAGCAATGGGTGAGGGTCGGCGAAGGAGCCACAACTCAAACCCCATCTCCATCGAAAGACTCGCCCAGAGCGCCTCAGTCGCTCCTCCCGACTGCCTGCAAACCACGTCTGTGATCGCCCAGCGCCTGCAAACCGCAGCTTCCAGTGCACCTGGCTCGGGACCCTGGAGTGGCCGCACCACCGCTAAGTGTTCTGGTGGAACACCCGCTGCCGCTGCCTGAATCAGAGACATTGGCGAAGGAAGAACTCGGGCAAAGACTGTGGCCCCTGCGTCACGAGCGACCGTCGCTGCTACAACCAACTGGCGGGCACCAAGGGCCAGGAGAAGTCGTCGTCCCGATAAGGGTTGATCAGCAAGGTCAGCCATGGAGCCGAGCACAACCGCCTTCCCCGAGGCCTCCATCCGCCGTTCGAATCGCACCAACCCCTGGCCCGAGACCTTGCAAGCCTGGTTCAACTGATCACTGATCCTCAGCGCAAACGGGTGAGTGGCATCCACAACCCAATCCACAGGAATCGTCTGCAGCCATTGAGAAATTCCCTGTGAACCCCCCAGAGCACCCACGTGGATCCCTTCCAAGTCCATCCCCCGATAGGGATGGGCAGCCGTGGCACCCACGACGCTGACGTGGACATGCCACCCCTGCGAGATCAGAACCTCAGCCAAATGCGGGCCATCACCCGTGCCTGCCAGCAACCAGACAGTCCCCTGGCGATTCTCCTGTCGGTGCATCAGGATGGCGCTCACTGTCACAGCTGAGAATGAACCACTGCGTGCTCGAGGTGGATGTCCTTCAAGCTCCCACCCTGCGATACACCCAAGACAATCAAACGCCCATTGCGGAGATGGACGTGTCCTTCGATGCTCTCCGACCCGATGACCCAAAGGGGCAACTCAAGGTGGTCGGATGGGGCAACCTCGCTCAGGATCTTCAAAACCGCGTGCAGGTCGGGCAGCGTCTCGTGATTGAGGGCCGACTGCGTATGAACACGGTTCCCCGTCAAGACGGCACCAAAGAGAAAAAAGCTGAATTCACGCTCTCGCGGCTGCATTCAGTGGGCGCGGCTGGATCCACGACAGCATCCAGCCAAGGCCAGCCCCCTGCCGCTGCGCGCACAGCGCAAGCTCGACCCGTACCAGCTCAAACGCCCGAGTCCTCCGAATCACCGAGCAAGCCAGCTTCGGCGGGGCAGGATTCAGCGGCTCAGTGGAACACCTCTCCCCTCGTTCCCGAGACCGACGACATTCCCTTTTAAGGCCAGGAGGCTTCAGAGTTTTCACTGACTTTTGTCAGAACATTGCTCTGAAGCGCGCAACAACAGCTGACCCAGTTCTCGCTCGAGAGCCGCTAGATCCAGTCTTAAATCCGGCCAGCGACCGCGATCAATTTGTTCAAGCAACCAAGCGCGATCCCCCTCCAGCTGAGCAATCAGCTCTCTGGTATCTACAGGCTGTTCTGAAGGGATGTTCATGATTGTTGGACTCCTACACCCATCCTGCAGCCCTCTTGGTCACAATGGCTTCAATGCAAGGGCCCCTATGAACGAGCTCATTTCGCCAGGAAGTTTGATCACCATCGCTGGCGGTGTCCTCACCGTGGTTGGTGCTTTGGCCTACGGAGCTGGCAATGCCAATCTCAGCCTGCCCACCATTTTTTACGGAATCCCCATTCTTCTGGGCGGTCTTGCACTCAAATCCTCAGAACTCCCCCCAGCACGGCGGGTGACGCCCAAAGCAAAATTGAGCGAGGAACGCGAAGCAGCATCTCCCGAACTGGTCAAGCTTCTAAACGACGTCACCCGCTGGCGCTATGGACAGAAAGCTCACCTTGAGAGCTCTCTCGAAGCCTTGAAACTCTGGGACGAGGACAAGCCTTCTCAACTGCTGGAAATTGAAGAGATCAGTAATGAAGCTGGATATGGGCTAAGGATGCGTTTTGCCTGTGAAGCCGTCGGTCTCGAGCGTTGGCAAGAACGCCGAGAACGATTAGGTCGCTTTTTTGCAAAAGGTTTAGAAGCGCAAATTCTGCCGCTGGAAAATGATCAGCTGGATCTGACCCTGCTTCCAAAGAGTGACGCCACGACAGGCGAGCATGGAGAGCCCTGAGCAGCTGCAACATGGATGATTCCCTACGGGTCTCCGTCCTGAGCGAGGCCCTTCCCTACATCCAACGATTCGCTGGTCGGCGAATTGTGGTCAAGTACGGCGGCGCGGCCATGGTCCACTCAGAGCTACGTGATGCCGTCTTTCGCGACATCGCCCTGCTGGCCAGCGTGGGAGTGCAACCGGTGGTGGTTCATGGCGGAGGCCCAGAGATCAACACCTGGCTGAAGCGGCTCAATATTCCCTCTGAATTTCGTGATGGCTTGCGAGTCACCGATGCCGACACGATGGACGTCGTGGAGATGGTTCTTGTCGGCCGAGTAAACAAACAGATCGTCAATGGACTGAACCGACTGGGAGCAAGTGCTGTAGGTCTCAGCGGTAGTGACGGCCGACTGGTCGAGGCACGTCCCTGGGGTGATGGCAACCATGGCTTGGTCGGCGATGTGGCACGGGTGAATCCAGATGTGTTGGAACCACTGCTGGCACGGGGATACGTTCCGGTGATTTCAAGCGTGGCTGCCAACCCGGAAGGGGAATCTCACAACATCAATGCCGACACAGTTGCCGGTGAGCTTGCCGCCGCACTCGAAGCGGAAAAATTGGTTTTGCTTACTGACACCCCAGGGATCCTTCGCGATCGCGACAACCCCGACTCCCTGATCCGACAACTCAGGCTCTCTGAGGCACGGCAATTGATCCAGGATGGTGTTGTTGCCGGTGGGATGACTCCAAAAACCGAATGTTGCATTCGTGCCCTGGCTCAAGGGGTTGCTGCAGCGCACATCGTGGATGGTCGTGTCCCCCATGCCCTTCTGCTTGAAGTGTTTACCGATGCCGGAATCGGAACGATGGTTTTGGGCCGCGGTTAATCGATGACCAATGCACTGGCAGCCGCGGAAGCCGCTCTCGAGCGTGGCGATTACGGCCAGTGCATCGCACTGTTGGAGCCGCTCGCGGAAGCCACCTCGAACAGTGATAGTCAAGGGGCTGAGATCCGCATGCTGTTGGTCACAGCTTGGATGGGAAAAGGAGATGAGAGCAAGGCGCTGAGCACCTGCCGACTGCTCACCCGTTGCAAGGATCCTGAGCTGCGCAATAGGGCGCGGCAGTTGCTGGATGTTCTTGAGGCGCCAAGCCTGGCAAGACCTGAGAGCTGGTCAATGCAACTCCCAACGTTGGAGATGGATCCAAGTGTTGGGAAACGGCCAAAGCTGTTGAATCGCCGCAAACTGCCACCCCCCGCCGCCATCACCTCCTACCGGTCCAACCCGAGCCCCAGCAGCAGGCTTCGCGGTGCTGGTCATCACCGTGCTGGTGGGGCTAACGCTCTTGTTGAGCGGCTGCGTACGCATCACAGCAGACCTCAGTCTCCCAGGACCAGACAGGGTGGAGATGGCTTGGACGATCGACAGCCGCAGTGGCTTAAAACTTCCTTGGCAGGACGCGTTCAGCTACGAGTTGAGGGCGATGCAGCTGCCTTTGAACATTCGGAACTCAGGCAATGGGCACCTTGAGGTGAAAGCACCAACGCAAAACAGTGAAGACGCCGCTGCACTCCTCAGCCAAACGGTCGCGGCAGCAGGACGAACCGCCGGCCTTGTATTGCCAGCACCCACCCTCAAACTGGAAGAGCGCAATTGGCTCGTGGGTCTTAAGCAGGAGCTGCTCTTGGAGCTGGATCTGAGCGCTCTGGAGAGCCTGAATGAGCTGCAAATCGCGGTACGCCTTAGGGACCAAGCGAGCTTGCGCAGTTTGCAAAGCAGCCCTGCCTTGGCGAGCAAAAACGCAAAGGGCGAGCTCATCTGGCCGCTCACGATTGGCGTTCAGAATCGTTTGCAATGGAGTCAATGGCGCTGGAGCCGCCTCGGACTGGGCAGTCTCGCGATCTTGGCGCTGCTGGTATTGACCGCCAGCCTGCAACGGCTTCGGCTGCTCATGGGTTACGGCTACCCGGAATTACCGTCCTGAGTTCAGAGCTGCAGCGGGTCTGGATCAACAGCCAGTGCCACACCACTGGGCAAGCCATCCCACAGGGAGCTACCGGGTGGCAAAGGCAAAGCCGACGCTTCTGGACCATGCATCAACAGCTGCCAGCGACTGCGACCAGCAACCCGTGCCACCGGAGCTGGAGCTGGGCCAATGAGCTGCCAACCGGCGTCAATGCAACCGGGGCGCAGTCGTTCCGCCAACACAGCAGCTGCTGTTGCCGTTGTGGATGCGGACGTCCCAGACAGCCGCAACACGCAAGCCCTTGCATAGGGCACTAATCCCGCTTCGCGGCGTTCCCGAGCTTCCTCCTCCAGAAAACGCTCATAACGCCCATCCACTAAATGCAAGATCACCGGGTGATCAGGGCTATAGGTCTGAACGAGCACTTGCCCAGGACGCTCCCCACGACCAGCCCTGCCTGCCAGTTGCAATAACAACTGAAGCGCCTGCTCCCCAGCCCGGAGATCGGGACGATGCAACAGGCCATCAGCCGCCAACACTGCGGCAAGCGTGACGCGCGGCAGGTCCATCCCTTTCGCCAGCATTTGGGTTCCAACCAAGACATCAGCTTCACCAGCTGCAAATTGATCCAACAATCGCCGATGTCCGTCGCGTCCACTGGTGGTGTCGCGATCAAAGCGCAGCAATCGCAAGCCCTCCAACTCGGACTCCAGCTGTTCCAAAACCCGTTGAGTGCCAGCGCCGAAAGGCTTAAAAGCCGACGAACCACAGTGTCCGCAGTTCGTCGCAACCGGGGCCCGATGATCACACCAGTGGCAACGCAGCCACTGTTGACCGGTACTTTTCCCATGAACGGTTAGCGCTACATCGCAGTGCGGACACTGCACGACCTCACCACAGCTGCGGCAGCTCAAAAACGTGCTGTGTCCGCGGCGGGGCACCAATACAACCGCCTGTTCGCCTTGTTCGGGAAGTTTCGACAACCGATCCATCAGCGCCCTACTGATCAAGCGCCGATGGCCATCGGCGAGCTCATGGCGCATGTCGATGATCTGAACCGGCGGCAAAGGTTGAGTCGAGATGCGCTGTTGAAGCCGAGCTAAGGCCAACGGCCCTTCTGGGGCTAGCTGAATCCAGGTTTCGAGGGAAGGTGTTGCACTTCCCAGCAACACACGACCTCCCTCCCGTTGGACTCTCGCCATCGCAAGATCACGGGCGTGGTAGCAGGGCATCGGGGACTCCTGCTTGTAGGAACTGTCGTGCTCCTCGTCCAACACGATCAACCCCAAGGGGCTGAGCGGCAGAAAGATGGCAGAGCGGGTGCCAACGATGACGATCGGACCCTCTGCATCCAGGCTGTTGCGCCAATTGCGGACCCGTTCTCGTTCCGTGCAACCACTGTGATATTCGAGCACTCGAGAACCAAATCGACGTCGACAGCGATCCACCAGCTGGGGAATGAGACCAATTTCAGGAGTTAGCAACAACACATGCCGTCCTGCAGCCAACTCATCAGCGGCGAGCTGGAGGTACACCTCGGTCTTGCCTGAACCGGTGATCCCCCAAAGCAGCACACCCCCACCATCGGGTTGATCCTTAAAGGTTTCGATCGCAGCCCTCTGCTCGTCCGTGAGGGGGCTCGGAGCTTCAGTAGCCGAATCCAAGTCCATCGACAGCGGGCTTGGTTGCGCATCAGTGGCAAGACGCCACTCACGAACCAGACGCTCTCGACGCACCAGAGCTTGCACGATTCCTGATTGAAAACCTGCAGCGACGAGGTCTCGCTGCCACGCTCCTCCCCCTAACTCATGCAACTTGGCGACCAAGCAGGCCTGCCGTGCCGGCAAGTCAGCATCCAAATCAGCGCTGCTGTCTGACAAAGACACCCACCACAGTCTGCGTTCCTTGACGGTTGGAACCACGCGCTGCCCAAGCCAACCGGGAGGGAGAGCTGCTTTTAACATTCGAAATGGACTGGTGTGGCAACGCTGTGCCATCTCCTCAAGCCACAATCTCCAGGCCACACCAACAGCAGCCGGTTGAAGGAGAGCTTCCACCGGCTGAAGCGGGCGATTTTCATCCTCAGATTGTGTGCGGCAAGCCGTGACAAGCCCTTGAATGCGACGACCACGAAGAGACACCTGAACAAGATCCCCTAAACGGACGTCTAGCTGCTTGCGATCGCAATAGGTGAAGGTGCGACCATCCCGACCAGCTTCAAGCCAAACATCGACCACCACTAAAACTGGCGGCGGCCGAACGGGGTTTTTTGAAAAATCGTGTAAAGGGGTTGCGCTCATGACACCTTTTTTTTAAAATAAAAGGGTTGGACAGTCGAAAGGCTGTTGTTGGAACAAGCAGAGTTCCTTCCAAAGGGAAGATCCGAAGTTCGAGCCATGGAATTCCATGAAGCCGACCGGTCTGAGAATGCCCTTGACAGTTCTGCATCGGACCACTCCAGCCCTCTCAATTTTGCTTAACGCTCCGCGTTTTTCGTTGCGCACCGTTTCTATGACGGGAAGGTGACGCCACAAAAGCATCCGCCCTTATCCGGCCGGTTGCACTGACTGTTGATGACATTCGCTTCCAGTTCCGCTCTCTCCTTCGTTACTGACCGCCATGAGTCCTGCCGCGACCAAATTGGCACAGGCCAAAGCAACACCAGCGCCTTCGATCATGATGCTGGCCGATGAAAACGGTCAGACAAAGCATGTGAAGGCCAAAGCAAAGCCTGCCTCGAAAACAAAAACAGCAACAAAAGCCAGCACTAAAACAAAAACGAGTAAAACCACCACCAAAGCCAAAACCAGCAAAGCAAAAGCCACTGCTGTCAACCTGGACGTCTCAGCTGATCAACTGCTTGTGGCTGCAGATACGACTGCAAGCGCAGCAAAAGCAACTGAAACGGCAGCAGTAAAGGCCAAAGCAGAAGCGAAAGCCAAGGTTTTGGCGAGCATCAAAGTAGGGCCTAAAGGCGTTTACACCGAAGACTCCATTCGGGTTTACCTTCAGGAAATCGGACGAATTCGCCTACTGAGACCGGACGAAGAGATTGAATTGGCTCGCAAAATTGCGGACCTCCTTTATCTCGAGGAGCTCGCTGCGCAGTTTGAAAGCGATAACGGCAAACTTCCTGATACCAAGGAATGGGCAGCACTGGTTGAGATGCCAGTGATCCGCTTCCGCCGAAGACTGATGCTCGGTCGACGAGCCAAAGAAAAAATGGTGCAATCGAACTTGCGCCTGGTGGTCTCGATTGCCAAAAAATACATGAACCGAGGCCTGAGCTTTCAGGACCTTATTCAGGAAGGCAGCCTCGGCCTCATTCGTGCCGCAGAAAAATTCGATCACGAAAAAGGATATAAGTTCTCGACCTATGCCACTTGGTGGATCCGTCAGGCCATCACCCGCGCCATCGCCGATCAGTCGCGAACCATCCGACTACCAGTTCACCTCTACGAGACCATTTCCAGGATCAAGAAAACCACCAAAGTCCTCAGCCAGGAATTTGGACGCAAACCAACAGAGGAAGAAATTGCTGAATCGATGGAAATGACCATCGAGAAATTGCGATTTATTGCCAAGAGTGCTCAACTTCCAATTTCCCTCGAAACACCCATCGGCAAAGAAGAGGATTCACGACTCGGCGACTTCATCGAAGCCGATATCGAAAATCCAGAACAAGATGTTGCCAAAAATCTTCTTCGCGAAGACCTTGAGGGAGTTCTTGCCACTCTTAGCCCTCGCGAGCGGGATGTCCTTCGCCTCCGCTATGGCCTTGATGATGGACGCATGAAGACATTGGAAGAGATTGGACAAATCTTTGATGTGACCCGTGAGCGTATTCGTCAAATTGAAGCCAAAGCTCTGCGCAAACTCCGCCACCCCAACCGCAACGGCGTACTCAAGGAATACATCAAATAGCAATCAAAGCTTGAGATGATTCTCCACCCCCTGTTAAAGACAGGGGGTTTTTAATGGCCCATTATAAATAGACGTATTGCCTACAAAGCTAATTAGTGATCTATTCGATTGAGATTCTAGACAGTTGGCGCATTCATCGAATGACTGATTCTGAAGCCGAGCAGGCATACCTAGCAGTTGCAGCAAAGGAGGAAAAGAAAAAGGCATGGTTTACGTTGCTACAAATGCATTCTTGATTTAACGAGAACAATACAAAGCAAAAAGAATCAACAACTCTATGATTTGACACTAAAGTGAAGCTCTCAACTGTCTATGCGAATCCATCCCTTAGAAACATTCCTGAAAGCATAGCAACACAGACAGAAATCTTTCTCACCACAACATGAACCCAATTAGCCACTCACATCGACATCAAACTCTCCCACAAACGAATAGCCAACAAACGACCACCTATCATCAAAACAAATGAGCAAGACGAATAGAATCAAATCTAGGGATTTCCTAGAGGCCCTAGAATCTCTCAAACAAGCAAGGCTTGTTACCCACACATTCATGACGCATGAGTACCAATTCAAGGGTCTAACCGAGGCAGAGCAAAATAGCTTAGTACATAGTATTACACCTTTCTTTAATACAATTTTCGAGATCGAAGACAGAATCTTATCGTGGTACCGCGAATTTCATCCAGACCTCTCCGATGATGATGACTTAATTGAATCAATAGAGAAAGAGCATGATTATGAAACCCTACTTTCCGAGAAAGGAAAGTTAGACTTAGAAAAACTCTTCAAAGAGAATGATCGAACAAACATATAAGATTAAGAGCAAGCAATCCATCAATTCAAGATTTGAAATCTCACACTCGTCACAATATCTTTGAAATATTTACCTACACTTCATCCTCAATGCACTCCGTGAATTCCTGAAAAGCTCGCTTCAGTCGTTCAACTGGTGTCTCAGAAGGCGGACATTCCTGAGATGTATTGCGTGTATAAACCTGAAGAAGACGAGGATCAGGATCAAGAATGGATGCCACGGCAGCTTTATAAACCACAATATTTTTTTGTGACGTCAATCCCTCTAAGTAGGGCTGCAATTGCCAAGGCTGATCGGAGCTGGATTGGATCACACTAAGCGGACGAATCAATTGGTACGCCCGTTCGCCATCTGGATCGGTTGTATTCCTTAGCCGCGCCATCAAAACACCGCCACTGCTTAACAGGATCAATTTGATCGTGCCCTCATTTAAGAGTGGCAAAAAGGGGAGAACTTCCTTGGTAGGCGTTGCCTGATCAAGAACAGGCAGTCCGTCTTTACGAACTCCGTTAACCACAGGCCCTGGCATGGCATCAACTCAACTATGTTGAATTGTAAAGCTGAACGTCCAAACAAGGCTACGTAAAGCAAAGCCTCCAAGTCGCAAACGCAGCGACCTATGCCAATTTTCATAGACATGCACGTGACAGCGGGGGGCACGTCTGCGTAATCTTGCGGACTGAAGTCTCTCAAACATGGCCCTCGAGCATCTGCGCATCGCCTCACGCCGCAGCCAGCTGGCCATGGTTCAGACCAATTGGGTCAAAGCAGAATTAGAAAAAGCTCACCCCGGTCTTGCCATATCTGTTGAAGCAATGGCAACCCAAGGCGACAAAATCCTCGACGTTGCCTTAGCGAAGATCGGAGACAAAGGCTTGTTCACCAAAGAGCTGGAAGCTCAAATGCTGGTGGGCCGTGCCGAGATCGCTGTTCACTCCCTGAAAGACCTCCCCACGAATCTTCCCGAAGGGCTGATGCTCGGTTGCATCACCGAACGGGAAGACCCCGCGGATGCCCTAGTGGTGAACAGCAAAAACGCTGAGTACACACTTGAGACACTGCCAGAGGGTTCCGTTGTTGGAACCAGCTCTCTTCGCCGCTTAGCCCAACTGCGCTATCACTACCCCCATCTTCAATTCAAAGACGTTCGCGGAAACGTCATTACACGGCTTGAAAAGCTCGACTCAGGAAATTACGACTGTTTAATTTTGGCCGCAGCTGGACTCAGTCGACTCGGCTTCGGCGATCGAATTCACCAGAGCATCCCCGGAGATATCTCTCTTCATGCGGTGGGACAAGGAGCTCTAGGGATTGAATGCGTTTGCGATCGCCCCGAAGTGATGGAGCTAATTCAAGTTCTCAGTCACGCACCAACCTCAGCCCGCTGCTTAGCAGAACGAGCATTCCTGAGAGTTCTGGAGGGCGGTTGCCAAGTACCCATCGGCGTCAACAGCCAAATTCAAGGCGACACCATCCAGCTCACGGGAATGGTGGCCAGCCTTGATGGCAAACGGCTCATCCGTGATGAGCAGGCTGGCCCCCTAGCTGATCCTGAAGCGGTGGGACGAGACCTGGCCCACAAGCTCAAAGATCAAGGAGCCGGCGACATCCTTCAGGAGATCTTTGAACAGGAGCGAGGCAAGTGATCACTGGCTTCAACGCGTAATTTCCACTGCCATCCCCACTTCCACGTGGTCATACAGCTGCTGAACATGCGCATTCAACATGCGCACACAGCCGTTGGATACGGCCGCTCTGGTTTTCACCCAATGAGGCCAGGGAGTGCCATGAATGCCGAATTGATTGGGACCACTTCGCAGGAAACCAATCCAGCGATGCCCTAACGGGCTGTCAAGACCACGTTTGGCATGCAGCTTCCCTGAATTGGTGCTCTGGTACTGAGGGTTCATCATCATGTTCTCGACCTTGAACATCCCAGAGGGTGTTGGAGTTGTGGGATCACCTATCGCTACCGGCCATGAGCCAAGGGTCTGGCCCTGTCGCACAACACTGATTTGCCTTCGGCCCAGATCCAACACAACTCGCCCCTGTTCTGGCGGACGAACAGCCATCGACACTTGGATGGACTGGGATCGCGACAGCGCTGGAGCCGCCACGAGAAGAGAGGAGGCGAGCATCGCCACTGGAAGACCAGCAAGGCAAGAAGTGCATTTGAGACCCATGAGTGGACAGCCAAGACTCACTGGTCTCAACGTATGCACTGTGCGAAAAAAAAACCGCACACTGCGGCAAGTGAAACCTTAAGGATTTAGAGAATGCGCTACTCAAGCTCCAGCCCATCAATCCTGGATTGAAGAACCAACCGTCCTGGCCTGAAGGAGATGCAAAGCTGTTCATACAAGCCATGCGCGAAGTGGGCTCCATGGGAGGCATTGCAAATGTTGAATCCATCACGATGAATTCCACCGACCTGAACCATATTAAGAGCGTTAAGCCGGCATATTCATTATAAAAAATATCCGACCAAAAGAAACGTGATCAACTCCTTCAAATCCTCATTCTTATTTCTTATACTAACTGAAGTTGACCCAAGAATAATAAAAATTGGATATATTCGCAGAAGATCTAGAGATTTATCCCAATACAATCAAAGGATTTCATCGAGCGAGAGGCAATCCCTTAGGAAAGGCTTTCAGCACTATTGGAGATATCATTCCACCCTCAACTGGAGCCTTTCACCCAAACGATGCGATAGCAGGGTACGAAAAGGGGCTGGCTTGCAATGTAAACCTCATTAGGGATTTAAAGTTCTGCTCAGAAACAGAGCAATCTGTTTTTACCCTGAGATACAAGTTTAATATTACAGCCTCCTCTGTCCCCCTTTTGATTAAGCCCTAAATCAATAATTAAGCAATAAAAAGCGGGGTATTACCCCGCTTCACCTACTTGTTCAACGAGAGCATGAGGAGATCAGTCAACCAACTTGGGGTCAATGTCAGTCATGTAGCGAGCTTCGCAGCTCTTGATAATCTCCACCGCCTTTTCGGTACCAAAAAATCCATTCACCGTGCAGGTTCCTGGCTTCTTCAAATCCTTATAGTGCTCCCAGTAGTAAGTGGTTTCCTTCTTCCATTGCTCACCAAGATCTTCGAAGCTCTTGATGTGATTAACACGTTTGTCGTCGGCCAAAACGGCGATCACCTTGTCATCAACTTCACCACCATCATCAAAGGTCATGATCCCAATGATCCTTGCTTCCACAATCGAACCCGGAATTAAGGGTTCGGTCACATTCACGATCTCAATATCGAGAGGATCTCCGTCCTCATCCCAGGTACGAGGAATACAGCCATAGGCAAAGGGGTAAGCCAGAGAGGAGTAACCAACCCGATCCAACTTGAGATGGCCTGTTTCCGTAATGAGCTCGTACTTGTTGATCGTGTTGGAGTTGAGCTCCACGATGGTGTTGAGGCGTAGCTCAGCCTCATCAGCAAAGGCCGGCAGCACATGAAGCAGGTTGGGCATGCTGCGGCTTGGAGCCTGGTCGAGATTGGCCATGGAAGAGGACGATCAGCGCCGGAATCCTACGGGGAGCTAGATCCCAAAAATAAAACACGCATAAGTAACACTGACGTAACGACTAGGTGCCGCCTACTGGGCATGCGGCTAAAACCCGGTCGAGTTTGTCTTCCAAGTAGCTCAGGAACGGTTCAGGAGTCAGGGCTCGGCCACTCACGGTCTCCACCAGTTGTTCAGCATTCATCGCCCGTCCGACGGGATGCACATGCTCACGAAGCCAGTCCAACAAGGGTGCGACATCACCCCGACGAACATGATCCTCGGGGCAACCAATAGCAGCGGCCATCGCCTCGCTCAGCTGAGCACTGATCAGATGTCCAAGGAGGTAAGACGGGAAGTATCCGAACAGTCCTTCGCTCCAGTGCACATCCTGAAGGCAGCCCTCTGCGTCATTGGACGGTGTCACGCCAAGAAGCTCTCCATAACGCCGATTCCATTCAGCAGGAAGCTCCTCCACCGGCAGCCCTTGCTCCAGCAAGGCAATTTCTAGATCCGTTCGAATCATGATGTGCAATCCATAGCTGAGCTCATCGGCCTCCACCCGGTTCAAACCAGGAGCCAAAGGATTCATTGCCCTCCAAAGAGCATCTGCTGATGGGAGCGGAGCCCCGGCAGCCTCAAACTCTGTCCACCATTGCTGCGCAAACGGCTGACTCCTCGCCACCCGGTTTTCCCAAAAAAGCGATTGACTTTCGTGCACGGCCATGGATGTCGCCTGCCCAAGAGGCCAGGCGAACCATTGATGTTTTTGATCAGGAAGACCCTGCTCATAAAGGGAGTGGCCCCATTCATGGGCTGTGGCCAGGAAACAGGAAAGCGGTTGCCCAGGAACAACTCTGGTTGTAATCCTGTAGTCGTTCGGACCAAGCGTGATCGAGAAGGGATGGGGGGATCGAGCAACACAGGTCATCGACGCATCGCGTCCCCAGGAGGTCAACAGCGTGTCGCAGAGCTGTTGCTGTGCTGGTTCAGGGAGATCCCAACTGAGCTCTCGCTGACGTGCCTGCCCACCAGTTCGTTGCAATAACTCTGGCAAGCGCTGCCGAAGCGGTGCAAACAACTCCTGCAAACGCTTCAAGGTGAGATCGGGCTCAAATGGCTGAGCCAGTGTTTCCCAACAACTGCGCGGCTCTGCGAGCTGTCGAGCCTGTTCTTGACGCAAGCCAATCATGGTGCGCAAGGAGGGAGCAAACAAGCCGAAATCTGAGTTGGCACGTGCTTGTTGCCAGTTGTTGTAGCCATCAGCTTTAGCCGTTGCTAACGCTGCCACCAAAGCAGGATCTAACGCCTGTTGCCGGCCCAGATCCTGCTCAAGCAAATCAAGATTTCGGCCGCAAGCGGCCTTCTCGGTAGTTGAAAGCCCTGACTGGCTCCACTCAAGACGGGCTTCCTGGATCAGATCGGCATACTCCCGAGAGCTCTGCCGGGTATGCAATTGAATCGCCAGTAGCGCAAACTGCTCTCCACGCCAGGACGCGCCACCGGAGGGCATGCGGGTGTTTTGGTCCCAATACAGCGTGCTCGCAATCGAGCCAATGATTTTGGTCTGATGCAGGTAATCGCCTAGCCGATCCCAGGCCGTTGTCCTGGATCCCATCTGGGCTCCAACTCTGCTTAAACCCTATACAGCTCAGTGCTTGAAGGTAAAGACACCAACACATTCAAGACAGGGTTCAAGAGATCTCTTGTCTTCTATAAGCAGCAGGCACAAGCACCAGAAACAACAGCCACCAAGCCAAAATTGCCAGGGTGATGGGAAGCGTGATCCAAAGTCGATGAAGGAGCAGCCAGCTACCAAATGAGCCAACAAGACCTGTGAACACAATGCTCCAGGGCTGACACCACCACGGCTTCAGAGACCAAAAGGCAACTGGCTGCTGATTCACGTTTAGACCTACTTTTTCCTGCAATAACCAGCACCAACATTCATCCAACCGGAGTCGCAAGCTTCACCATTTGTTGGTCTCATTTGATAATTAATGGGAGAAACGCAAGTTGTGCCAAGAGTATTCACGTAACCCAATGGACACTGATCATGACCCTGTGCTTTTGGAATCCTTTTTTGAGCCAAGGCGTCGGTTGGTGCGATCAACGACAACAACATCCCGAGAGCAAATAAACGGATCATTCAAGCCTTAATAACTACGATTACTTTAGTAATGACATTGCCAGTCGTCAGAAATCAACGACTCATTGCTTGCGGCAATACCCACCCCCTACATCCAGCCATCCGGATGGGCAGGATCGGCCCTCGATGGCTTGAACCGTATGAGTCATCATCCCTAGCGTGCTGCATTTTCCATTGAGCATGTCGACATAGCCCAAGGGGCAACGGCTCTCGATCTTTTCAATAACCCGCTGCGCCGAGGCGGATGGTGCCTGACAGGCCAACAAGACAATCGATATTGTGGAAAGGAGAGCGCTCAAACTCCTGGTCCGCAGAGAAGACGAACGACCAAGCAAGAGCGTCATCGCAATCGGCACTCAAAACTCCTTAGAAGATTAGTCGTGGTTCTTCCACAGCTTGGTGCTGAACCAAACTCCAGACGTCCCAAGATCCAGATCCATCCATGTCAAAGCAAGCTGTTTTGCTCGATGAAGCGGCACGTCAGAGCCTCAGCTCTTCTTGCCCTGCCTGGACGATTAGCTCTGATGGACTTGAAAGAGAGTGGCGCTTCCACTCCTTCGTGGAAGCCTTCGGCTTCATGACACAGGTTGCACTCCTGGCCGAATGCGCCAACCACCATCCCGAGTGGAGCAATGTTTATAACCGTGTCACCATTCGTCTGACGACCCATGATCTCGGTGGACTCTCCAGCCGTGATGCCGAATTAGCCCAAGCGATCGACTCCCTCTCTCCAACCCTTTAAATCCGGCCATGTCAGCGACTGATTCCAACCAGAGAATTGAGACCAACGGAACACCTGTCACCATTCTCACTGGATTTCTAGGCGCCGGGAAGACCACTCTCCTCAACCACATTCTCAGCAATCAAGACGGTCTGAAGACTGCTGTTCTCGTGAACGAATTCGGAGAGATTGGCATCGACAACGATTTGGTTGTGAGCACCAGCGCAGACATGGTGGAACTCAGCAATGGCTGCATCTGCTGCACGATTAACGGAGAGTTGCTGGAAGCTGTCGATCGCATCCTGAAGCGCCCTGACCCCTTGGATTATTTGGTTGTAGAGACCACAGGTCTGGCCGATCCACTTCCTGTAGCCATGACATTTCTGGGCAGCGAACTACGTGACCAGACCAGGTTGGATTCAATCATCACCCTGGTTGATGCTGAGAATTGCAATGCTCGTGTCTTTGAGAGTGAAGTGGGGCGTTCCCAAATTATTTACGGAGACATACTTCTCCTCAATAAAACGGATTTAGTATCAAAAGAGCGTGTCAAAGAGTTAGAAGAAAGTCTGCGCAGTATTAAAAAAGATGCTCGTATCCTTCACTCCGTGAAAGGAGATGTTCCCCTACCTCTCTTGATGAGTGTTGGATTGTTTGAAAGCGATCGCGTAGCGACCAAAGCAGATCACGACCATCACGACCACGACCATCACGACCATGACCATGACCACGACCATGGGCACGCGCATCACGGCCATGACCATGCTGACCATCTCGAAATCGAGGGCTACACCTCCCTGTCATTCAGTAGCGATGGTCCCTTCTCGCTCCGCAAATTTCAAAACTTCCTCGACAATCAATTGCCTGAGAGCGTTTTTCGTGCCAAAGGCATCCTTTGGTTTAACGAAAGCGAAAAGCGCCATGTTTTTCACCTTGCTGGCAAGCGCTTCTCCATTGATGACAGCGACTGGGATGGCGAACGCAAAAACCAACTGGTGTTGATCGGTCAGGAGATGGACCACAGCACCTTGAGGGGACAACTCAAAGCATGTGTCGCCAAAGATGCCGGCAAAGGCTTTTCTTAAACCAACCACCCCATTCCAACATTTGCGTTCAGAGTCAGATGTCGATACCGAAGCAATCTGATTAGAGTTTCACAAGCTTTGGGTTGGCGATGTTTGAGCTCACCCTTCTTGGGACTTGTTTCATTCTGGTAGGCATCCTTCTTTGGTTTACAACCAACTCTGACGATGACGACAACAGCGGCGGCGGCTTAATGGAGCCAGCACTCGTGCCGATCCCTGTGAGGCAAACCCGACGCTGAAGGGGCTGAGAAACCAAGCAAAACGTTCCACTCTTGAGTACCGTTCTCAACAGGCTCAAGATACGAATGCAAGTCAGTAGCAATCCATTGCGTCGAAGTGGACCTGACTGCTTCCTTTTTGGAAATGTTCGATCCCTAGGCCTTTGGAGATCAATCGCTCGGCTGAGAGATCTCTATGGATGAGCGTTACCACTCATGACAAGCAAAAGCTTGCACGGCCAGTGGCAACAGGGGAGGACCGTATTGGCAGTTTTGGCCTGCCTCCTCGCCGCGCTCGCACTCCTTCCCCTAGGCGGATTAATCGGAGAGGGAGTCAAGGGACTCCTTCTTGGTAAGGCCAGCCTGGGCGCCGATGGTCTGATCCAAATCCGGGGAACAACACTCCTGCTGATTGGCACCGCGAGCCTCGGAGCCGTTCTTGGCTCCGCGAACGGCTGGTTGCTCGCCAATTGCCGCTTTCCAGGCCGACGCCTTCTGCGGGTTGCCCAGCTGCTCCCACTCGCCAGCCCTTCGTACCTTCTGGCTGCAACACTCGTGGACCTGGGCAGCATCCATGGGGTTCGAATTCATGGGTTGGGTTGGGGGGTGCTGGTCATGGCCTTAAGCACCTATCCCTACGTTTTCCTCCTCAGCACTGAAAGCTTCAGCATCTGCGGTCGCCGTCAGCTTGAGGCCTGCCGTTGCCTCGGCGTAGGTCCCTGGGAAAGCTTTCGACGCATCGCCCTCCCGATGGCTCTACCTGCCATCGGAGCCGGAATCGCCCTGATGGGAATGGAGGTGGTCAACGAACTTGGGGCCGTTCAACTCCTAGGCATTCCAAGTCTGTCCGCTGGAATTCTCCAGGCCTGGCAACTCGAAGGAAACCCAGCAGGAGCGGTTGGACTTGCCCTAGTCACGCTGATCATCGTGACGGGACTGTTGATCGGCGAACGCAAACTGCGTCGTCGTAGCCGTCGATGGTCGGAAGGCTTAACGGGTGGTGAATCTCCTAACTGGACTCTCACTGGAACGAGAGCCTTAGCCGCTCAGGCCTTGGGGTTCATTCCACCGTTTCTGAGCCTTGGCACACCCTTGATCTGGGCCTGCTTGAACCTTGATCAACTTCAAACCGGTTTACAGCCAGAGCTTTTACAACTGACCTTGCGCAGTCTTGGTCTCGCCCTCGCAGCAGCTGGATTGGCCTTAGCAGCTGCCTTGCTGCTAGCGATCACAAAGCGCTGGACCACGGCCCCTTGGCTCCACAGCCTCACCTTTCTTGCCGGGCTCGGGTACGCGATTCCAGGTGCAGTGCTGGCCCTGGCCTTACTCATCATCGGTGGGCCCTGGCAGCTCTCACCAATCCTGCTTTTGCTCTGGGGCTACAGCGATCGTTTCCTGGCTGTTGCCAAAGGTGGGCTTGATGCGGGCTTAGAACGAATGTCACCCAGCCTTGATGAAGCAGCCACTGGCCTGGGCTGCCGCTGGCCGGATGTGCTCCGTCGCATTCACATTCCCCTGCTGAAGGGCCCGCTCGCGGTCGGTGCTCTCCTGGTTTTTGTGGACACCGTGAAGGAGCTACCTCTGACCTTCGCGCTTCGTCCCTTCGATTTCGACACCCTCTCGGTACGAGTTTTTCAATACGCGAGCGACGAACGTCTTGCCGCAGCGCTTTGGCCTGCATTGATGATCCTTGGACTCGGACTTATTGCTGCAGCTGCCCTCATACCAGGCCTCGACCACACAACTGAGACTTAACTCTCTGGCAAAGACCGGCAACGAGGGCTACGGCACGGAGCCAACAAACCCACCAAATTTCGCTGAACCAAACTGAAATTATCGACACTCACCAACCAAAGTCGGTCATTCGATGCCTGGTGAGCAGCTGCTGAAAACCCTCCAAGGGACAGCACGTTATCGGCTCGTTTGGGAGTTCCCAATGACGGATCTGAGCCCAACCATCATCAAGAGTTCAGGAAGCGGCCACACCATCAGAACAGGAGATCAAACACGAACCTTTGCCGTCATCCAGGCATCACCCTTCACAGCAGCAGCAGCGATCAGATCCGCCAAGGTCACGAGCAATCTGTAGCTGAGTGCCACCGCAAGCAATGGCGCCTCCGGCACAATCGAGCCCATACGAAACAGCAGAACCGCCTCAAATACCCCCAAACCACCCGGAGCAGCAGGAACAACCAGGCCAGCCGTCCAGGCAAGGGCAAAAGCCGCTAGCCAAAGGCCTAGAGGCTGCCCAGCCAGGAGTCCGAACGTCTGCAAGCAGCACCAAAACCCCGCAAATCGACAGAGCACGAACAGCAGTTCAGAGACCAGGGGCCACCAGGGGTAAGACGTTCTGCCGCTAGACAATTCCTCATCCTCAATGGAGGTCGTACTCCCTGGATCCACGCGATTGAGCTGGCGCAACTTGCTGGCCTCCAACCGACGCAACAAAGGCTCACGCCAACGCGGCAACAGCAGCGCGGAAGGAAGAACACAGAGCAACGCCAACCCGTTTTGAAACCCACCAAATGGCACCCAAAGCAAGGCAGCAACGGCCATCACCATCGGTTCCATCAACACCGACACCAAAGCCTTGCCGCCACCAAGATGAGGCCGGAGAGCACGAAAACGATCGAGGAAATGCCAGATGCCACCCGGCAAATATTTGAGCAAGTTGCTGCGCAGATAAAGCGGCACCAAGGCCAAGCGTCCCGGTCGATGACCGAGCCAAACCACCAAGACCTTCCAAGCCAGGGCATTGACCACCAAGCTGAGCCAACTCAAGCCAAGCCCCAACAACAACCAACACCATCCCTGGCGGCTGATCGTGAGGGCTCGCAATCCTGTGGCATGGCTTGCCAATGCCACTCCTATGAAGGCGAGGGTCAGCAGGGTGATCCAAGGGCGTAAACCACCAGGCAAAGAAAGCCGTTTCAGCACTGCCAATCCTCTTCGGGCACAAAAGCATGGGCCTCAAAAGAGAGGCGATCACGAAGCTCCCTCACGGTGAGACCAGCCTCAGCAGACACACGCTGGAGTTCATCTTGTTCCCATTTCAAAGTGAAGGTCCCATCTGGTCGGCGCGTCTGCTTGGCGCGAATCATGCCCCAAGGGGTTGTGCTTGCCCCACAACGACGGGGCAGCACCCAGCGCCCCTGTTCGCGCTCCCTTAAGCCAATGGTTGGACTATGGCGCCACCACACGTCCCGCAAGGCAGCAGCCAGATCTGGCGTTGTAAGGGCGATCACCGAAGTACCAGGCCTTTGCTTTTTCATCAACACGGCTCCCTGAACTACATCCAACGCACCAGCCATACGCAAGTGCTGAGCCAGGCTTGCCAACTCTTCGGCAGTGGCATCGTCAATCCAGGCCTCCTGCACCACAAGCTCCTGCCAACAAGGCTCTGTTCTGCTCGCAGCACGAATGCGGATCAAGCGCAGCAGGTTGGGACGATCCAAACAGCGATGGCCGAGGCCAATGCCGACGGCTTCAACCTCCATTCTTGAGGGGCGTTGAAAGTGATCCGCCAGCACAGCCACCAAGGCCAACCCGGTGGGTGTGGTGAGCTCAGTAGCAGGAAGATCCTCCCCGGTAAGGAGGGGCAGCTGATGACGCTTTGCCAATTCGAGTACCGCTGGCACCGGAACAGGGAGCACCCCATGGGCCGTCTTCACTCGACCATGGCCGGAGGGAGGGGGTGTGCAATAAATCGAATCAGGGGAAAGGTTCTCAATACCAGCGCAGACGCCGATCACATCAACCAAGCTGTCGATCGCCCCAATCTCATGGAAGTGAACTTGATCAGGGGCACAACCATGCACCGTGGCTTCCGCATCAGCCAGGGCCTGAAACACCTGCAACACCTTTGTCTTTAGGGAAGGTGACAGCAAAGCCTCCGAGATCAACGCGCGCAGATCTAACCAGCGACGATGGGGAGGGTTGGGTTCCTCGCTGCTCACCGTGAGCCGAAGCCCACGCAATCCACCACTCTGGGATTCCTCAACGTTGAGTCCATAGGCCTTGGCGAGACCAAGAGCTTGCAAAGGCTCATGAACAACCGACTCCGGCACTCCTAAATCCAGGACTGCCGACAACAACATGTCCCCGGCAAGACCCGTTGGACAATCAATGACCAATGCACTCATGCTGGCTCTGGAGGCATACCGTCCAGCAATCTGTTGGCGATCGATTCGATCTCTGTGCGGCGCGAACGCAGAAGCTGCTCGACCTCTCGACGTGCCCGGCGTTGCTCTCTTTGAGCCGTATCGACATCTTGGCCAGACACACCCCAAATGCGTCCCAACAGAGCCTTGTCATCTTCGCCCCCTTGAGGGGGGCCCTCCAGCAGCGTTTCCGCAGCCATTCCGGCCTGAAGAACCCGGCTCCAGCGACGTAAGTCTTCTAGAGGCAAACGGGCACGATCGGGTAGAGCAAATTCGGTGACACCGTTGCAGCGCAACCCCGCCTGAAGACAACCACGGGTTCCAACAAGAACCCGTTTGACCTCGAGATTTTCCTCTTGAGCAACCAACCAGTGACCAGCCTCGTGAAACGCAACTCTGCGCAATCTGTTGCGACCGCCAGGCAATGATTCCGCCAAAAGATGGCCTCCCATCCCGTTGAACTGAGCGGCATCAACGGTGAGGCCCAAGAGTGCACCTCCCAACCCGAGAGCAATCCATGCCGTCGACAGTCCGATCAGTGGTCCAAACACAGCCAAACCGGTGGCGCTAGCCACCGCGACACCGGCAGTGGTGTTGAAGGTGGGGGAAGACGGCATCAGGTCAGGTGCTGGCAGGTCGGGGACGGGCACCTCCCTTACGGGATCCCTCCCTGCCTTTTCCGCCTCGCGTTGGCATCGGTGCAATCACTTCAACGGCCTCAACAGCGAGGAGCTGTCCTTGACGGCGCACATCCAAGCTGACGAAATGCCTTAAATGCTCGAGTGGCAGCTCTCCTGTGAGCTGAACTTTGAACGGCAAAGGACGGAATCCATCAGCTCGAGGCAGCTGCCGCACCTTCACGACGAGCTCATTAGCTTCTGGCTTCGTGAAAATCAATTCGCCGCGAATCGAGAAGAAGTCGTCGCCTTCTGGAAGTTGATCCAAGGAACCCTGGGCTTCTGAGGCTTCGGCATCCACGGCTTCGGCATCCGAGGACTCAGCTGTCGCCAACGTGCTCGGCTCCCAAATTCCTGCAATTTGCAGATGCAGCTGATCAGATTCACGGCAGCGTGGATACACCACCCAAAGGTGAGGCGTTGTCATATCGAGATGACGACGCATGAGGGTAAGCATCCTGCCAAGAACGACAGCCTCCAATTCATTGCCATCGGAATCGATCAAGACTCCCCGGGTCAGCTGATCGTCAGATTCCGGTCGATAGACGCCCCTAACAACACCGATCGCCCGGTACTGGAGGGGTTCTGTAACCGGGGAAATCGGATGGTCGCGCATTGCTGTGAGTGGCTTCCATTTGCCTTTGAGAACTCTAGCCAGCTCGGGGGATTCGATTCACAGTGGTCTCAGCACTCCCCATGCAGATTGCCCGGCGCTAACCGACTACAGGCGGTTCGAGATCGATGGATGATGGGATTGGGACTTCCTTTGGCCCTGATCACAGGCTGGTTTGTAGCCCAATCACTGAATCAACATCCAAAGGCAGATCAACAGACCAATCAACAGCTGCAGTCACCCGTCAAGCCTGTCGAACATCGAGCCAAGACAAAGGCCCCTCAAGCCATTGAGCCAGAGCAAAGACTGGAGCAACTCGCCCTCTCCCATCCACGCGAGTGGCGTTGGCGCTTGCTTCTGGCCCAAATGAAGCTCCAACGAGGTGATCGCGATGGAGCAGGGCGTGAGCTCATCACCCTTCAAGCCCTATGGCCCAATCGCCCAGAGGTAAAAAACTTCCAACTGATCTTGGCTGTGGGAACAAAGCGTCAGGCCACCGCTTTGGAACAGACAAACGATCGTTTCAAGCAAACCCCTAAAGGTCAACGACTTTCGCTTGGATTGCGCCTCGCTGATCTGCAACGTCTCTCGGGGCAAGACAACGCAGCCATCGCCACATACCGCATCGTTGCCGCAGAAACTCCAGAACGTATGCAACCCCTGCTCGCCCTCGCCCTGCTCCATCGAGACAAGGGACAGGGACAGCTTTCGCAAGAGGTATTGCTAAGGGTCCGAAACCGTCTTTCGGTCAACGAAAAGAACAAGCAAGCCCTCGATCAGCTAGCGGTGCGCTGGCAACTTGACTCCTTCCGAAAGGAAGAGGACAGAGCGGTAAATCATCGCGCAACCCTGCTGCCCTCTCCCCCCTAAGGCGCTGGCTGAGACGACTCAAAAGCCTTAAGCGCCGCATCGATGGCGTCGCCGGGCGGTGTGGCGTCATTCATCGCATTGGCCCTGCGCAACCGATTCATTAAGTCCATGGGGTTGGTGGCGTCAAGCACCGAATCCTGGTCGTTCTGGCCTGGCACGGTTTGGAACACATCACGCTGCTGGGGAGACTGATAACCGCTACCCATCGGGCTTTCTTGAGCCAAAACGTCTACGGGAGTGACCAGCGACATCGCACTGATGAGCCCAAGAAGATGAGGTCTTAACGCGGTAAGCGATGGCACGTTCTCAGCTCCCAAAGATCGGCCTGATGCTAAGGGTCACCTTCAGAAGCCGCATCATCCGTGCAAATCGCCAGCTGGAATGTCAATTCAGTGCGAACCCGACTGGATCATGTTCTGAATTGGCTTGAACATTCGGAAGTAGACCTGCTGGCATTGCAGGAAACCAAGGTTGATGATCCTCAATTTCCGCTAGAGCCTTTTCTCCAGAGGGGATATCAAGTTCAGTTTTACGGACAGAAGGCCTACAACGGCGTTGCACTGATCAGTCGCACATCCCTTGAAGACGTGCGGATGGGTTTCAGTGCAGAGCTCATGGACGACGCAGAAGCCGAGGAACTTAGTGCTCAAAAACGCGTCATCAGCGCACTCATCGATGGTGTTCGAGTCGTGAATTTGTATGTCCCGAATGGATCGAGTCTCAGCTCAGATAAATACAGTTACAAACTCAACTGGCTGGCCTGTCTGGAGCGCTACCTCAGGGCCATCCAAACCAGAGATGAACCGCTCTGTGTGGTGGGAGATTTCAATATCGGCCTTGAAGCGCGAGACCTCCCTGATCCTGATCGTTTATCCGGGGGGATCATGGCCTCAGATCGCGAACGGGACGCGTTAAGAGCGGCCTTAGGTCCTGATCTTCAGGACGCCTTTCGTCTGTTTGAACCGAACAGCGGCCATTGGAGCTGGTGGGATTACCGCAGTGGTGCTTGGGACCGAGATCGTGGCTGGCGAATCGATCACGTGTATCTCGATGAAACGCTTCGGGAGCTCGCGCGAAGCTGTTCGATCGACAAGCAGGAACGGGGACGGATCCAACCCAGCGACCACGCACCTGTAGTGGTTGACCTGGCCTGGGACTTAGAAGACGACGATGAGGCCGAGGACTGATTTCAATACACAATTGCTTCTTCAGGAAGCGATTGTCCCTCCGCCTGCAACTGCACAGAACGTCGCATTGACTCGCCGCAGCTCTGTGGTGTTGGAAAAATTTTTCCGGGATTCGCACGGCCAAGCGGATCAAAAGCAAGCCGAACCCATTGCATGCTGACCAGATCGTCAGCGCTGAACATTTGGTCGAGATAACAGCGCTTATCGCTGCCAACGCCGTGTTCACCGCTGATGCTGCCGCCCACCTCAAGGCAAAGATGCATGATCGCGCCTCCGAGTGCCTTCACCCGTTCATTAACACCCTTTTCTGATGAGCGATACAGGATCAGCGGATGCAGGTTGCCATCACCAGCGTGGAACACATTCGCCACCACCAGACCGTGTTCCGCACTGAGCTGATCGATGGCCTTGAGAACCCTCGGGAGAGCCGTACGCGGCACCACGCCGTCTTGGAGGTAATAGCTGGGATATTGCCGGCCAAGCGCTGAAATGGCGCTTTTGCGTCCCTTCCATAGACGGGCACGATCCTCTTCACTCCAGGCTTCACGAATATCGCCGGCCCCAGCCTCTCGACAAAGGGCCGAGGTGACCGTCACTGCTTGCTTGACCTCCGATTGCTGGCCATCAAGCTCAATCAATAAAACAGCTCCAGCCTCCGGTGGATACTCCTCTTCTCCAAACGCTTCATTCACCGCCTTGATGCAGGTTTGATCCATGATTTCGAGCCCAGCCGGTAAGACCCCAGCGCGAGTGATCAAGCGCACAGCCTCTCCAGCGGCCTGCATGGAAGGAAAATCTGCCAGCAACACGCCAACTGCATCGGGAGCATGCAACAAGCGAAGCGTGATCGCCGTGGCAATTCCAAGCGTGCCCTCACTCCCAATAAACACGCCCCGCAGATCGAGCTCAGCGGCATCGCACAGCGAGGTTCCAAGGCGCGTGGGTGTGCCATCCGGCAGCACAACATCCAAGGCGAGCACATGGTTGCTGGTGACGCCGTACTTCAAGCAATGAACACCACCTGAATTTTCAGCGATATTGCCGCCGATGCTGCAGACCACCTGACTCGAAGGATCTGGGGCGTAATAAAAGCCATCACCAACCACCGCACGGCTCACCCAACTGTTGATCACACCGGGCTCCACCGTGATCGTCTGATTCTCGAGATCAATCTTGAGAATTCGGCGCATACGACTGGTCACGACCAGAAGCGCTTCTTGCTCCACCAGCGCACCACCTGAAAGCCCAGTGCCACTCCCTCGAGCCACAAAAGGAATGCCCTGGCGGTGGCAACAGGCCAAGATTTGGGCGACCTCATCGGCCGTTTCTGGCAACACCGCCAGCTTCGGCATGTGCCGATCCATGGTGAGACCATCACAGTCGTAAGAGAGCAATTCCTGCCGCCTCGCGACGACCGATTTTGACGGGAGGAAACCTCTCAACTCCCGCTCAAGCGCTGGCCAGTCGTAGTTCACTGATGACGTGCCGAACTAAGGCAACTTAGGCAGTTTTGTCATCAATTCTTAGGCTTCAACTACAGAAAAAACACATCGGGCCGATCTTGGGTCAAGATATTGCACGGTTTGCAACTGCCCTTTGGCTCCCGTCCCCGTGACTGCTTCCACTCTGAACACCAGCAACTCCGAGGCCATTTTCAATGCTGCCAAGGATCTGATGCCTGGAGGCGTGAGCTCTCCGGTGCGCGCCTTCAAGTCGGTCGGAGGACAACCCATCGTGTTCGATCGGGTCAAAGGCCCTTACGCCTGGGATGTTGATGGAAATAAATACGTGGACTACATCGGCAGCTGGGGGCCAGCGATCTGCGGTCATGCCCATCCAGAAGTCATTAGCGCTCTCCAAGAAGCCATTGAGAAAGGCACAAGCTTTGGTGCTCCCTGCGCATTAGAAAACACCCTGGCGGAGATGGTGATTGAAGCCGTCCCCAGCGTGGAGATGGTCCGCTTTGTGAATAGCGGCACAGAAGCCTGCATGTCGATGCTGCGCTTGATCCGAGCATTCACGGGGCGCGACAAGATCATCAAGTTCGAAGGCTGTTACCACGGCCATGCGGACATGTTCCTCGTCAAAGCTGGCTCTGGTGTGGCAACACTCGGCTTACCCGATTCGCCCGGAGTGCCACGGAGCACCACAGCAAACACGCTGACCGCTCCTTACAACGATCTGGAATCGGTGAAGCAGCTCTTCGCTGAGAACCCTGACGCAATCGCCGGGGTGATTCTCGAACCGATTGTTGGAAATGCAGGGTTCATCCAACCTGAGCCAGGATTTTTGGAGGGTTTGCGCGAACTCACCAAAGAAAACGGTGCACTTCTGGTCTTTGATGAAGTGATGACTGGATTCCGTATCAGCTACGGCGGGGCCCAAGCTCACTTTGGAGTGACTCCAGATCTCACCACGATGGGCAAGGTCATCGGAGGAGGGTTGCCTGTTGGTGCTTATGGCGGTCGCAGAGAAATTATGGAAATGGTGTCTCCAGCTGGCCCTATGTATCAAGCAGGCACATTGAGTGGCAATCCTTTGGCAATGACGGCTGGGATCAAAACACTCGAATTGCTCAAGCAGCCAGGCAGTTACGAAAAGCTCACCGCTACAACCGAACGCTTAATTCAAGGAATCCTGGAAGCGGGCCGCGAGGCTGGTCTTCCGATCACCGGGGGCAGCGTTGGTGCCATGTTTGGCTTTTTCCTCTGTGAGGGTCCAGTCCGAAATTTTGAAGAAGCGAAAACAACCGATGCAGTGAGGTTTGGACAACTGCATAGAGCGATGCTTGAACGCGGTGTTTACCTTGCACCATCTGCATTTGAAGCAGGCTTCACGTCGCTTGCCCATTCCGATGAAGACATCGACGCAACCATCAAGGCTTTCCGAGAAAGCTTCGCTGCAATCTCCTGAATAGAACCCAGATAAAAAAACACGTATCGCAAATGCGGTGCTGAGCCTTGGTCTTTTCATGAAAGGAGCTCGAGCCAACGAAGCGCAATCATCTCTGCAACAAACTTCTAAAATAGAAAAAAATAGATTTCATGGCTAGCTATTCGTGGGAAGCACTTAGATAATCAAATAATCATCTTATGGTTGGATGCAACGAAGATTAGAACATTGGACCGCCTTGGATCAGTGACAGATTAGGTAGGACAGAGTCAGTTTCAAGCAATCAAAAACTAAACAAACAACTCAGTACAGTTTTTTCCACTTCAAAGTCTGGTCAATCAATCTCACTGGAACATGGATCACCAACCCAACCCCTCTGACATGGGCTCGCACCTATCCACCTTGACAAAAAGGCACTAGTAAATCTTTCGATATAATGTAATATTCGGAAAAGAAACACAAGCCTTCCATCTTGATCAAAACAGCATGCCTTTCAATCGCCCTAAACGCGACAACGATGTTGCTATTAGAAAGCGGAATTCGCATCGCTTCCGCAGAAACAATTACACTAACCCTTAGCAATGGCGACAAGATTCAAGGCACATTGGTTAAGGGTGAGAGCACTGATACCGTGACAGTCATCGAACATCCAAGCTTAGGTAAGCTTGAGATTCAATCAACATCCTTGAAATCCAAACCAAAAAAAAAGCGGTGGACAGGGAGCTTTTCAGCAGGGATTACAGCATCAAATACAGATCGAGACCAAGACCTCGACAGCACATCTCAACTCATCACGCAATACAAGGACGAAGTAAACCTGTTTTCCTTTAAAGCAAATACAGAATATGGTTTTTCCAGAAGCGACGGCGAAAAGGAAGGGTCTACTGACACCAACCAAGGGCAACTAGACCTACGCTATTCATATACATTTTCAGGCAGAACAAATGCTTATATCTCAAACATTTACGATTATGACACTCTCAATCAAGTAGGAGCAAATAATCTTGTCAACTCAATCGGCATTGGATATGACCTCATAAAGACAGACACTACAACTTTTAATGTATCCGCAGGGCCATCAGTACAGAGCATTTGGGGCGGAAACTTGTGCACAGATGATAAGTACTGTGGAAATACATTTGCAGCAAGTAGCGCAAGAATCAGTTTCGACTGGGAACCGAATAATTACTTCAATCTCTCACTAAGCAATCAATTCACAGGCGCCTATATAGACGGACTGTCTCCGAGCAATAATTTTTCAGGAACCATCAAAATATATCCATTAGGAGACAAAAAACTTTTCACTTCCCTAAATGGTCAACTTATCTATAATTCTCTAACATATCCCCAAATAGATAACAGCTTTTCATTGCAACTTGGGACCCAACTTTTTTAATATTATTCAGCTATAGCCGCTCCTTCAGGCCTGCGAGGATCAGAAACTCCAAAACTCCCTCCATTCAGTTTGAGCTCAACACTATTAGCTGAACCCATCGAGCGGGTGAATCGCAACGCATGGCCTCTATGTTTTAAAAGCTCAACTGTATCGGGACTAAAACCCTGTTCAAGCTGCAGAGAATCAGGCCACAACTGACTATGAATCCTGGGTGTAGCGACACTTGTTGCAAGATTGAGACCATGGACAATTCGGTTTAAAAGCACCTGAACAACGGTCGTAATAATTCGACTCCCTCCAGGGCTCCCCGTCGCTAACCAAGAATCACCCTCTTGATTCAGCACAATTGTGGGCGTCATTGAACTGAGCGGTCTTCGACGTGGAGCAACTGCGTTTTGCTCACCTTGCACCAAACCATAGGCATTGGAAACTCCAGGCTTAGCCGTAAAATCTGCGAGCTCATTATTCAAGAGAAAACCAGACTCTGGAACGGCGATTCCATTGCCGTAAGCAAAATTCAGCGTCGTGGTTAATGCCACCAATGAGCCATCACGATCAGCCACAGAAAGATGAGTTGTATTGAAACCAGACGACAGCGGTGCTTGTCCAGCCAAATCAACCGCTGAAGTATGCGAGCTAAGATTTAGTTGATCACGCAATCTATCAATATATGATTGAGAAAGAAGTCTACGAATGGGAATATCAATCTGATCTGGATCTCCCAGGAACTGATTACGATCTCGATAAGCAAGATTCATACTCTCAGTAAGCAAATGAATCGAGTCAGCACTATTCGTGCCTAAGGCCTCGAGATCAAAAGGCTCAATCAGCTTCAGGATCTGAAGGAGAGTAATGCCACCACTACTCGGCGGTGGCATGGAAATAACGGTATGACCACGAAAAACACCCTTCACAGGTTCCACCCAAGGAGCCGTAAACTCAGTTAAGTCACGATGATCAATAAGACCCCCCTTAGACATCATTAAAGCCACAATCTTCTGAGCCGTCTCTCCTTCATAAAAACCAGATACCCCCTTAAGAGAAATGAGTTTCAGAGACTGAGCCAGCTCAGGCTGTCGCAGCTGTTCACCCGATTGATAGGGAATCCACTGAGCTCCACCATCAGGGAGCTCGACTTGCCGATAAAAAAGTGAACGTGCTGTGGGATCTTGCCTCAGACGTGGAAATGCTCTTTTCAGAGAATCAGCCAATTGTGGATAAATCACAAAACCATCGTCCGCAAGTTGGATCGAAGGGGCAATCACTTCTGCCCGACTCAAACGGCCAAAACGCTCCTGAGCCTTCAGAAGACCAGCCACACTTCCAGGGACGCCAGTACTCAATAAACTAAAAAATTCCTTGCTCTTACTCACTTCACCATCAGCATCAAGGAAGAGGTCTCGATGCGCTAATCGAGGAGCAATTTCACGAAAATTGAGCGCATAGGATTTGCGCTCAGGTGCGTGCCAAAACACAAGAAATCCACCTCCACCGAGATTTCCTGCCTGGGGCAACGTCACAGAAAGAGCAAAAGCTGAAGCGACAGCAGCATCCATGGCATTCCCTCCCTTCCGAAGCATTAAGGCACCCACCTCACTCGCTAATCGCTCCTGGCTACTAACAATTCCGAGTGATGAATGAACAGGATGAAACCGCTGACCCGACTCCTGCAAGAGATTTTCAGAGGCCGGCCTAGCCAAACGAACTTGATTGGAACGAACCGGAAAGGAACCTAAGAGCAGAGCAGTGCCTGTACATAGATTGACGACCAAAAAAGTCGCGAACTTGCAAGCCACAGAGGAATCAAGAACAGACTTCATGAGCTTGGATCAGTTTCAACAATGACCAACACAAAAATCGCGGCAATGATTCTGTTAAACAACTTAAGTCCTATTGACAACATCCTGAGAATATTCATTCATGATAGATAGATTATCGCAAGAGCCGCGAATCCAGCCCAGCATCCCCTAACGCCCAACAAAAACCATAAGAATCAATCGACAAGATTGTTCCAGGGCAAAGGAGAACATGATCCAATAATACTATCGTGGGGGACAATATTTTATTTTAAATCAAAACGCACAATGAAGACCAGAATATTCCACATTCCTCCCAAAAGGTCATGACTTCACAAACATGAGTCAAGCAGGCACTAAACCTAATACCTTATAAATACTAGATTCAACAATAATTTAGAGCCAAAAGCTGTAGATTTAGCGGTAATTTTCAAATTGAAGAGGAACATCTAATTCTTCCTCTTTGCTTTTCACGAGTTGAATCGCTACCTGAAGGTCATCCTTGCTTTTTCCAGTAATACGAAGACTTTCCCCTTGAATGGCAACCGTGACCTTCTTCAATTCATCGCGAACCATTTTGCTCAGCTTTTTCGCAAGCTCTTGGCTAAGGCCCTTTCGCAATTGAATGACCTGCTTCACGCGATTCCCTCCCACGGCCTCAGGGGTTTGAAAGTCAAAAATCTTTAGAGAGAGATCTCTTTTAGTCGCTTTAGTCCTCAAGATATCTTCAACAGCCTGCAATGTCATGTCACTAGCCGTGGTAATAACCACTTCCGTTTCCGCCAGATCAATCTCTGTGCCGGAGTCTTTAAGGTCATAGCGATTTCCAACATCCCGGCGGACTTGATCCAGAGTATTGACCAGCTCCTGACGGTCAAAATCAGAAACCACATCAAATGAATATGACGCCATAGTGCTGTGCTGCTGTGCCGAACAGGTGTTCACTCAACTTACTCACATTGAGCGATCATGGCAGGGTTAACAGACAAACTCACAGCATCACCGTTGCTTTTCGCACGACTAAGCAGAGAGCTTCAAGTCCCAAAGCAGATGCACCATCCATGCCACAACATCGAATACGATGCCAGAGGTTGATCCAACGAAGCCTGAAGTGTCAAATAAATATTGTTTAAAACATAAAATTATCAAACAATTAATATTGAGATGATCTCAAATCTAATTTATGATTGGGGAAGGTTCACTAACTCAGGATTCCAGGATCTTCATGACAACACCGCTCGATCAAGCTCGCTTCATTGCCGATGGAATGGAAAACCTTGCTGATCAACTGAAGCCTGATGTGATTCGAGCGGCTCGATGTGATGAGGAAGGACGCAAAAATCTCGATCGTCTTGAATATGCACTTGGAACGATTGGAAAGGCCCTAATCCTTACTGACTACAGCGTGGATGAACAAAAAGATCTCGATAAACTTGAAGAGTTTAGGGAACTGCATGGAAAGCAGTGAAGCCCTGCTTCAGGTAGAGCCCACCCTATGGGTTAGACCCACCGGATGCTGCTTGTTCTAAATCTCTCCAGGTCAAGTCAATCAAGGGCAGCGCTTCATCAATTTCTCTTTTCAAGACTGAGGCCTCATCGGTCAGCCCCTGCTCGATCAGCTGCTGGTATTTTTTGTATTGGTTGACCCAGATCAGGATCGTGGGGGTGCTGTTCGTCATGCTTCTAGTGTGGAGCGACATTCCTGAACATCCAATAGACAGAGGATGCAAGTGAAATGCCATTGGGCATCAAATCAAGACCAAAGCTAATCGATTTATACCCTGATAAGGCCTGCATGCTCGAGATCTCACTTATTAACTAGCGAGTCAATACTGAAAACGTTGAGTAATGGTAACGGATTTCAGCAGAAATAGCGTTCCAACAGCTAATGGAGTCCGACCATCAAAGTGTTTTCAAAGACACAATTCTGAACCCAAGCTTACAAAATGTTGAAAGACAATCCAAGCAATCCAACCATTCCTTCCAAAACGATTCTCACTCAACTGTCTTGATTGAGTAAACAAACAATCCCAAGCAAGACGCTAGAAGTCATGTTTTTCGCCCTCGACCACCATCGCAACCAATAAAGGCCAGTAGCGATAGCTCGATCGAATCAAGAGGGCCCAAATGAGCCAGAGAAGCCAAAAATTCACGCTCTCATCAGTGGCCTGACGGCAGTCCTGTTGCAACCGCTTCGCCACCGAACCTGAAACTTGCTCTTGCAACGAGCGATTCATCACTGCACACACCCTCCCGGTTGGAAGGCGGAACAATTCTGCAGAGAGCCAGGCCGGAGCTAAAGCCACCGGGATAGCAACCAACCATCTACCGATAAATCGCTCTAAGGAACGACTCGGCAAGATGCGTCTCGGCTTGGGAGAGGGCATCAAACGCCAATCCAGACGCGCACTGTCCTGAAATTAGAAACGGCTGGACAACAAGACCAGCGCATTGACATCAAGCGAAAACTTTTCCGCCCATCATGCGTTGACAAACCAAGCCGTACAAAACTTACGGACTCATGACCTTACAGCTTGATTCGAGAAAGTCAGGATGATTCCGTCGATAGATGGCGGCATCCTCTGCCCAAAACTCACTCCAACCGGAAGTTCCAACGTAATTGCTGTAAAGCCATACGCCGTTTCGCCCGAAGTTCATCCAAGGACTATCTGGCGTTTGGTTGGTGGGGCTAAAAAATGTCATCGATCCTCCACTCATGGTGCCTGGCCAACGTTGATCGCGATACATAACGACAGCTTTTGTTGGATATGTCTTGGAACGATTCACACGCACTTCACCTAGCGCTCCACAGCGATACCTCACCTGCTCCAAGGCCATGGCATGCACAGGGAGAGTCCATGCAACCGCAAGCATTGACCAACAACCAATTTTGCTCCAAGACGTCATTGGGACTCGACCGAAAAGAGACATCATCAGATGAGCAAATGCCAGCATATTTCCAGCTATTGAGGGAAAGAAAGGGAAAAGTTCAAATACTATAGTAACGATCTATGGCATTAAATCATCTTTAAAGCATTGAATAAAGCAAATTAGACAAAATCATATGACGCACTAATCAAATCGTATTACGACACACCTTTGATCACGAAATTCATTCAATGCGAATCTTCTAGCGATTAATCATGATGTTTGTCGCTTAAACGTATAGCAACCGCCGTGGTACCCAGTGAAGGGTTGCGCATAGGTGATCAGTTCCCAGCCTTGCTGTCCAAGCTCGTTCATTAATCCCACCAAAGTGACCTCATGCTGGGGATTCCTTCGAGAAATCAACTGCTTTTCATCAAGCCAAAGCTCTTCTATTTCTCCGGTCCACGACTTTCCTTTCGGAACAAAACGCAATTGCGTGTATTCCCAAGTCATTGAGGTCAGCCGTCATCGTCTTGACTGTAAAGCAAGGATCGAGCTGACTAACCATTGAAAGCACAATCGAAATGCAATACAAAGCTGCAACCCCAACTGAAGCTCGAGCAAACTTAATCAATCGGGGGCTGTTACCAGGCAACATCTCCAAACACGGTTGCCTCAAGGGCGCTCAGACCAGAGCTCGGCGATCAGACCTCTGCCTCAACCAACGACAACCATGGCCGTGACAAAGACAGCAGAAATAGCTGCTATAAAGCTGCCGATACCGGCTGCTTGAATCAAGTTTGGGCTCATCGGAAGTCCTCGATACCCCATGGTCTGGCTCAAGCCAAGCCCTGACATCAAGGTCTGTCGTGAAACGGAAACGAAAGCGCATCCAGAAGGAGAGAGGCCGCCCCTCCCGGATGGAAGAGACGGCCTAGCTCGCTCGTTTATGCATAGCGCTAACCAAGATCCAGTGAATCTGTATCGCAGAAGCGTGAACCTCAAAACGACAACAGTGAACTGAAAGAGGAGTGCGAAGCGTCTGGCGTTTGGCGCCTGGGGCCTGGTTCCTAAGTGGTGAGTGGTTGAACTCCTAAGGGCACCTGTTTCGGTGCAGATGGAGTGTCGATCGACGTGGCGCTCAAGAGCTTGCCTACCGAAGGACGGAACTCGCCGTTGGGTGAAAAAACTGTTGGAGCAGGGGCCAAGTGGTCAGGCTGCTTCTTTGATCTGCTGAGGTGGAGTATCGGCCGTCATGGCTCCTCCGATTTCGATACACAAACTGTGGCGCAGGCGAGCAAAAAGCACATCGGTGCAATGACGCATTGCCATCAGAACCAAAACCAAAGACATTAGGAATGGCGTGGTTTTGACTTAATTCCTTCTGAACTGGAAAGGCATCGCCCCCTCCACAGATTCCAGAAAGAGATCAACCAAGTTGCGAAGCGAAGCGTCTGGGGTGAAGATCTAAGCCATCATCTGATTTTGAGTGCTGAATGTCTCAGAGACTCGTTATCGACGGTCCACTCACTCAAGCGATAAACAACAGGACAGAAACCCATAAAGCCAGGTTCACTGTGCATATACGTAGCAAAGATTTCGGCTGTCACTAAGGAATATTTAGGCCTACATACGGAAGATCCATAGCGAGGGCAAATCATGGCTTCGCTCCGTTTTTTATCATCTCGATCTTTCACAAGGCCAACTGAACAAAGAATGAGATATCCACCCGAAGACGATGAATGATGCACTTGGAGCGATCACCTACTCAACCAAGTCGAATGCTTGCAGTACTTTCAAACGAATTCCTCCAAGTTTTGCCCAAACCGCTAAGGCATCAGCCTTGGAGGCATAAGGCCTCCAATCGTCTTCAGCAATGCGACGCTGAATATGAGCTGCTACGCGTTGAACAACAGCCTTATCACTAGGGCGATCGAGATAGATCGTTGTCCCGTTTAGCTCAACATCCATGTCAGTTCGAGTCTCTTCGCAAAGTGAGGATCTCTAAGTAGTTGACCACAAGTTTAATCCACCCTCTCATTCTCGACCCCACCGGCAACCTACCCCTACCCCCTCCTAACGAGGAAGAAGGAGAAGCAACTCTTGTTTCGAGACCGTACCTTCAACCGAACAGCAGTCACCGATCAGACTCAATAGATTTTAGACAATATTGATCTGGCCAATGACCAACCATCGTTTATCAATCGAGCAAAAATTTCAATTAGAAGCTGCCTTTAGAGACATTGATGCTTGCGATGACATCGGCAAACTCCGGGAGATCACCAAAGCAATCATCACAGCACAAGAAAATGAGAAAGCTTTTGCAAGAGAAGCAATCTCGCGAATGCGTCAAGAGATAGATGTACAAATGAGCTCTAGCTTTGGCTTCAATCGTGCCGCAGGCTGAAATAATATGACCAGATAATTGCAATGTCCAATCTAAAAGCTTCAACACATTTAGCATTAAAATCTAACGTAAATTTTCCATATTTTTCACTAATCCGAAAATTTAAAATAACCATTTTCAAGTTTTAATTTTCAGCTTTTTCCCTCTTTTCATTGATCCAAAAATTCTACGTATTCATTTTTGAGGATAATTTTTAAGCAACTCTATCTGTCTGGAGCTTCATTGTCCACACGAGAAAACTCCATAGCTCACGAATGTGTTTGGATATAGCATTTTTACTTCTAGCGCAAGTCGCTCATCGCCGAGATCAAGCATCAATTTTGAGGGCATCTGCACACTCACCTATAGAAATACATGACACCAACCAAAGATTGAGTCATAAAGAGAAGACGCAGTAGATCCAGACATGCCACTACCCAAATGGGAAACGATGACAGACCAAAGTCAAGCGATGGTTAAGAAGACCGGCATTGGAATAGGTGCTGGCATCTTGGTGGTTTGGGTTGCCTTGGGGTTCATCAAGGCAATCCTTCCAATCATTTTCCTTGGCGGTGCAGGCTATATGGGTTGGAGAGTTCTCAATAAAAAATAGGGTTGATTGCTGATCAGTCCACGGAGCTGCAGCGTTGCAACAGAGAGACGTGGGTATCGCTACGCTCCCTTAACAATCAACGGATCGACTCTGCAGTGATTCCAGAGGACTTCGACTATTCGGCTTCCATTTCAACGATGGAAGTCAGAGAAAATCTGCCTTTTGTTGATCCTGAGAATCTCTCATCCAAAGACGTGTTGGAGGTTCTTCTGCACCTCTTTCGGCAAAAACCTGGATTTGTAGACCGAGGGCATGAAACCAATAACAAGGAAACGGCCTGGGTGAATGCATTCCTGTTTCGACTCAAGCCATGCATTGATCACGATGGAATGGAAGCATTCGTCGTTGAGGTCATCGGCTCGAGTGTTGACCGGATGGCAAACCTGCGTTGAGCATCACGCACTACAACAAAAGGATTAGCGAATCAGATTTCAGGATGTTTTTGCTTTTCATTACAGGTAAGTCTTAAACTATTTATTAGAAATATTTAACTGGAAGGGAGTTAGGCAGGATGTTTCTGGCTCATACCTCTGCAGATCAGGCCGAACAACTTGCTGCAGCTGTCGTAGGAGCTATGCGACTCCCCAGTGGTTGGTGTTCCAAATTCCAGCCCTATTTCCTGTCTTTGATCTTCCGAGAGCTACTGGAAGTAGAGATCGACTTTCAACGAATCCCCGGCCTAAGCGTGACAGAGGCCGGCGTCATTTTTCAGGACCCTTTGCAGCGGCAGGAGCTGATCGAACTTCTCGTACTCACAGAAATGATGGTCAATCCCATCCCAACCGAGCTGGAGCGGTCGTTGGAACACTGGGCAAATGCGCTCAATGTCCACGACCGATCCCTTGTATTGGCCAGAGATGTGGCAACCCAAGCCAGGGCTCAAGCTCAGAGTGATTTTTATCGGCTGTTCTGGATGGGGGAAGAGGATCTTCAAAAAGCCAATTTTGAATTGCTACTGGAGAAGCATGGATCGCAAGCTTGGACCTTCACGGTGGAAGAAGATCCAGAGCTAGCAGCTCAGTGGCGCTCCCTGGCTCAGCTACCGGCAGGCACGCTGGGTGCTGCTGTTTGGCAGCACTACCAGAGCCATAGCTTCACCACGCCTGGAGAGCTGGGCGGTGCCAATGCCGCCCTTGCTCATCACGACTGGTTACACGTGCTGGGTGGATACAACGTGGATGTCATCGGCGAGGTGGAGAACGCCGCATTTGGAGCTGGCAGCAGCAGTGCCCCAGGCTCAACACTCTGGTTTTTAGGTGTTATGGCGATGTTCGAAGGAGGACTCTTTGACAGCGTCGTAGCCGGCTGCAAACCTCACCAAATCTCAGCAGCGGGAGGCCCGGAACGCGTCGCCCACGCGCTGCGGCGCGGGAAGCCTGGAGCATCAAGGACTGATCGAGACCCAAGTCACCAGCAAGAGCAACAACAAACCGCTGAGCGCAGTTAGTACGGCCCAGAGAGAGGACTTCTTAAATGCCTTAAAACCTGACACTATTTTTTCACAACAGCCGGCATTACGGCCATCTGATAGTCAATTATTACCAACAAGATCAAAGGATCGCATGGGATCAGCTCCATAAAAGAAGGTATCAAAAGACAGAACTACCACGGGAAACTTATACATCAAGCCATCAGCTGCAGACCATCTAATGAGCGGACAATGTGCGTGACCTCATCACCATTAACCCAATGGATAACACCATCATCAACGTCGGAGACTTGAAACATTGTGTTCACCATCGGATCCCTTGCTCCCCCTTCACAGAACACCACCTGTCCCATCCACCAGCTGCCATCAACCTTTCGCGCAACCTGCTGCTCCGCCTGCACAATCACAAAGTCGCCAGAACTAACGCTCAGGAATGCAGGAGCACCCTTGCCCGCAAACGGACTCCTGCGCCGGAGAGAGTGGTCGATACTCACTAATACACCTGAACTACTTCTCGAGTTCTAGGGCGTCTGCTTCGGTTGGTCAAGTCCCTGCCCAAGGCGGCACCGAGAAAAGCTTGCACTTCCATTCATGCAGCAGAGCAAATCCGACATGAGCGACTAATCAAAGCGGAACGACTGAATGGATGCTTGGTTTTGTTATCGGCCTCGGTATTGAGCTACTTACTGGTCAAAGCATCTTGAACCAAATCAGCTTTTAAAGAGACGTTTCATCGACTGAGGCGAGAATCGTCGCCAATTGCTGCCTCAGACCAAACCGCAGAGCACAAGTACGAGGCCACATTCAACTAATTGGATCAACCGTTTGTTCCTCAAGGATTAAAACAAGCCATGGGAGAAAGACCACTGGAGCGCTTTCTCAAAAGGGAATCGTAATCGACCACTTAATGCGTCTAAACCTCCAACACTTCCCCGAATCCGCAGCCTTCGGAACACTTGGGCAGATTCCCCTAAATTTCAAGTGAGGACCCATCGCAATCAAACCACCACTGACTCCCATCAGGAAAGGGAGCAGTGACCTCAATCAAAGGGGCCAAGTTTAATGACAATTAAAAACGAATGTTTGATCTATAAATGTCTAAACGCAGGACTGGGCCAAGCGTTTGAGAGGGAGGCAGGGAAGAAGATTCGGGGTAAAAACTTGCCGACCATTCGTAAACCCCCTGCTTTGGATTAATACTTGGGATAACCACGCTAACGATCTGACCAGGCTTAATGGAAGGACTGAAGACAATCTCAGTGATTCCACTCTCATCATTAAATTGTAGATTTGCAAGACCTTTTTCTCCACGCTTTCGCATATTATAAAAGCCAGAATAAACCGAGAGATCCTTCCCTCGCCAGTTCCATCTCTCCGTGCCATTAATTTGCGACAAGGAAATTCTTTTCAGATTAGCCCCAGCATTTTCTGGCAGTTCCAATGAAATAACGGGATAAGACCTCTGATAGGCATTAGAATATGAATTATGAATAGAAATATTTCTAGGGGGGCTTTCAAAAAACTCCTGACCATATAGTTCTGTTGATTGCCCGCTCAATGGCTGAGCGCAAAGAAAAAGAAGAGATAGAGAAACAGCCTTCTTCACAGATCCTTTTCTTTTGATTCTAGTAGACCCTTGAAGGCAAGAAGCAAGAGCACAAGCATGAGAGCGGCAGATTGAGCAATTTCCAGCGATCTTTCGGACTACCTCATTGCTTATTGCTGGTCTAAGCCAGTGCTAAAAACCTAGATCGAGAAGGTTTGGATCATCCCTTTTGGCTATTTCCCGCTGATGCGTATCGAACAAATGCGGGGGGCTTTATCCCTTGCCACTGAGGGAGCGGCATCGAGATTGGCCGCCAATGAAGGCAAAGGGCAAATCAACAAACCACTCTTTTTTACGCAGTGGCAGAAGAACCCCTACCACTGGCCAAGATTCAACGAGTGATACAGAAACTGTGCACCGATATGTGCCGCAGCGAGCTCTTAAAAACCACCAAAACGCAGAGCAAGCTCTAGGGCCCCATAACCAAAAAGGAATGTGCTTCCAAGCAGTGCCAACTCTCTTTTAGAACTTGCCATAGACAGAAGGGAAGGACCCAAGAGCAACACTCCAAAGAATCTAAAGGAAACCTGAAGCTCTGATATTTAGAAATCTATCAATTTGATCGTTATTAGGCTTTTGTTTACGCAATTTCATGAAAAAGCGCAACAACGCACGCTTTTAGCTCCCCAGCGCAATGTTTCTATTCATATCTTGCAAAATAAGAATCCATTGGCTCCTTTGGCCACCCCATGTAACGAGCTCAGCCCTTGTGGCCCACACTTTTATTTTGGCCAGTGGTTTTGACCAGTGATTGCGCAAGACATCAGCCGGATCTGCCGCAAGTCACTGGCTTCACCGAAGTTTTGGTGGTTGCCATGAGAGCGAAAAGCTTTTTTGCCCCTTATTCGCTTGCTTTCTGATTTTCGCTTGGCAAGCTAGGCCACCTATCCGATTGTCCTTTTGTCAGTCGATCGCAATTTAAGAGCTGTCGCGGCTAATTCCCCCGCAGATGCAGCCCGTCTTCAGCAGGAGGAGCGTCTTCGCATCCCGGTCTCCGGAGACCCCAAGCTGCAACGAAAACCGATCTGGGCGGAATAGCAGCGGCTTCCTCTTCAATCAGTTGACTCAATTCAATGTCGGGAAGTTTGCTGGCTGAGAGCGTTACAACACCCGCAAGGGAAAGCAAGGAACGGGGTTTTGTTGGAGCAGAAAAGCTTAGTAAGCAGAAGCCATCTACTTAATTCAGATCACCTTCCTGAAGAAAAACTTCTAAAGGTCAATTCCATTCAGCTTTGCGGCCAAGACCACATCGGCTTGCGTTAGGCCATCAACCTTGTGGGTGTAGATCACCGCTTCCGCATGTGCCCAGCCCAGGGAAAACTCAGCATGATGTCCTTCGACCTCACAAATTGCTCCTGCTGCATTCACCCAATCGAGGGCCGTCTGGAAGTCGATGAATCGCAGCGAACGAGAGAGGTGATGGTTATCGACCACCTCCCACCCAGGCAGTTGAGGCAGCAAATCGGCAAGTTCCGCTTCTGTGAGCTTGGGAGCGCCTTCTTGGCAGGGGATACAGCTCTGCTTTGCTAAATCCATTGAGATCTCCAGCAGCCTTTGAAGTATGGACGCAGCACTGAAGACAGTGACGCGCGAGCTGAGGCTAAACATCCAGCCTCACCATGGCCCCCACTTCCTTAGCCTCAAAATCAAGTGCCAATGACGCATGGACGAAGAAAGCAGAAAGGCCAGACGAACTACTTTTGCCTGGGTCATCGGAGCCAACGTCGCTGCATGGGGCCTGTACCTCGTCCTAACGAAGGTCGTGGGGATCGATTTCGACATGGTTCGCCAGGCCAACTACGGCTGAATCCCTAAAAAGAGTTTGGCTGGCATCACCTCACAAGGCATTAAGGAGACATGGCCCAAAGCACAGCCGCGATTGCTTGAGGTGAGCCTTGATAAGAGGAACCATTCATCGTCAGGGTGACTGCATCTGCCGCACGATCAGTTTCGATTAATTCACGCACGCACAGCAGCATAAAAAAGGGGCTCAGTTTTCGCTGAAACCCCTTGCTGTGATTAACGCCCCCTGTGTGATTCGAACACACGACCGACTGCTTAGAAGGCAGTTGCTCTATCCAGCTGAGCTAAGGGAGCACTCAATTATTTTGACAGTCGACGTACGCCACCCCGCTTAAGATTGAGAGCTGTGCGGTATAGACGATGGCCCCCAGCCGGCTTAACGACAGCCACAAACAGGAAATTGTGGAGCGGTACCGCGCTGGAGACTCAAGCGCCCAGATCGCCGCGGCCTATGGCTGCAGCACCAACACGGTGAGTCGAACCGTAAGGTCCCTGCTCAGCGCTGAGGAGTACGCCGAGGTCAAAGCCCAACGTTCTTCCAAAAGTTCAGGCTTAGAGGGCAGCGTGCCTGATATCGATACCGCTGAGGTCATCCGTTCCGAGAGCGCGCAAACCAGCCTCGAAGCCCCCAGAATCGAAGCACCAAGTTCCAAAGAAGAGGGCGGGGAAGAGACCAGTGGTATTGAAGGTAGTGGTGATGGCCAAAGAAGCCTCGCTCTTGATGATGCGGGGGATTTCGGTGGCGCCGATCTCGACGACAACGAGACCTTCAACACGGACGATGAGAATGTCTTTCATGAAATAGCGGTGCTGCCGGTCGACCTGCCACTGGTCACCACCCAACAAGTCATTTGCCGACCCTTCGCATCTGAACTGTTGCCAGACAGCGTGTACATGCTTGTCGACAAAACGGTGGAGCTCGATCCACGGCCACTGAGTGAGTTCCCTGAGTTGGGCCTCATTGATCCTTCAGAGCAGCAAAGGCAGGCTCTATGCCTCTATGCAAGTCCGCGCGCTGCCAAACGCCAATGCGGCCGCAGTCAGCGCGTGATCAAAGTGCCAGACACCCAGGTCTTTGAGCAAACATCCTCTTACTTGCTCGCCCGTGGGATCACCCACCTAGTCGTAGAGGGCTCCCTATTCGTACTCAAGTCCTGATCTAGAGATCTTGATCAGGAGCTGGTGCCAAGACCGCGGCCACACTGCCGCCGCAGACAATCCCCAACGCCAAACTGAATCCAACAATGAAGCCTGAGGGAAGGGGGGCAGACTGACCAACGCCAAGATTGAGGCGATGGCGATCATTCAGGTTCTGAGCACCAAGACAGAGAACCAACAGCAGCGTTAGCCCACTCCCCAAACTCAACAAGAGCAGTCTCAGGCGGATGAGCATCACAATCGGTTTTGACTCCATCAGTCTGCCTGTTCGGTCTCCGCATGAAGCAACGCATAAAGCTCGCGTTTGGAACGTCCAATCCGGCTGGACAACAGCTTGGCCGCATCCTTCGCACTCATCCCTTCTGCAATGAGTGCAAATAACTGCTCACAACACTGTTTGTCACTTAAGGCTTCGATCTCGACTGGTACGGCTCCACCTAACACCACCGTGCATTCCCCCTGGGGGGGGTGTTCTTGAAAATGATTCCGGGCAGCACCAACGGTTGGGCCCACCTGTTGCTCATGCCGCTTCGTGAGTTCTCGAGCCACTTGCAATGGTCGCTCCTCACCGCAGAGCTCAAACAGCTCCTCCAGAAGTTGGCACAAACGATGAGGGGCTTCGTAAATCACGATGGTGCGCTGCTCGCTAGCAATGAAGGCCAGCCGATCACGGCGTTCCCGGCCTTTTGCAGGGAGAAAACCCTCGAAACAAAACCGGTCGGTGGGAAGCCCGCTGCTCACCAGGGCCGTCGTCGCCGCGCAGGGACCAGGAATGGATATCACCTCATAACCCGACAGGCGCGCGGCAGCGACCAACTCCTGCCCAGGATCACTAATCCCGGGCAAACCTGCATCACTGATCACCGCAACGCTGCGGCCCTCTTCCAGTTCCAGCAACAGCTGGGGAATCCGCGTGCGGGTGTTGTGCTGATGGAACGAGCAACGTCGAGCTGCTGAACCGATACGGCTCAGCAGCTGTCCGCTATGACGCGTGTCCTCACAAGCGATCGTGTCCACAGCGACCAACAGATCACGCGCTCGAGGCGACAGGTCTCCGAGATGGCCAATCGGAGTGCCTACGACATAAAGCACTCCGGCCGCAGGTTCAGCGCGTTGCTTCACAATGGCTCCGCCCAGATCAAACCATGATGCCGAGCTCGCCGACCCTTCTTGCCGGTATCAACCTGGAAGATGTTTTAAAGGTTCTTCGCCCTCTCAGCTGGGGGGCTGCAGATATCCTGCGCGCCTATGCCCGTGGAGAACAGCCACCCCACGGGTTTTCGAAAGCTCTCAGCGTTGACAACGGTGGCGAAGGCCCAGTGTCCGCTGCTGATCTAGCAGTCAATCAATGGCTCCTGGATGGCTTAAAACAATCATTTCCTACCGCCGATTGGACCCTTCTCAGCGAAGAAACTGCCAAAGAGCAACTAATGGAGGGGCAACCCTTGGCTGCGGAGTGGCTGTGGATTTTGGATCCGCTCGATGGGACCAAAGATTTCCTGCAAGGCACAGGGGAATACGCCGTACATCTGGCCTTGGTGCATCAGCAACGCCCTGTGCTTGGGGTCGTGCTGGTTCCAGAACGAGAAGAACTTTGGATTGGTGTGGTGGGTAGCGACACCTGGTGCGAAAACCGCTCCGGTGAGCGAACACCCGTTCGTTTCAGTGAGCGAGAGGTCACAAATGAGCTCATCTTGGTGGCAAGCCGCAGTCATAGGGATCAACGACTTGAACAGTTGATCACCGCCCTAGAACTCGGCGATTCAAAGGCAGTAGGCAGTGTTGGCTGCAAAGTCGCCACGATCCTTCGTGGCGAAACCGATCTGTACATTTCCCTGTCTGGAAAAAGTGCTCCAAAAGATTGGGATATGGCCGCACCAGAGGCCGTCCTTCTCGCTGCTGGTGGTGCCTTTACCCATGCCAACGGAGCAGAGCTCACTTACAACACTGGAGATGTTCGCCAGGCCGGCTGTTTGATCGCTAGCCATGGGAAAGCCCATGCCGCTTTATGTGAAAAAGCGACACGGGCCATGGAACTGATTGATCCCGGTTTTCAGGTCTGAGCCTGGCTGGGCTCTTATCAGGAAAGCGGCGCTACTGGGGTTGGAGCCGGTTGGGAGTCAGGAGACTCACCGTTCTGGGGAACGCCACGCAGGGTGAGGTTGATACGGCCGCGATTATCAATTTCGCGGACGCGCACTGTGACCTCATCTCCCACCTTCACCACATCTTCAACTTTCTCGACTCTTGCCTCAGAAAGTTGTGAGATGTGAATCATTCCCTCTTTGCCCGGAAGAATTTCCACAAAGGCTCCGATCGGAATGATGCGGGTAATAGAACCCGTAAACACTTCGCCCTCGTTCACCTTGCGAGTGAGGCCTTCAATGATCTTCTGAGCTTCCTCAGCCGCCGCACCATCATGAGAAGCAATGGTGACGATGCCACTGTCCTCAATATCGATCTTGGTGTTGGTGCGCTCCGTGATGTTCTTGATGGTGCGCCCACCTGGTCCGATCACCGTGCCAATCAGCTCAGGATCAATGCGGAAACTCAGCAAGCGAGGCGCATGAGGAGACAGCCCTTCACGGGGACTCTCGATCGCTTCCATCATCTTTTCAAGGATGTGCAAACGCGCAGGACGAGCCTGATTCACAGCCTCAGCAATGATGCTCACGGGAAGACCCGTGATCTTCATGTCCATCTGCAGCGCGGTAATCCCCTTATCGGTACCCGCCACTTTGAAGTCCATGTCGCCAAGGAAGTCTTCAATGCCTTGAATATCGGTGAGGATTTTGACCTCATCTCCCTCCTTGATCAGGCCCATCGCCGCACCACTCACAGGCGCCTTCAGCGGAACACCGGCATCCATCAGAGCCAACGTGCTTCCACACACGGAACCCATTGAGGTAGAGCCGTTAGAACTCAACACTTCGCTGACAACACGCACCACGTAGGGGAAGGTGTCTTTCGCGGGGAGCACCGGCACGATGGCGCGTTCGGCCAATGCACCGTGACCGATTTCACGGCGTCCCGGAGAGCGCATAGGCCGGGTCTCACCGACGGAATAAGCCGGGAAGTTGTAGTGGTGAAGGTAAGTTTTTTCGTTGCTTGGATTGAGATCATCCATCTCCTGGGCATCACTTGGGGTGCCAAGAGTGGCGGTCGACAACACCTGGGTGAGACCGCGTTGAAATAGACCTGAGCCGTGCACACGCTTCGGAAGCACTCCTGCAGCCGCGCTAATCGGACGCACCTGATCAAGGGTGCGACCATCCACCCGTTTACCGTCCTTGAGGATCTGCTGGCGCATCAAGGTTTTAGTGAGCGCTTTGAAACTGTTTGGAAGGGCCTTGCCGTTGGAACTAACAGCAACTCGAACAGGATCTGAGTCTTTAAGACCCTGGATCGTTTCCGCGGTTGTGCTGCGAATCGCATCCAGCTTTTCGTCACGCTCAGCCTTGGTTTGCTCGAACTGGCCGAGCACCTCTCCAATCGATTTGCTGCAGGCTTTCTCTAAATAGACAGGCAGTGTTTTGTCTTGCTCAGGAGCCTCTGGAATCACTTGCTCGATCCCAGCCTCTTTGAGGATGGATTGCTGCGCTTTGATCAACTCAGAAACAGCTTCGTAGCCAAAGTCGATCGCTTCAATCACATCTCCCTCAGGGAGCTGATTCGCACCGGCTTCCACCATCACTACACCTTGTGGGGTGCCTGCAACGACGAGGTCTAGATCACCGCGCTCAATTTCCCGATAGCTGGGATTCAGCACAAAATCGTCACCCAGCAAACCGACGCGAACAGCGGCCATCGGCCCATAAAAGGGAATTTTTGCAAGGAGGGTGGCCATGGAAGCGCCTGTAACGGCGAGCACATCAGCCGGAACCCGCTCATCAAGCGACATGCAAGTCGCAACAATCTGCAAATCGTCGCGAAGCCAGCTTGGAAACAACGGACGCATTGGCCGATCGATGAGTCGGCAAATCAGCGTGGCGCGCTCAGGAGGGCGACTCTCGCGGCGCATAAAGCTTCCAGGGATCCTGCCTGCTGCATAAAGGCGCTCTTCGTAATCACAGATCAGCGGAAGAAAATCAATTCCATCTCGACCTGTTGAGCGTGTAGCCGTGACCAATACGGAGGTGTCTCCGCACTCAATCATCACCGAGCCACCGGCTTGGGGGGCATACCGCCCTGTGGTCAGCCGTATCTCCCGACCGTCAAAGGAGATCGACTGCGTCTGACCTTGCACGTTGGTTTATGTCTTTCTGTCAATTCTGATTCTTACATTTGAGCGGAACCCATTGTTGGGGTTATCCGATTAGATCCACAAAATCCAACAGAAGCATCGCCATAAAAAACGGCATAAAAAAAGAGGTGATCACTCACCTCTTCATTCGCTGAATTGGAAGAGAGTGAACTCCAATCACCAGCTGGACTTCACAACACCGGGGAGCTCACCTTTGTGAGCACGCTCACGAAGTTGGTTACGGCAAAGTCCAAAATCGCGATACACGCCACGGGGCTTCCCAGTCGCCCAGCAGCGATTGCGCACACGGTTTGGAGCGCTATTGCGAGGTAAACCCTGGATCTTGCGATGAATCTCTAAACGCTCCATCGGATCCTTAGCGGCATGAAACGCAGCCATCAGAGCTGCGCGCCTGTCAGCAAAGCGAGCGACTATCTTTTTCCGCTTCACATCGCGGGCAATCATCGACTTCTTGGCCATGCAGCGGGTCAGATCAGACGTCTTGTGATGGCACTCTATCGGTTCACTGACCAAGCAAGCGCTGAACAACCGCGAGTTGAGTTGTATCGCGCACGATCAGCAGAACACTCAGGCCAACCACGAGCAAAAAGCTGGATTGCATCACGATCAGCTGAAAGCGCTCTGGGATAGGCCGTCCGCGGACCCCCTCCAAAAGAATGAACACCAACTGACCTCCATCAAGAAGCGGCAATGGGAGCGCATTAAGCACCGCGAGGTTGATCGAAATCAAAGCCATGAACAGGGCAAGACCACTCCCTCCCTGACTGGAGAGCTGGGCGCCCATCTCCACGATCTTGACCGGACCACTCACCTGCTGAGCGGTTGTTCCAAAATCAGTGAACAAGGCTCCATATCCGGCCACGGTGCGTTGCAAGAGTCCAGCGAACTGCTCCGATCCACTGGCGATCGCTTCACCCAAGCCAGTTACAGCGCGCGTCGTCCCACTGAAATTGGCCTGAAGCTGAGCACCGATGCGTCCCTGCCCTTGATGGTCTTCTGGAGTGAGCTGGATCACTCGAAGCAAGCCATTCCTCTGCACTTCAAGTGACAGGGCTTTTGAGGGGCTGTCTCGCACTGGCGTAACAGCCTCTTTCACGGCCTTCTCACCGCGACCCAGTGACAATCCGTCGATGCTCAAAATTTGATCACCGGCTTGCAAACCCGAAATCTCAGCAGGCTCTCCCTGCTGAACTGCCATCACCATCACCCCAGGAGCAGGGTCGCCTGGAACTCCTGCCAAAGCGGTATGTCCTACGAGAACCACCCAGGCGAGCAGCAAATTGGCAAGCACCCCTGCGCTAATGACCAGGGCTCTCTGTGGAATCGGGCGGTTGCGAAGAAGATCAGGATCATCGGCAGGAATTGGACTGTCTTCTTCGTCGTCAGGGAAGGACACGAATCCGCCAAGAGGGAGAGCGCGCAGGGCATAGGTCACGCCTCCACGCTCAAGTTTCCAAAGGGCAGGTCCAAACCCAATGGAAAATCCGTTCACACGGATGCCCTGAACTCTGGCTGCAAGAAAGTGACCAGCCTCATGGATCACGATCAGCAGCCCCAGAACCAACAGTGCTGCCAGAACGTTCATATCGGACCCTTTAATCAATTCATTCTGGCTGGAGACGATCGCAACCGAAGTAGGGAACCAAAGCCTGGGGAAGCTTCACGCTCCCGTCAGGCTGTTGCCCGTTCTCGAGCAGAGCAGCCATGGTGCGGCCAATCGCAAGGCCACTGCCGTTGAGCGTGTGAACCAACCGTGTGGTCTTGCCATCTTTCGTGCGAATCGAGGAACGACGAGCCTGGAAATCAGAACAGACACTGCAGCTCGAGATCTCCCTAAAAGCTCCTGCTCCCGCCAACCAAACTTCGAGGTCATAGGTGCGGGCAGCGGAGAAGCCCAGATCACCCGTGCAGAGCTCAAGCACGCGATAGGGCAACTCCAAAGCCTGAAGCACGGCTTCGGCATCGGCGGTGATCTGCGCATGAGCCTCCTCAGAGTGCTCGGGATGGACAAACCAATACAGCTCCACTTTGTTGAATTGATGTAGTCGGATCAGGCCCCGCGTGTCACGGCCATAGCTGCCGGCCTCCCTGCGAAAGCAGGGGCTGTAAGCCACATAACGCAGTGGCAATTGTTCCGAAGGAATAATTTCGTCGCGATGCAGCGAGGTCAGCGGAACCTCAGCGGTTGGAGTCAACCAGAGATCATCGTCTGCACAACGGAAGCTTTCTTCAGCAAATTTGGGCAGTTGCCCTGATCCCCTCAGGCTTGCGCTATTCACCAAAACCGGAGGGAGAACCTCGCGATATCCCTTCCCCGTGTGCAGGTCCAGCATGAAGTTGATGAGCGATCGCTCCAGCCGAGCGCCTTGCCCAAACAGGGTCACAAAGCGACTCTGGGCAATTCTCACGGAACGCTCCGTATCGAGCAAGGACAGCTGCTCTGCGATTTGCCAATGCTCAATGAGCCCGTCTTCCACCCTGGGATCACCCCAGCGACGCACTTCCTTGTTGTCAGCTTCGCTGCGACCGTCTGGACACGCCTCTGAAGGGAGATTGGGATAGCTAAGAAGTTCTTCACGCAGCCGCGCGGTGAGCTGCTTCTCCTCATCCTCGAGAATGGCCACCGTCTGCTTGATTTGGTTGCCTTGCAGGCGAAGCTCAGCAACCTCAGCCCCCTTGGGATCGGCCCCGGCTTGAATGCGCTGACCAACCTCTTTGCCAATGCGGTTGCCATCGGATTGAAGGCCGCTGCGACGCTCCTCGAGGTTGCGTTGCTGCTGTGCAATCAGCTGAAGACCTGTGAGATCAACATCCATCCCCCTACGTCCCAACTCGCGGGAAATCAGTTCGGGGTTGTCACGCACCAGGCGCTGGTCAAGCACGGAAATTCTGAAGAGGGCAGGCTAAAAAGCCTACGTCTCGGTTCAGAACGAAGGTTCCAAGTTCTTAGAGAACTTGTCCAACCATCACCGCGGCAACAGCCGAGAACAATGTGATGCCAAGAGCGGTAATTGGGTTCTGCCCCTGAGCAACCGCAACGGTTGTAATCACACCAGCGCCAAGACAGGCAGCAGCGAGTTGGGTAGTGAGATCCGAAAAACGATTCACGAACAAAGAGGCTCTATTGACGAAACATACGGAGGTCGCCAAACCTTGTCTGGACACATGCCCCTGGTTTGTCACGCCCTGTCAGGGTTCGTTACCAGTCGCAATGAAGCTGGCCGCGCCCGGCCGCTACTCGCCCATTGCTTGAGGCCTTCCAATTGTTCTTTTGCGGTGCGCGACAGAGGGACCAATTGAGCCGCAGCTTGAATTAAATCGGCCTCAGCTAATTCACGGCCCTCCGCAAAGGCGAGGTGCATGGCTTCGATCACCGTTTGCTCTAGCTCTGCACCGGAATAACCATCTGTCCGGTCCACAACGGTTTCAACAGGAAGGTGAAGACCTGGCCGTCTGCGACTGATATGCAATTTCATGATGCTCTGACGTTCAGAGCGAGCTGGCATATCAAGGAGAAAAATCTCATCGAAGCGCCCCTTTCTTAGGAGTTCAGCCGGCAGCCTCTCCACTCCATTGGCTGTAGCGACAACAAACACGGGAGATGTTTTCTCCGCCATCCAGGTCAGAACGGTGGCCAACACCCGTTGGCTCGTTCCGCCATCGCTTCGGCCGTCGCTGCCAAATCCTTTGTCGATCTCATCAATCCAAAGCACGCAAGGAGCCATCGCTTCAGCCCTTTGAATCATTTCGCGCGTTCGTGCTTCGCTCGCTCCAACGAGGCCGGCGAAAAGACGCCCCACATCCAAACGCAGGAGTGGCATGGACCAGCTATGGGCAATCACTCGCGCCGTGAGCGATTTACCCGTTCCCTGCGGCCCGACCAAGAGAACACCACGTGGAAGGGGCAAACCAAAACGCCGGGCTTCATCACTGAAGGCACGATGACGCTGCTCTAACCACTGTTTGAGAGCCTCCAGTCCACCAATATCTGCGGGGGTGGCATCTGTACGGCAGAACTCCAGCACTTCGCTGCGAGCCAGAGCGAGGCGCTTCTCCTCCAGGACGTCAGCAAGATCTTGGCGCCCGAGCTCACCGCGCTGAGCCAATGCCTTTGCAGCAACGTGACGAACCCGTGATTCACTTAATCCGCAGCAGGCATGGGTGAGCTCCTCAAGCACCTCGCTATTGAGGGGTGATCCTGTTGCCTTAGAAATATTCCCAAGCAAAGTCATCAATTCCTGCTCCTGCGGAAGGGGCAAGTCGAGAAGAGTGAGGGCTTCTTCTAAATCGGGTGGCGGCGTCCAGCTACCACAACCGAGCACGAGTGTGTGAGGGCGTCCACGCAACAAACTTGTGAGATTGCGCAGCATGCGGGCGATGCCCGGGTCATCGCAAAAGCGATGCACATCTTTGAGCAAAAGCAGCGTGGGGCTGTTGCCATCGAGATCCTGCAACCACTGCAAAACCAGCATGGGCTGGCGAGCACCAAGTCCATCGCTGCCAAGCACACCTGACAGGCCACTCACAAAGTCCCAAGACGCCAGTCGACGCCCTGGCAAGCGTTGGGCCGCTTGGCTCAGTAAAGATTCAACACGCTCCTCCTCATGGCTGCGAATCCATATCAGAGGGGTGCCGGCACGAATGAGCAGATCGAGTTGTTGAGCCCACTGTTCAGTCACGCGTTACCTCCGAATCCTCGCCAGGTTCAGAGCGCAAGCTCGAGAGAGCCTCCCAGCGCGGATCGGCAGACTGAGTCACCGAAGCTGATGGCTCTTGGTTGACCGATTGAGGCATGCCTGGGCAACCATCACCGCAGAAATTTACAGCCGGCAGTTGAAGACTCAATTGCTCAAACACCCATCTCTCTGGTTCAAAGCTGCCCCTTGGATCCAGACACTCAACAAGTCCATCCACTGAAGATGCATCCAGGCCCTCTTCAGCCATCTCCGCTGCAGCTCCACTATCACCAAGCCAGATCAACTCGTTCGTCCCTGAGGACAACTCGCGGTTGAACTGCTTTAGGCAGCGATCGCAGCAGAGGCACACAATGGTCTGAGCTGAACCTGAGACCTCAAGAATATTGCCGCGGTGCTCGGCCCGAATGGTTCCGCGAACTGGAGTGAGGGAGACCAGCTCATCCAGTTGGCCTTCGAATTCCCAATCACGAACCGAACCAAGAGCCTGAAGCTCGCGAAGGGGAACGGGCTCGAGCCCAGGGATCATTTGTTTCCGCCTTTGGGCTCGAAAGGCATGCGTCCAGGCGTGGATCCACCACCTGCTGAGGCCGCTGCAGGCTGAGAGTTCTGCAGCTTTTGATCATCAAGAATCGACTGAAGATTGTCCGGAAGAGCCTCGCGAGTGAGCAAAAACGTTTGCAGTGCCTGGAAGATGTTGGCGATCACCATGTACAGCAAAACACCTGCAGGAAGTGGGAAGAACAGGAACATCCCAGTGATCATTACCGGAGTGATTTTGTTAGCGGTGGACTGCTGCTGATTGGCAGGCATTCCCATTCCGGAAAGAAGCTGGGAAGCAAAAAGGCTCAGACCGAATGCGCCAATAAGAATCGCGATATCCCAATTGATCGCTCCCTCGGTGTAGAAGCCAACCTGACCAAGAGCTTTGATAAACAAGAAGCCGCTGCGGGCTGCCAATCCAGTGATTTTGCCTTCAACAGTTGCATCGCCGGTCGTGAGGGCAGTAATCGTTCCCGTGTCACTCACGCTGACAATGCCCTCACCCTTGGTAACACTCCAAGTTGGAAGGAACCTTTGGCCGTTGTCAACACCAGAAATCACATCGCGGAAACTCTCTCCACTGCGGGTCTCGAGCTGAATCGGGACGGACTCTCCAGAGCCGATCTTGGTGCCGCCAGGAAGGCTCGCGATGATCGGAACGTGATTCGTTTCCGTAATGAAAATGGAATGACTGGCGCTGGTGAAAGGCTTGGGCTCAACAGCGGCAATCTGATCAGCGGGAAGAACTTTGAGATTGAGGGTGTAAGGCACATCCGCAAAGGGTGACCCCCTCAAGGTCGCAAACAGCGCGAACAAAATGGGCATCTGCACGAGAAGTGGCAAACAGCCCGCCAGGGGGCTGCCAAACTCCTTCATCAGCTTTCCGAGTTCGGCTTGCTGCTTTTTGGGATCACTGGCGTAGCGAGCCTTGATCTCGGCCTGGCGCTTCTGCATCACAGGCTGAGCGATGCGCATGCGTCTGGCGCTGCGAATCGATCCTGCGCTGAGAGGGAACAATGCCAGGCGAATCACCACCGTGAGGGCCACGATCGCCAGGCCATAGCTAGGAACCAATCCGTAGAAAAAATCCAGGATTGGCAGCAGCAGATTGTCGGAGATGTACCCGATCACGATGGAGTTCCGAGTGATTGGTGAATGTTGTTGCCAGTGTGCAACAGCACAGGGGCTTCTGTGGCAATTCGCTTGAGGCGAACACCTAACTCAGGCTGCAAAGCCCTTGCTGTCTTCGTCCTTCTCACTCCCGTTTTCACGTCGAGCACGAATGCGCTCTTCGATAAAAGCCTCAAGCTCTCGGAAACGTGGGACCGAGCGCAATTCCAGGCGTGATCCGTCTGTCAAGACAAGAACCATGTCACCCCAAGCGCCAAAGCCGCGCGACACGCTGCGGACTTCACGCACCTGACTGAAGACCACCTGACTGCGATCGCGTCCCATCCAACCGCCAGTCACAGAAATGCGACGACTGGTGATGTTGAAACGCAACCAGACCGCACGAACAATCGCTCCAACCGCAAAGGGCAGACCGATCAAGGTCAACCCGAGCAAAAGATTGAAAATCAAGTCACCGCGCGCTGGACCCCCTTCATAGAAGGTCTCTTCTTGGATGGAAGTTGGCATTGCTAATACCCCGCTTGTTGGAGCAATCTCTCGCATTCTTCCAGGACGGGGGCATCTTTGGCCTCTGCGCCGGGTTTAAGGCTGATCAAAATCCAGGTATTGGAGTGCTGAAACGACTGCTCAAAATGCTCACGTAAGTGATCATGCAACAGGCGCCTCAGCCGATTACGAATGACAGCCCGTTTGCTGACCTTGCTACTGATCACCACAGCGCAGCGGCAAACTGCTGTGTTGCCCTTCTTCTCGAGAGGGCGACACTCCCAACGCAGAAGCCTCGGCATCGCCGAGGCTTTACGCAGAGTCATCAGCGATCCATGGAAGCGCTGACCCCTGCGATGCAGATAATCGAAACAGCGGTGACCGCGCAATCGCATTGACGTCGGAAGCACCATCGAAATTCGTTCAAACGTCACCCCTCCATGTGGGGCTAGGCGTTGCTGATCAGGCTCAAGCAGCCAAGCGTGAACGTCCACGCTTACGACGCGTACGAATCACGCGACGGCCGGTATGAGATCGCATGCGTACACGGAAACCGGAGACGCGTTTGCGCTTACGGGTGGTGCCACCAAAAGTTCGTTTGGTCATGGATTCGCTCCGGCGCCCAGCCTTTCATCAGTAGAAGAGCTTATCAGCTAATGCTTAGTCGATACTGAAGTTCCAACTCCCTAAGTAGCCGGCCACTGGAATGTCTCCAGGCGCCTGTGCCAGTGCATTCAACTGAAACATCCCAGATTTATTGGGATTGAAGATCGTCATCGACACGGCGTAGGTGTCTTCCGTGGGAATCGGAGTTTCAGGGAAAACCTCAATCGCCGTTTGGTTCTCGCTGACTTCGAAAACAGCAGGGATGACCTCTTCACAACGGCTTCTGCTAAGCATGCCGCCCTTCTTCATCTTGCAAAGCTTCAATTTGTTTGGGCGGATCTTTGCATTGAAGTAATCAGGAATAGTGATGGTCAGTTTCAGAATCGCGGTTTTGCGATCTTTCGGCCGAAGCATCAGGAAGTATTCCGATCGCTCGCGCGAACGGGCGCTGGTTTGGACGTAATACAACTTGCGATAGTTGTTGTCGCTTTCCCAGCGAAACTCCATCAAAGAGGGAGTGTTCTGAGCTTGAACAGCAACGGGTTGGAGCATCTCGACCACCGAAGCAGGAGCAATAACTCCGAAACCGATCACCCCTGCAGCAACGGCAAGGCGGCGGATCGGGGTCGTGGGCAAAAGGTCCATTAGTTCAGCTGGTGAAAACAATCACCGCAATGGTTAGTTTCCATGATTGTCCTAAGGACAGGCAACGACAAGGGGTTCAAAGGGCCGGCGTGGCATCTGTCAGTTGTGACTGGATCTATCTGGCCTGAGGCGGCTGGCCTCCCCCAGGTAGGCGTGGCGAAGCTCCTGATCTTCTGGCATCCAGGTATGGGCCAGAAGACGAATGCACCTGGCCAGATCACCCTCAACAGCCATCTGCTGACAGTCGAGGAGGGCCACTCCATCCCAACCTTTGCGGCGCCTTGCAACGGCAGCTGGGAAACACGCATCCAGATCGGTCGTCACAGAAAACGTGATCGAAACGATGCAGTCCGGCTTCAGAGCGTTGTGTTTCACCAATGCGTCCATCAGTTCAGAGACCGCCTGCTCAATCGCAACAACTGTGTTGGCGCTGCAGGTGGTCGCACCACGTAAACCCCGCAAAGCCAATCCGCTCCCCATGGTCATGGCCGAAACAACCACAAAGGTTGACCGCTCAGCTCCATTTCAACCGTGACGAGCTCCTGAATTCGTACGAGCAGATTGGACCCTGATAACCCTTGCAGCAATGGCTTACGGGGTTTTCCAAGTGTCACCACGCGGCAGCGCTCCTCATCCAGATCAGCCAACTTTGCCGCAAGCACGCGTGCGCACTCTTCATCACCCAGCTCATCCACAAGCCCAAGATCTTTGGCCTGCGCACCACTAAACACCCGACCATCAGCAAACTCGCGAACGCGGCTTGGATCAAGCTTTCGTCCTTCTGCTACGGCCGCCACAAATTGCTCATAGCTGCTGTCGATCAGAGCCTGAAGCAACTCCCGTTCTTCTGCGCCAAGAGCACGATCCGGAGAAAGGATGTCTTTAAAAGCACCACTCTTTACCGTTTCAAATTTGATACCAACACGATCCAGCAATTTGGACAAGTTGTTGCCGCGAAGAATCACACCGATGGACCCTGTGATCGTTCCTGGATTGGACACGATCTTGTCTGCGGCAACACCCACATAAACCCCACCAGATGCAGAAATATTTCCGAAGCTGGCGACAACATGACAACCTTTTTCACGCAACCTCAGCAAGGCTGCGTGAATCTCCTGGCTGTCACCAACAGTTCCTCCAGGACTATCAATTCGCAGTAACAGTGCAGGGAATTCCCGCTCCTGAACCTCTTTTAAGGCTTTAAGGACCCGACGGCGCGTGGAGCCAGTGATCGCCCCCTCAATGGCGATCCTCGCCATCGTTCGCCGGGACTTGCGGCGGAAGGGCCAAATCATGACGGTCAATCGAACACGTCTAGATCTTAAAAAGGAGCCTGTTCGCAGCACCCCATGGGATCTCTCCGCCGAGGGCTGCTGATGGTCCTTCCGTTCGTCCTCTGGGGTACGGCGATGACAGCAATGGCTCCTCTGGTCAGCACAGGAGGGCCGATTCTGGTGTCCTGCCTGAGGCTGCTCCCGGCTGGAATCGTCGTGATCGCCTTTGTTCCTCTCCTCGGGCGTTCGTTAGCGATTGATCCTGGGGATCGGGGTTGGTTTCTCCTGTTCACCCTGATTGATGCCCTGCTGTTTCAGATCTGTCTCGCCCGCGGACTCGAGGGCACTGGCGCCGGCCTCGGTTCCGTGCTGATTGACTCTCAACCCTTGATGGTTGCACTGCTTGCCCGCTGGCTTTTTGCAGAAACGATCAATCCCATCGGTTGGATGGGATTGGTTCTTGGGCTGGTGGGAATTGTCTGTCTAGGGGTTCCCCAACCGCTCCTTAAGCACTGGTGGCTGTTGGGTGAGGAGGTGTCATTTCAATCGGGTTGGCAGGCTGGAACGGGCTGGATGTTGGCGGCTGCAATTGCGATGGCTGTGGGCACCGTTCTGAGTCGATTTGCCTGCCGAAACAGTGATCCTGTGGCCGTCACGGGATGGCACATGCTGCTGGGGGGATTCCCCTTGCTGGTTTGGCATGGCCTCGACGGAGCCTTCCCATTGATTCCACCTTGGTCCACCTTTGCTTGGACGCAAATGGCCTACGCATCACTCATGGGGGGCGCCGTGGCCTACGCCCTATTTTTCTGGTTTGCCAGTCGTGAGGACCTCACAGGGTTCACCACACTCGGATTTCTCACACCCGTTTTTGCGCTTGCTTCCGGGGGGCTGTTGTTGCAAGAACGACTCAACAACCTTCAATGGTTGGCGGTGCTTTTGGTCCTAATTTCGGTGGTATTGGTGAGCCAACGCAAACGTTTCTGGGAGCCTGTTGCTCTCGTGAACGAACCCCAGCAGGGCGATCTCGGAGCATGAGCAACCCCTCTCTTCATTTGGTTCTGGTGAGCACACCCATCGGGCACTTGGGCAGTGGACGCGGTGGTGGTGTGGAACTAACGCTGACCTCGTTGTTGCGAGGTCTTGCAGCAAGAGGGCATCGGATCACCCTGGTCGCCCCTAACGGATCGGTTGCACCTGACGACTGCCCTGGACTGGCACTACACACAGCAAGTGGCAGGGATCAACCCAGCTGGCAACATGCCGCAAATGACGCTTCCATTCAAATTCCTTCTAATGGTGTGCTTCCCCATCTGTGGGACCTTGCTTTGTCTTTAGGAGAGGACGCCGATGCGGTGATCAACTTCAGCTACGACTGGTTACCGCTCTGGCTCACCCCCCATTCCAAGTGCTCGTTATTTCATCTGGTGAGCATGGGGTCTGTCTCGCAGGCGATGGATGAGGTCATCTCTCAACTCGCTAGCTGGGACCAGAGGCGAATGTCATTCCACACCAAACGACAGGCGGGGGATTTTTTATTGCCCAGTCCAGCGTCAATTGTGGGGAACGGCTTTGACCTCACGCGTTACCAGTTGCAGTTGACCCTCCATGGCCCACTGGGTTGGGCTGGTCGCATCGCGCCTGAAAAAGGCCTCGAAGATGCTGCGGCTGTTGCCGCTGCTCTGGGCGAAACGCTTCTGGTTTGGGGATTGGTCGAAGATGCTGACTATGCACAAGCGGTCGAAGCCGCCGTGCCTCCCGGGACCATTAATTGGCGTGGTTTTCAGCCGACACACCAACTTCAGAAGGAGCTTGGATGCTGCCGTGCCCTCCTAAATACGCCCAAATGGAATGAGGCCTACGGCAATGTGGTGGTAGAAGCAATGGCCTGCGGTGTCCCTGTTGTGGCCTATGACCGCGGCGGTCCGGGCGAACTGATTCAAGACGGAGTAACAGGATGGCTTGTGCCTCCAGATGATCTCGAAGCCCTAAAAATGGCCAGCAACAAAGTCGATCAAATCGATCGACAAGCTTGTCGCCGTTGGGTGGAGCAGAACGCCAGCCATACGGTATTTGCACAACGCGTTGAGGCTTGGATCAGGCAGGGCCTCTCCGCAAAAAATGGCACCATCGCCCCATGTCGATGATCAATGCTCCTGCCGACCCAAGGATCTCGCCACGACAGCGCAGCCGAGGGCTGTTGCTGATCTTGGCGCTTGGCCTTGCCATGTGCTGCTGGCAACTGGGTTCCACTGGTCTGGTCGATGAAACCCCACCGCTTTTTGCAGCCGCGGGTCGTGCCATGGCACGCACCGGTGACTGGTTAACACCTCGGGTTAATGGATTACCCAGATTCGACAAACCGCCCCTGGTGTACTGGCTGATGGGGTTGGGTTACTCGATTCCTGCCAACGAGCTCTGGGATCCACTCGGCACCTGGGCCGGCAGGCTTCCCTCTGCCCTAGCGAGTGTGGCCACCATGTTGATGCTCGGGGATACCTTGATGGTGCACCCCGCTGAACAGGAAAGCCATCCACGCCGCACTGCGGTGGCAGCATCACTGGCCTTTGCCCTCTCACCCTTGGTGCAGCTATGGAGTCGAACCGCCGTCAGTGATGCTCTCCTCAGCGGCACTCTCGCTCTGAGCCTGCTCTGCCAGTGGCGCTGTTATGCCAGTGGCGAATCTCGACGCTGGTGGCTCGCCTGGGTTCTACTCGCTGCTGCCGTACTCACGAAAGGTCCTGTGGCCGTAGTCCTGAGTGGCCTGACCCTGGCGCTTTTTGCTCTGATACGCCGGGATCTCAAGGGCATCTGGCACTGCATCAAACCGCTACGCGGCCTCGCGCTCACCGCCGTGATCAGCCTCCCTTGGTATCTCGCAGAACTGCTGGTTGAAGGCCAGCCTTTTTGGGACAGCTTTTTTGGCTATCACAACCTGCAACGCTTCACATCAGTCGTAAATAGCCACCTCCAGCCCTGGTGGTTTTTCGGGGTGATTTTGGTTGTGGCCTCCCTGCCCTTCACCCCCCTGTTAATGCTTGGGCTGGCGCAAACCCTGCGCCCTTCAAACTTGAAGCGTGCCTTTTCATCCGTCCAACCCACCGCAACGTTGTCTCTGCAGAGTTTCGCGAGCTGCTGGCTTCTCTCCATCCTTCTGCTGTTCACCACAGCTGCGACCAAGCTTCCGAGCTACTGGTTACCTGCAACGCCGGCTGCTGCCATTCTCATCGCCCTTGCAGCAAGGCCCTCCGAACGACAGAACCGCCTCCCTTTGAATTGGGCCTGGGGCACAACAATCTTGCTCACGTTCGTTTTGGCGGTGGGGTTCTGGAGTTCCTCGATCTGGGTTCCTCTCATCGATGACCCCGAGATGCCCACGCTGCCAGCCGAACTACTTGCAAGCCGTTTGGTTCTAAGGGCAGCAGTGTGCTTTTCGATCGCTGTCGTTTTGGGCCTCTGGATGATCAGACGGAAAGCCTCCGGTCTTTTGCTAGCCGTTCAGGGACCGCTGGTGGTGTTCCAGCTCGTTGCCCTCATTCCCATGGTTGGCCTAGGCGATCGCGTGCGTCAGCTTCCGGTACGAAAGGCAGCAGCCACGATGCTGCGCGTCCAGAAACCGTCCGAACCCCTCGCGATGGTGGGAGCGATGAAGCCATCTCTGCACTTCTATACAGAGCAAGTTGTGGTGTACGAGGGGCGCTCAGGTTCTGCCCTCGTCAATCTTTCAGATCGGTTAAGCCATGAACGGCGCCATGAATGGGTGGGACAACCCATTCATGGCAATGAGGGGGCGCCAACCGTTCTGATCGTGATTGATTCCGGAACATTCGAACGTCCCCACTGGCAGGGACTCGAGCCCAAAGTGCTTGGACAATTCGGGGTTTACTGGGTTGTACGAGTCGACAGAGCCAAGCTGGAGAGACGGGCTGCCGAGCTTCAAGCCGAAGGGGCCACGCTGACCTGGAAGACCCCTCGACCCGAGCGTTATTGAGCAACTGAGTGGTCTCGAGCTAAGGCGAACCCTTCAGCTCTGAAAGCTTCAGTCGGCGACAAAAACCACAATGACCCCAGAGCGCCATCTCTCCAGCAGGAGCCGGGCTTTTGCAGCAAGGGCATGAGGCCATTCCATGCACATCAATCCTGCTCGGATGGCGAGCCCAAACACTTTCTTCCGTGTCTAAATCCGCTGGAGGTGAGGGGTGGTGTTGCTGGATCCTCAGATCACGCACGGCATGGCCAGCGCTTCGCACGGCCGCCAAGAGTTGAGGCTTGCTGTACTGCAAAGCCTGCCGCCATTGAGGGTGGCGCGCTCCCACCGTGAGGACGCCATGGCTCAAATTCAAGGGCTTGCAGTGATCAGCCAAGGGACGCCCCGCTAATTGGGGCCAGTCCTGCCATAGAGCCGCAAGGGAGCCTTCTCGCCTCCAGGTGCTCCGTAGAGACTCAAGGCACTCCACAAGAGGCTGAACCGGCGGCGGCGGCGGCGGCACCAACACTTCTCCCCGACCAAAACGGCGCCGTTGAGATTGAGGTGCTCGCCCCATAACAACATCCAATGAAATTGGACCTTAGTGGGGAAAGGTGGTCCAGCTCGCTAATCTCTGGCACTGCTCGCACCGATTCATGGGTTTCTTCGACCGGCTCAGCCGTCTGCTGCGCGCCAACCTCAACGATCTCGTTAGCAAAGCTGAGGATCCCGTCAAGATTCTCGATCAAGCCGTCTCCGACATGCAAGACGACCTGGTCAAGCTCCGACAGGCTGTTGCGATGGCGATCGCCAGTCAAAAACGGCTCAAAAATCAAGCAGAGCAGGCCGAGTCACAAGCCCGTACCTGGTACGAGCGCGCCGAGCTTGCACTCAAGAAAAACGAGGACGAGTTAGCGCGCGAGGCCCTCACCCGTCGCAAAACCTTCCAAGAAACGGCCACATCTCTTGGCACCCAGGTTCAGGCTCAGAGTGCTCAAGTGGAAACGCTCAAAAAAAGCTTGGTCGCTCTGGAAGGAAAGATTGCCGAGGCTCGTACCAAGAAAGACATGCTCAAAGCCCGGGCTCAAGCCGCCCAGGCCCAACAGCAGCTCCAGAGCGCTGTTGGCAGCATGGGAACCAATTCAGCCATGGCTGCCTTCGAGCGCATGGAAGACAAGGTTCAATCTCTCGAAGCCAGTAGCCAAGCAGCAGCTGAGCTCGCTGGTGCTGACCTCGATAGCCAGTTCGCTGCGCTGGAAGGTGGCGACGATGTGGACGATGAACTGGCAGCTCTAAGAAAGCAGGTCAACGGAGGCGCCGAGTCGGCGGCTCTTCCAGCAGCCGACTCCGAGGTGAAACCCGTGAAGGTGGAAGAGGTGGATGCGGATCTCGAGGAGCTGCGTCGATCTATCGACAAACTGTGATGAATCAACGCCTTCAGTGGACGAGTCCATAGGATTCATTCAGTTCAACGATCACCCGTGTCTTCAGCTGTTTCCGACTTCACAGATGCAGCGTTCGAGCAGGAGGTTTTGACTGCGTCCACGACCGTTTTGGTTGACTTCTGGGCCCCATGGTGTGGCCCATGCCGGTTGATGGCTCCATTGATGGAATGGGCCTCTGAGACCTACGTCGACCGCCTTTTGGTGGGAAAGATTGAAGTGGATGGAAACCCGATCACCCGCGATGGCTTCAAAGTTCAAGGCATTCCAACCTTGATCCTGTTCCGTAACGGCCAGGAAATCGCTCGACACGAAGGGGCCATCGCTCGCCCTCAGCTGCAAGCCTTTCTGGATGCTCACCTCTAAGCGTCTGGCTCGCCTCGGGAGCGGAGTGTTCGATCGCAATGATCAGCGCAAGCGCTTGTACAAGCTCGGGGCAACACAGCAGCAGCAACCACTGATCGACCTCTCTCTGGGATGCACTGATCTGCTCCCCCCGCCAGCTGCAGTGCAGGCCATGGGGGACCACCTCCAAGAGCCAAGAAGCGCTGCGTACTGTCTGCACGCAGCAACGGCTTCGTTTCGAGAGGCAGCAGCAGCCTGGTGCGAGCAGCGCCTGGGAGTGACGGTGGATCCTGAGCGAGAAGTCCTTCTCCTGGTTGGATCTCAAGAGGGCACCGCCCATTTCCCGCTGGCGGTATTGGATCCAGGAGATCAAGCCCTGATTCTTGATCCGTCTTACCCGTCCCATCGCGGGGGCCTTGAATTAGCAGACGCCTCTATTCAGACCCTGCCTCTCACAGAAGAGCGAGGTTGGGCCCCAAACTTCAAGGCGATCCCAGCCAGTCAGTGGCATCAACTGCACTTGTTGATGCTGGGTTTTCCCCATAACCCCACAGCTTGTGTGGGCCAACAATCCTGGCTTGATGAAGCGATGAGTCAGGCCCAACACCATGATTTCGTGGTCGCCCACGACAATCCTTATTTAGATCTTGCCCTTGAAGGAGAAGCCCCGTCGCTTCTGCGTTGTCCCCATTGGCGCGAACGCGGGATCGAGTTCTTTTCTCTCTCCAAGGGATGGTGTCTGGGTGGCTTTCGCCTGGCATTCGCAATCGGAGCCGAACCCCTGATTACGGCCTTGAGGCAGATCAAAAGTGTGATCGATTTCAATCAATGTCAGGCGCTGCAGCAGGGCGCTGTTATTGCCCTCTCGGAGCACGCCGATTGGCCAGCCAATCTCCTACCGATCTATCGCGAACGGCGTGATCGAACGCGCGCTGCACTGTCTTGTCTTGGATGGTCGGTCCCATCGCCATCAATGGCCCTTTATCTCTGGATGCCCCTTCCTGCATGGGCCCGCGCCAAAGGGTGGGGTGACGAGCAGATGGCTGCTCAGCTTTTGGAGCATTGCGGGGTTGTGGTCACACCTGGCTCTGGGTTTGGAGAGGCTGGACGTGATTGGTTACGCCTTGCCTTAGTCCGTCCAGTCGACGAACTTGAAACTGCAGTCGCTCGACTCACTCCGTGGTGGCAACAGCAGTGCTGAACCATCACCGACGTGCAGGAGCGCTGCTCCATCGCCTGCGCAGACAGCAAGCTGATGGTTGGAGGCTGAAATGCAAACCAGTTTGTGCAAGCACGGAAGTTGAACTGAGCCATTGGCTTCAGTCGGTGCCCTGGCGCGGAGAACGTCCTCGAGCTGTTCTGGCCGATCATCAAACCAGAGGACAGGGCCAGCGCGGCCGACGCTGGGAGGCCACCCGTGGAGGGGTCTGGATCAGCGCTGCTCTTCCCTGGGATTCAAACAGCGGCCATGCAGACATGCTCGGGTTGATGGTGGCGTTGGCCTTAAGTGAACGCCTGGAGCAGAAGGGGCTTCCCGTGCGGATCAAGTGGCCCAACGATCTCCTCATCGATTCCCGCAAACTGGCTGGATTGCTTCCTCGACTGGTTTTTCGTGGCGGCCGCTTACGCATGGTGCGCATCGGAGTCGGAATGAATGTGGCCAATCCGGTCCCTGCGGGGGCCATTGCACTTCGCGACCTCCTGCCACGTGGATGCGCCCGAAGAGACGTTTGGACGGTTGAGGTCTTAAAGGCCTTGGATGGCATCCAGACCCTGGCAAACCGTCCAGAGGTTGTGCGTCGTGGAATAGAAAGACGCCTTTGGGCCAATCAAGTCAAGGATCCTCAGAGCGGGGAGATCTGGGAGATCCAAGGATTAGCCCTGAATGGAGCTCTTCAACTTCGTCAAGGAGCCCGGACCGCCAGCTGGACCCGCTGGCCTGATGCCAACCAGGACCATCTCTAAAATTTAAATAATTAAGACTTTTAAAACGAATTGATCCTGCGCTGGCTTGCTGCTCCCTTAGTGCTGACCCTGCCCTCTGTTCCGCAGAGTCCTCAAGGCCTTCCAGCACCTCAAGCGCCCCTCCTTCCTCCAGCTGAACTTCGCGTAAAGACACCTCAAAGCTTTGATCGCTCGCTGGAGTCCCTCGAACGCAATCAGATCATCACTACGCAGGAGCGTCGAACGCTGGAGAGAGGAGCCATTGCCAATCCCATTGATGTACCACGCTTTCAACAAGCCTGTCGTAGGGGCGCTCTGTCCAAGCGTGAATGCGCAACTGGGGTTGCCTTTCGCGGGCGCTCCAATCGCGCAAGCTTCAGCCAAACGAATCGGCATCTCGCACCCATAGCGGTCCCCATTTCTGCGCTTCTTGCAGGAGCCGGACATAGATTTCGATTGGAGTCCGTCTTCTCTGTTTCCCCCAGACCTCTTGCGATCGCTGGCAATGGTGATCAGCGCTTGCTCTTTCCCATCATCGGCTCTGCCATCACCACGAGTGAGTTCGGAATGCGCCAGCATCCCGTGATTGGCCGTTGGTTGATGCATGCAGGTAAAGACCTGGCCGCCCCAGAAGGAACTCCTGTTATTGCTGCACTCTCTGGCACCGTTATGAGTAGTGGACTCGCTGGGGGCTATGGCATCGCTGTGGAAGTGGAGCACAAGGCGCCCAGGCGACGTACGCTCTACGGCCATCTCTCAGAGATCTACGTGAAATCTGGGCAAAGGGTCCAACAGGGTGAGGTCATCGGAAGAGTCGGAAGCACCGGACTCAGCACTGGACCTCATCTTCATTTTGAACTGCGCATCAAGCAGGGAAACGGATGGGTAGCGAAAGATCCAGGTGAACTGGATCTCAACCCCATAACAACGCCTGGAACTGATGCCGTCTCGCTGCTTATTGGACAACTTATGAACAGTCTCAAGAGAGACAAAGCCTGAACCATTTAAGAGTTTGAGGAGACACTTTCATCTCTTAAGATAAATCCAACGCCACGAACGGTATGGATCAAGACCGGGAGGCCTTCACCTTCTACCTTTTGCCTTAAGTAACGTATATAAACATCAAGCAAGTTATCATCTCCATAAAAATCTTCCCCCCAAACACCCTTCATTATTTCAGATCTTTCCAACACTTTTCCGCCTCCACGCATTAGGAAACAAAGTAACTCATATTCTTTAACCGATAGCTGGATTCTTCGTCCAGCACGATCCACATCCCTGGTCTGCATATTGATCGTTAAATCTCCAACAGCCAAAAATGTTGACTCGGAATCTTTCCCCTGCCCTGATCCCGAAAAACCTTGGGATCTTCGCTGCATCGCACGCAACCGAGCCATCAATTCTTCGATTGAAAAAGGTTTCACCAAATAGTCATCGACACCAGCATCAAGAGCCTTAACACGATCTGCAATATCATCGTGGCCCGTCAACATAAGGATCGGAGTAGTCACTCCGCTACTGCGAATTCGCTGACATATGTCCACACCGGAGAAATCCGGAAGGTTCCAATCCAGAACAATGAGATCAGGCTCTGGGTTACTTCTGGCTTTAATTAATCCAGTGGCGCCATCAGATGCGACCTCAACGTCATACCCCTCAACGTCCAACTCCAATCGCAGCAACTCAGTCAAGCGGACTTCGTCATCCACAAGCAGAATTCGAATCATTTGATCAGAGGATTCTGGCAACTGAGCCATTCTCAGTAATTCCCCATTTAATGAGGTGAAGGCGTTTTAAGGCCTGGGTTAATGCGGTTTTGTGCCACTCGCTCGACCTTACCGTCGTGAAAGTGAATCACCGTCTGAGCACGAGCTGCCACATCGTCTTCATGGGTGACGAGAACGATCGTGATGCCTTGAGCATGCAACTCATCAAACAAATTCAGAACATCATGCGTCGTGCGTGAATCCAAAGCACCGGTGGGCTCATCAGCGAGTAGGAGAGCAGGTTGATTGATAATCGCTCTAGCGATGGCCACCCGCTGCTGCTGACCGCCCGACAGTTGGTTGGGGCGATTTTTCATTCTTTTCCCAAGGCCAACCTGTTCCAAAGCTGCAACAGCCCTTTGCTCCCGTTCCGATGAGGGCAGGCCGGCATAAATCATTGGCAGCATCACATTCTCCAGTGCTGTCGCATGGGGGAGGAGATGGAACTGCTGAAACACAAAACCCAGTTCCTTGTTGCGCAGATCTGCTAGCGCATCGTCATCAAACCGCTCCACAGCACTCCCATTCAGCCAATAGGAGCCGCTGGTGGGGCGATCTAGGCAGCCCAAAACGTTCATCGCCGTGCTTTTGCCAGATCCACTCGCACCCATCACAGCCAAGTAGTCACCGCGAAGCACATCCAGATCCAGCCCATTGAGGGCTTTCACCTCCGTTTCTCCAGATCCATAGACCTTGCTGACATCTCGGAGCTGAGCCACCGCTGGGCAGCCTTCATCAAAGAGATCAGCCAAGGGAGGCGCCTGAGGAAGTAGCTATCGCCTGTTGCAGCAAAGGAGTGCCAGCCACCGTGCTGCTAGCCCACTCAAACAGCGGGTTGGAAAGGATTCCGCCCACGGCAGTAACCACGACGCAAAGCACGAGAGCCACCCTCAATGGAGGAAGCCCAATCGTGCTCCAGTTGATCGGCGGATAGGCCTTCACAACCTCTGAAGCCTCTTGAGGCTCCTTCACCACCATCATCTTGATGACACCGATGTAGTAGTAGATCGAAATGACCGATGTCACGAGACCAACCACGACCAAGACGTATTGATGGTCTGCCCAACCAGCGAAAAATAAATAAATCTTCCCGAAGAAACCAAGCATCGGTGGAATTCCACCAAGGGAAAGCAAGCAGAGACTCAGGCCGAGCGTAATCAAGGGATCTTTTTGATACAGGCCCGCATAGTCAGAAATACGGTCGCTTCCCGTTCTGATCGAAAACAGGATGATGCAAGCGAATGCACCAAGATTCATGAAGAGATAAGAGGCCATGTAGAGCACCATTGCGGCAAAGCCGTCTTCAGTGCCGCACACAAGGCCGATCATCACGAATCCGGCCTGGCCAATCGAGCTGTAGGCCAGCATTCTCTTCATCGAGGTCTGGGCCAAGGCCACGACGTTTCCCAGCGTCATGCTGAGAATCGCCAAAACGGTGAATAGAAGTTTCCACTGCGTATCGAAACTTCCAAAACAACCAACGAGGAGTCGCAGCGCTAAGGCAAAACCTGCAGCTTTGGAACCCACCGACAAGAAGGCAACAACTGGGGTCGGCGACCCCTCATAAACATCAGGAGTCCACTGGTGGAAAGGAACTGCGGCGATCTTGAAAGCCACCGTTGCAAGAACAAAAACCAGCGCTAAAGCGGCTAATGGTGTGGGGCTCGTCACCAAAGCCTCACCGATCACTTCCAAACTGGTTGAGCCACTCAGGCCATACAGAAGGGAAGCTCCGTAGAGGAACACGGCCGCCGCAGCCGAGCCCACCAACAAATATTTGAGCGCTGCTTCAGAACTGCGTGCATCGCGCTTCATATATCCCGACAACAGATAACTGGCCACGGAGAGCGTCTCGAGCGACACGAAAACGCTCACCAGGTCTGTTGCGCCACAAAGCACCATTCCACCGAGGGTGGCGGCGAGCAAGATGGCCGCATATTCCCCAACGGGAGTGCCGCTTTGTTCGGCATATCTCCAACTAATCAGGAGAGACAAAAGCGTTGAAAGAGCAACAATCGCTCGGAACGCAATCGCAAGGTGATCGGAAAGGAAAGCACCTAAAAACGAAGGCTCGAGAGGTGCATTCCACTGCAGGGCAAGCAGAACCAGGGCCGTACCCAAGCCCGCATAACAAATGGGTGGAACCCAACGAACTGAAACTTTTTCTCCAGCTAAATCAACCAGCAAAGTGGCAATCATCGCCACTAAAACAGCTGCCTCAGGCCCAACAGTGCCGGCATGCAAAGCAAGGTTGAGCAGCTCCCCAGGAGCTGCCACGGCCTGGGTGGCGAGAAACAGAGCACCCAACTCGGGCATGGCGAGCGTGGTCAAACCAATTGGAGGGACTGTAGCTGCGCTCCTGCTCTTCCTTGAGTGAATTCCCTGATTTCGCTGCAGAAAGCTCGGCGGTGCGATAAAGAAGGAGACGGTTACCGACCCCACGTGGCGAACACCCTGGTCATCGTTGAGAGCCCCACAAAGGCCCGCACCATCCGTGGATTCCTTCCAAAGGGCTATCGGGTGGAAGCTTCGATGGGCCATGTGAGGGATCTGCCGAACAACGCAAGTGAGATCCCTGCAGCTCAAAAAGGTCAAAAATGGGCCAACCTCGGAGTCAACACTGAGGCGGACTTCGAACCCCTTTATGTGGTTCCGAAGGACAAGAAAAAAATCGTGCGCGAGCTCAAAGACGCCCTGAAGGGCGTTGATGAACTGCTGCTAGCGACTGACGAAGATCGTGAAGGAGAAAGCATCAGTTGGCATTTGCTCCAGCTTTTGTCACCCAAGGTCCCTGTGAAACGGATGGTGTTTCACGAGATCACGAAAGAGGCGATCTCCCGGGCACTCGATGACACGCGTGAGCTCGATATGGAGCTGGTGCATGCCCAAGAAACCCGGAGAATCCTCGACCGTTTGGTGGGCTACACCCTCTCGCCCCTGTTGTGGAAGAAAGTGGCCTGGGGGCTTTCGGCCGGACGTGTTCAATCCGTGGCTGTCCGTCTGCTCGTGCAGCGAGAGCGCGCTAGACGAGCCTTTCGCAGCGGGAGCTACTGGGATCTGAAAGCTGCGCTCGAGCAGCAGAGCATCCGCTTTGATGCCAAGCTCACGCACCTCGGCGGAACGAAAGTCGCGACGGGCAATGATTTTGATGAAAGCACCGGCGGCCTCAAAAAAGGCAGCAAGGTGCGCCTGCTTAGCGAAGACGACGCTCGCTCGCTCTCGCTTGCTCTTCAATCGTCGGATTGGAACGTCTCCTCCGTCGAGGAAAAGCCCACGGTGCGCAGACCAGTACCGCCGTTCACTACCAGCACGCTGCAGCAAGAATCAAATCGCAAATTGCGTCTGTCAGCGCGAGAGACGATGCGCTGCGCTCAGGGCCTATACGAACGCGGTTACATCACCTACATGCGCACCGATTCGGTGCATCTCTCCGATCAAGCGATTACAGCTGCACGCAGCTGTGTGGAATCCCGCTACGGCAAGGAGTATTTGAGCAACGGGCCCAGACAGTTCAGCACTAAATCACGCAATGCTCAGGAAGCCCATGAGGCGATCCGACCTTCAGGTGAGAGCTTCCGAGCCCCCTCCGAAACTGGTTTAGAAGGGCGTGATCTGTCCTTGTACGAACTGATTTGGAAGCGCACAGTCGCTAGTCAAATGGCAGAAGCCCGACTCACCATGCTCGCGGTGGATCTCACAGTTGGAGAAGCCGTATTCCGCTCGAGTGGCAAGCGCATTGATTTCCCCGGCTTTTTCCGCGCCTACGTCGAGGGCAGCGATGACCCTGATGCGGCTTTGGAAGGTCAGGAAGTGTTGTTGCCCGCCCTGAACGTTGGCGATTCACCCAAGATTCATGACGTTGAAGCGCTCGGACACCAAACCCAGCCGCCCGCCCGCTTCAGCGAAGCCTCCCTGGTGAAAATGCTGGAGAAAGAGGGGATTGGTCGTCCTTCCACCTACGCCAGCATCATCGGCACGATCGTGGATCGAGGGTATTCCTCGCTCAACAACAATTCGCTCACCCCAAGTTTCACAGCCTTTGCTGTGACCGCTCTGCTTGAAGAGCACTTCCCCGATTTGGTGGATACCGGATTCACTGCCCGCATGGAAACCACGTTGGATGAGATCTCCACCGGAAAAGTGCAATGGTTGCCTTATTTGGATGGATTTTTCAGAGGCGATGAAGGACTGGAGTCCTTGGTGCACAAACGTGAGGGAGACATCGACCCTGGAGCGTCACGCACGATTGACCTCGAGGGCTTGCCGTGTGTGGTCAGGATCGGACGATTTGGGGCCTATCTCGAATCCAAGCGCGTTGGTGATGACGGTGAAGAGGAGCTGATCAAAGCAACCTTGCCCAAAGAGATCACCCCTGGTGAATTGGATCAGGAACAAGCGGAACTCATCCTTAAGCACAAAGCGGATGGTCCAGAAGCGCTCGGTGAGGATCCAGAAACGGGTGATCTTGTTTATTTGCTCTTCGGTCAGTACGGCCCCTATGTGCAAAAGGGTCAGGTCAGCGACGAAAACCCGAAGCCGAAACGGGCTTCCTTACCGAAAGGAGTGAAGCCCGAAGATCTGAAACTTGATGATGCGCTCGGGCTACTGCGCTTGCCCCGTCTCCTAGGTGAACATCCAGAGAGCGGGAAGGTTCAGGCTGGCTTGGGTCGCTTTGGCCCCTATGTGGTTTGGGACAAAGGAAAAGGCGAAAAGGACTATCGCTCCCTCAAGGGCGAAGACGACGTCCTCGCTGTTGGTCTGAGTCGAGCCCTAGAACTACTCGCCATGCCCAAGCGGGGACGAGGAGGAAGGACGGCGCTTAAAGACCTTGGCAAACCGGAGGGAAGCGAGGAGACCGTGCAGGTCTTCGATGGGCCCTACGGCCTGTATGTCAAACAGGGAAAAGTGAATGCTTCATTGCCTGAAGGCAAAGGGGCCGAGGACATCACCTTGAAAGAAGCGATCGAGCTCCTCGACGCAAAAGCCGCCACCAAAAAAACTGCAAAGCGCAAAACCTCAGCGACCAAAAGCACCAGCAAAGCCAAAAGCACCAAGAGTGCCGCTGCCAAGGGTGCAACCGCCAAACCTGCTGCCCGTAAAGCACCGGCAATGACCAAGACAGGACGCCTTCGCGCGAGTGCCGTGCGTGTTATCCGTCCTGGTGACGCTTAATGCGCGCGCGGTGGTTGCTTACGCCGCTGCTGCTTGCCTTGCAGGCCTGCTCAGGGACAACGCTTGGGCAGAAGCTGGCAGATAGCTTCGATTCACCACCCACACCCGCCGAGGCCCAGCAGACACCAAGCTCCAAGCTGAAACAGAATCCAGACGGCACCTTGAAGCAATCGGCGAAGGCTGAAGACCAGGGCGTCAAGGACAAGACGGCGTCGGAATCGGAGCCCACAGACCCGTCGGACCAGAAGACGCCAAAAAAAGAGTTAGCCAAAGTCCAATCTGCAAAAAAAGAATCAGCCCCCATCCGTCCGATGCCCGCCGACCCACGGCCTTATCGCATCACGATTCGCTTGGCGGCCGCTGATCCTGCCGCACCTGCGGAAAGTGTCACGGATGCCTTACGTCGCGCCGGCATTGGTTTCGAGGTCGAAACGATTGAGAAAATCCCTTCGCTTCAAGCCTCAAAAAAAGCCACCAATGACAGCGAAAGACAGCCCTGAACGTGATGGAATCTCGCCTCAGCCGTCGACAAGCTCTACGAATGATGGAGGCCTCATACCTGGCAGCGGCGGCGGCCTTGATTTGGCTGGCTCTCTATTACTTACCCATCGGTGGAGCCCTGTTCCGTCTTGCCCTGCCGCTACCCTTAGCGCTGCTTCTTGTCCGTCGGGGCAGTCGGGCCGGTCTAGAGGGCGTGGTTGTAGCGATTCTTCTGCTGGTGGTGCTCATGGGTCCTCTACGCGGGCCCCTAATGCTGTTTCCTTACGGATTGCTGTCCCTTTGGTTGGGATGGTGCTGGCACAAGAAACTGAGCTGGTGGATCAGCTGGGGGCTAGGTGTCGTCATTGGAGCAGCCGGATTCCTCGTGAGGGTGGTCGCTCTGTCCTTGATGGTGGGTGAGAACCTTTGGGTGGTGATTACAAGAGCCGGTGCCGGACTCCTCGATCGTGTCCTTGAGTTGATGCAGTTGCCCCTCGCCCCTGATCTGTTGTTAGTGCAAGCGATGGCAATCACGCTCGTTGTGGTGCAGCAACTGATTTACGTACTGGCTCTCCACGCCTTGGCCTACTGGATCTTTCCCCGTCTCCAAGCTCCGATTCCTGAACCTCCTCCCCTGCTCCATGGCCTGGTCGCCCTCGACCCTCTTTGAGCTCCCAGCGGGATGTACACGCCTTTCGGGCCCTGCATCCGAGTTCTGGTCGTGTGCCACTCACCGTTTTTGGTCCGACCCCGAACCTGCTCCCAACCTTTTACTGCTGCTGTCCTCCACATTGACCGCAGAGGTGGAGGGCATCTCTGCTGCCGGTGCAACATCTGAGTCCCGCCGTTACACCGCCATTGCTGACGCTGAGTTGCTTCTTTATGGGCCCTCACATCGGCCTCACTGGCCATTGCCACCTCTGCCCGCCGGCGTCTCGCCAGCATTGATCAGTTGGGTGGCAGCGGAGGCTATCCAGATTCAGCCCTGGGTGGGTTCGATTGGGCTGTCCAAGCTGCCTCCCTTCGCTCATTTGCGCTTTGAGGATCCGCAGTTCGGTCCAGCCGCATGCATCAGCACTGGGCACTCCATGACGCCTCAGCGAGTCCAGCAGCTGCTCAGCAAAGGCCAACATTTCGGTGAGCGTCTGCGGCACCCACTGGTTCTTGCTGAATGTGTCCCCGGAGGAACCACCACAGCGTTAGCCGTTCTTTGTGGTCTTGGACTTCCCGCCAATGACCTGATCAGTGGTAGCGCCATCCATCCACCGATGGCGTTGAAACGAGACCTTGTGCATCAGGGGCTGCAATCGGCAGGGCTGAGCGCAACGCCTTCCGCTCAGGAGCTTTTAGCTGCCGTGGGAGATCCTTTTCAAGCCTTTGCAACCGGGTTACTGATCGGATCCCTCGCGAGCAGTCAACCCCTCCTCTTGGCTGGGGGCAGTCAGATGGCTGCCGTGCTGGCTCTCGCCCTCAGCATGCTGTCGACCAGACAGCGCCGCTTGCTGTCCAATCAGGTGCTGATTGGCACAACCGCCTGGTTGGCGGGGGAAGTGCTGACGCCAACCGGGAACAAACGCGCATCCCTGGTAGAGCTGCTGGCATTAATGGAAGATCATTTCGATGTTTCCATCTCTGCCCTGGCGAGTGGTCTTCGCTTTCGCAACAGTCGACACCGCTCGCTGCGTGACTACGAGCTCGGTCACGTGAAAGAGGGTGTGGGTGCCGGTGGTCTCGCGTTGCTTGCGCAGCTGCGAGGACTGTCCGTAGACCGGATCAGCCAGGCATGCGACAACGCCATGGATCAATTGCTCGAATCCCAGCTCAAAACCCCTGAATCCCCAACGAATCCCCCAGGAATCCCGCCCCGTAAGGTTTGAAGATGATCGGCCCATCTGCTCAGCCCGTTTCGTTTCGCAGGCGACAGCTGCTTCAGGCTGGCTTCATAGCCGGACTCGCATCGCTCGCAGGCTGTGCGCGATCTAATGGTTCGCCCCTCTTGCGGGCCCCAACGAAAAGCATTCCTGCACTCTGGCAAAAGCAGCTCAAGTCTCCCTGGCGCATTACAGAGCTGAAAGCCATCAACAGCTCCGACACCCCTCCGTGGCTGTCGTCCACCGACCTACTCACGATTGGAGATGGTTGGTTATCGAGTCTTAACCCAGGATCGTTTCAAGCGATTGATGCCGCTCCTCTTCAAGCGCAACTAGGACCTGCATCAGAGCGGTTTCTCTCTGCATTACCTCCATCCTGGAAAGGCAAAATTTTCCCTGTGGGCGTTAGCCCCTGGGTCATGCTGTTTCGAGGAGAACCAGCCATCAAAAACCAAGTGGCCAACAGCTGGGAGGTTCTTCTTGATCCAGAACTCAAAGGGAACGTCCTTTTACCGTCGAGCCCGCGCTTGGTGATGTCGCTTGCAGCGCATATGCAGCCCCCTGATGCGCTGCGACAGCTCAGACAAGCAGCCATCAGTTTTGATGATCGACACGCCCTCAACTGGTTGCTGCAAGGCGATGCAAAAGTTGCAGTGCTGCCTCTTCAACGGTGCATGGAGGCGATCCTGCGAGACCAAAGGCTGCATGCAGTGCTGCCTGCACAGGGTGCTCCTCTGAACTGGACCCTGATGCTGCGCCCAAGTTCAAGCAAAGAGCCCGTACCTCAAGACTGGGTCAAAAAAGCCTGGGAAGAACCACTGCTCAGTCGGCTGCTCTCTGCAGGGTGGGTTCCCCCTCTGGATCGTTCACAACTGACCAGCGCCATGTCGCGAGTGCCAAAACGGCTTCGCTCCCTGGTCCTTCCCTCCAATGAGGTCTGGCGACGCTGCTGGAATCTTGCCCCTCTTGATCCGTCGGAGCAGGACGCTCTGACAGTCAAATGGAAGGCCTCAACCCCATAGACGGCGTCGAGGAGCCGCAGCCAATAGCTGATGGGTCTCCGCCAACAGATCAGGAATGGCCAGTTGATGGGGACAACGGGGAAGGCAATCCCCACAGGTCTCACACCCCTCGGCATTCACCTCCTCCCACCAGTGGCCAGCCCGCCCAATTAAGTTGTAACGCTCTTCTGTGAACTCCTGGAGGTCATGGGCGAGCCGCAGGTTACGCAGTCGCAGCAACTCAGGAATGGGCACCTCCTTCGGACAGGGGAGACAGGCTCTGCATTGATGGCAAAGCGTTTCACCGAGCCGCTGTTCACGCAACAGCTCCAGACGAGTCAAAGCGGTCTGTTCTGCAGGGGTGAGCGCCCCATCGCTGCTGGCCATGGAGGCTGCAAGGTTGAGATCGCACGGGCTGCTGGCCCCAACCGTGAGGGTGCTGACCCCAGCTGCTAAGAGGTAGCGGTAAGCAAGAGCTAAAGGTTCCCACGGCTGGCAATCTGCCTTCATTAACGGGCTTGGTGCTTGCAAGCGACCACCCTTATCCGCGGGAGAGATCGCCATCACTCCCATTCCTGCATCCAACGCTTCCAACGCCAAGGGGAGCCGTGCTGGATCCAACAAATGGAGATGCAAGCTGCAAAACCGAAAACGACCACTAGCTATGGCACGAGCGATCAGTGGATTGGAGCCATGGCTGCTGAAACCCACTTGTCCCACAAGCCCAGATTTCTGGGCCCAGTTCAAAATCCTGGCTCCATCCCCTTCGATCGCCCAATGCAGGTGTTCATCTCGATTCAGACCATGGACCGCCAAGCCGTACAGGGAGGGGCGCCCCAAGCGCTCAAGGCATGCAGATAAGGTGCGTTGCCCTTGTTCCAAAGACAGGCCTGGAAGGAGTTTGCTGGTAATTAACCACCCCCCCTCAGGGGCAATCCCTTCTTGAGCCAGCTGATCCAAGGCCTGCCCCAAAAAGGTTTCAGCAGGGCCATAGGCAGGTGCCGTCTCTAAATGATTAATCCCAGCGGCATGAGCTGCTCGCAAAATGGCCACCATTTGCTCGCGGTCTTTCAAAGCACGCATCGTCCCCAGAGTGAACAAACTCACCGCAGGACCAGTGCCAAAGGCACGTCGAACCCCAGCACCAGCCAAAGACTTTGTTGTCATCACAGATTGTCGTCGTCCGTTTCCTGGTCCGATTCCTGGTCCGTTTCCTCACCCTTGAGATGTCTTGACTGAAGGTGCCGAACCATGGCAGCAGGACTGACCTGATCTAAAAATCGCCGAAACTCGTTTAAATCCTCAGCATCCGCTTCGGCATCCACAGCGATCGAGGCTTCAGCCACAACTTCCTCCAACATCCAAATGCTGCTTCCAGTGCGGATAGCAAGCGCAATGGCATCACTGGGCCTGGCATCAATGTCCAATAGCGCTTCCCTCGCCTCGCTCTCTTCGATCGGCTCTTGTTCTGGGGACTCTTCGATCGCGTCGATTCGCGTGTCATGGCTGAGTTTCAAGACAGCGCGAAATGTGCTGTCTTCAATCGCATGGATGATGACCCGCTCGAGATGAAGTTCACCAGCAGCCAACAAGCGCACCATCAAGTCATGGCTTAAAGGACGAGGAGATGGCTCTCCATTCAATCCGGCCATGATGTTGTGGGCTTGAGCCTGATCGATCCAGATCTGAACTTGTCGACGACGAGATGGATCTCGAAGCAGGACGATTGGATTTCGGCTGGCGGCATCCAACGCAATCCCGCACACACTCATTTCCACCATCGACAGCTCTCCCCCCCTTTCTCGATTATGACCAGTGAACTCACGCTGAATGCACAGCATGTTCACGGGTCTGGTGCAATCTGTTGGTCGGATTGAGCGCCGCGGCAGCGGGCTCGTCGTGAGTGGCTGCGCTCCGTTCGCTCCTCTTCAGCTGGGAGACAGCGTTGCAGTCGATGGCGTCTGTCTCACGGTGGCGGCATTGGTCGGTGATGGATTTCTGGCCAATGTCAGCGAGGAAACGCTGCAACGCAGCACACTTGGACGAAAAGCCTCTTCGGGCGGTTCGGTCAATTTGGAGCCAGCCCTTCGCTTATCCGATCGCCTTGGCGGACATCTCGTCAGTGGTCATGTCGACAGCATCGGCGAGGTGGTGGGAATCGAAGCTCTCAGCCAATCCTGGAATCTCGAGTTGCGCTGGCGAGATGCAGCTTACGGACGCTACATCTGTGAAAAAGCCAGTGTTGCCGTCAATGGCATCAGCCTCACGGTGGCAGGGTGTGCCGATGCTGGCGCGAAATTTTGGATCGCCGTGATTCCTCACACCTGGATGGCCACGGCATTGCGCGATCTCGCACCAGGAGATGAAGTGAATTTAGAAATCGATCTTCTCGCTCGCTATACGGAACGCTTGCTTGGCCACGCGCGCGAGGGAGCTCCATCCACCCCTGGGAACCACAGCTCTCTGAGCTCTGAATGGCTTGCCTCCCACGGTTGGAGCTGAAGGTTGGAGCTGAAGGTTAGAGCTGAGGAAACATCACAAAACCAGTTCAACGCTTCTGGGAATCAATACCTTTCGAGGGTTGTATTGGTTGCAAAATTAATGGCCGCTGACGATCGTCCTGATTCCGCCGGAAGGTTTAAGGCTTTCGCCATCGCTGAAGGCATTCTGCTGATCATCCTGGGCTTCCTCGCCCTGATCTTTCCGGTGATGGCCTCCGTATGGGTCACTGGAGTGATCTCCGTTGTCTTTCTCGTTGGAGGCGTGGTGGGTTGGATCAGCAATCTGGCCCGTTCGAAACGTATGGGGCGCTGGATTTGCTTCTGGCAATTAGTGGTTTCAACCTTATTCATCGTTGCGGGTGCTTCGATGATCAGCAATTTCCGTAGTCCTGCAGATGCGGCGGAACAGGTCGCAACTCTGTCGCTAGCGATCGGAATCGTCTTTCTTGTGGAGGGTCTTGTGGCCTTTTTCAACGGCCTTTCTCACAGCAACCGTGCTGGAGCGGGTTGGGCGATTGCTAATGGAGTGATCACCTTCATCCTTGGGGTAGTGATCGTGACTCTGAAGTTCTGGGGCTTGCTTTGGGTGCTAGGCGCACTCGTAGGCATCAGCTTCCTGTTCAGCGGAATCGATCTGATCGCCTTGAGCTCAACCATTCACAACGATCAAGAACCACCAACTGCGGCATGATCCCTTCGCAGCCAGTACCTCAAGACCAATCAGTGAAAGGGCCCGGGTCTCAACCTGGGTCCTTTCTTGTGTCTTGATCCTGCTCAGAGCCCACCTCTGCAATCTTGAGCTCCTCGTTGTTCATTGGAAGAAGCCAAATGGAACGAGAGTCTTGACGCAATTCAATCCGAAACTCTTGGCCAGGTTCTAGACCAAGGCGACGGGTGTAGGCATGACCGATCAGCAGGTTTCCATTCCCATGAACCCGGGTCTTGAATTCGGCCTGGCGACCTCTGGTTCCACCCCCGCCACCAGAACTGGCAGAGGGCAGCTTGTAACCCTTCGCTTCCACTAAGGCTTTGTAAAAGCCCTTCCGCAGAACGCGACCACTGGGACCGACGTACCCGCATCCCCGCGCAATTTCGTCTTCAGAGCGATTGCTGAGTGAACGGGCCCTGTTCAGCAATTCCTGGCCAGTGAGCATCTAACTCAAGAAATTTGCTTTGATTCTGGCCACAACTCTCACATGAAGCAACAAAAGTGTCGAAAGCACATGCGAGGCGCTAGTGACCAAGCTCTCTCAGATGAGATAAAGAATCACAAATAAGACAACCCAGATCCCGTCAACGAAGTGCCAGTAGAGCTCAGCTGCTTCAAGGGGGAAATGATTGTCTGCTGTGACGCGCCCCTCTGGAGTGCGACATTGCCACCACACAATCAGAATCATTAGGGCACCCAGGGTCACATGAAGGCCGTGGAAGCCCGTGAGAGCGTAGAAAGTGCTGGCATAAAGGTTGTCGGTCAACCCGAATGGCAAGGTGAAATACTCCACCATCTGACTCACCAAAAAGGCCAAGCCCAAAATGGCCGTCAGCAGTAACCAACGCCTACAGCGTTGCATGTCACTTCTGCGCAGGTTGACACCAGCGCGATGAAAGGTGGCACTGCTGACAAGCAAGAGAACGGTGTTCAGAGTTGGGAGCGGAAGCTCCAACTCATACACAGCACCAGGCAGGAGAGGATTAACAGCCTTAAACGTGAGATAGGCAGCGAAAAATCCTGCAAATGTCATCGCGTCAGCCACCAAAAAAGTGGCTAAGCCAAACATACGGTGGTCGGGATGGCTTTCTTCGTGATGCTCCTGAATTTCAACCGCTTGGTCTTGAGGGGAAAGGGAAGTCATCGGCCGTTGCTCCATAAATCACTGCCACTGGCATCTTTTAAGTCGATCTGGTCTGCAGGGATTCCATACCCATAGGGGTGAGTGACCAAAGGAGGTTCACCTTTCCAGTTCTCTACAGGCGGTGGAGAGGTAGTCAACCATTCAGGGGTCAAGGCACGCCATGGGTTGTCTCCAGCAATCTCGCCAGAGCGCGCACTCGCGAACACGTTCCAGAGAAAGGGCAAGGTGCTGAGGGCCATTAACAGAGCGCCAACACTGCTGATCTGATTCACAAACGCAAATTGCGGATCGTATTCAGCAACACGTCTTGGCATGCCATTGAGGCCAAGCCAATGCTGGGGGGCAAAGCAAAGATTGAATCCAATGAACGTCAACAAAAAGTGAAAACGTCCAAGATTTTCATCCATCATCCTGCCTGTGACTTTTGGATACCAGTGATAAACAGACGCGAAGATCACAAAAACCGATCCGCCATAAACAATGTAATGGAAGTGAGCGACAACGAAATAGGTGTCGTGCACATGAACATCAAAAGGGACTTGAGCAAGGGCTACACCAGTGATACCGCCCAAAACAAAGTTGACGATAAAACCGCAAGAGAAGAGGATTGCACTATTAAGGCTGATTTTCCCTCCCCATAAAGTGGCTATCCAATTAAAGAATTTAATGCCAGTCGGTACAGCAATAAAAGCGGTTGCAATTGTGAAAAACAAACGCATCCATGGGGGCGTACCACTGGTGAACATGTGATGGGCCCAAACGACAAGCCCAAGAACAACGATCGCCATGATGGAATACACCATCGTGGTATATCCAAAAAGTGGTTTCCTACAATGAATCGGGAGAATTTCACTCACCAAACCAAATGCCGGCAACACCATGATGTAGACGGCTGGATGAGAGTAAAACCAGAAGAGGTGCTGATAGACAACAACGTTTCCACCCATTGCCGGATTAAAGAATCCCGTGTGCGCAACGATATCGAAGCTCAGAAGGATCAAAGTACCAGCAAGAACAGGAGTGGAAAGAACAACAAGAATGCTCGTTCCAAGCATTGCCCAGCAATACATAGGCAATTGCATCAGCTTCAAACCAGGCCGACGCAATTTCAGAATCGTGGCAATAAAATTAATTCCACCAAAAATTGAACTTCCCCCAAGCAATAAAACGCTCAAGATCCAAATAATCTGACCACTCGCAGGAGTTGTCAGGCTGAGCGGCGGATATGCTGTCCAACCAGACTGCGCTGCACCTGTAATAAAGTAACTGGTGATCAGGAGTAAACCAGCAGGGGGAATCAACCAAAAAGCAACAGCATTCAGCCTTGGGAAAGCCATGTCCCTGGCCCCAACATAAAACGGAATCAGATAATTTCCAAAGGCACCATTCACGACAGGAACGATCCAGAGAAAGATCATCACAGTGCCGTGCAAGGTAAGCACCTGGTTGTAAACCTCCCGAGGCATAAAATCTGACACGGGACTGGTCAGCTCTGTACGGATAGCGCCAGCGAGGGCACCACCAATAAGGTAAAAAGCAAAGCCACAAATAAGATATTGAAGTCCGATCACTTTGTGATCGACGCTAAAACTGAGATAGCGAAGCCACCCAGTGGGTTGCAACGAGGGGGGTTTGCTTTGTTGCGGAAGAGTGAGTGTCATGCCTCAGATACAGGGAGCTTGCGATTGGCTTGGAACCAGGCGTCGTAATCGTCGGCCGACTCAACCACCACTGTGGAACGCATACCACCGTGATAAGGGCCGCAAAGTTCAGCACAAACCACTGGGTAACGCCCTGGCCGAGTGGGAGTGAAATTAAGCAATGTTGGCTGACCTGGGATGATGTCCTGCTTGAGCCTGAATTCTGGAACCCAGAACGCATGGATCACATCTTTGGCCTCCATTTTTAATGAAATAGGTCGTCCAGATGGAACATGCAATTCTCCTGAAATAATGTCCCCTTCGGGATAATGGAATAAAAAAGCGAATTGCATTGCCGTGACTTCAACCGGAAGAGGCAATACCGCCATTTCAGAACTGGCTTGCATCGCCCCTGCCGTGCCAATTCCTCCCCAAACCCTCTCTTCAGTGACTTGAGAATCACCGTGTCCCCCATGAGCGAGGGGAACCATTCCCCCCATTCGTTCGTAAATGTCGTAGCTGAATAAGCCCACAAACAGCACAACAATGGCTGGGACAGCCGTCCAAAAGATCTCAAGAGGCAAATTGCCTTCTAGTGCAATACCGTCACCAATCTGTCCGGGTTTGCGGCGGAAACGAACAAGGCTGAACACCACCAGCCCAACGATTCCTACAAACAAAATTGTTCCGATGCTGAACAGGACACGAAACAGTTCGTCGTAGATGGGTGCGTTGACGCTGGCATCAACAGGAAGGAGGTTGATGTTTTGGCCAATCCACAACCCACCCAATACAAGGATCATTCCCAGCACAAGAGTGATAATTGCCGAGGGGATAGGCACGAAACTCCTGGTACATGTCTCATCAGACTATGGAGATCACAGCCCTTCTTCATGCCGTGATTGTTAAAGCAGCCTGTAGTTCCTGCTAACAAAGCTGTTTTAGGGCGTTGTTGTCAGCAAAGGGAGATGTTGGTGCACTTAAAAATGTCGAAGACCTGTAATTGACGTGCCGCTTGAGATCAAATCGCTAGTTTACAAAAATAAACCATGCGATATCGGAGGAGCAGTCGTTGACTTCATCGGCAATAGTTCCGATCCGTTTGCGTTTGGCGCAGCTCGCTGCTCACCTGGTTGTGGCTTTGATTGCCCTTGTGGTGATTGGAGGCGCAACCCGTGTGATGGAAGCAGGGCTGGCCTGTCCTGATTGGCCACTTTGTTACGGAAGCCTGCTGCCCGGGCGCCAGATGAATCTCAAGGTGTTCTTGGAGTGGTTCCACCGCCTTGATGCCTTTGTTGTGGGCATCGCCCTGCTTGTCCAACTCGGTGCCGCCTGGTTTTGGAGGAAGGAGCTTCCCCGATGGTTGCTGCCGCTGTCGTTCCTTTTGGTTCTGTTAGTGATTCTTCAGGGAGGCCTTGGTGCTCTGACCGTGCTTCAACTGCTCCCCTCAGCAGTGGTCACAGCCCATCTCGTTCTGGCTCTGACCCTGGTCATTGTGATGAGCGGACTGACACAAAGACTGCTGCACACAGGATCCAAAGGATCTGTAGCCCCTCGCTGGTGGCCCTTGCTCGGTGGAATCAGCCTTGCCGCCGTTTCTGGCCAGTGCCTTCTCGGAGGGCGGATGGCGACCTCATGGGCTGCTCAACGCTGCTTACAGGAGGGTCAATCCTGCCAATGGCTCCACTGGCATCGCAGTGCCGCAACCCCAGCAGCAGTCAGCGTCTTGCTATTTGTTGCAACAGCTCTGATCGCCGGCGGCTGGGCTCGTCAGCAATGGCCGCTCCTCATCACAGCCACATTCCTGGTCTCAACGCAGATCGCTTTGGGTGTTTTCACCTTGCGCCTTGGTCTGAGTCAGCCAGCGGTGACGGTGTGTCACCAACTCGTTGCCTGCCTGCTCGTGGCCGTCCTCGCAGCTCTCAGCTGGAGACGCCCTTCAGTACCCGACTCCCCTCTCACGATCGCTCGCGATTCTTCAACCCTGGAGCCCTGTCATGGCTAGTTCAGCTTCCGTTGCTCCAATGCCCCCATCCCTCACAAGAGACGAGGTGGTGCCATCTCGCAAGAGAATCAAACTTCCGCCCTGGCTTGAGGTTGCCAAGCCAAGGCTGATCCCACTTCTCCTCGCCACCACGTTGGGGGGAATGGCTCTCACCGAAGGCTGGCCCCTCACCTCATCTCGGCTGGCATGCACCCTTGGTGGTGGTGCGTTAGCTGCGGCAGCCGCAGGAGTTCTCAACTGTTTGTGGGAGCAGGAGCTAGATGGACGCATGCTGCGCACAAGTGGTAGAGCGCTGCCATCTGGACGGTTGTCTCCATCCGCGGCATTTATTGGTGCAGTGTCCTGCACGCTCGCTGCAGCTGCTCTTCTCGTGAGCGGGGTGAATTGCCTTGCGGCTGGACTCTCTCTCTTAGGGCTCTGCAGTTACGTCTTGCTTTACACCGCGCTTCTTAAGCCCCGCACTTCGCAAAACATCGTGGTTGGCGGTGTTGCAGGCGCCATCCCACCCCTGGTTGGTGCGGCTGCAGCAACAGGCCACATTGGCCTGGGTGGATGGTGGCTGTTCGCGCTTGTGATGGTGTGGACTCCAGCCCATTTCTGGGCACTAGCCCTGCTTTTGCATGACGACTATCGGGCGGTTGGGATTCCAATGCTCCCAGTTGTCAAAGGACCTTTGGTCACCACGAGGGCGATTCGACGCTACGGATGGGCCACGATCATCCTGAGCTTTTTGGGCATTTGGGCCCTGCCGGAAGGTGGTGCCTTGTACGGGCTGTTAATCCTTCCCTTCAATGGCCGCCTTCTGCAGATGGTGGAGCGTCTCGCTGCTGAACCCAACAATCGAGATCGCGCCAAGGGATTGTTTCGTTGGTCAATCCTTTATCTGTTCGGAATCTGTCTCTTGCTTGTCATGAGCCGAATGTCTGGTTCCGCTCAGTTTGATCTGCAAGTGAGGTCGGTCTTTGACATCCTCGCCAGCGGATTTCTTCCTGTCACTTCCTAGATTCTTTACTCTCGCTTTTGGACGGTTTCATGTCCCTGATCGTGCTCGATCACCTGGAGAAGTCTTACGGGACGATTCCAGCGCTCAGGGACTTGAGCTTGCAAGTCCCTGAAGGATGCCTATTTGGCTTGCTGGGACCGAATGGTGCTGGCAAAACCACAACACTGAGAATTCTTGCCACTCTGCTGGCTCCAGATCGTGGCGATGTCCGCATTGCTGGCCTAGACGCCTTGAAACACCAAAGGGACATTCGACGCCTGATTGGTTATGTCGCTCAAGAGGTAGCGATTGACAAAATTCTCACCGGGCGAGAGCTCCTTGAACTTCAAGGCGACCTGTATCACCTCCTACCTAAACAGAGGAACCAACGGATCCACGAACTGATCGAGATGTTGGGCATGGATCCCTGGATCGATCGTCGATGCGGTACTTATTCCGGAGGCATGCGTCGTCGACTTGACCTTGCGGCTGGTCTTTTACATCGCCCCCAACTTCTCATTCTCGACGAACCCACGGTCGGACTTGACATCGAAAGTAGAGCCGTGATCTGGAACGTGCTCCGTGATTTAAGGGACCAGGGCACAACGGTCTTGCTCAGCACCCATTATCTCGAGGAAGTGGAAGCACTCGCAGATCGAATGGCGATCATTGATGCCGGGACGGTGATTGCTGAGGGAACACCGAACGAACTCAAGAAACGTCTTGGAGGGGATCGGGTCACCTTGCGTGTGCGTGAGTTCAGCAACGAGCAGGAAGCAGAAACCATTCGCGACTTGCTTCAACCTCTTGATGGCGTCCAGAACATCGTGATTAATCGCTCGCAGGGCCACTCTCTGAATCTTGTGGTGGATGGAGAAGAGATCCTTCCTCGGCTTCGCCTTTGTTTGGAAGAAGCAGGACTTCCAGTGTTTGCCCTTGCCCAAAGCAAGCCCAGTCTTGACGATGTTTACCTTCAGGCCACAGGACGGACCCTGATGGATGCCGAGCTGGCCATTGCCGGTCAGCGTGATCCGAAAAAAGAGCGCAAGCAAGCCATGCGGTAACGACCTGCTTTCACCCTCCGATTTCCATCAGTGCGCCCCATGACCACACCCCTTCTTCAGATCGATACCAGCCAGGTCTCCTCCAGAGGAGCTTTGACGGAAATCATCCAGGAAACGACAGCTTTAACGCGTCGCCTGTTCGTGCAGCTCCAACGGCGACCCTCCACGCTGATTGCCGGCGTTCTTCAGCCACTGATCTGGTTGATTTTGTTCGGAGCTTTGTTCTCTAAGGCTCCAGAGGGTCTATTGCCCGGCGGAATGAGCTATGGGCGTTTTCTGGGGGCTGGAGTGATTGTGTTCACAGCGTTCAGCGGCGCACTCAATGCGGGACTTCCGGTCATGTTTGACCGCGAATTTGGCTTTCTCAACAGACTTCTTGTTGCGCCATTAAGAAGTCGAAGTTCGATTGTTTTCGCTTCGGTGATTTTCATCACCACGTTGAGCCTCGTGCAGAGTTTGGCGATCATGGTGACAGCGGCATTGCTCGGTTATGGATGGCCTGGGGCTGGTGGTCTCCTGCTCGTTCTGTTCACCCTGCTGCTGTTGGTGTTTGCCGTCACGGCATTAAGTCTGGGTTTGGCCTTTGCCTTGCCTGGTCACATTGAGTTAATTGCGGTGATCTTTGTCGCCAATCTTCCTCTGCTCTTTGCAAGCACCGCGTTGGCACCTCTCAGCTTTATGCCTGTGTGGATGGGCTGGCTAGCAGCCCTAAATCCCCTTACCTTCGCGATAGAACCAATTCGAGCGGCCTATGCAGGCCCTCTTGATCTTTCTCTGGTTCTTTTGGATGCACCCTATGGATCAGTCACAGGACAGACCTGCTTGTTGGTCTTGACCGGGCTCACCGTGGGGCTGTTTCTCCTCATCCGACCACTACTCAATCGCAAACTCTCTTGATTCCGTGCCTGTCTCTTCGTTTCAGCCCCTGAACCCCCGCCAACTAGACCTGCAACGTCGCTTGCTTGTCGCCAACGAATTAAGAGAAACCTCCCTCATCGCGCAATTAGAACTGCAGTGGGTGCATCGCTATGGGGTGAGTTCTCTTCCCAAACGCACGGCTGAATCCTCCCCGGACGCCCTTCCCTCTCCCGTGAGTGCTGAGGTGAGTCCAAAGATCCAAGCCCTCTCTCTCGTCAGTGATCCAACATTCGGGACAGAGACAGGGGAGTTATGTGTGGCATCCCTTGCGAGTCACTCCAATGAGGATGCGGCTGCGGTGGTTGAAGACCTAGCTGATCGTTCATCCAATCCGCCACTCGCAGTTGCACCTCCCCCAATTGCACTCGGTGCTCAGCGCTTTCGTCGCTGGATGGTTGCGTCCTCAGCAGTCCAAGATCTTCAGGCATCCTGAAGACCATGCCCATTCCACCCCGCACCCAACTTGAGGGTGGCCTGATCGTGTCCGTTCAGGCTCCGGAAGGATCACCCATGCGGCATCCCGATGTGATTGCGGCCATGGCTGAAGCCAGTCTTCGCAACGGAGCAACTGGTGTGCGCCTCGAGAGCCCAGAGCACATCGGAGCTGTCCGCAACCGCTGTCCTAATGCGCTGATCATTGGCCTATGGAAGCGCACCTTTCCAGAGAGCTCGGTCTACATCACACCTCGCTGGGACGACATTCAAGCGGTCTGGGCAGCCGGTGCTGACGTCATCGCCCTCGATGCCACGGCGCGCCAAAGGCCAGGGACGGAAGACCTGGCTGCACTCATACAAAGATCGAAGGAAGAACTTGGAGCACCACTCATGGCAGATGTGGACTCCATCGAAAACGGCTTGATTGCGGCATCACTGGGATGCGAATGGGTGGGCACCACCCTCTATGGATACACAGAACAAACAGCACAACAAAATCCTCCCGGTTATGGCTTGATCTCTCCTTTGAGAGAACAACTTTCCGACCAGGTGACATTGATTTGTGAGGGGGGCATTAAGTCGCCTGATTCAGCTCTCCAGGCCCTTGAGCATGGCGCCGATCTTGTTGTCGTTGGCACGGCGATAACTGGCGTCGACCTCCAAGTGGCCGATTACCTCAGGACCTTGAGCAGGCAGAGTGGATGAGTCTCACAAGACTCGGGCATGTTGCTTAAATTTGCTTTTCCTGCCGTCCTCAGCGGAGCCTTCTTAGGTCTGCCAATCGCAGTGTTACCGATGACAGAACTACAGGCCCTCAATCGAGAGCTGGGGAGACTGTGCAGTCAACCGCCCCGGGAAGCATTGTCAGTGTGTCGAATCCACGCTCGACTGGTGGGATCCCTTTAAGGGATCCCAAACGCGGAATTACATCATTCCCATACCACCCATGCCGCCCATGGGATCCATGCCACCCATGCCGCCCATGGGGTCACCACCACCACCTGCAGGAGCAGGGGGCTCAGGCTTATCTGCCACAACAACTTCAGTGGTGACTACAAGAGATGCAATCGAGACCGCATCCTGAAGCGCAAGACGAACCACCTTGGTTGCATCCAGAATTCCGGCATCCATCAGGTCTTCATAGGTTCCGGTGAGAGCGTTGAATCCCTGTCCGCTATTGCGGACGCGATCCGCAACCACGTCACCGTTAAAGCCTGCATTTTCAGCGATCTGACGCAGGGGAGCGCTCAGGGCACGCTGAACGATTTCGACACCTGTCTTTTGATCACCTTCCAATCCAGAGGTCAACGTATGGAGTTCTGACGCAATGTGCAGGAGGGTGGATCCACCTCCAGCAACAATGCCTTCCTCCACAGCTGCACGGGTGGCATTGAGAGCATCCTCAATGCGTAGTTTGCGGTTTTTGAGCTCCGTCTCTGTCGGGGCGCCAACCTTGATGACGGCCACTCCTCCAGCGAGCTTGGCAATGCGCTCGTTGAGTTTCTCTTGGTCGTACTCCGAATCCGTATTCTCGAGCTCGCGCCTAATCGAGGCAACGCGAGCGCTGACGGCATCTTTGCTTTCATCGCTGGCCACGATCGTGGTGCTGTCCTTGCTGATCGTGATCCGGCGTGCCCGACCTAGGTCATCCATCGTCACCTTGTCGAGGGTCATCGCCCTGTCTTCGCTGATGACTTGACCGCCTGTGAGCACAGCGATATCAGCCAGAGCTGCTTTGCGACGCTCGCCAAACGATGGCGCACGCACGGCAGCCACCTGAAGCACCCCTCGGTTCTTATTCACCACCAGAGTTGCTAAGGCTTCACCATCAACTTCTTCAGCCAAAATGACCAGAGGAGAGCCTGATTTCTGAACCGTTTCCAACACCGGAACCAAATCAGTCACAGAGCTGATCTTGCGATCGGTGAGAAGCAGTAACGCATTCTCGAATTCACAAATCTGGCGGTCACCGTCGGTGACGAAGTAAGGAGAGCTATAGCCGCGATCGAAGGCCATCCCTTCTGTGACTTCAAGCTCAGTGGCCAGAGACTTGGATTCCTCAACGGTGATCACACCGTCAAAGCTCACCCTGTCCATGGCCTCAGCAACCATGCGACCCACCTCCTCATCACCACCGGAACTCACCGTGGCGACCTGGCGAATCGCATCTCCGCTCACGGACTGACTGCGCTGATTCAGACTCGCGACCACAGCAGCCACAGCTTTTTCCATGCCCCGGCGAAGTTCGATCGGGCTAGCACCAGCAGCTGTATTGCGAAGACCTTCCTCGACCATCGCCTGGGCAAGCACGGTGGCAGTCGTGGTGCCATCGCCAGCTTTGTCCTTGGTCTTAGCCGCCACCTGCTGGATCAGCTTGGCTCCAATATTTTCAAACGGATCTGCAAGCTCGATTTCTTTGGCGATGGTGTCACCGTCATTGACGATGTCGGGAGAGCCATAAGACTTCTGGAGCACTACGTTGCGGCCTTTAGGTCCGATCGTGACCCGAACGGCATCAGCAAGGGAGTTCATGCCTCGCTCTAGGGACTCACGTGATTCGTTCGAGAAGCTGAGAAGTTTGGCCATAGTGTTCGAAACCCGAGGGTCAATCCCTTCCAGCGTCTATGACAACCCGCTCCTCCCGGAAGTGGGGAAAGCCGAATCCATCAGACCACGGAGCAAAAGGTCTGGTTAGGGTTTGGAAATGAAGGATTCCGGAGCGCTGTTCTTCGTTTTCATGTCTGCGTTGGCGGCAACGATGACTTTGGTCTACGTGCCACTACGCATTTATCTCACGGCTACGGATCGCAGCCGGAGATTGAAGTTGCTTCAGCGCATTCGCCGCTTGAGAGATGAGCTTGCCCAGCCTCTCCAGGGCTGAAACTCAACTCATCACCATCCCACCATCCACCTGTAGGACTTGTCCCGTGATGTAGGCGGCGGCGGGGTCCGCAGCCAAAAACCTCACGGTTCCAGCCACTTGATCTGGAGTTCCAAACCGTCCCAAAGGAATGGCAGCAAGGATCGCCTCTGCCTCAAGATCTTTTGTCATATCGGTGGCTATGAAACCAGGTGCCACGGCATTCACGGTGATTCCACGACTCGCCATCTCTTTGGCGCTACTTCGCGTGAGTCCCACAACGCCCGCTTTGGCTGCCGCGTAATTGGCTTGTCCCGCGTTGCCCATCAGCCCAACCACCGAGGTGATGTTGATGATGCGACCACTCCGCTGCTTCAACATTGAGCGTGTCACTGCCCTTGTACAGAGGAAAACTCCGGTGAGATTGAGATTGATCACCGCCTGCCAATCCTCGGTTTTCATCCTCATCAACAAGCCATCCCGCGTAATCCCCGCGTTATTCACCAGCACGTCAATGCGTCCGCTGCGCTTCAACACCGTTTTGAACAAGTCTTCGACTGAAGCCTCATCGGCTACGTCGGCTTGGAGGGCATAAGCGGAACCTCCAATGGCCTGAATCTCGGCAACCACTGCCTCAGCCGCATCGGAAGAACTGGCGTAATTCACCACCACTTCTGCGCCCTCGCCAGCCAAAGCCAAGGCCACTGCACGACCGATGCCACGACTTGCACCGGTGACAAGGGCAGTTTGACCGTCAAGAGAAGCGAGTGAACTCATGAACGCTTTTTTTACGATCGTGTGATCGTAGGGATCGTTGCCCCTTTCAGTCATCAAGATCGGCTAAACGCCCCGCATCGTTTCAATCGTGTCGATGGCATCACCCAGCAAATTGCGAAATAGCTCCAGCTGCTTCTGGCTCCCCATCACCACAAGAAGTTGACCAGGACCAAGCCGTTCTTCCCCGCTGGGATTTCCCTTCAATGAGCTGCCATCACGGATGGCCAGAACCGTCGCCCCACTGCGCCGGCCCAGCTGGAGCTCCGACAAGCTCTTGCTGGCCAAGTGAGCGACAAGGAATGGATCACGACTTAAACGAAATTCTTCAATTTCAAATTCCGACCCAGACAACAGATCCATAAAGTCAACGGCCAAAGGCCGAAGTGCTGTTGCTGCCATCACCCTGCCCCCAGCAACGTAAGGACTCACCACAACCGTGGCTCCAGCAAGTTCAAGCTTTGCTGCCGCTTCCTCGCTATCTGCTCGAGCGATGAGCCGGCATCCAGGCTCCAAGCCTCGGGCGCTGAGAGTGACATACAGATTGGCAGCATCGCTGGGCAGAGCCGCCACCAGGCTGCGGCAGCGATGGAGTCCAGCCTCAAGGAGGGTCTCATCGAGAGTCGCATCAGCCTGCAGCACAGGTAAACCGCGTTCTTCGGCCGCCTGCCGACGAGCCGAATCCATCTCCACCACCAGCACAGGAACGGTCTCCAGGAGCAGCTGTTCGGCAATCTCCCGGCCAATGCGGCCGTACCCGCAAAGAATCACATGGTTGTTCATACGCCGCAGATTTCGGCGAAACCTCAACTCCCGCAACTGGCGGAAGTATCCGGATTCTGTCAGGCCAAGAATCTTTTGAATCGAGAGTTGCACCACGACGATGCCTCCTGCCACGATCAAAACCGTCACCAGCCGTCCGGCCTGGGAGAGGGGCTCCACTTCTCCGTAACCGATGGTGCTGATTGTGATCAGCACCATCCACAAGCAATCACCCCAGTCCCATCCCTCCGTGATCCGGTAGCCAATCGCTCCGCCCAAGATCACGATGGCGAGGGCTACGACGGGTAACAGCCATGGCCTGGCCAGCTGGCGTAGCTGAGGGCGATAAAACTGAGACGGGTAGCGCTGAGGCCGACGGCGTTGTTGCGACCTCCGTCGTGGCCTCTTCATCAAAAGCCCATCGCCTCCAATACATCAGCTTCAGAGAGAGAGCGGAGATCGTCATTGCCGAGATGCCGAATCACATCCCGCTCCGGCAGTTGATCGCCAGATAATCCGAGGGCGACCAATGGCACTCCGCAAAATGCTGCCAACAGACTGGTCACAGGACAACTGGTCAACACCACGTCTGAACAGGCAATCTGCGCTGCTCTCTCTGAAAGCGCGCTGTTGTCTCTGAGCTGAATGGTTCGCAGACCAGGAAGCTTATCTTTGATGGTGAGCGGCAATTGCTTCCAGCGTTCTGCTGGCCAATCTCCCGGCGTTGCAGCGGGTTGAAGCAACAACAAAGGACCATCTCCCTGTGGCTGCCGTTCGCGCGCGCTGTCCATAAGCGCTGCAGGCAAGCTGATCCGAAATGCCCCGGCATCCAAGTTGAAACCGAACGGAGCCAGAAATCCTGAAAGCCGTTGCGCACTCCAGCCTTCAGCCTGGCTGGCAACAGCAGTGGAGGCAAATCCAGCTTCTGAGACCCGAGTTGGAATATGACTCATCGACAGCATCAGGTTCACCTGACGTCCTTCAGCAAAATTGAGGCAAACCTGGAAATCAGGTTCTCGGACAGAGCCAAGAAGATTGGCCCAATCGGCCATGGTCAAACTTGCAGAAAAGTCAAAGGGAATGATTTTTTCGACCGAGGGCAGCAACGTCCACAGCGATAGGTAGGCAGGGGAACACGCCACTTGGATCGAAGCCCCAAGCTCTTTGGCACAGGCTGCTATCGCAGGCATACGCTCAAGTTGCTGTTGAGCTGTTCCTGGGCTTAAAACGAGAAGGCGCATGAAACAACTGCACAAGTGGTGCGAGCTGATTGTATGGAGGCCGTTTCAGGTTGCTGAAAACAGGAGTCGCTTATGCATCTGTTGATCGCAGCCGCTGGTAGTGGGCGGCGGATGGGGGCGACCCGCAACAAGCTGCTGCTGACCTTGTCTGGACAACCCGTTCTGGCATGGACACTGCAAGCAGCTCTTGAAGCTGAGACGATCCATTGGATCGGAATTATTGGTCAAGAGATTGACCGTTCCGAGATTCTTGCTCTCGTTGAAGGCGCTCCCAAACCCGTCGCTTGGATTGCAGGCGGAGACAGTCGTCAGGAGTCAGTAGAACGGGGACTAGCCGGACTACCAGACGAAGCTCGACATGTGCTGATCCATGACGGGGCCCGCTGTCTCGCCTCACCCGACTTGTTTAACCGCTGTGCTGCAGCCGTTCGCGGCGGCAAGGCCGTGATTGCTGCCACCCCTGTCACGGACACGATTAAACAAGTGGACGAATCAGGCGTGATCACAGCGACCCCGAATCGCGCAGAGCTGTGGGCAGCTCAGACTCCGCAAGCCTTTTCAGTGGATGAACTCCGCCAGGGTCATCGTGAGGCCCGCGCGAATGGCTGGACTGTCACCGATGACGCCTCCCTTTATGAGCGCTTGGGATGGCCGGTCAACGTTCTTGATGCTGGTCCCTCCAATATCAAAGTCACGACCCCTTTTGATCTCACTGTCGCTACGGCGGTGTTGGCTGAACGCCAGGGTTAGCCCCCACCTTCAAGACACCCTGATCGCCATCGAGGGTCGCGATCGCACCAACCGGCAGCGCTGCATTCCCCCCCGGACCGTGCCCCACAAGCAGGTTGGCCACCACTGGGATCCCTAAGTCTGCAGTGCGCTCTCGCAACACCTCTTCCAAGCTGAAGCCACCTGAGTCCGACTCGTGATCGCAGCCCAGGAATCGACCGAAGCCAAGACCGGCAAGCGATTGCAGCAGACCAGCTAGTCGCCACTGCGTGAGCATGCGATCAATCCGATAGGGAGCTTCGCCGATGTCTTCGATAACCAACACAACTCCACTCAGATCAGGCAAGAAAGGAGTCCCGATCAAATGGGATGCCACGGTTAAATTCAGCGTTAACAATGGGCCGACAGCCACTCCTCCCCGCCAGGGCAGCCCTTGAAGATCCAGCAGCGCATGGCCAAAGAGCAAATCATGAAGTCGCCTCTGGCTCCACTCGGGTTCATCAGCGAGGGTCGTGATTAAGGGCCCATGGACCCCTCCGCTTACACCTGCTGCCATGCGAGCGCAGAGCAGTGCAGTCACGTCCGAGAAGCCCAGTAACCATCCTGGCTGCCAAACAAAAGGGTGTTCCAACAGCCTGGCAGCGCCCCAGCCACCGCGTGCACAGGCCAAGAGGGATGCATCGGGAAACGATTGAAAATCACTCCGACGTTCGTCATCCCGTCCGGCCAAATAGCCCCATCGCCGTTGGCTGATCACATCCGGACGGATTCGCAATCCCCAGCTGTCCAGGATCGAGATCCCTCGCAAAAGGTTGTCAGTGTTGTCAAGCGCAGAGCTGGCGGCCACGACGGCCACCTCATCACCACTCTTCAGAGCGTGCAGCAACACTTCAGACCGATCGGTGTGGTGCATCAGCCCAGTCGCCCGACAACAAGACCCAACAACAACAGCGCGCCCAAGCGCACCTGATGACTGAAATGGACGCCATACGCCGACATGGGCTGCTGCCTAACGCTTTTGAGCGCTCGGGTTGCACGCTGCATCCCGAAGGCCACCACCAACCAGAACGGCCAGAAAATGACTCCGATTCCTGCAAAAGAGACGGCAACAGCCAGGGCCAGCATCGAGAGCGCATAGGTGACACCCACGACGCGCAAGACGGATGGTCCAAGGGTCAGTGCACTGCTGTTTAAAGACATCCGGGCATCATCCGGACGATCTGCCATCGCATACACCGTGTCAAAAGAAAACGTCCAAAGCACGGTGGCAACCCAACAACCTGCAAGAGGCCAACCGCCGTTAAGAGCTCCGGTTTGAGCCGCCCAAGGAATCAACACCGCGAAACCCCAGCACAAGGCCAAGACCGCTTGGGGGTAGGCGAACCATCGCTTGGCGGACGGGTAGATCAAGATCGGCGGCAGAGCGAGACAAGCCAGCAAAAGGCAGAGGTTGCGCACGGAATCTGGCAAGCTCAGCACCACGATCAAACTGATGACTAAGAGCACGATCAACGCAACGACAGCCTGCGCAACGCTCAAACTTCCTTGCGCAAGTGGACGCTGCTTGGTGCGTTCCACATTGCGATCGATGCGGCGATCCCATAAATCATTGGCAATACAGCCAGCCCCACTCACCGCAAGGCCGCCGAGCACGATCATCACCACGAGGGCCGCTGAGGGCGGTGCATTCGGAGTAAGCCAAAGACTCCAACCAGCTGGAATCAGCAAAATCAGTCTTCCGCTGGGTTTGTTCCAACGCAACAGGGCAACCCATGGAGCCAGGGTTTGACGAAACAACATGCGCTTGGCGGAGCTGACTGACAAAAAGAACTCCAGTTGTTGAACCCTAAGCAGAGGTTCTTGATGTCTGTTTAGGGCAAAGTGGATGAGCTTTCAGCGCGGTGCGTGAAGTGACAGCAGGGCCGAGCATGCAAAAGAGTCGAGCCTTGCGAAAAATTGCCGCGATTGATATCGGCACCAATTCCACCCACCTGTTGGTGGCCTCTGTTGATCCTGAGCTTCGAACCTTCAGCATCGACTTAGCTGAGAAGTCCACCACTCGGCTTGGCGAAAGAGATCCCGAGACAGGCAACCTCTCTGAGGCCGCAATAGAACGCGGGCTCGAAGCGCTGCGTCGTTTTCGCGAACTCGCTCTGAGTCATCAGGTTGAACAAATCGTGACCGCAGCCACCAGCGCGGTGCGTGAAGCCCCGAATGGTCGGGACTTTTTAAAAGAAATTCAGGATCAATTCGATCTCGAAGTTGATCTCGTCAGTGGTCCAGAAGAAGCCCGCTTGATCTACCTAGGCGTGCTCTCAGGCATGCCTTTTGGAGACTGTCCGCATCTTGTGCTGGACATCGGCGGCGGATCCACAGAGTTGATCCTTGCGGATGGTCGTGATGCTCGAGCACTCACCAGCACAAGGGTTGGAGCGGTGCGACTCCAGCGAGATTTCGTAAAAGATGACCCGATGCCCCCGCAGCGTCGGACCTTTCTTCAAGCCTTCATTCAAGGCTCCTTAGAGCCTGCTGTTAACAAAGTGTTGAGACGGATCACCCCTGAAGAAACGCCAGTCATGGTGGCCACAAGTGGCACCGCGATGGCCGTGGGAGCCCTAGCCGCCAGCGAGGAGGATCATCCACCGCTGAAGCTTCACGGCTATCGGGTCACTAAACAACGTCTCGACAGGGTGGTTGATCGCTTGGTGGTAATGACACCGGAGCAACGCAAAGGGTTGGCATCCATTAACGATCGGCGCGCGGAGATCATTGTTCCAGGGGCCTTAATTCTGCAAACCAGCATGCAGATGTTGGGAGTGAATGAACTGGTTCTGAGTGAACGAGCTCTCCGCGAAGGCCTCATCGTTGATTGGATGTTGCGTCAGGGCCTTCTAGAAGACCGTTTCAGCTTTCAAAGCAGCATTCGACAGCGCACCGTGATCCATCAGGCGCAGCGTTTTGCCGTCAATCAACAAAGATCCGAGAGTGTGGCTGCTCATGCACTCACTCTTTACGACAACACCAAAGGCCATCTGCATCGTGACGATGGCTCAGGCCGTGACTTGCTATGGGCTGCAGCGATGCTTCACGCCTGCGGCCAACATATCAATCTCAGCGCGTATCACAAGCACTCCTGGTATCTAATCCGCCATGGGGAACTTCTGGGCTATTCAGAAGCGGAGCATCTGATGGTGGCTGCCATCGCGCGCTATCACCGCCGCAGCCTTCCCAAAAAAAGGCATGAGGCTTGGCAGACCCTTCAAAGCCGTGACAATCGGCGCACGGTCTCAGAGATGGCCTTACTGCTCAGATTGGCGGTGGCCCTCGATCGACGTCCAGAGCCGGTGGTCAAAAGATTGATTGTCAAAGTCAAAGACGAAAATCTTGTCCTGGAGTTGGTCGGAAAAAAGGCTGATCTGGATTTGAGTCTCGAGCAGTGGGGCTTGGAAGGCTGTGCCCCAATTCTCAGAGAGGTCACCGGTTTAAATCTCAAGCTCAAGGTTCAGAAGTAAGGGGGTACCAACGCAACTGATCGATGCTGCCCAAGGCACGAGGCGATGCATTCCCACTACTGAATCGAACCAAATCAGGTCGTCCCGCGAAGACTTCAAGCCCCTGATCGCCCTCAAACCGTTTTGGTTCGTTGAGAGTTCCCTCAAAGATCACCTCCCCGCTCCGATTGCGGACGGACACCCAGCTCGGTTGTGAACTAACAAGCGATATCGGGCCTGGAGTTTTGAGGTCACCATTAGCAACAACGTTGCTGGCTGAATCGTTGTCTTTGGCTGGAGTGGGCTGAAGCACAGGTTGATCCTGCGGAGCCACGGTGTTTACTGCTGCTGGTTGCTGGCGGTTGCCACGAAATGCAATAGCGCTGACCGCTGTTACCGCAACGAGGAACAACGGTATGGCTGCATTCCGGATCCAGCGCCCCATCGGTACGGAGTCCTGCTTGCCTTGAGCTGAATCGGTAGATATGGAGCGCTCCAGACTCATACGCTTTTTAGGCGCCCCACTCGTTTCACGCAGCTGAGATTGGAATTGTTGAACTAATGGAACAGGATCCAATCCCAATTTCTGCGCGACTCTTCGCAACATCCCGCAAATAAAAACGGGTTCTGGCAAGTTGTTTTGATCTCCATTTTCTAACGCTGCAAGCTGCTCTTTCCCCATATGGAGCGACTCAGCAAAAGCTTGGCAACTCATCCCTTGCCTTTCCCGCTCTTCCCTTAAGACTCGACCAAGTGAAGCGAGGTCGTCATGACGAGAATCTGAGTGATCGACAGCGTCCCTAACTTCAGGCATTCCATACATTCACCTAATAAAATTTTAGTTGCTTTTCGCCAAACTGTCTGCCATATTCAAATTTCACATAATCAATGAGCGAATTAACTTTTAATTTAAAAGATTAAAATGGGCGATACTGGATTCGAACCAGTGACCCCTTCCGTGTGAAGGAAGTGCGCTACCACTGTGCTAATCGCCCCAGATTCAAATCTTAAACCACAATGGGGAAGCCTGATACTTAATGACTAGGGCGGAACAGGTGATCGTGGTCTGGCGAGTAAAGCTTTGAGCGCTGCCGACTTGCCTTCAATGCTGGACTTACGACATAAAGAGTGGTCCGGATCAGATTTTGCTCTCGAGAGATCGCTGCCATGCGGTCCAATGGGACGACTTGCAGCCATTCATCGGGCCAACTCACACGGTGACCGATCGCAACCGGCGTATCAGGCGAATAATGCTTCAACAAAGTTGCTTGTACCTCCTCAACATGGCGAGCACTGAGATAGAGGCAGAGCGATGCTTTGAGGCGAGCAAGATTCTCCAAGCTCTCCGTTTCCGGAACCCCAGTGCGTCCACCAGCCCTCCCTAGAACGATGGTCTGAACGAGGCCAGGAATCGTGAGTTCAGCCCCTAAAGCTGAAGCGGTCGCCTGATAAGCGCTGATTCCTGGAACCACCTCTACAGAGATCCCAGCATCGCTTAAACCACAAATTTGCTCTGAAAGCGCTCCGTATAAGCAGGGATCACCGTCATGAAGACGAACAACCTGGAGGCCTTTCTTGGCACGATCAATCATCAGTGGGAGCACATCTTCCAGCGTGAGCGTGCTGCTGCGAATCTTTTCGCAGTGATCAGGAGCTAGAGCCGCGATCTGAGGCGAAACCAATGAGTCTGTCCAAATCAAAACCTGAGCGGACTGCAACCGGTTCTCGGCACGACGCGTTAGGAGATCAGGAGCTCCGGGGCCTGCACCGACGATCGACACTGTGGTCATGAAGTACCTGGGGTGCGTAAGCCTGGATCAGGCAAAGACTTTCGTTTCCCGTATAGCCAAAACAAACCAAAGCCCGCAAGCAGCAACAACGAGAGGCTCATCAACTGAGCAATTCTCAAGCCACCGTCGCAAAATGGAGGCACACCTCCTAAACAGAGCGGGTCAATTCTCAGACCCTCAATCCAGACACGACCCAGGCTGTAAGCGAGCAAATAAAAACAACTTAGAGCTCCTGATGGAAGCGAAATGCGCCCGCTACGCCCCCATTGAAACAACATCATTAACAAGATAAAGACCACCAAATTCCAAACAGATTCATAAAGGAATGTGGGATGAAAGAACTCTGCATCGACAAAGATCTGAGGACGGCTCGAATAAGGAATGAATAATTTCCAAGGCAATTCGGTTGGAACCCCAAAAGCTTCTGAATTAAAAAAATTCCCCCAGCGGCCAATTGTTTGGCCAAGAATCACGGATGGAACCAAAACATCGAGCAGATCCCAAAACGAAACTCTCCGCCAACGACAGAACAAAATCACAGAGATCGTGCCTCCGATCAATGCACCATGGATCGCAATTCCCCCTTGCCAAATCGCAAATACATCCCACCAGGAATTTTGATAAGAGCGCCATTCAAAAGCCACGTAGTAAAGACGCGCGCCGATAATGGCAGCCAACACAAGAATGGGAAGAAGGTCGCTAATCAATCCCGATTCAAGATTTCTCTGTTTAGCCAACCAGCTCGATAAATTGAGGCCAATGAGCACTGCGAGTGCAATAAGCAGCCCGTACCAACGCAAAGTAATAGGCCCGAGCTGAAAAAGCACGGGCCCAGGTGATGTAAATACAGCAGGAATGATCACCTCGATCAGACGCCTTCTGCCGCTTGTACCTTCTCAATCTGCCTCTTCTTCAGAACCAGCATGATCTGAGCCAAAGCAACTGCTGCGAAGAACGCAAGCATGCCGTAGATGCGAACCGGATTCTGAAGAACGACTTCTGTATCGAGCTGACCGAATCCACCAACATTGGGATCGTCAGTAATCGGAGCACCAGCTTCAACGACATCGCCAACAGAGACCAGCAGGGCGGGGCCCACTGGAACGGTCTCTGAGATTTCAGACCCATCCGCAGACGTCACGGTGACCACGCTTGCCCCATTGTCACCAGGCTCAATGGCGCTGACAGAGCCAGAAGCTGGCGCTGTATAAACGGTGTTATTGCTCTTTTCACCAGTTGGGTACACCTGGCCGCGGCCGCGGTTGCCACCAACGTGAATGGAGTACTTACCAAAACTGATGCTGCTATCCGTTGCGGGATCAGGGGCCAGCACTGGGAAGACAATCTCTTGATGCTCATCGCCAGGGATCGGTCCAACCAAAATGATGTTGGGCTGGTCGTCGCTGTACTCGCTGAAATAAACGCCCTCTGTTTCTTCCTTGATCTCATCGGTCCAGCGATCCTGAGGAGCAAGTGTGAAGCCATCAGGAAGCATCACAACAGCTCCCACCTGGAGAGCAACCTGACTGCCATCAGCACCGAGCTCTTGAACGCCTGTGTCGTAAGGGATCTTGACTACTGCCTTGAAGACGCTGTCAGGCAGCACGGACTGAGGAACTTCTGCCTGAGTGAGCTTTTGTGCCAGGTGGCAGTTCGCACAAACGATCTTGCCAGTGGCCTCCCGGGGAGACTCATAATTTTGTTGTGCCCAGAAGGGATAGGCCCAACTTGCAGCGGGTGCGCTGAAGACAGCGAGGCCGACGATCAGTGCGGCAAAAGTGGAAGAGAGCAGGCGACGCATGGGAAAGCGAGGTAGGAGAGACAGCAAAAAAGAGGGGCTGATCAGGACCACCAGGGCTTTTCGCCCGTCCGGAAATCGGTTTCAGTCCATTGGCTTACAAACACGTTGTCGTTGTCGACGTTGACATTGGCCAACGCCAAAGACAGAGGTGCGGGGCCGCGAACCACCTTGCCTGTGGCGTCGTACTGACTGCCGTGGCAAGGGCACATGAATTTGTTGGCTCCGTTGTTCCAGGGAACGACACATCCCAGGTGAGTGCAAATGGCATTAATGCCGTAGCTCCCGATGGCATCAGGGCCTTCCACGATCAAGTAGGTGGGATCACCTTTCAAGCCTTGGACAAGGCTGCGATCACCCTCGGCATGGCCACTCAACCAACCGCTCGCTGTAACTGCATTACCGAGCTCATCTTTGGCACTGGTTCCACCACCGCCCCCGGCAGCCCTGGGCGGGATGAAGTAATTCGCCACCGGATAAAGCGCACCCAGGGCCACGCCTGTGACGGATCCGAAGGTCAGCAGATTCATGAACTGCCTACGGCCCATACCGGGCACATCACTGGCTGGGATCTGAGTCATAGCTGACGCTCAATCGACACTTAATGAGGTCCATTATGGAGGGTAAAGGTCCCGTCAAGCTTTGCAACGACTGGACTTTTACATGATCCACTCAGCCGTTTCCGTGCTTGTAGACCCACCAATCGAACAATCCATCCCTCCATTGACGGTCGATGAGGTGATCGATCTGCTGCGAGAGCGGTGGCAAGCCAGCTACGACATGCAACTCGTTGTGAGGCGCAAGCGGATGTACCTCCAAGTGATGTGGGCCTATCTGGAGCAGCAATCCTTCCCGTTAAACGAGGAGGAATACCGCACCCATCTAGCCCAAGTGGTGGACGTGGTGAATCGATTAGGCCAAGCAGGCGCTGTGCGTTCGTGGTTAAAAGACACGCGAGATCGTCCCCGACTCGGGAAAGCCCTCAGCCTGCAGCTGCAGGGGGAGGGGCGCCTGGAGGAGTTTCTGGTCTGAACCGTTCAACGGCCGCAACGAGAGCAACGCCAACGAAAAACAAGCCTGAAATCGCTCCCGCTAGCAACGACATCGTGATCGGATCGGTGGATGGGGTCAGCACGGCTCCTGCCAGCGCGGCAATCAACACGACCCAACGCCAGGCCGAGAGCATCCGCTTCCAACGGACCAGCCCAAACAATCCAAGCAACAACTGAAGAACGGGCAACTGAAACGCCAGTCCTGTGGAGAGCATCAGCAGAAGTACAAAATCGAGATAACGTTCGATCGACCAAATCGGTTCCACTACATCAGCCCCGTAGCTCACTAAGAAACCAAGGGCCGCAGGGATGAGTGCCCACCAAGAAAAAGCAATTCCCGCGAAAAACAGCACCGCTGAACCCGCCACAGCGGGAGCGATGAGGCGACGCTCGTTCCGCGTGAGACCGGGCAAAACGAAAGCCAAGCCTTGATACAAAACGTAAGGGAGCGCCAAGGTGAGTCCTGCGTAACCGGCAACCTTGAACGAAACAAACAGGAATTCTCCAGGAGCTAACTGAAGAAATCGGATCGATCCCGCTGGTTCTTCCAGCACTCTCACCAAAGGTTTCACGGCGAGAAGACAGGCCAAAGCGCCAAGCACAATCGCAATCAGGCTTCGAAAAACACGCTGACGAAGCTCCTCCAGGTGATCCACCAAGGACATTTCCACATCGTTGGGTGGAAGCTGCTCAGGTTGGGGGATCACCCGAATCGGTTCGGGGGCGGGAAGCACTGTTTTCTCGTTCGGCTCGGGAGGGATCAGTCCGACTGCTATTGAGTCATCTCAGGCTAAGAGCTTGCCGGCGATCAATCGCTGTCCTGCTCGATCTGGCTCGGCCCAGACAATCTCACCCTCTTTGTGTTGCACCGTTCCAAGCGCTGCACCGGCAATGCGTTGGAGGCGCTCCACAGGCGCTCTGACCACAGCTACCCGGCGATTTCCACGCGCGCGGCTGAACCATGCAGCCAGATCAGCAGCAAGGGTGAGATCGTCTTCATGCGCAAAACCAGCCGATGCCTTCAAAACAACGTGACTACCCGGACATTCCTGGGCATGGAACCAAAGGTCTCCAGGTCGTGCCCGCCGAAGACTGATCCAGTCATTTTGACGATGATTTCGACCCACTTGAATCAACAATCCCGCGGGGCTGCGGATCTCGAGGGGCTGAGGGTCTACTCGACGCGATCCCTGACGGCGGCGGCGGCGAAGCCGTTTTGGAGCCAAAAGATCATCCAACTCTTCTCGCAGGTCCAAAAGGCTTTTCGTGCGCGCCTCCATCCCATCCCAATCAGCACCAATCAGTTCTTCGAGAAAGCTTTCACTGCCCTCGAGTAACACCAGTCGGCTTTGGTGATGCTGCAGCCGTTCTTCCAACGCTGGGACAGCCCGTCTCAGTTTTCGCGCTCTGCCGTACAGCTTCTGGGCGCGATCGATGGTCTCCCGATTCGGACTCACCTGACACAACAACGCATCACCCTGCTGCTGCAAGTCATCGGCACCTCCTGTCTCCTCCAAGCCAGCTCTCTGGTCAGCCAATAGAGCCTCTTCACGGGTCCTTAGCTGCTTGAGCTGCTTTTGCAAATCCTGAGTGGCACGATTCAAGCCCTGACGTTGAAGAACGGTGGCGTAGTACTCGCCCAAACGCAGGCTGAGGGGCTGCTCACGTTTTGAAAGGTCGGCCAAGAATTCCCCTTCAGCTGTCGCTGCAGAAGCAGGCGTCCACACGCGATAGGAATTGGGCCCATCAAATTGCAGCGCAAAGCCGTCGGTTTCAAGCGCCTGCAACCAGCACTGCCAACGCTGGTGCAACACCAGCCACTCCTGCTCGCTCAGCTGATCAACGCTTGTTGCCAATCGCGCCCTAGCAGCGTCTTCATGTTCGTCAGCCAGATATCTCGCGAGCACCGGACTGATGCCCTGGTAGGCACTGCGCATCGCCTTTTCCAGGCTTAGCGGCAACAACTTCAAGCGCTCTCTCCAGCGCTGCTCAGGCTCATCCAACCGAGGAGCGATGCCTTGAAGGGCCGGAGGAGAGCTATAGACATCTCCCGTGCCAATCGGCCTCACTCTCGACTGATGCGTGCGGACCTGGCGTGCGATCGCAGTGATGCGTTGCCGGTCATCGAGCAACAACAAATTGCTGTGACGCCCCATGAGTTCGAGCACCAAGGTGCGCTGGGGAGGCTGTCCAGGTCGAGGTGCTAGCTGAAATTGCACGACCCGTTCAAACCCTTCCTGACTGAGCTCAGTCAGCGCGAGTTGGCGGAGTCCGTGCTGAATCTGTTGCGCCAGCGTGCTTCCTGCACCCTGCTTCGGTGGAGCAGAGATTTCAACCAGTCGGGGAACTTCTGCTTTCCAGCTCAGTTCCAACCAAATCATTCCTCGCAGGGTGCGGAATCCGAGCTGAAGCGTCTGAGGATCTGGCTGTTGAGCTTTCTCAAACCGGCTAGGTAGCAATCGGGCACGTAAATCCGCCAGCACAGCCCTCAGGCTGGTGAGATCCATCACTTGCGGACTTTGACTGGCCATGGATTGCCTGAGAAGCAGGCTGAACAGGAAGCCTTCCTACCCTGCGTTGCAGTCTCAAGCAACGCATGGCTCCTGATGGATCAATCGCCAGGCCCACGGTGCTCACCGGCCCAAGCGGCGTTGGCAAGGGCACCTTGGTCGCCCGCCTGAGAGAACGTCATCCAGAAATATGGCTGTCCGTATCGGCCACCACCCGTGCTCCACGCAGTGGAGAAATCGATGGAATTCACTATTTTTTTCACTCCAAGGAACGGTTCAACGAACTCGTTCAAAGCGGTGGCTTGCTGGAATGGGCTGAATTTGCTGGCAACTGCTATGGCACACCGAGACAACCCGTCAGCGAACGCGTAGCAAACGGAATTCCTGTGCTGCTTGAAATTGAATTGGAGGGGGCCAGGCAGGTGAGAAACAATTTGCCTGAGGCAATCCAAATTTTCCTTGCACCACCAAGCGTTGAAGAGCTTGAGAAACGGATCCGCGGCCGCGGGACCGAAGCAGAAGAGGCGATCCAGCGTCGTCTCAAGCGAGCACAAGAAGAATTAGCCGCTCAAACAGAATTCGATGCTGTAATCGTCAACGACGATCTTGAAAAAGCTCTAGTCGCTTTAGAAAAACAGATGAATTTGACCGTCTTTTAACTCAAAAAGGGGCCCAAAGGCCCCTTTTTGATGGTCTTATGAACTGAACAATCAGCCCATGGGGTGGAAGAGGAGATCAGGGAAAAAACGATTCCACTCGATCAAGATTCCGGCGGTGAGAGTGAACCAAATCGCGGCAACGACTGGTGCAGTAGTAAGAAATTTCTTCATCGTGAGAAAAATAAGGACGTCGTGGTGCGAGTTCAGCGAGGAGAGATTGTCACCTTGTCGTCGCTTTCAAGCAATTTGCCACTCGTGAGTTCACCAAAAGCAGCGATAGGCCAAGTGGCTGATGCCAACAAGGACTTGAAGGCAAGAGAGACATCAATTTGAATCTCTTTCATGTACTGCTCCTTAGTGCCGCGAGTGCCTTTGAGGTACTCACGACCAGCCCAGCCAATGCATCCAGTGATGTAAAGGAACATCAGACCAGGGAGGATGAAGTCACCGGCATGGCTCCAACGGCCATCCACGATCAAATGAGGCAAGCCATCTTCACCGCAAACGGCCTCGCTATACATCTCGAAACGAGCCTTAGCTTGAGGTGTGGCGGCAGCGCTTGCACGCTGCTGAAAACGGGCACTTTCGGCGCATGGTGTAAGACCTGCTACATCAGCCTTGGCGACGGGTGCAAAGCCGAGCACCAGCAGGGCCGAGAGCGCAAAAGCGAAGAGACGACGCATCGGAACGGTTCCTGTTGAGCCTGCCCTAAAGCGGCAGGATGTCACCAACGGACAGTAGGGGAGCCCCCTCCATCTTCATGCGCACAGTGCTTGCCCTCGAAACAAGTTGTGACGAGTCAGCCGCAGCGGTGCTCCGCCAGGAGGGCGACCAGCTCACGGTGTTGTCCCACGGCATCGCCTCCCAAGTTGAGGAGCATGCCCAATGGGGTGGGGTCGTCCCTGAGATTGCCTCGCGCCGGCATGTAGAGGCGCTACCAACCCTCGTGGAACACGCTTTACAAGACGCTGGTCTCGTTGCTGCCGACCTAGATGCCATCGCGGCGACCGTGGCACCTGGCCTGGTGGGCGCCCTCATGGTGGGCTCCATCACCGGGCGGACACTGGCCGCCCTGCATCAGAAACCTTTTCTGGCCGTTCATCATCTCGAGGCACACCTGGCTTCCGTGTTCTTGGCAGATCACCCACCAAAAGCGCCCTATCTGGTGCTGCTCGTGAGTGGCGGGCACACCGAACTCATTCGGGTGGATGAAGCTGGAGGAATGGACCGCCTGGGACGCAGCCATGACGATGCGGCCGGCGAGGCTTTCGACAAAGTGGCTCGACTCATGGGCTTGGGCTACCCCGGCGGTCCTGCGATTCAGGCCATCGCCTTAGAGGGGGATGCCAAACGGTTTCGGTTACCAAAAGGGCGCGTTTCCAAGCCAGAAGGAGGCTTTTACCCCTATGACTTTTCATTCAGTGGGCTTAAAACTGCTGTGCTTCGGCATGTGGAAGCGTTAAAGATTGAGTCTGAGAATCTTCCTCTTGCTGATCTCGCCGCCAGCTTTGAACAGATCGTGGCCGATGTGTTGGTGGAGCGAAGCCTGCGCTGCTGCCTAGAGCAGGGGATGGATCAGTTAGTGATGGTCGGCGGCGTTGCCGCCAACTATCGTCTGCGTTCTCAAATGCAAGTTGCCGGTCAGTCAAAAGGGGTGTCCGTGCACATCGCCCCTTTGGCCTACTGCACAGACAACGCAGCAATGGTTGCTGTAGCGGCATTGCGTCGACTGTCTAACGGCGTGCAACCCAGCTCTCTGGAGCTAGGAGTTGCAGCGCGATGGCCATTAGAGAAAGCATTAAGCCTTTATGGCTCTACACCCCCCTTTTAAAATTATTCTCTTAAGGTGGCGTCCCCCGAGATCCTCCAGATGGCTCCTAAAACCGATCTCCAACCAAAAGTTGTGGCAGAGCCAATCGATCCCATCGAATTGAATGCTTGGAAGCGAGGATTTACCCCTCAAGCTGAAATCTGGAATGGACGTCTGGCCATGCTCGGACTTTCCATCGGCATGGCAACGCTCTTAATCGTCCGGATGTTTAACAACGCAGCCTGAATACCCTCAGCTCCTACCCCTTAACGCCTGAGTCAGTTCATTCGGACGAAGACTCGCCGCTATCGCCTTTTCGGCTTCGACCTGCCCAGATTCAACGAGTCGTTGCAAAGACTGATTGGCAGTTATCATTCCATCAAATTCACTTTTCTGCATGATGTCTTCGACATCATCTAGCGCGCCCTTTTTAATATAATCCTTACAAGCATCAGTATTAATCATTAGGTCATGATAAGCAGCACGTTTCCCACCAAGATCTTGAATTAAACCCTGAGAAATAATTCCCGTCAGTGATTCCGCAAGAGATTGTCTAACACTTTCTTGTTCTTCGGGTTGATACATTCCAAGGACACGCTCAACGGTTTTGACCGCAGAGTTTGTATGCAGAGTTCCAAAGACAAGATGTCCAGTCTGAGCCGCTTCCATTGCGGTACTAAGCGTTTCTTTGTCACGAATTTCACCAACCAAAATCACATCAGGATCTTCACGCAGCGCCGCTCTCAAAGCATGGTGGAACTGGAGCGTATGACGTCCCACCTCACGCTGTCGGATTAGAGATTTCCGGCTTTGATGCACAAATTCAATGGGATCCTCAATCGTGAGGATATGCCTACTCTGGTTGTGATTAATCCAATCAATCATGGCTGCCAGCGTGGTGCTTTTACCTGAGCCGGTGGGGCCAGTTACAAGCAGCAATCCTTTGGGATAAGCACAAAGGTCTTGAAGAACAGTCGGCAGCTTTAGATCATCCAGTGACAGGATCTTTTGAGGAATGAGCCGCAACACCATCGCCGCACCCTGAAGAGCGTCAAACAAATTGATGCGTACCCTCACGAACGAGAAGGCATGGGCTCCGTCGAACTCTTTGCACTGTCTGAAGTGGTCAATCTGTTGGGGAGTGAGTAGCTCTCCAAGCCAGTCCTGAAACTCACTGGGTTCGGTAGGAGGCCAATCGGAGCGAATAATCTCACCACGGGCTCGAAATCTTGGACTCTCCCCGATCCCAAGATGGACGTCGGAATGCCCCTGTTCATGAGCGAAGCGAACGATCTGCTCTAAGAACGGGGCTGCCGAAGCCAATGACTCTGGAGCTAAAGCTGGAACTTGAGATGGTGTGAACGTTGGCCGCGCTGGGAGACCAGGAGGGAAAACGGGCTGACTCATGCTGATGGTGTCCGCTACGTGCAGCTTCGCGATGCTGCGTGATCTGGCAAGTTGATGCCAAGACTTCACGGGGAGAGCGCCCGTAAGATTGACTCACAATCTTGATGGTTATGGCTCGCCTGCCACGCGTGACAATCGTCTTGGGCACGAGGCCTGAAGCCATCAAATTGGCGCCTGTGATCCAAGAATTCCGGGCGTGCAAGACCCTGGAAACCCGAGTCGTGCTGACAGGTCAGCACAGGGAGATGGTGTCTCAAGTCATGGATTTGTTTGGCCTGAGCGCCGATCTGGATCTCAACCTGATGGCGCCACGGCAAACCCTCACGCACGTGACGTGTGCGGCGCTGCAGGGGTTGCGTGATGACTTTCAAGCGTTTCCTCCAAAGCTCGTGCTGGTTCAAGGAGACACAACCACGGCCTTCGCTGCAGCCCTCGCCGCCTTCTACGAACAAATTCCTGTTGGTCACGTCGAAGCCGGACTGCGTACGGACAATCTTCTCGATCCTTTTCCAGAGGAAGCCAACCGTCGCTTGATCTCGCAAATTGCTCATCTTCACTTTGCTCCTACTAAGAAATCAGAAGCCAACCTCCAAGCATCTGGCGTTGTTGGGCGCGTGCTGCTCACGGGTAATACCGTGATCGATGCGCTGCTGCGAATGTCAGAACGCGCCCCTGTTTTGGGCGATTTAGCCATCGATTGGGACGCTCAAAGAGTGATTTTGGCAACCGTTCATCGTCGTGAGAATTGGGGTGACCGCCTAAAGAACATTGCGGATGGAATGCTGCGTGTACTCGACAGCCATCCCGACACCGTGTTGCTTTTACCCTTGCATCGCAACCCAACCGTGCGAGAACCCCTTCAGGCACTACTCGGGGACCATCCACGCGTGGTGCTGACCGAGCCACTGGACTATGACCGCTTGGTAGCAGCCATGAAGGGCTGCACTCTTCTACTCACAGACTCCGGTGGGTTGCAGGAAGAAGCACCAGCTCTGGGGAAACCGGTACTTGTGCTGCGTGAAACGACGGAACGCCCCGAAGCCGTGGAAGCGGGCACAGCCCAATTGGTGGGGACTGATCCAACAGCAATTCACCGTGAAGCATCCCTGTTGTTAGAGGACAACGAGGCCTACAACGCCATGGCAAAAGCCGTGAATCCTTTTGGAGATGGCCAAGCAAGTGGAAGGATTCTCGGGGCTGCCCTTGAACTCTTGGCAAGCTGAAGCAGCACTTAGTTCTTGCGGTGCTTACCGCTGGTTATTGCATCGGCCCATTCCATCCAGTGATCACAGCTCGGAACGGCCACGGGTGCTGCTGTTCATTGGACTGAATCCGTCACGAGCCGATGGACGTCGAGACGACCCCACGCTGAGGCGGCTGCAAGGATTTTCACACCACTGGGGGTATCACCATCTCGTGGTCCTCAATCTGTTTGCCCGCATCTCCCCATCCCCCTCCCTGCTGTGCCGATGTGATGAGCCAATCGGCGCTGAAAATGATCTGATCTTGCGCAGCTGGTTCCAACAATGGGCTCAACAGCCCACATGGGATCTCTGGCTGGGATGGGGGGTCGGCGGAGGTTTCATGCAACGGGATGAGGCGGTCTTAAAAATGTTGAACGACGTCAGCGATCAACGAGGAGTCCTTCCTCCTCCCTTTGTGACTGGCTTGACTCAAGGTGGCTATCCCCGCCACCCCCTCTACCTTCCAAGGGATGTGCAGAGAGTTGCCTGGGCAGTACGGTTCCTAGATGAACCGCATTCCGCGCCGGTATCGGATCTCCCTTCACCTGTCTGGCGGGCAGAGCGAAGTGGTGCATTTCACGTCACTTGATCAATTCCAGGATTGGTATCAAGGCCTGGTCAATGCCAGTGCTGAAGGGGCTTTTGTCAATGTCCCCCTAAGTGATCTAGACGGTGAGTTTCTTGTCGTGCGTCCGGATGCCGTGATCGGAATGCGGGTTGAACCGCAATACGCCTTGATCGATGACGCCTGAGCGTTTAGGGCTGCTTTGGGGCATCACTGTCTTTGCGGGTGCAGGGGCGCGACTGTTAGCAGCTTTATCCAATCTTCCTGGCGTGGTTTTGCTGCTGCTTTCAGGATTGCTGATCGGACGCTCTGGCCTAGGGCTCGTTGAACCTCTCGATCTTGGACAAGGGCTGCAAACCATCGTCGGCCTCTTGGTGAGCTTGGTGTTGTTTGACGGAGGTCTCAACCTTCGTCTACCAGGAGACACGATCAAAGCCACTGTGCTGCGCATCTCAGTCCTGAGAATCTTCATTTCTCTCGGTGCAGGACTCCTCGCGGCGCACTGGCTCGCAGGCCTTGGATGGTCTTTAGCTGCGGTCTTCAGCGCCATCGTGCTGGCCACTGGGCCCACCGTGGTTACTCCGATCGTGAAACAAATCCGCTTAGCGCACCCCCTTGGAGATGTACTGGAAGCGGAAGGCCTGGTGCTAGAGCCCATCGGCGCTGTGTTGGCATTACTGCTTCTGGAGCTAGCGCTGGGCGATCTACACGGCTGGCGTGAAGTAGCGCAGGGCCTACTTGCACGCCTCGGGGGGGGAGTGCTCATTGGTGTCACGGTTGGCTGGCTGTTGTCAGAAGGGTTACGCCGCCTGACGTCTTCTCAAGCCGTCGGATTGCGCTTACAGCTCACACTTGGGGCGCTGTTCCTCATGTTTGGGATAGCCGAATGGCTCCTACCGGAATCAGGACTACCGGCATCCGTTGCCGCGGGCGTCGTGGTCGGGCGTCGCTCAACCGAAGAAGCCGGTCGGCTCGATGAGCTGATCCGAGAGTTGGCTTCACTCGCCATCACCATGCTGTTTCCTCTGTTGGCAGCAGACGTGTCCTGGGCTGAGCTCAGCCCTCTGGGATGGGGCGGTGTGAGCTGCGTCTTGCTGCTCATGTTTGTGGTGCGTCCAGTCGCCGTGAGTCTGGCCACAGTCGGTTTGCCCTTGGTATGGCGTCAAAAATTGTTTATTGCCTGGCTAGCCCCACGGGGAATCGTGACAGCAGCTGTGGCCTCATTATTCGCCATCCGCCTCGAACAGGCCGGAATTTTGGGTGCGGGCAGGCTGCAAGGGTTGGTCTTCCTCACAATTTTGATGACAGTAGGAATCCAAGGCTTAACGGCACAACCCTTGGCGCGCGTTCTTGGCCTGATTGCTGAGAGTCCAGAAGACTCTGAATCCCTGGCTTCTGCCCCGTCAGAAGCAGCGACGCAAGCGCTCCCGATCGTTCCCGAGTCTGGCCAGTAACGCCCATGTGGTGATGAGGTCTGGCCCCTGAAGACGACCCAGCAAGGCGGCCCTAAGACTCTTCATCAAGACGCCCTTTTTCACGTCAGCGGTGGCGGCGGCCTCTTTGAGCAAGGTTTGGGCACGCTCAACATCAAGGCCATCCCATGCATTCAGATCAAGAGCGGAAAGAAGTGCCTGAAGCGCAGGACGAGCACCTGCTTGCTCTAATTGCTTCAGCCCATCCTCTTCTAAGAGAGGTTCTTCAAAAAAGGGGCTGGCTTGCGTCACTCCGTCTTCGATCAAGGTGAGCGACGGTCCAAGCAAAACGGCTAAGTCGTTAGCCCAAAGAGGATCGTGGGCAACCCAGCCTCGTTGCTGCCAGCGAGGCTCCAGTGCTGCGAGAAGTTCGGCAGGCGACAAACCATGCAAAACCTGCGCATTCAGCCAGTTGAGCTTGTCCCAATCAAATTTGGCACCTGCTTTATTCACCCGATCAAAGCTGAAAACTTCAGCTGCGTCTCGGAGCGTGAAGCGTTCCTCCATTCCCTCTGGGACAGACCAACCGAGCAGGGTCATGTAATTGGCTAAGGCCTCTGAGGTGTAACCCATCGCCTGAAAATCACCAATGGAGGTCACGCCATCACGCTTTGAGAGCTTGCGTCCCTCTGGATTGAGGATCAAAGGGGTATGAGCAAAACTTGGGCAGTTCAACTCAAGAGCCTGATAGAGCAACAGTTGCTTGGCCGTATTGGCGATGTGATCCTCACCTCGAATCACATGACTGATGGCCATAGCGGCGTCATCGACCACCACAACGAGGTTGTAAAGGGGGTCGCCAACCGTGCTTGCAGGAGCACGTCTGGCGATGACCATGTCTCCACCAAGATCCGCTCCTCGCCATTTCATCGGACCGCGCACCAGGTCGGTCCAAGCGATGGTGGCTTCGTCATCAATTCGAAAACGGATCACCGCCTCTCGCCCTTCAGCCCGATAGGCCTCCTCCTGTTCATCACTCAGTTGACGATGACGGTTGTCGTAACGGGGTGGCTGACCTGAAGCCCTCTGAGCTTCACGCATGGCATCCAATTCCTGCTCGCTGGCATAACAGCGATAGGCAAGACCTTGTGCGAGCAATTGGCTGATGGCCTGTTGATGAGCAGCAATCCGTTCGCTTTGAATGACTGGTTCTTCATCCCAGTCCAGGCCAAGCCAGCGCAAGCCGTCAAGAATATTTTGGGTGAACTCTGGCTTGGAGCGCTCCTTGTCCGTGTCTTCAATTCTCAGCAAAAATTTGCCGTTTTGGTGACGGGCAAACAACCAATTAAAAACAGCTGTTCGAGCCGTTCCGATATGAAGCGTGCCGGTGGGGCTTGGGGCCAGACGAACGCGAACCGTCACTAAGCCGGAAGAATGAAAACGGGACCGACGGGATTCGAACCCGCAACTTCCGCCGTGACAGGGCGGTGCTCTAACCGATTGAACTACGGTCCCAGGCTGAACTCAATTGAGGGAGATTTACCCACAAAGAGTGACCTTTGCCGCTCACGCGGACTTGGCCAGTATCAACTGCCGCCCTGCCCTCCGTCAACACACTCGAAGAGACACCAATGTTTCCTGAGCTTCTCAGCTGTGATCTTGAGGCTCACTGGGGCTGAGCGAAACCGCGCAAGCTTGATTGACCCCATCGAATGGCCACTCGCCCATCACGATGCTTCTCCACAGGCCAGAGCCCACAACAAACCATCGGGGCATGAAGCTCTGACAAGGCCATAGTTTTGATGAACGCACGCAACTCATCGTTAGCGATCAAACCCTTCCACAGGGATCATGCACAAGTTGACAAAAAAGCCTCCCCGACTGGGAAGGCTGAAGGACCAAAGCAGGTCAGAAACATTGGGCTTAGGGATGGAATCCAGCTGGTTCGATCAAACGGACTTGATTACCTCGAGCCGTGAATTCACGGCCTTGGTCGCTTTGGACAACAACTCGTCCACCGGACTTTACGCGAATCACTCGTGCGCGAACCCAGCCAAGAGCGGCTGATTCGAGCACTTTGACCACATCACCAGGTTGAAGATCTAACTCCATGCTCGAAATCAAGAAAACTGCAAATAAGGGGTCATCGGACGCGCCGTGGAGGACTTGAACCCCCGACATCAGGTTTTGGAGACCTGCGTTCTACCAACTGAACTAACGGCGCAAGGCGATGAACCCCTCTGCCATCGAGAAACGATGGCATTAATTCGTTGAAGCGAAAGCCTCAGCGATCGAAGCGCTGCTTCACTCGAGTGGCCTTGCCCACCCGATCCCGCAGATAAAAAAGCTTCGCACGCCTAACTTTACCGCGACGCTCAATTTTGACCGAAGCCACTTGGGGGCTGTGGAGCATAAAAACCCGCTCAACACCAATCCCTTGGAAAATGCGCCGCACCGTGATGGTTTGGTTAAGACTTCCATGGCGCTTGGCGATCACAACTCCTTCGTAGGGCTGAACACGCTCTTTATTGCCCTCGCTGATGCGAACACCAACACGCACAGTGTCGCCAACGTAAATCTCAGGAAGATCACTCTTTAATTGAGCGTCTTCGAATTCTTGAATTAGTGCATAAGCACTCATTTTCTTCGAACTTTTCGACGTTGATTTTTCGGCAACAGCAGTTGCACCGCTGGTCGCCTCAGTGGTTTCGTCCACAGACGTCTCTATCGGGTCCACCGCCATCCCAGCTCCTGGTAACACGCCAAAGATTTAGCTTAACCCCCAGCCTCCTTACGAGATGCAATCCACTGCCTTCGAAAGCTTTGCAAGAGGAGCCAGCCACCAGTCACAAGCATCCACAACAGTCCGACCGCGTTGAGAAGAACAACAACAGGCTCGAGGACAGGCCCAAGCCACTCACCCTCGTGAATGGTCATCAACCAGTGAACCTGCTCACGACTCAACCCCCCCCAGTCCTTAGCCAACCGATAGGTCACGCCGGTACTCACAGTGACCAGCAAAGGGAGCACAACTAGAGGCGCCATCCAGCGATGCCATTGGCGAACGCGAACCAATAAGCGGGCCACCGTCGATCCCTCCATTGCAATTGATAGCGTGACAGGAAGACTGTCTTTAAAGCTTCCGCTGATGCGGTCTGCTTTAACGGCCTGAAACAAGAAACGCTGAAACACGATGAATTTGTTCGCTGACCTCTTGGCCTCCAGCAAGAGCTCCACTGTCACCTCAACCGGCCCACGCATCCAGCAGCGACGTGGGGTGGAAATCAAATCAGCCCGCGAGCTGAAAATCATGGCGAAAGCCAGTTCCATCGTCGCCACCGTCCTGCGCGAAATCATGGAACTGGTGGAGCCTGGCCAAACCACAGGTGATCTTGATGCTCACGCTGAGCGACGCATCAGGGAAATGGGCGCAACCCCAAGTTTCATGGGTTATCACGGCTTCCCAGCGAGCATCTGCGCCAGCATTAATAACGAGGTGGTGCATGGCATCCCCAGCAACAAACGAGTCATCCACGCTGGCGACTTACTCAAAGTGGATACGGGGGCCTATTTCGACGGTTATCACGGAGACAGCTGCATCACCGTTTGCGTCGGTGACGTCTCTGAAGAAGCACGCAAGCTCAGTCGAGTCGCCCAGGAGTCACTCATGGCTGGACTCTCCCAGATCCGTGCTGGGAACACGCTTCTCGACATCGCTGGAGCAGTTGAAGATCACGTCAAAGCCAATCAATTCAGTGTGGTGGAGGATTACACGGGGCATGGAGTTGGACGCAATCTCCATGAAGAGCCATCGGTGTTTAATTTCCGAACGAACGATCTTCCTAACGTCAAATTGCGTCCAGGCATGACGCTTGCCGTTGAGCCCATCCTCAATGCAGGGAGCAATGCTTGTCGCACCCTCAAAGACCGCTGGACCGTCGTCACCAAGGACGGCAGTCTTTCCGCTCAGTGGGAACACACCATCGTGGTGACGTCTGATGGATGCGAAATCCTCACCGATCGGGGGGATTAATCCTTAGGGAGCGGCAATACACCCTTCGAATCAGTTCAACGAAGGGCATCAGAAGGTAAGTGAATGGATTGGGGGTGACGATGATCAAGTTCACCCCGATGTTTGCTTGCCAAATCACCTGGTTGGCCACAAATCCAGACGTCATCACTCCAATCGGGTTGAGGCTGGAGCGAAACGGCCCAAGGATGAGTTTGCGTAACCGCAAAGCCTGGCGCTGCATTGCGGTGCGATTGTTCCAACGCAAACTGACCAACTCACCGATCAATCGCTTACTCAACTCATAGCCAGGGCTCAAGGCCGGTTGGATCTCAGCCTCTGACGTGTTGACCCAGAGCTCCCGTGGATGCTCGCGGTTTTGATCTTGATCAGCAATGGTCTCGAATTGCTGCATCAAACGCCAATGGCTGAATGCATTCACCTCAAGGGTTTTAGAGAGCGTCTCTGGACACTGATCACCACCGGGGTTGATGCCGTGGTTCAGCACCAGCACATCAACACTTTTAAGAATAGGTTCCAGCTGGCGCTCGTCTCCGCAAGTCCAACGAACCCACTCTTGAGCCTGACCAATCGACGCTTGGGCTTTTGGAGGCGGACTGTGGCTCATAGCAATCACCCAGGCACCCTCTGCGATCAGAGCCTTGGTCAAAGCCCGTCCCAGAGCCCCGCTCGCGCCAGTGATTCCCACCGTTCGGCCGGCCCAACGTCCTGACAGTGGTGGAGCAGAAGAGGGAGATGCCTGATTGGCCATGAAAAGAATTTTGAATCGGGGGGCAAGCAACCTGGCCGAAACCATTCAGCTCTTCACCGCCTCAACGATGACAGCACCACGGGGCTTGACCTTTAAATTGCAGAACACGCCGGGACCTCCTGCATGGGCAACACACTGCTGATCGGATCCTGTGAGCCGTTCAGCGGCAAATCCGCTCTCGTACTCGGATTAGCCCGCAATCTCTTATCTGAAGGCCGGACTGTTCGCTTTGGCAAACCACTAGCCACGAGTCTTGAATGGACGGCCAAAGGTTCTCCTCTGCCAGATCCGCTGATTGATGACGACGTGCGTTTTGTTGGCACAACCCTTGGTCTCGATGAGACCCGCTTGATTCCTTCTCTTCATCTGCTGTCTCCAGAGACAGCAGACACCCGCTTGCGGCAGGGGAATTTGAATGCGGGAACGGGGCTCGAAATGTTGCTAAAGGATCTTCAAGACGATCAAGACAGCTTCACCATGCTCGAAGCGGCAGGAAGCCTGCACGAAGGACTGATGTATGGCCTCAGCCTCGTACAACTCGCTCAGGGACTCGATGCTCCTGTGATCCTTGTGCATCTTTGGCAAGACAGCCGCAGTGTTGATGCCCTCCTCGCAGCGCAGCATCAACTCGGCGATCGACTAGCCGGTGTTGTTTTGAATGCGGTGACACCCGATGAAGTCGAGGAGTTGAACCACCATGTTGTGCCGGCTCTACAGGCACTGGGATTGAAGGTTTTCGGGGTCATGCCCCGATCTCCACTTTTGCGCAGCGTCACCGTTGGAGAGCTGGTGAGACGTCTTGATGCCCGAGTGATTTGTTGCAAAGAACGCCTCGAACTCCTGGTTGAGACCCTGAGTATCGGAGCCATGAATGTGAATTCAGCAATGGAATTCTTCAGGCGGCGGCGCAACATGGCGGTGGTGACCGGAGCCGATCGCACCGATATTCAGCTCGCAGCACTGGAAGCCTCAACGCAGTGCCTGATCCTCACCGGCGCTGGAGAGCCTCTGCCCCAACTGGTCAATCGTGCCGATGAATTAGAGGTCCCGCTTTTGAAGGTCGAGCACGACACCTTGGCCACCGTTGAAGTGATCGAACAGGCCTTTGGACACGTCCGTCTCCATGAAACAGTGAAGGCCACCTACGCCTTCCGACTCGTCGAAGAGCATTGCAACCTCAGTGAGTTATTTCGTGCCATTAGCTGAGCATTTCCACAACATTCACCGGTTCACGCCTCTCTCGAGGGGCGCTGCTAGCGTTTGCAATCGCCAGTGGGATGTCATTGAGCCGCTCTCTTGATCTTCCTGCACTCGACAGGGTCGACACGCTTGCCCAAGAACTTGCCCTTCTTCAGGACAAGGGGAAGCGGAGAATTGCCATTCTTGGCAGTCGTCACGTGCCAGTCGTCGCGATTCACCTAGTTGAACTGATTGCTCGTTCCTTGGCACAAGAGGGGCATACGTTGCTGACCTCTGGCTCTCAGGGTGTGAATGCAGCAGTGATTCGAGGTGTCTTGGCCGTTGATCGAGAGCGACTCACCGTGCTGCTTCCACAGAGTCTCGATCGGCAAGTCCCAGAAATTCGTGACCAGCTGGATCAAGTTCTCCATCTGATCGAAAAGCCTGAGCATGATGATTTGCCATTGCCCATTGCCAGCAGTCTCTGCAACCAAGAAATCATTAACCGTTGTGATCAATTGATTTGTTTGGCGTTTCATGACAGCGAAACGCTCTTGGCCAGTTGTAGAAGCGCAGAAGACATTGGAAAAGTTGTCAGTCTTCTGTTTTTCGACTGATGATTTCGATCCATTCGCTGGAACACTTCCAGCGGTGTGTCTTCCAGCTCCATCATTTAGATGCTGTTGTTCAAGATCAAGGCCAAATTTAAGCAGGCAATGTTCAAACGAAGAAAGCACTTTAGGTGGAGGGTTGCATCCCAACGGCCACCTTCACACTGTCCCGCTGAACTCACCGAGGCTTGATCGTTTGACAGGTCAAGCCGATTGAAGAAGAGCCTTCAGGCCTTCCAGATACAAAATACCCGTGCAAAAGAGCGCCGAAGCCCAGCACAAACCTCTTAGGGCTGCAATGTTGCCCACATAGGCACCGATATAAATAAGACGCAAAATCGGTTGAATGAGCGCAACAACAACGGCGATGTCTGGCAAAGGTCCTGTTTGTAGAGCAGCGATTAAAGCCAACAACGCAGCGGGAGCATGCAGGCCAAACGATTCAAAACTGTTCTGATGGGCCCAGCTGGCCCGCTTGCCCCAGGCGGGCAGACGATCAAACATCGCCCTTGGGGCATCCATGTCAGCCATGGTGAAGTCAGCCTGGGAGCGCGCCGCACCTAGAGGAACAATGCTGGCAATCACAACCGCGCCAGCCAGCACGAGGGACCAGGCGTAGGGAGCCGCCGGAGCAGCTGTGAACAACGCGATTAAATCCATAGGCACGCCAAAAGCAAATCCTTTCTAAACAGCAATCTTCCTGATTGTGATGTCGTTCCACCACCCAAGCCTTCTCATCCCTGCCATTGAAAGGCTTAAGAAACTGACCAGCCATCCATGGTTCGACGCAATTCCTCAGCTAAAGCCAAGGACAAAACCCGATCACAAGACAGATATACACGCGAGATGCGTCAGCATGTGAGACCTCGAGAAACTTACAAGATAAAAATATTAATCCAACTCAATGATCAAGACCCAACCATTATCAATGGTTCAAAAAGATCAACGATAACTTTGATATCAGGTCGTGTTTGCGATTGTCAGGGAGCTTCCGAATCGCTCACATCGGATCCTGAACCAACCTCATCACTGAGACTTTGACCTGGACGCCATCCGCTTTCCCAGATCTCCCTACATTGAGTATTGAGGGTGTCCCGAGTTAAGCCCCAGCCAGCAACAACTTTCTCCAAGTCTGCCTTGATGTCATCAGCCCCAGGGAACTCTCCGTAACGCGTCGCAAGTCTTGCTGCGGAAGTGAGCTGGTCGGGCCCCGGAGCACCCTCAAAACCAAGCAAGGAATCCAAAACATCCCGATCGGACGAATAAAGGGGATGGGTTTGCTGAATCTCTTCTGACATAAAAATGGAGTCTCAAATCGACGACGCAGGAAGGGCCAGACATCTCTGAAAACACTCAAGCGCATTTAGATCCACACAGCCAAGTCATCAATTGCCATGCTTTGCCACCTGAAAGCGACCCAACTCAGGGAAACCCAGCCCAAATCGAAGCTCGTCATCGAGAGAATCAGTGCCCGAGAGCAATCTCAAAGCTCAGGGTATGCACTTATGACACCCCAGCCAATCAGAGCAGCGATACTGCCCCACACCAAAAGGGACGCCCCAAGCAAACGAAATCTGTTTTCATTCTTTGGAAGTACAAGCTGGCGATTCATTCGATAAGACCCTCAACCCCTTTACTGACAACGCCGGTCACTGGACGCAAGCAATTCACAGGGTTAGCTGACAATGATGTCAAGCTGAAACAGCGTGTCTAAGTTGCACGAACACGAGAGATCTAAATGGGCTTCGACAAGGGAGATAAGTTCATTGATGACGCAAAGCAACGCGCCCATGATGCAATTGGTGAATCCAATCCAAAACTCACCTCGCTTGAAAAGGGATTTTTGCACGCCATGAAGCGACGTCAGGCCCGCGAAAAGCATGCCAGGAAAGGAAGCTGAGACCCTCAAACGGCTCCGTTTGATTAGAAAATAGCTTTTTAAAGTAGAACCATAAGGTAGAAATAATTCTCCCAGTTCAGAAACATTAAGCATAAAATTACCTGAGCAATTTATACACTCTCTTTAAAATTGAGATATATTCATTATTTCCCAAAAAACCTTTTGCCCTACATATTGACTCAATATTTTATTACTTCGCCTTTTAGTGATGACATAGGTCCATTAGTTCTTGATTTCGAATGAATCAACTTCTCTAATTCGCCTCGCTCGGCCATCTATTCCTCCAAGGGGAGATCTGCTGCAAGCCTAAAAGGCTGCAGCAGCTGGCTTGGATTCCATTGGTGTCAGCTCGGATGTTTCAAATCCGGAAAATTCCATTAAGGTATTGAACCTTCTAGAAATAAGATGCTCAGATCGATTGTCTCGCTGTTCTTCGCTGCAGTGATGTGGGTCCAGGTCCCTCAATGGTCAAACGATTGGTCGAAATGTGCCGTAGACGTTCCTGATACTGCTTGCCATTGGTATGTCGTTGCACCTGACAACACCTTTGGCGAAGGGTTCAGCTGGGCAAACGCTCCTTGGTTTAGTGCTGAAGGCCTCCTTGATATCGGCGATCTCACTGACACCATGAGCAACATTCATCTTGGAGCGGTTGAGAACGCATAAACAAGCCATACGGAAACAGCACGCTGCAGCGTCGCTCCTTGGTGCTGCTTTGACATAACCTGGTCGTTGCTTTATCAGGAACGGATTGAGCCCTGATTTTGCTAGAAAAACATGCTTGCTCAAAATAATTTGCAAATCATAATCTCTTTGTTTTCTTACTAAAATAGGAACTAATTACAGAAGTCAGCAAGTAAGTTACGATAAATTTTTACAGCAAGTCTCAAATTAGATGCCATATACCTTCTGAGCAGCAGATGACTTTGTAGCATCCCAGTGAAGGCTATTGGATAGAGCTATTCCCATCGTGAATCAGGAGACATGCCCATCTCTGGGGCTCTGAAAGATAAGTCATCAAAAGCTTTTCAGGCTTGGCCTACTTTAAAGACCTATAATCTCAAGAACCAATCCATGATTCATCAGTGAGTAAATAGATACAGCACTCAAGCTAAACCTCAAATATGTTTAGTTTCTATGATGTTTTAGCGTCTTTATTGAGATAGCTTTATAAGATCTGCCCTATCTCAAAAGCAATCAGCCTTTTTCAGCCAAGTACAAGCAATCCTCCGAAAAATTCCAACAAAAAACCCGAAGCAAAACTCCGGGTAATCCACTTCAGCAAAAGAATCTATTTTTTCTTCAAATAAGGCAAATCGCTTGGCTGAGAGAGGGTGTAAATAACAGCTGCTGTAATTAATGCGCCCACAGCCAGCATTGCGTAAATCCAAACAGAATAATCAGTCATCAGTTAATTCCTAAAACGCCAAAAGTGAATTGACTCAGAATGCCATGACCTGTCAAGGCTTCCGTGAGCAGACCGATCACAAAGCCGAGCATGGCTAAGCGACCGTTGAGAAGCTCAGCCGCAACAAAATGCCCAGAGCTAGGTTTCTCTGAAGCATCATCCTGGAACCAATCGACCTGGGACTGAGAAGAAGAATTCATCAGCTTCAGATAACTACATGAATTTTACCCGATTTGCAACGTTTTACGAAGCAGAGCCATGCGCCCCATCCAACCCAATGACTCCCTCTTGTTGCGCGAGATTTATGTGGACGCCATTCAAACGCAAGCCACTCAGGCTTATAGCCCTGAACAAATACAAGCTTGGACGAACCTCGCTTGGCTACCAGGACTTTTAGATCGCACCTTTGAAGAAGGCCAAGGCTGGATTAGTGGAGTTGATGATGGGTTCGCGATTCGCTACCCCGCCAACCGACTTTCAATGCTGTACTGCCGAGGTCGATCATCTCGACAAGGGCATGGCTCAGCTCTTCTTCGGGCCATTGAATTTGATGCTCTACGAATGGGACTCAAACGGTTGCAGACAGAAGCCAGTCTCCTCAGTCGGCCCATGCTTGAACAACGGGGCTGGATGATGATCGCTCCTGAGCCATTCACGATCGCCGATGTGCCTTTCGTGCGATTTCAGATGGAAAAAACGTTGTGCTGAGACCCCATATCGGGCACCCCAAAGCGTTAAGCATCGCCCCAAGCAATGACGAGAGATCAAAAGGACACGGCCAAAACCTGCATGGTGATGCTTCCTGATTCGCCAAGCAGCTCTCTTCGTTTCTGTTTTTCCACACGATTTTCAAATCAAGAGAGACCTTTCCTCGAGAAATTGCTCCTCCCAAAATTCATCAGGCAATGGGAGCAAGCTCGGTCATGAAATGTCGCAACTTCGGCGTTACAGCAATGAAACGTTTTTACTCGCAATAAACCCTTTCTATGACTCAAATAAAACCAAAGAAGCTTGATTACATCAAACAGGAATAACGAAATAAATCATGCTGGAAACAAGAAAAGGGCTCTTGATGCAAGTCATGAAAGGTGAACTCGACCTCCACCGAATCCGCCATCAGCGCCTGTGGAAAAGCTGTGGAAAATCATGAAAACCATTGAAATCGCGTCCTTTCAGCCCCGTTTTCAAGAGCGATCCTTGCCCACCATGCCGCTCTAGGCCGTCTACAGAATGCCTATCCATTAGCAGGAATGAGCTAAGAAATTTCAACTTGGGACCCATACCTTTTTGACGATCGATCAAATCAGGTCTGGTTGCCACCGAACATGTCTTCATAACCTTCATAGGGGTCATATTCAGCCCATCCAGGACTGGCTTGATCCAAAAGTCCGTATTGGCCATCGATCATCTGTGTTCTTGTATTCCCGTAAGGAACCGTGTTGCAGGTCACGCCTCCCCCAGCAACAGGCTGGCAGTTATTGAAACGAACCTGTCCCTTCACTGAAACGCCAACAAGCGAAACGATGCCGATAACAAAAGGAACCACTGCCTTAAAACGCACATCAAAACGTCGATAGATCGGCATGAGCTGATTCACAACTGAAGTCAGTTTGACGGCATCGACCATCAAAAGCCCTGACACTGAACATTGACAGCTGTCAAAAAATTGACAGCGTCTTTCCCACGTCCAGCACGAAGCTGCACCATGACGAGATCGGATTGAAGGCCTAAAAGCATGGTTTGACAGGGATAACGATCTCGTGCTGACGCACTGCGCTGCAACTGTTCAGCACGAATCAGGGCTTGCTGACAGCTGGCGATTCGCTCGAATCGGAAACAGTCCAACGCCACAGGATTCACGCTCTTCAGCGAAGCTGCGGAGGCGGAGCCCATCAAGGCCCCACCAACGACCAACAGAATTGCCCCAGAAATCGCAATCTCCTGAGAGGATGCGGCAGCTATTTCTCGGATCGGATGTACACCGACTGGACTGCTGTCGCCCTTCTGCTGTTCACCACTGTGCCCTTGCTGGCTGTCGTGGTGACTGCCGCCTTCTTTATTTGGCAACAGAGGAAGAAACAACTGCGTTAACGGGCTCAGAACGGACCGTGGAGTGCTGAAGTCCAAGTGCTGGCAGTCGCATGCCTAGCTCTTGATTTCGACTCTTGATGGGCTCGCCTTGACCCAAACAATCGAGACACGTGCGAAAACGCTTGTCATTGATCCGCTGAATTCCACTACCGCCGCAGCTTCTGCAGGTCATCGTTCCTGTTGCCATTTCAAGACTTTTAGTTTGAGGCCTTTTTTCAGCTGTAATCCCGAACTTTTCCTGAAGAATCAGCCCCAACAATCAATGACGTGAGCTTGCCCTCACGCACTCTCAGCTCCTCCAGCAATTCTTCAGCCGAAATTGCATTCGTGGGAGACACCAAACCAAGAGGTACTGCCAATTGGCCAATCACTTGTGCGGCCGCTTCTCCACGATCACGCAGCGAGCTCAGGCCATTCGCATGATCGCGTTTTGACAGTTTTTGGCCTGATGAACCACAGAGCAACGGCACATGCCCATAGCGCGGAGAGTCCATCCCCAACGAGGCAATAACAGCACTTTGGGCAGCGCAGACTGACACCAGATCTTGCCCTCGCACCACCTCGTTAATGCCCAACGCCAATTCGTCTATGGACGTTGCCAAGTGATAAGCGATGACTCCATCAGCGCGACGGAGAACGACATCTCCTACCTCTGTGGCAAAGGGCTCATCAACGCGCAGTCTCCAGGCCGGTAATCGCGCATCCCTCAAGCCCCAGTCTTGAGGGAGCCGCCTGCACGTTCCCGGATAAATCGGTGCACCATCAAGCTGACGGCGACTGCAACGACAGGGATAGAGATAACCCTGCCGCCGAAAGGTTGAGAGGAAGGAGCCATACAGTCCGCGTCGTCTGCTCTGCAGAACGAGGGGACCATCCCAGTTGAGCCCTAGCCAGCGAAGGTCTTGCAGCACAGACTCAATGGCGCCAGAACGAATCCTTGGGGTATCGAGGTCATCAACCCGCAATAGCCATTGCCCGTTGCTGAGTCGGGCACGCAACCAAGACAGAAGGGCCGTCCTTACATTGCCGAGATGCAGTGGCCCAGATGGAGTGGGCGCAAAGCGGCCCCGATAGCCCTGTCGGCGTAGTTCCTGGCCGTTTTGCAGGACTTGACTTAGGTGATCGGGAAGCTGGATAGCCATCGATAGTGCTGATCGTTCAGATCAACAAAAAAGGGTGATCAAACGACCACCCCATCATCATCATCAAAGGGTCTGTGACCTAGCCCTGGACGCGGTCCTTGAACATTTTGCCAGCGGTAAATGCGGGAACACGCTTGGCAGGGATTTTGATCTTTTCACCGGTTTTAGGGTTCAGGCCCTGACGAGCAGAACGCTCGCGTGGTTCAAAGGAACCAAAACCAAGGATTGAAACTTTTTTCCCTTCGACAACGGAATCAATGATGGTGTCGATAGCGGCGTCAACGACGAGGGAGACGTCCGTTTTGGTGAGTTCGGTGCGTGCAGCAACGAGGTTGACGAGGTCAGCTTTGTTCATGGAAGGAGTGGTTTGGAGCGAGAGCGCGCTGGTTGACGTTGCGGAGATCAACATCCGCACGGCTTCCCTGAGCGTGCCAATCGTATGGAGGTCAGCGCCTAGAAGCAACCGAAAGACGCTGTGCCGCAATGCATTCACCGAATCAGTCTTGAGAAAGCAGGTCTGATTGCCTAGGACTCCAACTGTCAAAAGGAGCGAGACGCCCCCCTCGCAAAGCGCCAAGGCCTGCTCCAGAAGCCAGTGCTGGAAAGGATTCTGGAGGAATCCAATCACGCAGTCGCTGAAGACTGAGCTGCTGCCGCGGCCAATGAAACGTGCGTCGATGACGCAGAGGAGCCAGCTGACCTTCTTGAACGGGAATTAACAATCGTCCGCAAAACAGCACATCCAAAGGGGCTGGAGCATGCACAACACAGCTTCCTGGCGTGGGTCCTGGCGTCCAAAGCAGCCTTAAACCGGATGCTGTGATGTGGGAATCAACAAAAGTCTCAAGGGGTTGAACGCCTGGCAACAAGTAAGCCTCTTGCTCCTGAACCAACACAGGCCATCCCAATCGTTCTTGCAAACGACGCAGGCGTCCATGCCCCTCACGACTCGTCAGAAGAATCCGAGCTGGACGATCAGAAGCCAGATCATGCAGGGCTTGAAGGGTGCCCTCGGTAAGAGGTGGGCAATCAATCAGAACGGGTTCTGGCTCCACATCGAGCCACCAAGACGACCCACCGCGACAGTCCCGATTGGGTGGAAACAACCAAAGGTTGTTCAAAATTTGCTGAGGTGGTCGGCCTGACTCCAAAGCCGAGGTCATCGTCATTTCGGTGGAGTTCCATCACACCCTCTACTTTGATTGAAGTACGTCCTGCGATCTGCGGGCGGATCTTTGAGCACGATCCATCTCGGCAGTCCCTGGCCATTAGGCAGCACGATCACACCTAGGGGTGTGAATTTTTCTGTTGCGGCCCCAACGGCCAATCGGCTCGAATTACTAATCTTTTCTCATGCAGAGGCCAAATCACCCGAGCAGGTGATTGCGCTGTCGGAGCAGCATCGCTCAGCTGATTATTGGCATGTCGAGGTCGAAGGCCTTGCTGCTGGATGTTGCTATTGCTATCGGGTGTTTGGCCCCATTGAGCCAGGTGGCCATGGCTTTAGGCCCGCCAAAGTGCTTGTTGACCCCTGCGCCCGAGCCATTGATGGCTGGGAGGTCTATCAGCGCGCAGCGGCGACCGGTGCATCACCCAACTCCGATAAGTGCTTGAAATCGGTGGTTTGCGAGCGAGATCCGTTCGATTTCCAAGCCCACCCGCGGCCTCGCCATAGCTGGCAAGAGACCGTGATCTACGAACTCCACATCGGCGGGTTCACCAAACGCCCCGACAGCGGTGTGAGCCCAGATCAACGCGGAACCTACTTAGGAGTGATCGAAAAGATCCCCTACCTGAAGGAGCTCGGAGTCACCACGATCGAACTGCTGCCAATCCAAGCCTTCGATCCCAACGATGCTCCCGCTGGTCGGGACAACGTTTGGGGCTATAGCCCTCTCAGTTGGTTTGCACCGCATCACGAATACGCAGTCGGCTCGGATCCGCATTCGGCTCGAGACCAGGTCCGTGATCTCGTGGCGGCCTGCCATGACGCCGGCATAGAGGTCCTTTTGGATGTCGTTTACAACCACACCACTGAAGGAAACCGCAACGGTCCCACCTTGAGTTGGAGGGGGTTTGCCGATCGCAATTACTACCACCAGAACGATGCCGGTGAGTACATGGATGTGAGCGGTTGTGGCAACAGCATTGCTGCAAACGACCCACTTTCCAGACAACTCATCCTTGACTCACTCCGCTGCTGGGCCACTGAACTTGGCATCGACGGGTTCCGTTTCGATTTAGGGATTGCTCTCAGCCGCGGGGAGAAGCTGAAACCCCTGGAACGCCCTCCACTGTTTGAAGCGATGGAGGCTGATCCGCTGCTGAGTGATCTGAAACTGGTAAGCGAGCCCTGGGATTGTGGAGGGCTATACCGGCTGAGTGATTTTCCTGCAAAACGGATAGGCACCTGGAACGGACACTTCAGGGATGCTTTGCGAAGTTTCTGGAAAGGAGATGAGGGCAGCACCTGGCCACTCGGACAACGCTTCCGTGGCAGCCCCGATTTGTACAACGGGAAGGCGGCAAGCCTTGGTAGCTCCGTGAACCTGATCACAGCCCATGACGGCTTCAGCCTCTTGGACCTGGTGAGCTTCAACAACAAACACAACTTGGCCAATGGTGAAAACAACAGAGATGGTGAGAACCACAACAACAGCTGGAATCACGGCGTAGAAGGACCGAGCAGCGATCGCGCCATCGATGCACTGCGACGCCGCCAACAACGCAATCTGCTCAGCACCTTGCTGCTCAGTCGTGGTGTCCCGATGTTGCTGATGGGCGATGAAGTAGGGCGGAGCCAGGGAGGGAATAACAACACCTGGTGCCAGGACAGCCCTCTCAGCTGGATGATTTGGGGAGATGATCATTGCGATCAAGAGTTGCAGACCTTCGTGCAACGCCTACTCGTTGTGCGCCAACAACTTGCGATTTTATTCAATCCGATCCGAGCTCATAACGAAAAGAAACCACTCCGATCAACCGACACAGATGAGTTGTGGCGTCAGTGGCACGGAGTAGAGCTCAGCAAACCCGACTGGGCTAACTGGTCCCACTGTTTAGCGATGAGCCTGCAGCAAGGACATCAAGGTGCCGTGTTGTGGATGGGCTTCAACGCCTACTTCAAATCCATGCACTTCGACTTACCGGAAGCGACATCGCCCTGGCATCGACTGATCGATACAGCACTACCTGCTGGAGAAGATCTCCCGACTCACGTCGAGCATTGGAGTCCGTCTGGAGTGCCGATAGAGGCACGCAGCCTCGTGGTGATGGTGGCTCAGGAGTATGCAGACCGACTGAGTTTTTGAGTCAAGCGGGCGGCGGGAATCGAACCCGCATCATCAGCTTGGAAGGCTGAGGTTTTACCACTAAACTACGCCCGCACTAGTACGCCAGAACTGCTTGCCGAAATTGGTAGCTGTTGAACCGCGTGCCCAAGCATTATGACGGTCCGCGTGCCCACTGTTCCGGATTGACCTCTTCAACAGCTCGCCCAGAGGGCTCCCGTCGCCGTCTCATGCTCGCTTACGGGCTTGGGGATGCAGGAACCGGACTGGCCGCCACAACACTGGGGTTTTACCTTTTCCCTTTTTTTACCTGTGCTGCAGGGTTACCGGCATTTATTGCTGGCTCTTTGCTCACCGTGATCAAACTTTGGGATGCCATCAACGATCCCCTGATCGGTTGGATGAGCGATCACACCCAGAGTCGATGGGGCCCAAGACTTCCTTGGATGTTTGCAGCAGCGCTGCCGTTAGGCATCAGCCTGGCAGCGATGTGGTGGGTCCCAGAGGGGAGCACCCTGCAGCGCACGGCGTATTACGTGCTGATGGCCATCCTGCTGATGACGGCCTACACAAGCGTGAACTTGCCCTATGCCGCTCTCTCCACAGAGCTCACACCAGATACGGCGATTCGCACCCGCTTGAATGCGGCGCGCTTCACCGGATCCATCACCGCAGGAACCATGGGCTTACTCGTTGCCTATCTCGTCTTGAGAGAAGGAGGTGGCGGATATCTGTTGATGGGGCAAATCACGGGAACGATCGCAGCGGTGGCAACCCTGCTCTGCTGCTGGGGGCTCGCCCCCTACGCCAAAAATGCGCAACGCCCAAGCGGCAACGAAGAGCCCCCACTTCAGCAATTAAGACGCATACGCTCCAACCCCCGCTTTCTCCTCGTGCTGGGGCTGTATTTGCTGCTCTGGTTTGGACTTCAACTGATGCAAGTGGTTGCCCTGATTTGGCTCGTCCAAGTCATCCACGTTCCCGCTGGAATTGCCACATTGCTGCTACTTGCCTTCAATATCGCCGCATTGGCAGGTCTCCAGCTTTGGAGCATGCTGTCGAACCGCCATGGACGCATCACAGCTCTCGGCTGGGGTTCGAGCATCTGGATTGCCGCTTGCCTTCTTTCCACGCTCCTCAACCCGATCCCTGAAAACAGTGGAATGGTTGCCCTGATCCCTGTGATCGTTCTGATCATGCTTGTGGGATTGGGAGCTTCAACCGCTTACCTCATCCCTTGGTCCCTGCTTCCTGATGCGATCGACGCGGATCCCACCCACCCAGCTGGCTTATATACCGCTTGGATGGTGTTTGGACAAAAATTCATTATTGGGCTGAGCATGAGCGTCTTTGGAGTTTTGCTTTCGCTCACTGGATATGTCTCAACGAAAAGTTGCGATGGCGCCTTGAGTTTTGTCCAACAGCCTGAATCAGCACTGATTGCCATTCGTCTCTGCATGGGTTTAATTCCAGCTGTGTTGGTGGTGCTCGGGCTTCTGTTGATGCGACGCTGGCCTGATCGCGGCGCTCATCTGTACAGCGCTTAAGCCATTTCTCTGATCTCCTCTTAATGAAGTCCCCTCGCTGGCTGAACCGATTTGGCAGCAGCCTGCTGATCGGCGGACAAGCTGTCACAGCGACAACCAAAGGCCGCATCAACACCATTGATTTGTTTGATCAGCTCCAGGAAGCAGGACCTGGAAGCTTTTTGATCGTGATCATCACGGCCTTGGCGGCAGGCACCGTGTTCAATATTCAAATCACAGCGGAGCTCAACAGCATGGGCGCCGGATCCACCGTGGGTGGTGTTCTCGCCATTGGCTTAGCTAGGGAGATTGCTCCCCTGCTCACCGCCACGCTGCTGACTGGGAAGGTTGCAACTGCCTATGCCGCCCAATTGGGAACAATGAAGGTCACCGAGCAGATCGATGCGATCACGATGCTGCGCACCGATCCTGTCGAGTACTTGGTGGTGCCACGTCTGATCGCCATGGTGGTGATGGCGCCGGTGCAATGCCTGTTGTTTTTTGGGGTTGCGATCTGGAGTGCTCAAATCAGCAGCACCAACCTCTACAGCATTCCTCCAGCCGTGTTTTGGACAGCCGTCAGGACATGGCTACAACCTGATGACCTGCCCTTCATGCTGATCAAAGCTCTGGTCTTTGGTCTTCAAATTGGTGTCATTGCCTGTGGATGGGGCATGACTACCAAAGGCGGTGCCAAAGAGGTTGGTACCAGTACCACCGGAGCTGTAGTCATGATCCTTGTCACCGTGGCGCTGATGGATGTGCTGCTTACCCAGGTTTTATTCGGCTGATTGCGCAATCCCATGACACCCTCCCCAAAAACCAACAACGTGATCATTCGCCCGAGTCCGAGGCTGCCGTTCGTGATTCTTTTACTGAGCGCAAGCCTTTGGCCCTTACCCCTCAGCCCCTGGCCGACTCTGGTGGTGGGGGTGTTCAGTGTTTTTCTTCTGGTGCAGACCTACATCCTGAAACTGGAGTTCAGCGAGCACGATTTGGTGGTGTGGCGCGGGCAAGAGGAATTACGCCGTTTCCCGTTTAGTGAGTGGATGTCTTGGCGCCTCTTCGCTCCTTGGCTGCCCGGACTGTTTTACTTCCGTGAAACCAAAAGCATTCATTTCCTTCCCATCCTGTTCAATCCAACGGAACTTAAAGAGCAACTGGAACTGCGCGTAGGGCACCTACAAGAAGCCAAACCCTGAGCAAGATTGGACCACTTTTTTCACGCGCTGGCGTAACGAAAACGAAATCCTTTCCACACGTTTGGGCAGAAGATTCGACTTGCGTCGCGCGATCAGCTGAAATACCCCAAGGACGAGCGGACCATGCCTGACGACACCGATCTGACGCCCCAAGAACATTCCGGCGAGACGGCCGAAGCGTCGTCACCTGAACCTAAAGCAGCACAGAGGGGCAATTCTGATGCAGAAACCTCTGCAGATACAGGTAGCGATGCCTTGATCAGCCTCGCCCTGACCGAGCTGCAGCAACGCCGTGATGCCTTGCAGCAAGACATCGACAGCCTCAAGCAACGCAAACTGCAACTTGAACAGGAGATTGCAGGAAGCTTCGTTGGCCAATCCGATGCCATTGCTCGGCGCGTGAAGGGCTTCCAGGAGTATCTGAGCGGTGCACTACAGGGCATGGCTCAGTCAGTCGAGCAGCTGGAGCTGGTGTCCCAGCCTGTGGTGGTGCAGCCTTCCCCTCTTGATCAACAGACGGCTAGCACCCAGGAAGATGCCAGCACTGCAGATCCAACACCAGCGGTTGCCGACACCTTCCGGCCCGATGAAGCGCTGATTCGCTCCAGCCTCGAGCGTTTCGCCGAGCAACCAGACTTCTATGCCGATCCTTGGAAGCTGCGCCGCAGCCTTGACCACAGCGATATCGCTCTACTTGAAGACTGGTTTTTCAATCAGGGCGGACGTGGAGCCCAGTCCAGTCGCGGGAATCGCCCACGCAACGTGTTGGTAGGCAGTGCCCTGATCGCCATTCTCAGCGATCTCTATGGCGATCAGTTCCAGACCCTGGTTCTGGCAGGTCAGCCAGAACGACTGGGCGAATGGCGACGCGGCTTGCAAGATGCCCTTGGCTTAGGCCGAGAAGACTTCGGCCCAAACAGCGGCATCGTGCTGTTTGAACGCGGTGATGCCTTAGTGGAGCGCGCTGACCGCCTGGAAGAACGCGGTGAAGTTCCTTTAATCGTGATCGATGCCGCTGAGCGCGTCGTCGACATCCCCGTGCTTCAGTTTCCGCTCTGGGTAGCCTTTTCGGCTGGACCCGGTGAAATCGACGTCGACGACAACGAGCTGCTCTGATGGGTTTCTTTTCTCTAATCCTCGGCTATCTACTCGGATCCATACCTAGTGGCTGGCTTGCAGGACGCTGGCTCAAAGACATTGACTTACGCGAGCTCGGCTCGGGCTCTACGGGAGCCACCAATGTGCTTCGGCAAGTGGGCAAAGGTCCTGCCTTGGTGGTCTTTTTGATCGATGTTGGCAAAGGCGCCGCCGCTGTCTTGATCGCCCGCGCTCTTGGCCTCGGCGATTGGATTCAGGTCTTAGCAGGTCTGACCGCCCTCGCTGGTCATATTTGGCCTGTTTGGCTGGGCTTCAAGGGCGGCAAAGCCGTCGCGACCGGATTGGGGATGTTTCTCGGCTTGGCATGGCCCGTGGGGCTGGCGAGTTTTGGCGTGTTCCTGGCCGTGTTCAGCCTGAGTCGTTACGTGTCGCTGGCGAGCGTGTTGGCCGCGATCAGCCTGCCGCTGCTGATGGCCGCCGGTTCTGGCAGCACGGCCAATCTGGTGGTGGCCCTGGTGGCGATGCTGCTGGTGCTCTGGCGACACCGCAGCAACATCCAAAGACTGATCAATCGCACCGAGCCGAAGCTGGACCAGAAGGACTGAAGTGGAGCTGAGCGAACAAGAGGGGTGCACGGAACGGATACCCGGATCAGACCATCAACGCAGCACAGCACGTCGCAAACGCACCACTTGAATTCTCAGCCTGAGTGATCGGCCGGCCGATCACCAACTGACTTGCACCTGCTGAAATCGCCTCAGCAGGCCCCATCACCCGGGCTTGGTCGCCCACTGCAGCACCTTTGGGGCGGATCCCAGGCGTTACCAAGGCAAACGGCTCCGGATGTTGAGCCCGTAGCGCCGCGACTTCCAACGGTGAACACACGCAGCCGCCGATGCCAGCACTCGCCGACAGCTGGGCCAACCCCGGCACCCGTTCAGCGATGCCCTGGCTGATGGCAAGTTCCCTTTGCAGCCGCTGTTCCTCCCAACTGGTGAGCACCGTGACTGCCAACAAAGTGGGAACCCGCTGCCCAGTGCTTTGCGCTCCTTCCACCACCGCGGTCTGCGCCGCCTGCAACGCTTCGCTGCCGGCGCAGGCATGCACGGTGATCAGCTCCGCCCCGAGCGCCGCCGCCCGCCGGCAAGCACCCGCCATCGTGGCCGGGATGTCGTGAAATTTGAGATCGAGAAACACCCGCAGGCCCTGGTCCCGCAACTTAGCCACCACATCTGGCCCGGCCTGCACGAATAGCTCCAACCCCACCTTCACCCAGAGCAGCCCTTCCACTTGTGAGCTGAAAGCCAAAGCTTGATCAGGGGCCATGCCGTCGAGGGCCACGATGATCCGTTCCGCTGATTCAGCCGAGAAAGAAGTAGCCACACACCGTCTCCGCACGGCCCTCATCGTGATGGGTCATGGGCAACCCCTCGAATCAAGCCGCCACTTGAAAGCAATCCGCAGGCAAACCTTTCACACCCACATCGGCCTGAAACAAGCCACCAGCCAAGGGCTCGGCCTTGATTGCAGCAAGATCCATCTCCCTTCTTGCCGTCGTCACAAACAGCTGATCCAAGTGGGGGCCGCCAAAACAACAGGAGGTGACCTGACGACAAGGCAACTCCAGCCGTTCGAGCAGTTGTCCACTGATGGGATTCCAGCGCGTCACCGCCCCACCACCGAATAGGGCGATCCAAAGCATTCCCTCCGCATCGATGCACATGCCATCCGGAACGGCATCCCAAGTGTCTGGAATCTGAATACAGATGTTGGGTTCTCCACCGATCTCGCCTGCACTGGTGAGCGGGAAGGCCATCACATTCAGCGTTGGCGAATCAATGACATAGAGCGTCCTGCGGTCTTGGCTCCAAGCCAGACCGTTAGAGATCGTGAGCTGGCTGCGCTGGCAGGTGATCCCTCCATCACCATCCAGCCGCCATAGGGCTCCAGCCAGCGGCTCGAAGTTGTAAGCCATCGTGCCCGCCCAAAAGCGCCCCCATGGATCACATTTGCCGTCGTTGAACCGATTGCCAGGGCGATCGAGCTCCGGATCAGACAAGAAAGTCACAGCCCCGGTGCTCAGATCCATCCTCAGAAACCCCGCCGCAGTTGCCAGGAGCAAGTCCCCTACAGAGGTGGGAACTACCGCACCCACATGGGCGGGAAGATGCAGAAAATCATTCCTACCTGTTTGAGGATCAAGCAGGCCAATTCTTGAAGCCTCAATATCCACCCAAAGAAGAACTTGCTTCTCAGCCCACCAACAGGGCCCCTCCGCTAACCCTGCGCCAATATTCAACACACAACGAGACGTCAACACTTCAATTCACAGCTCAAGAAGATAGCAGTCATCAATACAAAACTGGCCTTTCTATGCGTTTTCTACCCAAAATCACACGCTCGACAACACCTTTTCTCTTGGTGTAATGAACTAATTTATCATCTTCAATACTGTTTAAGCTCATCACTCCAGCCTGGCGATAGTCACGATCAAATGGCAAGGCCCATGATTTACCACTGCGCATCACATACACAACAAAACGTCGATCTTCACTGATACAAAATCTCACGTTCACTTCATCAAAAACGCCAACATCGCTTCCATATTCAGCCTTGCTGTAGTCACACTCCTGCGCTCGCTCATACTCATCTTTAATCCCAGAGTTGGCCGGTGCCGTTAGTCCCACGCCCACTAAAACGCTAAGCACCGCTCCCAAGATTGAGCGCGAAGATCTCATATCAAGCATGGTCTCCGAATTTCGAGCTGTGGCAGTCATAGCAGCACATCAAGGAACCAATCGCCTAAATGTCTTTTTACCGAGCTGAAGGACCTTCCCTTCCAATTCGGATACCGAAGCAAATTCCTGATTGGGATCGGTGATTTTCTCTCCCTCAAGGCGTGCTGCGCCCCCTTTGATTTGCCGGCGCGCCTCACTACTGCTTGCGCAAATACCCACCGCACTAAGTAGATAGAAGGCCTTGGCTGGAAAATTCACCGCAGAGAGGGATGCCTCTGGCACATCTGCAGCGGCAGCACTCGATCCAGCCACCAACGTGGCGGCATCCGCTTGAGCTTTTTGGGCTACTTCTATTCCATAGCGGCTTGCCGTCACCGCCAGAGCCATGGCTTTTTGCTTTTCGCGGGGATTGTCCGGCAACGCGTCATTCGCTAAATCGGTGAGCAACATCAGGTAGTCATTGATAGCCGTATCACCAACTTTCTCGAGCTTGGAGTACATCGATAACGGATCCTCCTCCAGACCCACCGTGTTACCCAGGCTTTTGCTCATCTTCTGAACCCCATCAAGACCAACGAGAATCGGCAAGAGCAAGCCGAATTGGGTTCTTTGGCTGAAATGACGCTGCAAGTCACGTCCCATCGCCACATTGAATTTCTGATCCGTCCCCCCCAATTCCACGTCAGCATCTACAGCCACAGAGTCGTAGCCCTGAAGCAAGGGATAAAGGAACTCATGCAAAGCAATTGGGGTGCCGCTCCCGTAGCGCTTGGCAAAGTCATCTTTGGCCAGCATTTGGCCCACCGTGGCCGTTCCCAGCAAGCCAATCACCTGCGGCAGATCGAGACCTTCAAGCCATTCACTGTTGCGTCGCACCTCCAACCGTCCGGGAGTCTCAAAATCAAGCAGCGCCTGTTCCTTGGGCTGTCCTTGGCCTAGTTGGCGCAAATATGTGGTCGCATTGGCCTCCACCTGTTCCGTTGTGAGCTGCACGCGCGTGGCGCTCTTGCCCGTTGGATCACCAATCCTGGCCGTGAAATCTCCAATAATCAGAACGGCTATATGGCCCGCATCCTGAAAAGCGCGCAGCTTGCGAAACAGAATGCTGTGACCAAGGTGAATGTCACTTCCCGTTGGGTCAATGCCCAACTTCACCCGAAGAGGACGGCCCTCCAACTGAGCCGCGGCCAAGCGAGCAACCAATGCCTGATCCGCATCATCAGGGTTACCGTCCGGAAATAAATCGGCCTTCCCCCGCTCCAACCAGTTCGGCAGTGAATGGGGGGTGACTGTCATGTCGGAAGGACGGTGCTGTGCGACGGATCGTACGGCTCACTGACCTTCCGATTGCTCGAGCTGAGTCTTCATCCGCTCCAAGGTTTGATTCATCTGTTCGAACATTTGCTCCGGGGTGATCCCAAACTGCCCAAGCTGCGTCCGCAACTGTTCAACGGTGAGCTTGGCTTGGAAGTCTTCCGAGAGCTCAAAGCGTTTCATAAAAACGCGGTAACGCTCCATCAGGTTTTCCATCGTGTCGATGAACTTCTTCTTCCCTTCTCTGTCGAACTTTCCGTAATCCGACCCCAACTGCATCAACTGTTGATAGTCGCCAAAAAGATGTTTGGCCTCCTCCTGCACGATTTCAGAATCGAAGAAGGCCATGGTCTTGAAAAACAGTCGCTCACATTTTGAACAATTCACGGAATCCCTCACAGTGCGGATCCACGCCCCCTCACCAAAGCCAACATGTGGGGAGTTTCAAAATGGCGTGGATCTCACCTCCCAGATCCCCAGGCTTCAGGCCCGCAGCAAGCAGGGACACAGTCTTTTGCGCAGAAGTCGCACAGCGATTGCCAGTGGCGATCGCGTGTTGTTAGCCAGCTGGATGGGCTGGTTTCAGGATCTTGGTCACCTCGTTGCTGCCACCACCACAGAAGAAGAATGTCTTCAGAGGCTGCAAAAGGATGATGTCAACCTCTTGATCTGCACAGACCGTCTCGAGGGGGGCAACGGCCCAAGCCTCGTTCGACACGCCAAGCAAGACAATCCCACCTTGAAAGCGTTGTTGATCGTTCAACGTCCAATTTTGCGCACCATTCTCCAAGCGATCGACGCGCCCTGTGATGGATTGTGCTCTCATCAAAATGTCGGAATGGGAGGCGTCTCTGCAGCGCTGACCGCAATGGAATCCGATGGGATGTATCACGATTCAGTGATTGCAAATATCCTCCGGCACGGTCGACTGGGACGCACAGCCTCTGGTTCCATTCCGCCCGAACTGAGCCTTAAGGAAGAGGACGTGCTTCGTGGACTTTGCAAAGGAATGAGCAATCAGGAGATCGCAGACAGCCTTGTCGTCTCGATCGACACGGTCAAATCCCACATCGGCAGCCTGCTGCGCAAACTGCAAGCCAACAACCGCACCCATGCCGTGGTGGTTGCCTTTCAACAGGGACTGATTGAACTCCCAACCCTGCCTCCGCGCTGGAACCCCTAACGCCTGAGGCTTGAGCTCGGTATGGTCCTGGCCAAGAAGCAAGTTTCTTAAGCAATGGCGCGCCAGCACTGGCTTGACCCCCTGGCTCGCAAGCTCTTGCAGGCCACCGGCGATCTGCCTCCAGACCCGGTCCAAGCAAAACCAGCGCCGAGGGCGACCCCTACCCCAGTTGAAACCTGGAGCCTGGATGTCAACAGGGCGACGTCTGCGCAATGGAAAAGGCTGCCCGGTTGCAGTGAAGCAATGGTGGATGTGCTGATGCGACTCCAACGGGGTGGGGTGCAATTCAGCCAACTGGAGGATCTCGCCCTCTTGCTGAACCTTCCTACGGATCTCGTGAAGCTCTGGACACCCCACCTGGTGTTTCGCTGGCATGGGGATGCTCCAGTACTGCCTGAGCAGCCACTACTGGATGTCAATGCCGCAGCACCCACTTTGTTAGAGCAGACCCTCAATTGGCCAAAACCCCGCCTACAACGGCTCATTCAAGAGCGGCGGCTTAAGCCGTTCGAGCATCTCGCCGATCTCCAAGAACGCGTTTGTTTACCCCCTGATGCTGTGGAGCAGCTGATTGGCCGCGTGAGTTTTGGAGCACGGCCATCCGGCCCCAGCCTGCCGCCAAGGAACTAAACCCATGGCCACTCCCCCCGGGCAAGGCAACCTTTTCGAGCAGCCATTGGCAGAATCCAGTGGGCTGATCGAACGGTCCCTGCCTCTGAGCGCAGAGCTTTTACGGGGCTGGCAAGAGCGAATCCATCAGTTCCAGGCACCTCTTTTCTCCCCTCAGTTGGCGCCTCAGCTCGAACATCGGAATCAACAAGCAGAACAACAGCAGCTGTTTCCTGGCGAAAACACCAATCCGCTGAGCAACTTCCAGCCTCTACAGCTCAGGCCCTTACCGTTGAGTTTCTGGCGTTGGCCCAATAGTCCCCATCAAGGGGCGGCCATCTATCTCGTGATGGATCGCCCGAAAGAGCTCCAACAACCCATCCTTCTCTATATCGGAGAAACCAAGGCGGCTGATCGGCGCTGGAAAGGAGAGCACGATTGCAAGGCCTACTTGGCGAGTTACCAAGAGGCCTGCATGAGCACAGGCTTGCGCTGCAGCACAAGCATCCGTTTCTGGGCTGATGTCCCGCAAAACACCCGTCCTCGACGACGTTGGGAACAAACCTTGATTCGCCTCTGGCAACCGCCCTTCAATAAGGAAACTCGTGAGCGATGGTCCACACCGTTCCATGCCGATTAAGGGTGCCCCGTAGCATCGGATCACGCGCCCAATCTCTATGCAGATCTCCCTCTCGTCGGCCCAGCCACAGGCCTGGTCGGGAACCATGTTGGCCCTAGGCATTGCAGAGGGAGATCCCAATGGCTTGATACCAGCGATGGAAGAACGCTTTTCCATCTCCCTTAACGACTGGTTGGAACAACGCAAGTTTCAAGGGAAAAGCGGAGAGAGCGCGAGCCTTCAACTCCTTAACCCCGACTGCGCATCCCTCGTGCTTTTAGGCATGGGGCCTGTTGAAGCACTGGATGCGAATAGCTTTCGTCAGGCGGGCGCTGCTGCGGCCCGAGCGAGCAAGGACCAAACAGGCAGCCTCGGATTGTTGCTGCCATGGAACGCCGTTGATCCTGCAGAAGCGGTGACCGTGGCAGCGCAAGCGGTCAGGCTTGCGCTCTACAGCGATCAACGTTTTCGCAGCAAACCCGAGCCCAGCGTCCACCCCGAGAGGCTTGAACTGCTAGGCCCCCTCCCCAACACCCTCAGCAGCGCCCTCGAAGCAGTGCATCCCATTTGCGCCGGGGTGGAACTGGCAAGAGAGCTGGTTGCGGCTCCTCCGAACAGTGTCACCCCAACCGCCCTTGCCGACAGCGCCGCTCAGATGGCGCATGAGCACGGCTTGGACTTGAAGGTGCTCGAGCGCAGCGACTGTGAAGCCAGGGGGATGGGGTCGTTCCTTTCCGTTTGCCAGGGCTCAGATATGGATCCCAAGTTCATCCATCTCACCTACCGCCCCTCCGGTCCTGCCACAAGACGGGTGGTCTTGGTCGGCAAGGGCCTCACCTTTGATTCCGGTGGTTACAACCTGAAAGTGGGTGGTGCCCAAATCGACATGATGAAATTCGATATGGGAGGCAGTGCAGCGGTGCTTGGCGCGATGCGCTCGATCGCTGAGCTCCGCCCCAAGGGGGTGGAGGTGCACATGCTGGTGGCCTCATGCGAAAACATGATCAACGGTTCTGCGGTGCACCCAGGTGACATCGTCACTGCGTCCAATGGCACCACGATTGAAATCAACAACACAGATGCAGAAGGCCGGCTCACCCTCGCTGATGCCTTGGTTTATGCATCCGAGCTCGAACCCGATGCCATCGTTGACCTGGCCACATTGACCGGTGCCTGCGTGGTTGCCCTTGGCGATGAAATTGCGGGACTTTGGACTGGAGACGACTCGCTTGCCAGCTCCTTAGAGGGTGCAGCAAAGGATGCAGGTGAGGGGCTCTGGCGGATGCCAATGCACCAGGCTTATCGCAAGGGGCTCAAATCACTCCTTGCGGACTTGAAAAACACAGGTCCCCGTCCAGGAGGCTCGATCACAGCGGCTTTGTTCCTTAAGGAGTTTGTCAAAAGCTCTATTCCATGGGCCCACATCGATATCGCCGGAACGGTTTGGAGCGACAAAGGGAGAGGAATGGATCCTGCTGGAGCAACGGGCTACGGAGTCCGCACCTTGGTGAATTGGGTATGCAAGCAATCGCAGCAGGTCGAGACCTAAGGTTTTTCCAAGATTGTGAATTAACCAACCAAATGGCTTCCAGACCCTTGCGCTGGTACGTGCGAGCTCAACTTGGAGTCCTGCTTTTGCCTGCAGGACTCTGCCTCTTTGGGGAAGCGATCAGTCGAAGAATTATCCAGCTGCTTGGACAGGACCGTGGTCCTTGGTTCTGGTATGGAACTCTGAGCCTGATTTGCATCAACGCAGGAATCGGCTTAATGATCGAAAGCGGTCTTCTTAGCGGATATCCAGGTCGACGAGCCGATTAGGACGCAACCGCAGTCATCGCACGCGGACACTCCAAGGCATGAATTTGCCAGCGCGCACGCTCAGAACAAGTCGACAACACACGATCCAAATCATCTGAAGCCTGCTTTGTCGACTGATAAGGACCAACGTGACGCGTCACCAGACCATCCTTGATCGTCAGCAGATACATACAGCCCCTCCACAAATCTTGAGCTAATGGTAAGGACAAAGTCCTAGAGCGTCGAGAGGGGAATACCCGCATCTTCACTGAGAAACGCCTGAATGGAACCAAACCTCAAATTACAGATTCTCTTCAGCTTTCGGGAAGCGGTCATGGCGCTTCTGGGGTAAGCCACTCTGTCCCCGATCTTGCGCGCTCGCCCCACACGGCATCGAGGCGGCGATCACGCCCACAACTGAAGCGGTAATAGCGATAACGAAGGTCATTATTATTTGCATAATCTTGGTGGTAGTCCTCTGCCGGCCAAAATTGAACTGCATCACGAATTTGCACTTTAATCTTAGATTTTGAGACCCCTAATTCACTTGCAGCCGAGGCAGCACTGGCTTGAGCTGCGGTGGCCTGCTGCTCGCCAGCGGTAAAAATCACTGGTCGATACGAATCGCCTCTGTCACAAAACTGGCCTTGACCATCGAGAGGGTCAACATTGCGCCAATAATGTTGCAAAAGACTGGCATAACTGATTTTATCGGAATCAAATCGCACACGTACCACTTCTTGATGACCACTTTTCTCACCACTCACTTGTTGATACGTTGGGTTCTCCACATGACCACCGCTATAACCACTTTCAGCCGAAATCACACCTTTAACATCCTCTAAATCATGTTCAAGGCACCAAAAACAACCACCTGCAAGAACAGCATCCTGGACAGTTGCCAGGGCTGACATCGGGCTCAACAACATGATGCTGGTCAAAACCAGCGGGATCAACGCACGCATGAGCTCAAGAGGGCTGTTTGATCTGGTCAAGAATGGCTTCCGCAGCACGATCGGTCACACCCGGTGCACCAAGGGTGTCACGCAAGCGCTGATATCCATCCAAAACCCTTTGCCGTTCCGCTTTGTTATCCAGCAGAGAAATGGCCAAAGCCACAAGCTGATCTGCGTTGAAATCCTCCTGCAACAGCTCCGGCACCAGACGCTCCTTCAGCAAAAGGTTGACCGGCGAGATGTGATCAACCTGGAAACGGAGAATTCGCCGCGCCACCCACGCGGTGACACGGCTGACTCGATAACCAACCACTTGCGGAACACCCTGAAGAGCTAATTCCAAATTCACGGTGCCCGATTTACCCAAGGCCAGGTCGGCAGCTGCAAACAGATGGGGTTTCATGGCATCCGCCTGATCAGCTGGAATGACCGTCCCGCGAACCCCCGCTTCGTCCAGGGCCTGCTGCAATGGCTCCTCAAAGCGCTCCAATCCGGCTGGCACCATCACATGGAGTGATGGATCACGAGCCTGAAGGGTGGCGGCAGCCTGCACCAATTCGGGCATGAGATAACGCATTTCCTGAGGCCGTGATGCAGGCATCAGCAGCAACAGGGTTCCTTCTGAGGGCAAGCCCAAGGCACATCGAGAAGCCTGGCGATCGGAAGAAACCGGAACCATATCGAGGAGAGGATGCCCCACCCAAGTGACGTCAGCGCCTCGACCGGAATAGAACTCAGCTTCTTCAGGAAAAATCGCCAGGATGCGATCTGTGAACTGCAGCAAACTTTTGGTACCTCCTTCTCCAATGCGCCAAGCCCATTCCTGGGGAGCGATGTAATAAGTGATTGGCACATGCGGCAGACGGGATCTGAGGCTGTGGCCCAAACGCACGTTGGCGCCCATGTAATCGATTAACACCACACCATCTGGTGGGCGCTGCTTCAACACCCGCTCGACTCTGGCTTGCAATCGAATCGTGGGCACAACCAAAGGGAGGGCTTCCCACAGGCCAATCGCGCCCATCGGAGAGGTATCGGCAAGCAACTCAGCTCCAGCAGCCTGCATCCGCTCACCCCCCAGAGCGAGGACTTCTAAATCAAGTCCCCGATTCTTGGCGACACGCCAAAGAGCCTGAATCAACAGGCTTCCCTGCAAATCTCCTGACACCTCGCCGGTGCTGATGAGCAGACGAACCATCAGCGACTCGATGGAGGAGGCATGGGGCCCCGTCGACCTGTCGACAAGGAACCCTCCAAAAAAGTACAGAGATGATTAGCTGCAGGCAGCAAGGCCTGCTGCCTCGCAAGGTTTAAGCCATCAGAAATGACGTGATCAGAGCGATAAAGCAATGACCAAATCTCCTGGAGCTGTTTGAATTCCTGCCCCCCCTCAAGGCGATGCAGGCCCTGACGTTTCAAGCCCACACGATTAAGGCCACGCACCCTGCCTGGATGACCTTCCACAAGACAGTACGGAGGAACATCACGATCAACACGTGTCATGCCACCAACCATGGCCATGCCACCGATGTGAACGAATTGATGAATTCCTAAACAACCTCCGATTACTGCCCGATCTTCAATCAACACGTGGCCTGCCACTTGGATGCCATTCGACATCACAATGTTGTTTCCAAGCAAACAATTATGCCCAAGATGGCAATAAGCCATGAGCAGGTTGTTGTCACCAATCCGAGTCTGCTCCCCTTCATCAGTGGCACGATTAATCGTGACGCATTCACGGATGGTGTTGTGGTCTCCAATGACCACCTCCGTCGGAGCGCCTTTATATTTCAAATCCTGAGGTTCCTGCCCCAAACAAGCGCCGGGGTAAATGCGATTGTGAGCACCAATACGCAGCAGACCATCGAGCACCACATGGGGACCAATCCAAGTGTTCGCCCCAATGCTCACCTCTGGACCGATCACGGCGCCAGGACCGATCACAACGCCATGGGCCAGCTCTGCTCGAGGATCGACCACCGCCATCGGATGGACCTGAGCTGGGCGATCGTCCGTGATCACTGATGTGGAGAGCTCATCACTCATCACGATCAATCCACCAGAGAGAACATCAGCTCACCGGAGCAGACAAGCTGTCCATCCACCGTGGCCTCCGCCTTGACTTTGCCAAAACGCTTGCGTTTAAGGCTGAGCAACTCACAGGTAATCCTCAATTGATCTCCCGGGACCACCGGCCGACGAAAACGAACTCCATCAATTCCGGCGAACACGAACAAGCCCTTGGGGAGATCTGGCATCTGAGTCACGATCAAGCCCCCCACCTGAGCCATCGCTTCCACAATCAAGACCCCAGGCATCAAAGGACGATCAGGAAAATGCCCCTGAAATTGTGGCTCATTCAAAGAGACGTTCTTGATCGCAACTGCGCGTTCCCCTGGAACGTGCTCAAGCACCCGATCCACCAAGGCGAATGGATAACGATGCGGCAACAACCCCATGATCTGCTCGGCATTCAGCACCGCAGAAGGCGTGTCGGTAGAGGCAAGAACGGTCAAGTGGCTCAGCGTTGAGGAACAAGTTGATCGGCAAGTGCCGCGGCCAACTCAGTATGAAGGCCGTGGGATCCTCGATAGACCAGCACCTGGGCTTGTGGGAAACCCACGAGAGCCAGATCTCCGATTAGATCCAAGATCTTATGGCGCACTGGTTCATCTGGAAAACGCAGCGGGGGATTTACCCAAGAATCTCCATCACAAACGAGGGCATTATCTAAAGCACCTCCACGAATGAGACCAGAGGAGCGAAGTTGTTCCACTTGCTCTCGAAAACCAAAGGTCCGAGCAGGGGCGATCTCATCAATAAACCTCTGAGGGGTGAGCTCGAGGGCCAATTGCTGACGACCAATGGCTTGTTGTGGGAAATCGATCACACCAACCAGCGTGAAGCGATCAGCAGGCGTCGCAACGATGGCGCTATTACCGCGATAGAAGGCCAGCGGTGCAGACAGCACCAAGAGAGGACGACGTGGCGTCGACGCTGCTGTTAAACCGGCTTCCGCGATCGCCTCCACCCAGCCCAATGCAGAACCATCAAGAAGCGGAATTTCTGTACCCGATACCTGGAGCTCAGCATGAGAAACCCCGCAGCCCGCAAGAGCAGCCAGCAGATGTTCCACAGTTGAAAGTTGTCTATCCCCGAAATCGAGAGTGGTGCACAGCTGGCTGTCGCGCACCTGTGTGGGATCTAGGCGGACAGGCTTTGACGTTTGATCAAGCCAACGTACATAGAACCCTTCCTGCTCAGAGGGAACAAGGGTGACTCGACATTGCTGTCCGCTGTGCAAGCCAATCCCTGAGCGCGACACACTGGATGTCAACGTCCAAGCCCCGTTGTAATCCGCAGGCCAAGACACCATTAGAACTTCCAGCCCACTCCTAAGTTGAATCGCCACTCACCGGTCAAATCCTGACTGGCAACCTCAAGACGAAGGGGGCCGACTGGCGTCGTCACGATCACACCCGTACCAATCGAGAAACCGGATCCAGGTTTTTTGAGCAATTTGCCAGGTTTTCCGGGAACACTGGTTTGGGAACCAAAGTCAGTACCCGCATCGACAAAGAGTTCCCCAGCAAAAATACTAATAATTGGGAAGCGATATTCCAAGGTTGCTTCGCCATAACTGCGCCCAACCGCTAAGTCGCAGTCGTACCAACCACGCACTGAATTCGAACCACCCAAGCAAAAGGCTTCATAGGGAGGGAGGTCTCCAACAATGGAACCGGCTTTAAGTTGAATACCAACGGCTTGCGGACAGTTTGCTTTTTCGCCTGGTTTTGGCCTGCAACCTTTGGCAATTTTCAACCAATTCACCGGAAAAAATTGGGTATAGCTTGCCTTCACACGGTTGAAAGTTGGCGAATTCTCGCCAACGGATAGGAATTGCTCCGTTCCGAAACTGAAGAAGTTACCCGAAGTAGGATTCCGGGGATCGTTCAAAGTGTTGTAGGTCGCTGCAAGTCGTAAGCCAGCAAGATTATTTTCAGTGGCGCAGTTATAAGAGATACAAATAATATCTTTATTTGAAATGTCTTTATTACTGCCTTTACTAGGGGTTCCGTAAACACGTGAAGTGCCCTCAAAGTTGATGGGCCGAACGCTCTGAACATTTAAACCGGCAAGAACCTGCCACGGAGCATTTTTGTAGGGGTCACCTCCGTTGAGAGGCCTCGCAAAAATGATATTTCCGCCAATCCTCTGCAAGGCAACAGAATCACCTTGATAGTCAAACCAGCTGTATTCAGGGAAGAGGTCAGAAGCATCTCCAACATCGTCGAACTTCCTACCAGCAGGATTGTCGTTTGTACTAATTGAGTATGCGCGGGAAGACTTGTTGTCTTCGTAATCAGTGACAGTAACAATGTCTCCATTGTTTTGGCTCTGAAACACCTGAGGCACTTCGCGACTCAAGAACAGAGAAGTACGGAAGGATGTGCGATGCGCATCACCCTTAATCCATGGATCAGTAAACGTGAAATTCGCCAAGCCGCCGTACTGCCCGTAGGTGAGGTTGAGAGCTAAGTTCCATGCCCGTCCAAATAAATTGCTGTCTTGAACTTGAACCTGTCCAAACACACCTTGACTTTGGCTATAACCCAAACCGCCTGAAAGAGAACCAGTTGACTGCTCAACGATTCCCAAAACAATATTAACTTCGCCTGGATTTCCAGCAACAGGCTTCAATGTGACTTTTACATCGCTAAACAACGATGTTCCATATAGGCGCTTGATATCACCCTCGAGTTGATTGCGATTAAAAGCCTCACCTGGCTTAATCGAGATTTCTCTGGTGACGACCCAAGGTTTTGTTTTTCCGCGAATTGGCTCACCTTTTTCGTTGGTGGTTTCGCCCTCCTTATTTAAAAACTGCACCTCAACACCAGCAACCGTGCCGACCACAACCTTGAGCTGTACGACCCCATCTGGGCTGACGCGCGTCGGACCTGTGACCCTTGCAAGGGCATACCCCTCACTTGCGTACCACGTCTGAAGTTCTTTCATCCGAAGCTGAAGTTCGGAGAGGTTCAGCGTGCGTCCAAAATCAGAACTGAAGGCGTCGTCAATGACCTGTGGAGGGATCTCATTGTCTTCAGGAAGCAGCTCAACCTTTGTAAGCACAGGATTGGGCACAACTTGAACGACAAGCTGCACACCGAGAGGGCCATTAACGGGTTCAATGCGTACATCCGAGAACCAGCCGGTGGCGTAGATCGCCTCCAAATCAACTTTGAGCTCATCCCTGGTAACGCGACTACCCGGGCTAACGGTCATGGCGTCATAAGCAGCCAATTCCACCCGTTCTTGCTCAGGGTGACCAGTGATCCCATCGATGATCACCTCTGTAATCAGCACTCTGGGCTGAAGAAGGCCCTCGTCTTCTACAGCAACTGGAGCTTGCTGTATGTCTTCGAACGCTTCCACCTCCACAGCTTGAGGCGCGGGTTGAGACTCGGTGTTATCTCCGGTTAGCGCATCTTCGAGCTGGATCTGTTCCTCCGAACTCTGATCGGAGTCAGCCTCAGCTTGCGCACGAGCAGGAAGACTGGTCAGAAGCGGCAGGGCCAGAGCGAGCCCCAAAGCTCCCCGCCGAACGGCGTTCCTGGTTCGGTATGAGGAGGGATTGACCATGAGGTGGTGCGGATACCGGCCGAAATGGCCGCAAATGTCCGGTGACCTTACCTGTAGTTGCGGGGTTTAGGGGTTGCCCCTTGGACCCGTTTGCAGACCTCCCCGTAGGCCTCGATCACACCGCCTAGGTCTTGACGGAAGCGATCCTTATCCAAAATGCGCTGCTTTTCATCCCGACAGTTCACGTCCCAAAGGCGGCATGTGTCTGGGCTGATCTCGTCAGCGACGAGTAATTCACCCGCTGCATTGCGTCCCAGTTCGAGCTTGAAATCGACCAATTGCAGATTGAGTCCAGAGAAGAAAGGAGTTAAAACATCATTCACCCGCCTTGCCAACGTCTCGATTTCCTGACGACTTTCCCTACTAACTAAGTCAAGCAAGAACAGACGCGACTCTGTTAGTAGAGGATCACCAAGAGCATCATCCTTGTAATAGAGATCAAGCAAGGCTGGACTCAAGAGAGTGCCTTGAGGGATAGGAGTTTGACGGCAGAGTGATCCTGTGGCCACATTGCGCAATACCACTTCAATCGGAATCACCTTGACCCGTTGGACCACCATCCAATGATCAGACTCCAATCCGCAGTAATGAGTTGGGATTCCTTCCCGTTCAAGTAACTCAAACAGACACGCTGAGATCTGACAATTAAGGCGGCCTTTATCTTCGAGTTGTGCACGCTTTTGGGCGTTAAAAGCGGTGGCATCGTTCTTGAATTCAACCAAAACCTCAGCCTCCTTGTTTGAGGCATAGATGCGTTTGGCCTTGCCCTCATAAAGGAGCGGCCCATGGGTGTTGGTCATGGCTTGGCCAAAGGATTGGAAGCAGGAGCTTCGGATGACTCCAATTCTCCCAGGGAGGCATGGCCACCGGGGGCTCGAGGAGAGCGAAGCTGATCCTCAAGGTCTTGCAAACGCTGAGGGGCCCAGTCAGGGGAGATCTGTTCGAGCTCAAGCAGCGTGAAGCGGTCATCCACCCGGCTTGCTAACCGACGCAACCGTTCGCGAGGTCGCTCAGCATCACCCCCTTGCTGCAGCGCCAAACGCAACTGCAGACGAAGCAAATCTTCCGCCAAACCCCAAGCTTGCTCAGCTGCAGCTTGATCTAAGGCGGCTTCCAGCAACAGATCACTGCGCTCGAGATCAAGCGGCGCCAGCAGTTCAGCAACTTGGCCAAGCCTGCGGGATGCCACAACTCCTGGAGTACGACCCGCCAGGAGCACCGCAACGGCCTCCTCCGGCCGTCCGGCTGCCAACTCATGATTCGCCAGCAGATCAAGAGCTGAGCGCGTAAGCGGCAAGCCATCTTCCGACTGGCCCACGATCAACAGTTCTGTATCAAGACGCGAGAGATCTCCATCAGCCAAACGCCGCAGCGCAAGTACAGCGCGATCTTGATCCAGGGCCGCACTAGCGGCTTGCCATGACAGCAGCAACCACTCCCTGCGCTGTAATCCTGGCCCAGGTCCAAATCGACTCAGCACAATTTGGGTGCTGTCGGGAGCCTTACAAGCCAGCAGCGCCCTGGCATTCGCCATCACAACAGCAAACGGTTGCGGGGAAGGCGCCACCAGCATCAAACGATCGCGCAGCAGACGAAGGCGCTCTTGGAAGCCAAAACGATCCGCATCAGCACAAGCTTCTGACAGCTGGGGAATGTCACCTTGTTGGAGGACCGTTTCAAAGGCCTCTAGGGACATCGGCAAAGCAACAGGTGGCATCGGAGCCGCGTCCAACGGCGGTGCTGTCGCCAATAAAAACAACAGTGGAAGGGAGGAAAGCCCCATGGGCTGACAGACGTTCAACAAAGATGGATAAGTCAGGACAACGCGCCGAGCATTGCGCCTGAGCTCCAAACCTAGGAGTCATCCCCCGTTCCGCACCCGCCCATGTCCATCTCCACCCCCCGTCCCCTCTCGCTGCCACCGTTGCGCAATGTGCTCGTGGTCGGAGGTGGTGGACGAGAGCAAGCGTTGGCCTGGGCGTTTAGACGCTGCCCAGAGATCGAAAACATTTGGATCAGTCCTGGAAACGCTGGCACCAGCGATTTGGAGGGCTGCACTCCCCTGGTGATCGCAGAAACTGACCACGAAGGCATGGTTGCGGCATGCAGCGACCACGCCATCGACCTAGTGGTGATCGGTCCAGAAGCGCCCTTGGCCGCTGGTCTTGCAGACACGCTTCGTGAACAAGGCGTCGCAGTCTTCGGCCCGAGTGCGGAGGGTGCACAGCTCGAAGCGAGCAAAGCCTGGGCGAAGCAACTCATGCAAGAAGCAGGGATTCCCACGGCTGGGTACTGGACCGTGACCAACGAACAGGATGGACTCGCCCTTCTCCAACAACTACAGCGTCCCTTAGTTGTGAAGGCGGATGGGCTCGCGGCAGGGAAAGGGGTAACGGTGGCGAACACCGTGAAGGAGACGGCCGCCGCCATTCAAGAGGCTTTTCAAGGGCGTTTCGGACGAGCAGGTGAACAGCTTGTCCTGGAAGAACGCCTCACCGGACCAGAAGTCTCCGTGTTTGCCCTTTGCGATGGCGAGGACATGGTTTTGCTTCCGCCTGCGCAGGATCACAAACGACTTTTGGAGGGGGATCAAGGACCGAATACTGGGGGGATGGGGGCTTATGCACCGGCTCCCCTTCTCGATCAAGCGGGCCTAGAGCAGGCGCACGAACAAATCCTCAAACCAACCCTTGCAGCTTTGCGCAAGCGTGGAATCCTCTACCGGGGGGTGATTTATGCAGGTCTCATGCTGACTGAGGAGGGGCCACAGGTGATCGAATTCAATTGCCGCTTTGGCGATCCTGAATGCCAAACCCTGATGCCTCTCATGGGACCTGAACTCGCTCGCGTGCTCCAGGCCTGTGCGCTCGGACGGCTTGCAGATGCCCCAGCGCTCACACAGCTAGAGCTGTGCAGTGCCTGCGTGGTGGCGGCAGCAGCGGGCTATCCCGACAGCCCCCGCAAAGGCGATCCGATTGCAGTTTCGTTCAGCCCCGACCTAACCAACACGGACCAACGTCAGTTGTTTCAGGCGGGGACGCGACATAGCACTGAGGGAGTACTGGAGACCTCCGGCGGCCGCGTTCTGGCAATGGTGGCTCAAGCAACAGATTTCGATCAGGCCTTCGCAAAGGCCTACGCAGGATTAAGGCAGGTCCGATACGACGGCATGCAATTCAGAACAGACATTGGCCATCAAGTTCGCACCTAAGCTTTGTTAAGCATTGATGCGCCATGAGTAGCGGTTCGGCACCAGCTTCTGCGAACTCGACTACGTCCTCATGGGCAGGGTCAGCCTCTTCTGATACGGCCGCAGAGCAGGAGGGCCTTTGGAGTGGCATCCGCCTCTGGTGGGCCGAATTCAGCCTTCAAACCAAACTTTTGGCCATCGCCACGCTGGTGGTGAGCCTGATGATGACCAGCATCACTTTTTTCGCGCTCAATGGCATCCAACGTGATGCGGTGATGAATGACACTCGTTACGCCCGTGATTTAGGGCTGCTGTTAGCGGGAAATGTCACCGAGCTGGTGGCAGAGGGACACGACCGAGAACTGGCCAATGTGGCCGAGCAGTTTTGGCGTTCAAGTCGCAGCCTTCGCTACATCTTTTTTGCCGATCCAGAAGGCGTTGTTTACCTCGGCATTCCCATCAGTGGAAATGACGCTGATACAAGAGGAGACCTACGTCTCAATCGACGCCTCGAACTCCCCAGTGAACTGAGATCGAGGCCTAAAAACCCTCTCGTCCGTCAACATCTGACCCCTGAGGGACAGGTCACCGATGTGTTTGTGCCCTTGATTCAGGAGGGTCGCTATCTCGGCGTTCTCGCCCTAGGGGTGAATCCGAATGACTCAGCTCTTGCGAGCGCCTCCCTCACTCGTGAGGTCACAGTGGCTGTCTTTATCTCAATCTGGGTCCTGGTGATTCTTGGGGCTGTCTTCAATGCACTGACCATTACCCGACCCGTCAAGGAACTGCTACGCGGCGTTCGCTCGATTGCTGCTGGAGATTTCCAAGCCCGGATCGGCCTCCCCGTAGGAGGCGAACTTGGGGAGTTGTTGGATGGATTTAATGCGATGGCCTCGCAGCTCCAGGTCTACGACGCAGCCAACATCGAAGAGTTGCAGGCTGCCCAGGTCAAGCAGGCATCGCTGATAGCAACGATGGCGGATGGAGCGGTCTTGCTGGATGAGAAAGGTCAAATCGTCTTGGCCAATCCAACGGCTCGACGCTTGTTTCGCTGGGAGGGACGCAATCTTGAAGGAGAGGATTTTCTCAATGCGATCCCGGACCTGTTAGCCATTGAGCTCCATGAGCCTCTCGACGGAGTCCTGAATCAAGGCCGTGACAGCAATGATTTACGAAGCAGCATCGGGGAGCCCCCACGCACCCTGCGTTTCGTGCTTCAAGCCGTACGCGAACCCAGCGGTGAAAACCTAAAAGGAATCGCGGTAACCATGCAAGACCTCACCCGCGAAGTGGAGCTCAACGCGGCCCAGAGTCGCTTCATCAGTAACGTCTCCCATGAACTGCGCACTCCGCTGTTCAACATCAAGAGCTATGTCGAAACCCTCTACGAAATGGGGGATCAACTCAGCGAGAAAGACAAGCAAGAGTTTCTCGGCGTTGCCAATGACGAAACAGATCGGCTCACCCGACTTGTGAACGATGTACTGGATCTTTCCAGGCTCGAAGCCCATCCCAGCGTTCAGTTTTCTGAACTCGATCTCAGGCCTGGCCTAGAGCAAACCCTGCGCAGCTATCAACTGAACGCTTCAGACAAACAGGTGGAACTAGACCTGGAGGCATCGATTGATCTGCCAGACATTCTTGGCAATTGGGACCTGCTCCTCCAAGTGCTGGACAATCTCGTTGGGAATGCCCTCAAGTTCAGCCGTAGTGGCAGCCGCATCGTGTTGCGCGCCTACGCCTGGCCCGACAGCTGCTGGATGGGACCTCTTCCAGAAGATTCAAGTGAAGCACCGCAATGCGAAATGATTTCACCTCTTCCAAAATTACGAGTGGAAGTGAGTGACACAGGATATGGAATCAGCGAAGACAAACAACAACGAATTTTCGAAAGGTTTTATCGCGTAGAGAATGCTGTCCATACGGAAGTAGGGACCGGCCTTGGTCTTTCCATCGTGAGGGGAATTTTAGAGAAACACAGCAGCGTGATTCGTATGGCAAGCGAACCGGATGTAGGAACAACATTCTGGTTTGACCTACCTTTAGCCCAATCCGACCAAGACGAAATCAAACTGCAAGCTGAGCGACAAAGTCGCTACGACCAAGAAGAGGGCGAGCTGAATTAACGCAACTTCGCATCAATTCAGTCTCAACATTTCAAGAGCTAATCATTCCTGCTCTGGAGCCACTCCACGAGCGATACGCGATAATTCGCTCCGTTCATCTGTCGTCACACGGTGAGGAACTCCGCTAATAATTCTCTCGAAGTTTGAAAATGAATCTTGAATTTGCGGTCCATTACCAGTGATCAAGAATTCTCGAATACCCCGATCATGCCACGACCCACGCATCTTGAAAACATTGATGGCTCTTGCCATCTCACCACGTATCTCAACATACTGGAGCAATATTATGGTGTCAGTGATAGTTGAGATATGGGAGTCAGTGATCGAATGACTACCCATGAATTCTTCTGAGGTATTGGTAAAAAAGCCGGCAATTTCTTCTTGTTTAGCATACCCAGTTAATGCGATTACAAACTGCCTAAAGGCATTACGGCTTACGCCACGCGCCAAGGCAGACAATGAATCAATCGCCATTCGCGTTGGTTTGAATTGACTGATCTCAGTTTTAATAATTTGCAAGTGATCTTCCAAGCCAGTGGACTCCGGGTAGGCGCAAATAATCTTCAGAAGGCCATCTTGCTCCATTTGCTCAAAATCAATGCCCCAACTTGTGCCATTACGCATTAATTGAGCACGAGATTCTTCATAGGCAAACAAGATTACCCGCTCTTTATTACTGCAGGCATCCTCAATGAATTTAGAAACCAACAAGGTCTTACCTGTACCAGTCGCTCCCGTCGCGAGGATGATTGAATCCTTGAAATAGCCGCCACCACACATCTCATCGAGCCGCGGCACACCAGAACTCACACGAACAGTGGATGAACGCTGCGTGAGCCTCATCGCACCAAGAGGGAAGATGCTGATCCCATGGGCTCCCATCGTGAACGGGAACTCACCCTTCATGTGGGTGGTGCCTCGCAACTTGAGAATCTCAACGGTCCGTCGTCTGCGCTCTCCCTCAAGCACGTTGCGGAGAATCACAACATTGTCAGAGACAAATTCTTCAACGCCATAACGCGCAATTGGCCCGTATTCATCAATTCGCTCAGAGGTCATCACAGTGGTGACACCGATCTCTTTCAGGCGTGCAAGTAGTCGAAAAATCTCCCGACGCACAACAAATACTGCATCATATTGTTGAAATACGGCCGTAATCGAATCGATTGCCACTCGTTTGGCCTTGTACTTTCGAATGGCGTAATTAATTCTTTCAATCAGGCCAGACAGATCGAAACTGCCCGCCACATCCTGACCATCTGGATCCGGTGAAGCATCAAGAATAAAGAGCTTGTCTTGCTCCACCATCTCCTGCAAGTTCCAGCCAAAACTTGCAGCATTCCGCAAAATATCGAGTGGCGACTCTTCAAACGTGACGAAAATTCCGGGCTCATCGTAATGAGCAATTCCATTGTGGAGAAAATGCAAGGAAAAAACGGTTTTACCCGTTCCCGATGTTCCGCTAATCAGGGTGCTGCGTCCAATTGGCAAGCCTCCATGGCACACATCGTCAAAGCCCTCGATTCCAGTCGGAAGCTTCTGAACCTTCATCTGAGGAGAACCACTTGAGCTAGAAATCTGCATAACCGCAACCTTGCTCTTCAACGTTAATAAGGAAAATCCACAGCACCCTCTAGATCACCCCGTGACTTAAGAATCTGCCTCTTCGATGTCCTGGACTTCCAACGCATCCATGAGGGAAGAGCTCAGGTCGTTATCAACAAGCTCATCGTAAAGAAGATCAAGTCCGATCAGCACACGTTCGCGATCAGAAAGGTCGCCAATAATCCGACGCACAGGAGGGGGGAGAATTTTGGCCAACGTTGGCGTTGCCAAAATCTTGTCCTCTTCTGCAAGCTGAGGATTTTTCAAGACATCAATAACCTTCAGGGCGTAGACACCCTTGAATTCCGTTTCAAGAATATTGCGAAGCGTTTTGAGTGCACGCATCGAATTCGGCGTATTCCCAGCTACATAAAGCTTGAGGATATAAGTCTTGCGCGGGCTCATAACATCACCTCCGAATCCTGAAGCTGACGGTGCTTAGATCCAGTAGGAGCCAAGGGAATATCTCCAGGGACTGACCGTCGGTACATTTCACAGAGGTGAGCCATGACATCCAGCAGTACAAGGCGGTAATCCTGAAGGAAATCGTCTTTATGCCCTTCAAGTCTGAGTTGTTTCCAGAAGTCGTCAATCAGATTCATATGGATCTCAACGGTTTGGGTAATTGGCAAGTCGCCAAAAAAAGCGGTATTGACAAAGCTCTCTAAAGCCTGGTTGGCAGCAGCAGGGTCACGGAAATAACCAATCAACAGATCTCGATAGGTGCGCTGCAGCGACTGCAGCAGCTCACGCTGTTCGTGGGGCGGAAGATTGGCCAAGAATCGCGATGGATCCCTCTTATAAAACACCCCGAGATAGCCAAGCCTCTCCTGCAAGCGGCTCGACAACTTCCAAGCACGTCCCTCCGGCTGGCCGCCAACCTGATCCGATTCAGCGGATCCATCTTCAGGGCGAATATCTTTCTGCCCTTGGCGAAGAAAGCGTGAAATCGCTGCGTCAACGTTGTAACCAAGCTGCTCAAGCTGATCTCCTGGCAGGTGAACTTCTTCAGGGTGGTAATCGACACGCCCCATTAATTCGCCCACCACAACGGCAGGGAAAAGCAAACCACGAGCCAATAAGTCTTTTCGTGTTTTGCCTTGCAGGAGAGATTGCTCAATCACAACAGCATCGACAGCCTCGCGTTGTCGTTCCAACGCGGAGACGACATCGACAGCTGAGTCCTCAAGTCCTAGATCCACCGGGGTGTAGCGATTGCCAGGCAACCACTGACAGCAAGCCGATTCGAGCTCAGGCGACCTCAACAACAAGGCGATCGTGAGGGCCGGCCTGGTCATCCAAAACGAAAAGTGTTCAAGTGAATCTTGACGAAAGAGAGCACGAAGGTCGAAGATCTTTGTTTGTCTTTCGATTGCGGCACAGGCCAAATCGGCGGCTTCCAAGTCTCCGAGCCTGTTCGCGTCCCGTAGCCCATGGCAGAAACCAGCAGCAGCAGCTCACAAACCACTCCAGAGACAGGCTCGTACGCCATCGTCGAGGCCTCTGGACAGCAATTTTGGGTGCAACCCAACCGTTATTACGACCTCGACCGGCTGCATGCCGACGTTGACGCCAAGATCACCCTCGACAAGGTGCTTCTGGTCAAAAACGGTGACGTCGCCACCGTTGGCAAGCCCTATGTCCAGGGCGCCAGTGTGGAACTCAAAGTAATGGCTCACCGCCGCGGTCAAAAAGTGATCGTGTACAAAATGCGCCCTAAAAAGAAAACACGCCGTAAGAATGGTCATAGACAGGAGCTCACACGAGTGATGGTCGAATCCATTTCCGTTGGCGGCAAAGCCATCAGCTGATTACCTCAACCAGCTTCCCTCTCTCCATCTCTTTGATTTCCCATGGCCCACAAGAAAGGCACAGGCTCAACCCGCAACGGACGCGACTCCAATTCCAAGCGCCTCGGCGTGAAGGCCTACGGCGGTGAAAGCGTGACGGCTGGTTCCATTCTGATCCGTCAACGTGGCACCTCTGTGATGCCTGGCGTCAATGTTGGTCGTGGCAAGGATGACACCTTGTTTGCGTTAACCGACGGGATCGTCAAGTTTGAGTCGATCCGCCGCGGGCTTCGCAATCGCAAGCGCATCACTGTTGCTGCAGCTGCTCAGTAATCCAAACGGACCAAGCGACTGAGACAAGATAAAAAGTCCTTTAAGCAAAGAGCAATGATCTGGCGATTATTGCTCTTTTTTTGTTCGAGTCATTATGAAAATAGTTTGTGAACTTGCAATTCCGAACAACTTATCATTAATCTCTTCAATGTAATTGGCGCAAGGCTGCTTTTAACTTGTCAGCAAAGCGGATGAATTGGGAACACAACTCCATTCATATCTACCGCGGCTAAAGAATCTCAAAGCGGAGTGCTGAGAAGAATAATCAGCAGACAATGTTCAGCAGATTGGTATCTGAAGAGATGAAGGGGAGAGGCAAAAGAGAAGAGAGACAACCGAAATCGCTCGCCAGCAAAACGTTCCGTTCCAAGAGGTGAACAGCTGCAAAGAGAGATTTTCAACTTTTGTGGTGAGCTGATTGAGGAGAACATTGCTGCCCCCCTGTTCTCCTCAGAGACACAAGCCAAGACATCTGAAGAGGATCAGCGATAGCAGGCAGCCGACCGCTTGGGGAACCTCGAGCAGATGTCTGCGGCGTGAGCACAAACCTTGAGGCCAATACCCCAGATCAACAGAGCTGATTGCTAACAGCAGATTCCTTTTCTCAATCAAAACGACATTGATGGCCGCTGGAGCCACAGGAAGCCTCGAAAAGCTTTAAGTTTTGTGAAATTGCTTCGAGACCTCAAAAATGTCAACCGAAATCCGCAACTGGGATCTTGTTGCCAAAGCAATGGAAGCAGCCGGATCAACCTCAAGCCAAATGTATATTCGTGCCAAAGCGCTGGCTGATGGCAAGCCTGATCCAATGCCAACTAGCTTTCCCCAAGCACCCCACAGCATTTCTGCTGTGACAGGATGACATGAACCCACAATATATAAAGCATTAAATCCAATTTCCCCATAGGAAGACCAAACAACATCCTGATTCGGACCCGTTAAACTTTCTGGAGCTTAGAACAGATACTTCGTTATAACTTAATACATCCTAGGCCTAGAAGCATACATGCTCACAAGCTAGGGTTCTATGTTTAAATAATCTCTAAAGTTCAATTAACAAACGTTCATCAATTCAAATTAATAAATTTTCTCAAATTTGCCCTTTTGATGAACTCACCAACTCTTCGCAGGCCAGGGCATCGAAAAATCGATCTTAGGCAATAGTGCCAATAATATCAATTACTTCTTAGTCAAACCCGAAACATGCATTCAATTAACTTTTTGCGAATAATTTTTAAATCTAAACATATTACTACTGCCTTTCTAAGTCACGATAGCTAAAAAGTTAACTAATCATTCCTGCCTAAATCAGTCATTCATTCTAGGGTTGATAATTAAACTGCTGCTTCTCAACTAGCCGTGCCATAACCTGTTGACAAGTCCAGCGAAGTGGCCGCCAAAAAGCGGTATTAGAAAGTTCGTAGATCAACTCCATTTGATCATAGAGTTCAAGTTCTAGACATGCCCAAGCTGCTGCTATCCTTGATTTTGTGTATTGAGGAGTTGTTTCTGAAAGAGCAGCTCTAACCAAATCACTTTTTTGATGGAATCTACGCAAACCAATAATGCATGTGAGGTAATAGTGAGTAACGTAATCAGACCAAAGTCTTTCTTGCATACTATCGATTATTTCGAGACAAATCTGAGGATCGATATTCATCAGGCTTAATGCTGCTCCATATTGACGAGCTTCGTCTCTATGACTAAGGCTCCTCTCTATTTCATCAGGATTCATATTACAAAGCCATTCAGATTTTAAATTAAGGCATTGGGGATTGTCAGTTAAAAGCTGTTCCAGAAGTGCTTGATTTTTTGAGATAAAGATTGAGCCGTTAGTATCAACTATATCAAAAAAACTTTTTGCCCTTAGAGACATAGAGACTGGTGCACGCACCAAATCTGCAAGTCTACTTTCATCACCAGCATCACCTAAATCAATCACAGCTGACCGTCTTTTCCCAGCCACTAAATCAGTAAGCTGTGGAATCAAAGGGTCTAAGAGATCAACTCTGCCGTATATCCTTGCCTGATAAGCGCGTGCTGCACCAGAAACCAAGACACTCTCATGAGAACAAAGCTCATGGATAACAGAATGAGATTTTGAATTAATAATTTTTAGTCTGGTATGAGCTTGAATAACAGCACGCATCTGCGTAACTTCGCCATTCAAGAGTGAAAGGAGTAGATCTATATCATCGGAGAGTGGCTGCCAACCAATCCGAACCAAGGAAGTAATTGCATTAATGACAGCCTCGCTATCAGTGCATTTCAAAACACCAACTAAAGTTGGTATGGCTCGCACATCTTTTCTCCTTCCAAGAGCTTCAATAGATTTTCGACGAGTAATCCTGTCGTACAACTCATCGACGGAAAGCTTCTCAACAGCATGAAGAAGCAACTCAAATGATGCATCTGTTGTACTTAAGCCAAGCCTGGTGGCAGCGAAATAACGATCAGCAGGTCTCTTAACATTTAAAGTATTCTCACATAAGAGCCTTAAGGCATCACTTTCGCTCATCCCGTGAACGAGAATATCAAACCTTTCGGCCATAGGAATAATACGAATAAAAAATTCTATCTAAATAATTTATTGCAAACGTGAAAAATACATTTCTCATGCATCATGTTAACGGATTTCATTTACATAAGCAGGCCATATGAAATACGTAAATGCAGAGTTTCAGATTTCATAGATAATCGAGAGATACAGAGCAAACCAAAAGCTACCCCAAAGAGGGTTTTCAGCTTTGTCAAACTAATCAATCAAACTATATCGAGACGGTTCAAGAATGTAGACACTTTCTCAAATCAAGAGCAGATGGTTTCACTTAATTCAGGAGTCCAGCAAACTACTTAGATCGCTTATCGATTAGTTCAATCAGATGAGCATCATGCTTGTCGCAAAAGTCCGAAACACATTGTCTAAGTATATGGCCTATGGACAAAGACTCTGTATAGCAAAGGAGCTTGAGCTTTTTATGAAGCTCATCATTCAACTCAAAGGTGATTCGTTTCATTCTTGATAAAGATGCATTTTTAATAACTCGTTAACTTGACCATATATTCAAAATTCTACTCTTTTTGGTAAGAATCGGATAAGCGCGCGAAAAAGCTTAACCTTCCCTTTAGCTTTGAGCTTGGGACCAAGCCCCTACGGTCTTTAGGCTTCCATCATTACGGATAAAGAGCAAGGTAAATACTTGCATTACTGTTTATAAAGAACTAGAGCGCTTAAGTGTTTGACTTGGCAGCTCTCCAAAACTGGTAAAGTATCTTCTCGAAAATCTACCTTGATGTTTAAATCCAAAAAGAATAGCTATTTCCCGAATAGTATTATTATCACAATTTGAGGTCGTAGCACGAAAGATCATTGACCTTCTAGCCTCCTCAAGCCTTACCTGTGTCATCATCTCAATAATGCCCATCCCAAAGGAATCTTGGCATGCTCTATACAAAGAAGCTTGGCCGATATTCAAGTGCTGGCAAACTTCTGACAAAGACATTGGAGAACTCATTTTATCAGGATCATGAGAAAGATTGACAATCTCACCAAGCAAATGCTGATTCTTTGCCTGTCTCTTTTTAAACAATCTACGACTGCCTTCTTCGAGACATATAGTCATTAAATCATAGTACTTAGAAGGATTTAAAATCCCTTTAACAAGATCCCTCTTCGTAAGTCTACGCAATTGGGAGAAAGCTTCATGATCAATCACTAAGCCCATCGATTCATTTAAATTAGCAATGGCATGACTTGCTTTGCATTCTTGAAGTTTATCGAGAAGTATTTTCTTATCTAACATACATGCAGTTGAAGAACATGATTCAGAATACTTCCCCCATGACTCTCCTGGATTGGAAGTAAAAGTATTAAAACCACCAAGACTATTATCATTCATATCAAAACCTTCGCAGTATCCAAAAGGATAATTTGCCTTCCGCATTGGTGTTATCCAATTAAAATCCACTGACCAACTTGTACCCCATCCCTCATATAAAAGAGGTTTTGATGCACTGATCTCAGCGATCGCCATACCAGTTGATTTTTGATGAGACATAGAATAACTACCTTCACCACTTTCAAGTTGAGTAATTCTTGTGACTTGACCATATTCCTGAAGTGTCTCAGACAATTGCAATGGATCTGTATAGGCAAATTTAATTTTCATGACATACTTCCTCTCCGCAAGTCAGAAACAAGAACACTCATCTTGCTTGCCTTATCAATTGTATCTTCAGGACTCTCTAGAAAAGTCCTAAAATATAGTCGCTGAAATGAATCCCAATTTTTGAACCCATAATATAAAGCATTATGCTGTTTAGTAAATTGCTTTAAACCACGGGGAACGTGCGGATTTAGATAAGACTTCTTGACTTGTTCTAGACGTATACTTTTAATCAAATCAAGAATATTCATATTGAAGGTAGATCTACAGGCCTGACCTACAGATTCTTGCTCAGAATTCAAGTATTTAGTAATTTCTCCAATCGTCAAGGGTGGCAAACCTGGTCTATCTTCATGCAATAATTTAACAAGATCCTCTATCAGTTCGGTAGATTCAGATCTGTCGGTGATCTGATACTGTGGCTCACAAGAATCCTCTAAAGTTGCAATGGCTAAATCATAAAATCCACTAGCTGTAGTGATTCCCTTCGTAAAATGCTTTTCAAACAAATTTTTGAGCTGAAAGCTAGCCGTGCTATTGGAATCAATGCCGATACATTCTTCGATCCTTGCATATGCATTATAAGCATTCATTTTATCTATTTTTTCTTTCAATATTTTCCACTTCAGGCTCATACAGCAGAGGAGAGTGTTAGCCCCAACAATATCCCATGTATTACCACCAGTTTTATTTAAACGATTAAATCCTGCGATGCTTAAATCCTTCATCTTATGACCACTAATAATAGTGTTACTACCTGGCTTTTTGCCTTGATTATTTATCCAGCAAAATGCGATTGAATTTTGATTGGCTTCTTCTTCGTAAAGTAAGGTTTGATTTGACTTAAAAATTTCAAGGTGAACATTATTAATCGGGGCACAGATCGAACTCGTTTGCAATTCACCTTTGCTGAGCTGGGTGATATTGCAAGAAAAATTAGAGGTGGAGTAATATTCATTATAATGATTCTTGCAATATGTTTCCATTCCAAGCAAGTTACTGAAAACATATTCTTTTGCCTTCCTTGCCTTCATCTGGTTGCTACCTTGGTATGGTGTCTATAAAAATCAAGCAGGTGCAAACTATAATCTCTATTCGCTTCTCGCTGAGATATTGTGAGGATCTATGACTTTTTAAATTTAAAACTCTGATCTTAGAAATCGACAGAGCTCAGGCAAGCAAGCATAGTGTGACAATTATTTATATGAATTCACGGTAATGCGCCTTGCGGAATTCATAGAACCGAAAAATCACATTTACTATATCTGCATTGTACATAATATTATCTACAGTGAATATGGTTTTGCCTCACTCTTGAGTTGATGCAGTGTATATATCGAAAAGAGATGATTATGTTATGTCTAAGTCTCAACTACATGCATTCATTGATCGAGCACGAAATGACGAGCAATTTCGCTCTAGGCTCTCATCATTGAATCCAAAACAGATCATAGATTTTGCCGCAGAGAATGGCTTTCAATTCTCAGATGAAATCAAAGGGAGATTTATCAACCGTTGGAAAGGAGTTTATTTTTGCCCTCAGGCTATTGAGGTTGGAATCCTATGTCCAGGACTAGTGCCAGATGGCTATAAAAATCTTCTTCACTATTCTCAATCTACATGTAGCTCTTCAAATCTTAAAGAAGAAGAACATGATTTCAGATCAGGCGGTATTTATTAACCTAAGCCGATTGAGCTGAATTGCAGGACGGCAAATTGGCAGACTTCTCCATTATTTCCTAATGCGGGAGTAATTTAATTTGCCTATTAACACGAGATGATATCTAATCATAAGGCCTATAGCTATCTCGTCACTCGTTAAGATTACGGAAATTTCTGCATCTAAAGACTAAGCTTGGCAGAAGCTATTAAAGGCGAATCAAGCCAATCTTCCAATTAATTTCTCATGCAAGAGATAGTTCGAGAAGTCTTCACAGCAATCATTAATCCCCTAACGAACACATCACTAGAAAGTAATGCGATGAATGCATTGCCTAGATTAGCAGCCAAAAGAGTTGGTCTCTTCCACGGGCTTATACACCCTCGTCGTAATTAACAGTGGATGAAAAACTTCAAGAAAATGCGATTGCAATGTACGGAAAAAGCAATCAACAAGGTTGGGGTCATCAAAGTGAAACGGATATTCGCCGCTATGTCCTTTGAAGAAATACCAGTTTAATAAGGCCCGTCCATCTTCATTCATAAACGAATGGAATTGCATGAGCTGATCGGATGGATCAGGCAGATGCTCCAAGACATCAAGACAAACAACCGTATCGAAACGTTGACCACTGAGATCTGCAAGATCACGATAAACCGACATTTTTCGATCCAAACCAAGAGCAACAGCCCTGGACCAAACGAATGCCCTGTTCTCTGGATTCAGATCAACAAAATGAACCCGATCAACAGAGTCCAATGCCGCTGCAGCCAAGGCATGGGTCCCAATCCCCCCCCCAAAATCAAGAACGGTGCCTCGAGCGAAATCCTCCTGCAAACGAAGCGTGTCAGCGATGTAGTCGGAGCTGCTGAGATGCCAAGCCGCCAATTCAAAGAGATGCCCCGTTCCCACGGTGGTCTCGTAAAACTCCGTGGCTTGATCCGCTTGAAAAGCACCCGGATGCAGTGCGGCTAAATCATCCTTCCCATCGGGTAAGCGCTGATCCACCTGCTCCAACGTGAGCTGAAGGTATTCAGCCAAATGGTCACGAACAGAAAAGCCGTTGTCCAAGAAGGTCTCGATGTCCACGCGGGGAGAATTGCTCAGACGTTGCATCTTCTACCGGTCGGACATCGTCAATTTACGTGCAGGCCGGATGCCACATTCAGAACAACTGCGATTACACCCCCTTGGATGCACCACTCGGCTTCGTGGTGATCGACAAGCCTTCTGGTCTCACCTCCCACGCCTGCGTGAGCCGGATGCGTCGCGTGCTCCAAACCAAAAGAGTGGGGCATGGAGGCACCCTGGACCCAGCCGTAACAGGCGTTCTGCCAATTGCAGTGGGCCAGGCCACCCGACTGCTTCCCTACCTGCCAGGAGAGAAAACCTATCGCGGTGTGATCCAGCTGGGAACCAGCACCAGCACCGATGACCTACAGGGAGAAGTCGTTGCGGTTCAGGATTGGCCGCGTTTAAGCCTGGATGAAATGGATCAGGCCCTCAATCCCTTCCGCGGTGGCATCGAGCAGTGTCCACCACAGGTTTCAGCGGTTCACGTAAACGGCGAACGGGCCTATGCCAGAGCCCGCCGCGGTGAAGTGATGGACTTACCTGCCCGCAGTGTGACCATCCACTCCCTCTCTCTTGAGAATTGGGATTCAGCGCAAGGCAAGCTCACGCTTGAGGTGCACTGCTCTGCTGGCACCTACATCCGTTCGTTGGCCCGAGATCTTGGCCAAGCCCTCGGGTGTGGCGGCTGCCTGGACTGGCTGCGGCGCACCCAAGCGCTGGGATTCGTGGAGGCCCATGCGATTGCACTGCCAGAGCATCCCAATGAACAAACCACTCCAACGATGGCTCCACTCACCCTCATCCCTCCCCAACTCGCCCTAACCCACCTACCAATCCGAACGCTCTCCGAGCTCGAAAGGGACGACTGGAGCTGCGGGCGCACGATCTCCCATCAAAATGGAAACGGTCCCACCGTTGTTCTCAGCGCAGAAAACATCATGTTGGGAATTGGAATCGCCAACAGCGAAGACCAGCTCAGACCAAAGGTCGTGTTCGAAGCGCGCGGCTGATCCCTCTCCTGATCCCTATGGCCGGCCACAGCAAATGGTCTCAAATCAAACGCACCAAGGCGGTAGTGGATGGAAAGCGAGGCGCGCTTTTTACCAGGCTGGGGCGCGAGATCACCGTGGCCGCACGCAACGGAGCTGACCCAAACGGCAATTTCCAACTACGAACAGCCATCACGAAGGCACGTTCGGCAGGTTTACCAGCAGTCAACATTGAGCGGGCCATAGCCAAAGGATCGGGGCAAGGGGAAGCAGGCTCCAGCCTGGAAGTGATTCGCTACGAGGGGTATGGACCCGAAGGCATGGCCGTTCTTGTGGAAGCACTGAGCGACAACCGCAACCGCACGGCGGCAGAAGTGCGTCTGGCCTTCAGCAAACACGGAGGCAAGCTCGGAGAAACTGGATGCGTGAGTTATCTCTTTCAGCATCGCAGCGAGGTGCGACTCGAGGGACATTGCGAAGAAGAACCTCTCCTGGAGACCCTTCTCGAACTCGATGCAGAGGGATATGTGTTGCAAAGCGATGGCAGCACCATGGTTCATGGTGGTTTCGAAGCACTGGAACAGCTTCAACAGGAACTACAGGATCGTGGCTGGGCTGTGATCGATTGGGAGCACTGCTGGCACCCCCTAGCGCTCGTAGAGATCCAGGACCCACACCTTGCAGAAACCTGCAAAAACTTGCAAGAGGCCTTGGAATCGCTAGATGATGTCTGCAGCGTGAGCACGAACCTTGCGCCAATCGAGGTGGCTACAAAATTGGAATAAACCTAGTTGTCAATAACCCTTGCTCATTAAGGCCGATAATTATTCTCTTAAGAGAAACAAGATCAGTGATCTCGTTTGCTCACCATGTCGTCATAGGCATCAAAGTTCACCAAAGCCTTGAGCTCAGAAAAGCTGAGCATTTTCTCGGGAGTTTTTCCGATCTGAAGGTCCATCACCGCTTGACGCATGGCAAACGCTGCAGACGCGAGCAGGGTGAGGGGGTAGGCCACTAAATGGAAACCCATGGCTCCTAGTTGTTCAGGCAATAACAACGGAGTAACGCCTCCCTCCAGCATGTTCGCCATACGCTTACCCGGAACCTCATTACAAAAGCGCAGCATCTCTTGTTCTGAGCGTGGCGCTTCCAGAAACAGAACATCAGCGCCAAGATCGGCAAACGCATTTAATCGCCAAAGTGCTTCATCCAGTGCACGGCTCTCTCCATAGCGTTGGGCAAACGCCGATCGAGCATCGGTTCGCGCCACGATCACGAGATCAGCGCCCTGACGGCGGGCTTCAACAGCAGCACGAATACGCTCAACCGCAATATCACGGTCAACAACCTCCTTCACCCCTGTATGACCGCAGCGTTTGGGAGAGACCTGATCTTCAAGCATGATCCCGGCAAAACCTGCCTGCTGGAATTGATGCATGGTGCGATGCACATTGGCCGCATTGCCATGACCCGTATCTCCATCACCGATCACTGGAATCGAGACGGCATCGCAAAGCTGACGACCTTGATCCAGCATTTCCGTCACCGTGAGAAGGCCCGTATCGGGCAAGCCAGCACGCGCCGCTGCCACGGAGAACCCACTCATGAATGTGAGGGGGCAGCCTGCTTGTTCCACAATTCTTGCCGATAGGGCATCAAAACTGCAGGGCATCACATAACAGGACTCTTGCGACAACAAGGCCCGTAAGTCTGCGGCAGTTCCTGGTGTTGGGGTCACGAGTCAAGATCCTCCATAGGCATCGTTGGGAACGGCAAGCAAGAAAAAGAAAAGGAATCCTGGCTAACCACTTCAGTTCCAGAAGCTGCAACCAAAAGTAGGCTGCAAGATGGTCAATGACTACTTTAGAAAGCGTTGCTTCCAAGGCTCATACTGAACGTGAAGGTGGGGAAATACCTCAGAGCTAAGCGGAAGCCAACAAACGAATCAATCAGAACCAATTATCCACTTAATTTAAATGTAAAAATAATCGGATCCCACACATCACAAACAACAAACCAATCAAAGGCCACGATCTAATCATGCACAGCGGAAGCGGAGCTATAAGCAAAACAAACAGGCTGATATTTTTAGATCAGATCAAAGCAGTAATGATCACCCTGGTTATCGCAACTCATACAATATTGGTAGGAACACTTTTCACTACTGATCTCAAGCAAACAATTGAATTAGCACCAACATACGAAGCATTAAGTTTCTGGTTTGGCTGGATCTGCAATACATTTTATATGAACATCCTATTCCTAATCTCAGGCTACCTCGTGCCGAATTCAGTACACAAGAGAGGGGTTGAACATTACGTCAAACACCGCTTACTACGACTTGGAATTCCTCTAATAATTGCAATTTTACTGCTCAACAACATAACACCATTGGCAGGCCTACTCATTCCTAATAGTGTTGTGTTTGGGCAGGAAATAGGCAGGCTTCCTCTCAACAGGATTGGCCCACAATGGTTCCTTTTAGTACTCATTTTATTCAATTTAATATACTGCTGCTGGGCTTTCGTAAGAAATAACACATTTCTAGTTGACAATACAAAGCCTATACCCAGCTGGCGATCCTGGCTGATCAGCGCTGCAACTCTTGGAGCCCTGGAGCTAGTCATGGGTCACTTTTCTGGCTTTTGGACTGAATTAAAAGACTCCAATTTCGACGGACTTGGCTATCAGGGAATGCACCTCTGGACGTATGGCTTCCTGTTCTTTGTTGGTTGCAAGGCAGCATCACACCAATGGTTAGAAAAAATTGACAAGCGTCAAGCAATAAGGGGGCTGTACCTCTCACTACTGATCACACTTGCCCTTCTGGCTGCAAACTATTCACCAATAATGCCACCACTTAATAGAGCATCCTATGAGAATATTACTCCAATGATGGCATTTTTAACACCAGTCATCGGATGGGGATTTATCGCTGCAATCTTAACCTGGAGCCAAGCCCATGAACAGTTAGATAACCATTGGCTTGTCAAAGCAGGTAAGGACAGCTTTGGCGCCTACTTAATTCATATCCCGCTCCTGGCTGGAGCCATGGTTGCCTTTTATTCACTAGGACTAAAGAACATCTGGATGCTTGGATTAGGATCAACAGCAATAGCCATCTTCTTATCATTTTTTGTAAGCCATCAACTACGTAAAATTACGATCATTAGGCAGATTATTTAATAGCTCATGACCCACAAATAGAAGAAATAGGCACAACGTTCAGCAGTAGGCCAATTGCTGTATTACAGGCTACATACTGCCTCAGCAGGCTATGCAGAATAGACAAGCCTTCTTCAAACAGCGTTCATGACATTTTTGATGCATTGGACCTTCAAAACTGGTTACCACGCAATTGCGGCGAAAAAGTTTTTATCAACAGGTGCTCCATTCCCGGAATGCAAATCATGGAAGCGGTTTCACGGTCCTGGCTCCGTAGAGGGCTGGATTTTGGTTGAAGCAGATAATGCTGATGCTTGCTACGAACATGCTGCTGAATGGGCCGAGTGCTTGGATTGGGAGGTAACCCCTGTTCTAACTGACGAACAAGCAGGTCCCTTTATGGCGAAGGCTTACAGCTAATCTCAGTACTGAGGAAGGAACTCCCGCCACCAGTAGAGTCTTTTCTGCACGGGTTCAATTCCTTCCGAAGGAGCACCACCAAACACTCTTTAATGCGCAGAATACTTTTGAACTAATATCAAACATGCCAGCAATTAATTGTAAACAATGAGCCCAATCTCAAAAACAACCTTCTTTCGCAATCAGCAAATAAAACGAACCTATATCTACTTATCTTTAGTCCTTGCTTCATCACTATTGTTGCCATCGCTTGCAAAAAGCCACGACGGGCATTCATCAAGCCATGGTGTCAAAGTTGAAGAATTGGTTAACTCCACCAACATGTGGGATGGAAATAGATTGCCCAGCTATCCCCATGGACAGCCAAAGGTCAAAATCCTTCAAATTCAAATACCAAGTGGAGTGACCCTACCGTGGCATTACCACCCTGTGATCAATGCAGCCGTAATCTTGGAGGGAACACTAGAACTCAAATTAAAAGATGGCAGTCAAAAAATTTACCGAAAAGGCGATGCTCTGATTGAAGTCGTGAACACAATTCATGCCGGGAAAGCATTAGGAACTAATGATGTAGTACTGGTGGTGTTCTATGCGGGAGAAGAAGGAATCCCAACGACAGTCCTCTCTGATCCACAGACTATTCAGTAGCAATACTGGTCTGAAACCATTTATAGAAATCCTGCTATACACAGATAGAAAAACAATCCATTAAAAATAGAATAAACCAACGAACGAACATATGGAATGGCATCGCCCTTCGACACTACTTCACTATTCATGACACTCCTGCTCATCAGCTTTCAAGTGTTCGAGTAAATAGGAATACCAATTACCATGTGCAATGGCATCCTCCTTTGTGATTTCATTGTCTTCTATTGCTGCGAGTAATCGATACGCAGCTGCCCGTTGCTTTTGATCCAATGCCCCTTAGCCCCTAATCATGGAAAGAGAATGAAGCAGAGTTGGAACTGCCATCTCAGAGACAAACTTCGCGAAAGACATCTTCGTTTGGGAATAGTTTGATTCGCATTTAAAGGGAATCGACATTAATTCAACGAGCTCGCTTCGCTCTTTCTTCATAGCAAAGACTGGAAGTTCAGGCATGAAAGGGAGAGCAAAGTAATGAGCTCACTATCGCCTGCGAATATCAAAAAAGAATCCCCCAAATGGGCGATAATAGACACCATGTGACTCACCCATTTAGGGGAGACAGAACTATTTGTGTGTCGAAAACCCTAGATAAGATCTAAAAGATCACATCTAGGGCCGCATCAACCGTCGGAATGAAATTCCATAAAGGACATCAAGGTCAGGCGATTGAGACCGCTAAACTTGCCACAAGATCAAGACGAAATCCGCTGTGATTTGAGAAGACCTATGAGAATAAGACAACTAATACAGGCAAAGCTCAGTGATCTGTTCGACAAAGTCAGACGAAGGATTGCCTACGTACCAGCTGTGAGCGATACAATTTCCGCCATGAAAGATCTTGGCATCGACCTAAAGGAGGAGACACGGAACAACAAATGAAGCTCTTGTAGGGATCCAACGGATCAGGACGAAGGATGAAGCCTTGGTCTTACCATCTTCATTCCTGGAATTCAGCTATGGAGCTTGGCTCTCCAAAACCCTCAGTTCCATGCAGGTCCTTGATAAACCAACAGTCGCAACCACCGTGTCCTGTTTGACCAAGGGGTTGTTTCATCTTTAAGAATCCCCAAGCCCGATACAGCCGTTGAGCCGCCACCATTCTCGAAAGAGTTTCGATATAAACCCAGCGATAGCCAAGCACACAAGCCTGTTCCATCAGGCTACCCATAAGCCGCCAACCAACACCCTTCCCCCGCGCGGACGGGGCTAAGTACATTTTCTGCAATTCGCAAGTCGCGTCCACACCACTTAGTGGGCCAATTCCAGCTCCCCCAAGAACATTCCCATCCTCGACTACTACGAAATAAATCCATCCAGGCGCAGCGTAGGTCTCGCTCATGGCATCTAACTCCGGATCTTGCCAAGCAAAACCTGGGCGATCAGCACCAAATTCAACAAGTGCCGCCCGAATTACTCTAGACAAGGCCGTCTCGTCTAATGGGTGTAGGAGCCGAAGATTGACCTCTCGTCCTTTACTCAAAAGAATGACCGCCAAAACAAGTGAACTCCTCGAGGTTCAATCAAAACAACATCAGTGAACAAGCTCTGATAACAGACATCTTCACCAAACAAAGCGCGAAAAAATCAATACTAATAATAATCGAATCAGCCAAGGAGCGCGAAAATTAATCATGGATTCCGTGCATTCAGTAGCTTTGACATGACAAGTGCCTCCACAGCAACAACAGGAAGAGCACTAAACCATAAGCATCTTCATGCTATATTTAAGAAAACATAATCTACATGCTAGATATTTTACCTGGATATTATATTGTTTTCTTAGCGCTAGGACTGGCAGCGGTTCTTGTGGTCTTTTTTTATTCCTTTACTCGAAACTCCAACTATGAAGTGCAGCAGCGAGCTAAAAAGCTTCAGCAAAAGAGGCAAAAAGAGAATCAAATCAAATCAGATGATGGATGATCTCTACGGGATGAGATGAGTGTCCTAGAGCGTCTTCTTCGTACTCACAACGGAAGCAGCAGTGCCATCCCCGGTCTGTGACTGCCTGTGCTGGATCCCTGGAAAGAACGCTTTCCTCGCGATGGATTTGACCTGATTCCGGACGTTAGGCAATGCCATAACAGCATTCAAGCGAGAGCAACAACCACGCCATTCCTAATGTCTTTGGTTTTGGTTCTGATGGCAATGCGTCATTGCACCGATGTGCTTTTTGCTCGCCTGCGCCACAGTTTGTGTATCGAAATCGGAGGAGCCATGACGGCCGATACTCCACCTCAGCAGATCAAAGAAGCAGCCTGACCACTTGGCCCCTGCTCCAACAGTTTTTTCACCCAACGGCGAGTTCCGTCCTTCGGTAGGCAAGCTCTTGAGCGCCACGTCGATCGACACTCCATCTGCACCGAAACAGGTGCCCTTAGGAGTTCAACCACTCACCACTTAGGAACCAGGCCCCAGGCGCCAAACGCCAGACGCTTCGCACTCCTCTTTCAGTTCACTGTTGTCGTTTTGAGGTTCACGCTTCTGCGATACAGATTCACTGGATCTTGGTTAGCGCTATGCATAAACGAGCGAGCTAGGCCGTCTCTTCCATCCGGGAGGGGCGGCCTCTCTTGTTTTACAATTCAAATCAAAGTCATAGACTAAATTTTGAAATATTTTTCTGATTCGCTGTCAACTGGAAATCAAAACCAACAAAGGACAAGGTGAGTTTTTCCGGAATAAGCACACAACACACTGATCAGTAGTAGATAGCTGCTGACCCCAGTCCTAGATATGTAGACGACTAGATGGAACAACAAAGATAAAGATAGTCGCCTAAGCTCATACCTTCCCCAAAACAAGAAACGGAGCAATAATTTTAATATTTAATAGGGTGAAGCAGGATTACCCTTCATTATCAACTCACTTCCCTCCCCTTTCGGTCTATAAATCATCCGGCTCTCCGCATGCAAGGCTTTTACTTTCTTCCCGTCAGATCATCCCAGCTAACCGCAGTCTCAGCACCCTCAATGCATTGATTCAATCGATGACGAGGAATCTGATGATTATTACAAAGGGAATGCTGCTCAATGGCTTTAGAGTGGCCCAATCCGAGCCTGCTTAGGGGCTCCTTTTTTGCATCAACAGAATCAAACTTATCAGTATATTCATCAGAAGCCATAAGCTTAGGAGCAAAACATAGTGTTGAAATAAATGGTGTGCGGCAATTACTCAGCCGACTCAATTCCATCATGATAGTCATCTAATAGCAATGAAACCCCATTGAAGTAAGCGCACAATTCGCCACGCAGCTGTGCGTAATAGCCCAAAGCCTCGTTGCTATAGGTCTGGCCCATTTCCTTCAAAAGATTGTCAGTAAGCCTATCCAATGCCTGGTGGGCGACAACCAGATCTACATGGATCAGATCCCTCCTTTCATTCGAAGTGATTGGGTCATTACTGCCAGAATCACAGCGAGGATTAGCCTCTATCAATTGCTGTCGAAATGCTTCAATTTCGCTCATCGGATCGTGAACCCGTTGCTCTAGAAAAATATGACATCCGTTTCTATCATCCTGGTCAATCCAGATACATGACAACGTGTTAGAGAACACGCATCATTAAATATCTTGAAATCTGCAGCTGCAGGAGTGGCTGGTCATGCCTTATGTCCCAAATCAACCAACTCTGCAGCGGGTTCATCGACCGAACTCTTGATCAGGAAAGCCAAAGGAGTCAAGCACATTATTTTCATCTAAAACCATTGGTATGAACAGGGTTCACTACTTTATTCAGAAGTGATAAGCACTTTCTTGAAGGCAGGCCTCGCTTTTTAATCAAGGGGCATAAGTCCCACTCCACTACACAAATCAATTTTCAAAGAGCAGCGCACATTTGCATCAATGGCTACAAAGTCCCTGAAAGTCAAAATACTCATTGCAAGAATTTAGCATCAGACTTAACCAGAAAAGATTATCCAGGTAACAACCAATACGCCCCCTTATGAAGACCGCGATTCATGGTTAATGGACGACAGGCTTAACCTCCATGGAATTATTCGTTGGCATCTGCATCATCCCATTTCTGAGTGCTCTATTTATTCAAGCCGGCCAAGATGAAAACTCTGAAGATCATGATTTCCTCTAACAAATACAATTCAAGCTCTTTTCAAGCTAGCCTGCAAAATAAGCTTCAATCCCATCAAAAACTACAAAACAGGAGATTACTTCTTAGCAATTCGAAGAAATTTATCCTTTAATTCGTCGCGTTGGGTCCGCCTTTCCCCAGCCACCACCACCAGGCGTTGCAATCCAGAGCCGATCGCCGGTTTGAACGCTCTGCTCGAAACAGCCTGGTTGCTTTCGCCAGGGGCCTCCCTCTTCACGCAAGTAAGCCATTCCCAGAGCACCAGCTTCTCCGCCAGCCAAACCAAACGGCGCTACTCGGCGAGACCCCGACAGCAGAGCCGCCGTCATAGGTGCAAGAAAACGAATCTCACGCTCAAGGCCATCACCCCCTGACCAGCGTCCTTCCCCCCCACTGCCACGGCGCAGCTGAAACCGTTCCAAACGCACAGGGAATCGTTGCTCGAGGATTTCAGGATCCGTGAGTCTGGAGTTGGTCATGTGGGTTTGTACACCGGATGACCCCTGAAACCCCGGACCTGCCCCACCACCTCCGGTAATCGTTTCGTAGTACTGAGAGCGTTCATCTCCAAACGTGAGGTTGTTCATCGTTCCCTGCGCCGCGGCCATCACCCCCATCGCTGCAAACAACAGGTTGCAGAGCGCCTGAGAGGTTTCCACGTTGCCTGCCACCACGGCAGCTGGTGGCAGGGGATTCAACAGCGATCCCTGGGGGACCACCAAAGTAAGCGGCTCGAAGCAGCCTGCATTGAGGGGGATTGATTCATCCACCAAGCAGCGCAGCACGTACAACACAGCGGCTTTGGTGACCGCTAGCGGAGCATGAAAGTTGTGGTCTCCTTGGGGGCTCGTCCCCGTGAAATCCAGGCAAGCCGTTCGCGCTTCGTGGTCCACATGCAAAGCAAGCTCCAAACGGCCGCCATGGTCTAACTCCACGCTGAACTGCTGATCCGCCAAACGGCTGATTACACGACGCACCGATTCCGCCGCATGGCTTTGAACAAAGCGCATATAGCGACTGACGCGCCTTGGTCCCTCACGCAGCATCAACTGCTCTAGATGCTCCACGCCGAGGCGGTTAGCCGCCACCTGAGCCTGTAAATCCGCCCAAAGCACATCGGGAGAGCGCGGCGACTGCCGCTCTGCCCTCAAAATCTCGTTCCAACCATCCACATCCAAAACGCCACCTCGAAGGAGTGACCAGTTGCGGAGCCGTAGTCCTTCCTCTCCGATCTCACGACTGAAAGGAGGCATGGACCCAGGCGTAAGCCCCCCGACATCAGCGTGGTGTCCTCGACAAGCAACGAAGTAACTCGGCCGTTCCCCCTCTCCGAAGACAGGGGTCATCGCCGTGATATCTGGGAGATGGGTGCCTCCGTGATATGGGTCGTTGTTGAGCACTGTTTCGCCCGGTTCCAGAGGCGGGCGTTCTCCGCGTTGGATCTGGTTCAGCAGGTCCACCACCGCCTCACCCATGGAGCCCAAATGCACGGGGATATGGGGAGCATTGGCAACCAATGCTCCCTTGTGGTCGAACAACGCACAGGAAAAGTCCAACCGCTCGCGGATGTTCACAGAGCGGCTCGTCTGCCGAAGCCGCTCCCCCATCTGCTCAGCAATCACCATGAAGCGGTGATGAAACAGGCTCAAGTCCACCGGATCTGGAACATCAACAACCTGATCCCGAGCTGACCGTTGAACCGGCAGCTCAGCAGCAGTGAGTATCAAGCTGCCAGCGGAGTCGCATCGTGCCGACCAATCTGGCTCCAGCACGGTGCAGCCCGTGGCATCAAGAATCAAGGCTGGACCAGGCAATGGCTCACGCAACAAAGCAGCGCAGCGCTGCACCACAGGAACCTCCCGCCAGCCCAGCCCAGCCCAGTGAATGGTGGCTGTTGTGCTGAGAGCTCCAGACACCGACTGAGGCTCTGATGCCATCTGGATGTCGTCCTGAATGCGTGCTGGTGCCGCAAAAACCTCAACCTCCAACCGCTCCAACATCAAGCTTGTGGTGCGGGAAGGCTTGTAGCCAAAGCGCTGATGGTGAGCTTGGTCAAACTCACTTTCCAACGCTGAAAGTTGCAGGGTGGAGGTGAGATCAGTGATCGGAATCAGCAATCCCTGTTCGGACGAAGCATCCCGAAGTTCAAGCCGAATGCGCTGCTCAAAGTGGGACGCATGGCCTGCTCCAGCTGCCTGCAGCTTCTCCTCAGCAAAGCCCAACTCCTGGCGAATCCTTCCAGGAAGGGACGCCAACAAGTCCGCTTCAAGAGCACGCCTCACAACCACCTGACGCCACTCCCGCAGGCGCGCCTGACCCAGGCCAAAAGCCGACAACACTCCAGCGAGTGGATGGATCAAAACTTGGCGGAGACCCAGCACTCCCGCGACTCGGCATGCCAGTTGTCCGGCCGCTCCTCCATAGGCCACAAGCGCGCCTGCACGAACGTCGTGACCACGAAGCAACGACACCTGCTGAATGGCATTAGCCATCGTTTCCACCGCGAGGTCAAGCGCTCCCTCCGCAAGCGACTCGGGATCTCGTCCCAATCGGCAAGCAAGCTCCCCAAAGCGCTGCCGTACCACCTCCAGATCCGGACGCAAATCCGCCGCTGGGCCGAACACGGGGGGAAAGGCCTCCACCTGCAAACGACCTAGAAAAAGGTGAGCGTCGGTGATGGTTAGGGGACCGCCACAGCGATAGCAAGCTGGTCCAGGGCTAGCGCCTGCAGAGCGAGGACCAACCTGCAAACGATCGCCATCACTACGAATGATCGAACCCCCACCTGCGGCGACGGTATGGATCGGAAGGCGTGCAGCAGACAGCTCGAGGCCGGCAATTTTGGTCTCTGCACTGCGCTCCCAGTCCTTGTCAGAGGCTCCTGCTGGCAAACAAAACACATCGGTGCTGGTGCCACCCATGTCCACACCTACGAGCGCCTGACCCCCTAAGCCAGCAACCTCTGCCGCTGCAACCGCCCCAATCATTCCTCCAGCAGGTCCAGACAGAATTGTGTCCTTCGCCAACAATCGCTCAAGACCTTGTAAGGCTCCACTTGACGTCATCACCCGAAGTCGTGCCTGCCCTCCAAGGGACTGCCTCACTCGCTGGAGATAACGAAAGAGCACCTGTTCCACCGCCGCCTCAACGACGGTGGTCTGAGACCGAGGGACCAGACGCGGCAGTGGGCTCACCTGGTGGGAGCAAACCACCGTGGTGAAACCGATCATTTGCGCCAACTCAGCCAGTCGCCTCTCATGGCAAGGCTCACGCCATGCATGCATCAGGGCAATGGCGCAGGCGTGGATACCGGCACTGTGATGAACGCGCAGCGTCTTCTCCAGCTCTGCATCGAGGCAGAGCGGTTCCACCTCCTCCCCTTCGGCATTCAATCGCCCCCCGGATTCCACAACCGCCACAGCCAGCGACTTCGGAGCAGGAATCTCCAGTGCAAACAGATCAGGGCGATGCTGATCACCAATCAACAACAAATCCGCCAGACCCTGGTTGGTGATCAACAGCACAGGCTCCCCTGTCCCCTCAAGCAGGGCATTGGTGGCGACTGTTGTCCCCAATCGCACCTCCTGGATCAAACCCGGCGGAATCTGGGCAGCGGGAGGCAAACCCATCACCTCTCGAATGGCACGAACAGCGGGATCACCACGATCGATCGCTGGCTCTGAGAGCACTTTGCGAACCACCAGCTCACCACTGGGGGCGCGACCCACCAGATCCGTGAAGGTTCCGCCTCGGTCAATCCAAAATTGCCATTGGGGCATCGTCATGGGTTCAGGGCCCTTCCTCACCCCATGCCGCATCGTCCACCCACAGCCAAAGTTTTGGGTGACGCCGTAGCCAGCTTGCAGGCACCTCCGGATCACCATCAAGAGCCAACGCCTTGTGCAGGATCACCGCCTTAGGCGCACCGGTCACGATCAAGTGAAGTTCATTCGCCGCCAAGATCTCGTGCAGGCCCAGGGTGATCGCTTGCTCCGGAACCAACTCTGGACTGCCCTGAAAGGCAGGGGCATTTTGCGATCGCGTAGCGGGGCTGAGTCTGACCACACGACAGCGGACATCTGGACCACATGGGGGCTCGTTAAATCCCACATGTCCATTACTGCCCAATCCCAATAGCTGCGAGCCAATCCCCCCAGCGCTGCGGATCTTGGCTGCAAAGCGATCAGCAGCAGTGTCCGGATCGGCAGCAGCTCCATCTGGCAACAACACTTGATCTGGATTAAGCCCTAGTGGCCGCACCAGATGATGCCCCATAAAGGCAGAAAACGAGCTGGGATGCTCAGGCGTCAAACCCACATATTCATCAAGATTGAAACTTCGCCAGCACGCACGTAAAAGCTCTAAACGATCCGTAGGCCAATCCCTTAAACGCGAGACCAATGCTGCATAAAGCGGCTCCATGGTGCGTCCCGTCGCCAAACCCAGGGGCCGAAATGCCTGTTGCTCAAGAGAGTCCAGCAATCCTTGCTCAAGCTGATCAACCACAGCCTCCATGAGCTGCAGAGGATTGCGCCTGCGCACGATGGTGATCGTGTCTGAAATTTTGAACACGATGAACTGCTACTGACATCAACCCCACCAGGCTGACTCTGAACGGAGCCGAAGCGCCACAGCTGGGTCATCACTGGAGCGATAAGGGCGAATTTCTGCACCGCGGTAGTAGTGCAAAAGAATCTGTCGAAAATCAGCACCCTGAAGCGCCAGTCCATGGGCTCCCCACTGACTCATGCCAACCCCATGCCCAAAGCCTTGACCACGCGCTTCGAGAACGATCTCACCCACCCTGAGATCAGAACGTGGCTGATTAAAGGCTGACGGGTTTAGAGGGGGGAGCGGCGGCGGTGGCAGAAGAGACGCCAGTCGTCCTGATCTGCTGGACGTGGTGTCAGGACCACTCGCAGAGTCTTGCCACAGACCGATCAAAGGAGGGGCTAATTGAGCTGCTGCTTGAGGGGCTCTCTGAGCAGTTGCAATTGCCGATGCAGTTAAAGACTCGGTGGAGCCATTGATGAGCTCGAATTGAACCATCGTGCTTTTGAGGCCCAGACGCTTGCGAAGCTCCCTCCCCGTCAACAACAAAGATCCACGTGGGCCCTGCACTCGCGCCGTACGCACCCGACCGGTTGAACTTGTCTTAAGGACCTGCAAGCGCTTGACGCCTCCGGTTTCACGGAAAAGATCACGTAGCGCATCATCATCAAAACGTTTGCTCCAGCGATGCACCGGACTGTGCTGATCGTGATCCGCAACGCTGACCAGGTAGGGAAGTTGATTGCGCCAAACCTCACCACTGGATTCGGTTGAACCACCGGAGCTGCTGTGAAACACAGCATTGATCAGCCGGCCAGAGTGAACTAAGACCAAAGAGCGCGTGCTTTCCACGGCTTCGATCGTGCTTGGGGTTTCGGATTCAACCCCGCGATACACCTGGCTGGACACGGTGGCCTTCACATCGAAGTCTCCAGCCTTCCCGAGCTGTCTAAGGGCATAGGTGCGCGCCGCGACGGCCTGAGCTTGCAAGGCCGGCAACGGCCAACGATGGGGCATTTCACTCCCCACAACACTTGCCAAATAGGTTTCAATCCCAAGGTGGTTCACCACCTGCACCTGGCCGCGACGCACTAAAAACTGCAACCGGCCTCGATAACGCCGGGAGCCGAGCCAAATCCCGCGGGGATCGTCGCTTTGCACCTCGATCGCAGAGCGAGCTTCAAATGAGCGAGACGACCCATCGCTCAGTTGGCCATTGATCTTGAGGCGCCCCGCGCGCAGACTCACCTCCATTGAGCGCATGCGTTGATCGCCACGGCCAAGGCCTCGTACCAGGAATGGCTGATCTCCATCAGCGCGAAGCCGCACCACCGAGGCTTGTGATAGCAGCACCCGCATCGACGGCTCCTGTGCCGCCTGCACAACCCGCTGATCAAAGCTGACCGCCATCACAGCGATCGGCACGTTCAAAGCAGCAGTCAGCACAAGAAAGAACGCTGACGTACGTGTGTGCACTGCAAGCTGATCCAGGCAGCTCAGTGTGACCTGATGATTCGGACGCGGCTAGGTCCCCGTGGCAGATTTAGCGGCTCAGCGCGTTGAGACGTGCAGGTCACCTTTCTTGGAACCAGTTCAGGCGTGCCCACCCGTGCTCGCAATGTTTCGTCTGTGGCGCTGCGTTTGCCACAGCGATCGGAGCTGTGGTTGTTCGACTGCGGAGAAGGAACCCAGCATCAATTTTTACGCTGCGACTTGCGCCTCTCCCAACTGAGAAGGGTGTTCATCACCCATATGCATGGTGACCATGTCTTTGGCCTGCCAGGGCTGTTGGCGAGTTTGGGACTGGGCGGCACAAGCAATGGGGTGGACCTCTACGGCCCTGACCCCTTGGATGCCTATCTCCAAGGGGTTTTGCGTACGAGTTCGACCCGCATCGGCTATCCGCTTGCGATCCATCGCGTGCGCGAAGCAGCCGAACAGAACACCGTTGTGTTCGAAGACGACGATCTCATTGTTACGGCGGCCCCCCTCAACCATCGCGTTCCGGCCTACGCCTATCGAGCCGAACAAAAACCAAGAGCAGGTCGCTTTGACATCGACAAGGCCCGAGAGCTACAGATCCCACCAGGACCTGTTTATGCAGCTCTGAAGCGCGGCGAATCGGTCACGCTCGAAGACGGTCGCACCATCGATGGCCGGACCTTGTGCGGGCCAGAACAACCTGGTGTGAGCGTTGTGTATTGCACCGATACCGTCTTCTGCGAGGCAGCGGTTCAGTTGGCTCAGGGAGCCGACCTGCTGATCCATGAATCAACCTTCTCCCACGCGGAAGCCGACATGGCTTTCAAGAGGCAACATTCCACAAGCACCATGGCGGCACAGACCGCTGCTGAGGCCGGCGTCAAGCAGTTAGCACTGACCCACCTCAGCCCTCGCTACGCCCCTGGAAACGCAGTCACCGCCGACGATTTAGTCACGGAGGCTCGTGCCATTTTCCCGAACACAATTTTGGCCAAGGATTTCCTCAATGTGGACGTAAATCCCTCTTCATGAGCAGGCACGTGCTGCAACAGTTCGTGATCACTAGGCCCTCTAGGGCCTCATCCGCATCCCACCCCGTGATACAAGGACTTGGTGCGCTGTCTACGTCAGTCTCTGACATCTTTCATGGCCTCTTTTTTCTCCACATTGCGTCGATCCTTGAATCGACTGCTGATCGCCCTGCCAGTGCTGCTTGGACTCTTGATCAGTGCCCCCGCCCAGGCCGCCCAGTGGGATGCCGAGACCCTCACGGTGCCAGCTGACGGCGATGGCGCCCTGGTCACCTTCAGTGAGCAGGAAATCAAGACAGGACGAAAAGTATTCAACGTCAGCTGCGGCACATGCCACGCCGGCGGCATCACCAAAACCAACCAGAATGTTGGCCTGGATACTGAAACGCTTGCGCTGGCCACTCCAGTCCGTGACAACGTTGCGGCACTCGTGGATTACATCCAAGACCCAACGTCCTATGACGGGGAGTACAGCATCGCTGATCTGCATCCCAGCATGCGCAGTCGAGATCTTTATCCCGCCATGCGCGATCTCACCGATGAAGATCTCCGCCTGATGTCTGGATACATCCTGGTGGCCCCCAAAGTTTTGGGTGTCGAATGGGGCGGTGGCAAAATTTACTTCTAATCCTTTGATTAGATAGTTACTCCATACAAGGTGCAAATAAAGGACTTCAGGCAATCCTGGGGTCCTTTATTTATGCATAGAAGACGCACTAAAGTCAGCGCTGAAGTGCATCAAGAGATTCGGGCTGGATCACTCAAGACGAGATCCACCAAAAGCCAAAGCAACAAGACAGCAAACGTCTATAAACTTAATTTAAAAAAAATGTTGCCACCTTGCGAAACAAAAAATTTCAAACAGACCACCTAATTTTTCAATCAATTCAAGATAAATTTCACGGAAAGAAATCTTACGTCTCTTCAACAATGCTCTCCTCCACATCAATCATCACAAGCTTTGGCGGCGAACGCGAAGCCAAGCCATCTATCTCATACAAGAGCGCGCAGAATAAATCCCCTCAGTCCGCGGCACTATGCAATAGCGAATTCCAGCGAAGACAGTGCGAGGGAATGAAAATAGCTATAGGTCCTCGCCTTCATGATCAATGCGGGAGTAAGGTCACTTTCGAGAAATATCCGGATATATCGTCAGAGGCACTAGAGGGGGCTATCAGCAGTGCCTACAAACACGTCTATGGGAATGCACATGTCATGGACAATGAGAGATCTACTTCTCTTGAAGCACAATTAAGAGATGGGCGCATTTCGATTCAAGATTTCGTGCGTGGACTCGCAAAATCTGATTTCTATAAGAAAAATTTTTACGATAAATGCACACCAGAAAGAACTATTGAACTTGATTTCAAGCATATTTTAGGTAGGACACCTCACGATCAATGCGAGATCACAAAATACATTGAAATACAAGCGTCAAAGGGGCATCCTGCTGTGATTGATTCAATGGTGGACTCAGCCGAATATTCAGAAACATTCGGACGATACACAGTTCCTTTCATGAGGTCTTGGCTTTCCCAAGCAGGATCTGCTCAATCAGCATTCAACAGAACGGCTGCGATTTGCCTTGGATATGCATATAGCGACAAAGCTATCGGAATCAACTCAAAGCTAAGCCAAGGCTTAAAAACAGGGCAAGCAGACAGCATTGTCTTCCCGCATGCATCAAAACTGAATTTCTCAGGAGTAAACCTGATCCTGAAGAAAGGAAAGCCAGCGGCATGGATCCGAAAATCAGCAACTGTTCTAACAATCGCCGGCGCAATCGAAGTCACCCGAATCATTCTTACGATTGCTTATAGCGCCTTGGCTTCTTGACGAAGCCATTCAGACGAACGCATCCTGACCACAAAAATGCAGGATGCGTTCGTCTCCAGACAAGAACATTTTTCGACCAACAGAGGGGAGAGACATGAAAGGCTTGGGCCTAAGAATATATTATTCTTGCTATTGCATAGCGCTCAGCTCCGCTAGAAACGCCTACAGGAGCTGAGCAGCAATCACACTTTTCTAAGTTTTAAATTCATGACAAAAGGCTATTGGATTGTGACTGGCAATATTCACACCCCCTTGGGAATGGTTCCCTATATCAACAAGTTCACTGCTTGGCTCCCAACAGTCGGAGCACGTTTACTGATACGAGACCTTCAGGGTGATGTACGGGAAGGAAACCCTGGCTCAGTCAATATTATTGTTGAATTTGATTCAAAAGAGAAGGCCATCACTGCGTATGAATCAATAGAATACAAAGAACTAATCAACCTCAGACTTCAGCATTCAGACTTCAGCCTTACTATCACAGAAGAATTAATCAACTAAAACACGAATAGGGCATCGCTCTGTCGACAGATCATCACCTCTAGCATTCACTTCAAAGCAAAATTTGCTTTTGGAACCACTTGAAGCTCAAAACTAGAGACACTTTCCAACAAATTAAGCTAAAACCGAAAACAGTTAGAGGATCCAATTGTTTTTCCCGCAAAGGATATCGCCTCTGTTTATGATTAAAAGGGAGTGAATAGTCAAGCCACGTCACACACAAGACAAGGCCAAACTCATCTCTCCCCAAAAAATCAATCTGAAGGATTATGCCGGCCTAGCAGAGCACTTTTATTGCTTGTCTTCAACACCTGACTCCGCAGGAATGTGATTTAAAGCAACCATTGATTTTGGCAGCCGGCTGTACCACCATTCCTGCAACTCAGGCGTCAAGCGCATCGAAAAGAGCGTTAGGAGTGTGACCGTAGGGCGAGAGCCAGGCTGGAGCAACTCGACGGAATACGAAGGGCAGCGCCTGGAAGCAAGATCTGGCACAAACCGGCGACCGACCCGGCGCCAACTCGGCTCCTTGCTACGCCAAGCCAAGCGACAACAGGGCCAGGGCAGCTCCTCACGGTCAAACAAACGACAACAAGGTCCAATCACCCGAAAGCTGTACTGTCCGCCCGGACTGGCGTGCACCGATCCATGCTCAAGCAAGACCTGAACATCAGAACGCAGGGCAGGAACAGGTGTCACGGTGATGATCAAGCACTTAAGGGTGTCATCACATTAAAAAGCCACCCGGAAGGGTGGCAGACGATCACTTAGATGAGCGACCTCAGCTCGTGGCTGAAGGACTCAATACAGCTCTTCTTCAGCGTGAGTTTTGATGGTGCAATCTGAGGTGGGGTAAGCCACACAGGTCAGAACGAAACCAGCTTCGATCTGGTCGTCGTCCAGGAAGCTCTGGTCGGACTGATCGACGGTGCCGGCAGTGATTTTGCCTGCGCAAGTGGAACAAGCGCCTGCACGGCAGGAGTAGGGAAGATCGACGCCTTGCTCTTCAGCAGCATCGAGGATGTACTGATCGTCAGGAACTTCGATGGTCTTGTTGAGACCTTCGCTCTCGCTGACGAGGGTGACCTTATAAGAAGCCATGGATGGAAGTAATGCGCAGAGATCGGATCGATCTGAACCTGCTGGACGGAACCCTTCTACATCGGACAGACGCCTTGATACGGGATTCATCAGGGTTTTCTGTTCAAGCCCAATCAAAGAAGGAGCATTAATAAGAAGGGCTTATTAAAAAAAGCGCTTGATTTCGAGCAGTCCCCAGCGACCTTGTTCCCCGATTGGCCTTGCCTGCCAGCCATATTCAGCCAAGACCTCCATCAACCGAGGCGCTTGATCTACCAACAGACCACTCAGAAGTCCACGACCTGTGGACTTGAGCACAGAAGCGAACTGCGGGGCCAAAGCTTCGATCACCGGAGCCAGGATGTTGCAGAGGAGCAAATCTGCTTCCTCTCCGTTCAACAAGGTCGCAAGCGTCTCGATCGAGCCATGGCTAACACGAAGTTGCTCGGCCTTCAAACCGTTAAGAGCAGCGTTATCTGTCGTCGCACGAACCGCCAGTGAGTCGGTATCAGCAGCCAAGACCTCACTGGCACCAAGAGCCAAAGAAGCCAAGCCCAAAACTCCACTCCCACAGCCCAAATCGGCCACCCGCTGATCGTGTGGCGGCATCGCCTCCAGAGCTTCTAAGCAGAGGCGAGTGGTGGGATGACTCCCAGTCCCAAAAGCACTTCCCGGGTCCATCTTCAGCACCAAGCGCTGGGCATGCTCCTGGGGGACCTCCAGCCATGCCGGAAGGATCAACAAGCGCTGACCCACGGGATCTGGTTGCCAGTGCTTTTTCCAACTAAGACTCCAGTCTTCATCGGCTAACTCCTCCCACAGCGGCTCTGTCAAGGCGAGTCCAAACGTGTCCGCCATCGGGCGAAGGCTGTTCAGCAACTGATCACGTTGATCCTGTGGCCACTCCGATGCTGGAAGCCATGCCAGCAACATGCGCTGATCTGGCGACTCTGGGGCATGTTGAACAGCCAAGCGATGCAGCCCTAGAGACTCCAACTTCCAGAGAAGGGACTCCTCAAGGACAGGAGGCAGAGGCAAGGAAAGACGCCACCACATCACAACGTGACGGGATGGGCTTCCTGAATACCGTTAATGCCATGAATAGTGGTCAACAAAGCGGGGGGAATCGGGTCATCAATACTGAGCACCATCACGGCATCACCACGGACGATGCGACGCCCCACCTGCATTGATGCGATGTTGACATTGTGCTCTCCAAGAAGAGAGCCAAGGTGACCGATGATGCCCGGCATATCGCGGTGCCTGGTGAACAGCATGTGACGACTGGGCGGCACATTCACCGGAAATTCATCAATGCTGGTCACGCGCAAATCACCGTCTGCAAAAACCGCACCAGTCACGCTGTGACCTCCCTGACCACCGCGAGTGGTGAGCTGCAGCGAGCCACCTGCGAAATCGCGACTGGCATCGTCTTTAATTTCCAGCACATGAATGCCTCGGCCCTTGGCCTCGAGCGACGCATTCACGTAGTTGATCCGATCTCCCAGCGCAGTGCTGAGCAAGCCCTTTAGAGCAGCCACTACTAGGGGTTGTGAAGGGTGGCTGGCGAATTCACCTTGCAAGCGCACCTCCAACTCCTGAATCTGACCGCCACTGAGTTGGCTCACCAGCAAACCGAGGGTTTCCGCCAACTGAAGATGGGGCTTGAGGCGCTCCATGATCTCGGCACTGAGCCCTGGAATATTCACGGCGCTGCGGGCGGGCAGCCCCAGCAAAACATCACGAATTTGTTCGGCGACATCAACCGCCACATTTTCCTGTGCCTCTTCCGTTGATGCTCCGAGATGAGGGGTTAAGACAAGTCCTCGCTCCACGGCGCGCAGGGGGGAATCCTGAGCCAACGGTTCCGACGCAAACACATCCAGACCGGCCCCAGCGATCACTCCTGTTTCGATCGCTTCCGCGATCGCAGGCTCATCAACAATTCCACCGCGTGCACAATTCACAATCCGTGCCGTACTTTTCATCGTGCGCAACAGCTCGGCATTCACCAGATTTTCCGTATCAGGTGTGCGGGGAATGTGCAGGGTGATGTAATCGGCCTGCTGGAAGAGCGCCTCCAGGGTGGTAAGACGCACCTGCATCTGCTGGGCACGTTCTGCAGAGATAAACGGATCAAACGCGATCACATCCATGCCCATCGCTTTCGCAACGCGAGCGACGTGAGAACCAATTTTGCCTAACCCCACCACGCCAAGAATTTTTTTATAGAGCTCATTTCCCACATATTTTTTGCGATCCCACGCCCCAGACCGCATCGAACCATGGGCTTGCGGCACGTGACGAGACACCGACAGCAACATTGCAAGCGCATGCTCTGCCGCTGCGATCGTGTTGCCCTCGGGTGAGTTCACCACCAACACCCCGCGTTGAGTAGCCGCAGGCACATCCACATTGTCGACACCCACGCCGGCACGGCCGATGATCCGCAACCGATCAGCAACCTCAATCACATCGGCTGTGACCTGGGTCCCAGAACGGATCATTAGGGCGTCGTAATCACCAATGATCGATTTGAGTTCTTCCGGTGACAACCCAATGCGCTCATCGACTTGAGCCACTTGGCCAAGGATGTCGAGCCCAGCCTGATCAATGGGGTCTGAAACAAGAACTTTTGTCATCCAGCGGCGGGAGAGAGCCACCACGAACTGTAGAGAGCAGTCCGAAGGTTCTCCTCCAAGTGTCTTCCAGCCCAAACAGTTCCAAGAGAATCGGCTCCAAGGGCAACAGTTCCAAGAGAGAATGATGATTCGGCTGCTGTTTTTTCATGCCCGTTTGCGTTCTGGTTCTCAATGAGCGCATTGCTGCCGACCGCCTTCGCCTCTCGCTCCGAGACTTAGGCACGCCATTGCTTCGCGTCGCCCTCGTCGCCCCCGCCCCTGGGGAAGGGGTCAAACCACAGGAAGAAGAATCCATCTCTGATTCTGATTTGCCCGCTGAGGCGATGGACGACGTTGACCTCCTCAACCCCAGCCTGGCGCGGCGTCAACGTCAGAAGTCCATGGCGCGCTGGTTGATGCCCTTCGGCTTTTTTGCTGGCTGCACCTTCACCCAGATCACCACCCTGGACACTTTTGCAAGCTTTGGTCCCTGGGGCGCAGCCTTTATTGGAGGACTGCTTGGCATGGGATCAGGCCTCATGGGCAGCTATGCAGCGGCCGCCAGCGTGCCGTCTGAAAACGAGGACGGTGTCAGGATCCTTCGCAATCGAAACCTTGAAGGCTGCTGGCTATTGCTCCTAGAAACGAGGCCAGGGACGGAATTGCCTTGGCAAACCGTCCAAAAAGCACGCCCCCAGCAAGTGGTTCGCCTCAGCGAGCTGTGAGCCTTCCTCGCGAAGCGCTGCTTCGGTCCTGCAGGCATCCCATAACGATGGCCGCCTTGATCGACCTTGCGGAAGACGTTCTGCGGACCCGGCAACCGCGATGGAGTCCGTTTTTATCAGCCTTAGTTCTGGAAGATACCAATCAGCTCGAGTCGTTGGCAGAACTCAAGATCAGCCGAGATGGCGGCTACCCAGGAGCAGAGCGCAAACGGTTGCTGATCCAACACGCAACCTCCCTAGAACCGGAGCCCCCTTGCCCTCTAGCTGGCCTCAATGTGGAAGGGAACTTCCTGTTCGATCCAACATCACCCGACGAGATGCGTCTGGCTCTGCAACGCATCGGGATCGCTGACGAGTCCCTAGGCGATCTATGGATTCGTGGAGATAGAGGTGCCCAGGCCATTTGCACACCGGAAGCCGCGGTCCTGCTGCAGGGACAACAAGGCAGCCTTCGCGAGGTGATCATCGCCTGCGAATCCGTGCCTCTTGAGGCACTGCAATGGCCTGTTCAGAGAGTCGCTCGCCGGTTGAGCAGCGTTGAAGCCTCGTGCCGTCTTGATGCCATTGCCTCTGCAGGCTTTGGCATCTCCCGCTCCAAAGTCGTTAAACAAATCAAAGAAGGGCGCTTGCGGCTCAACTGGGAACCCGTGCGGCAGGCAAGTCGCGATTTAAAAGTGGGAGACCGCCTGCAACTTCAAGAGAGAGGAAGCATCGAGGTTATGAGCATCGAACGCACGAAACGCGAGAGATGGCGCGTTGACATCCTTCGCCAGTGAGTGGAATGGATTGAAACGGCACTCCAACTGCTAACTTCAGTGCCTGGTTGAGACATTGATCAACCACCCATCTCAAAGGACAAACTTGAGAACTGGGGGCGATTAGCTCAGAGGTAGAGCACTACCTTGACACGGTAGGGGTCACTGGTTCGATTCCAGTATCGCCCACTTCCCATTAGGGACAGGAGTAGGACAATGGCATGCAGCTTGATCGTGGGGCTTGGTCGCTCCGGGGTCGGCGCAGCGCGCCTCCTTCATGCCCAGGGCCATCAGGTCGTAGTGCTCGAAAGGGACGATGGACCCGAACAACAATCCAAGGCACAACAATTAAGTGACCAAGGCATCCAAACCGAGCTGGGATGCCCTCTGGAGTTTTCCAGCTTTCAACCCTGGTTGGATCAAGTTGAGCAAGTCGTGATCAGCCCGGGGATCCCCTGGGACCATCCCACCTTGATGCAGCTGCGTGATCGCGGCGTCACCGTGAGAGGTGAAATGGCCGTGGCATGGCAAGCCCTGCACGAGTGCCCATGGATCGGGATCACGGGCACAAACGGCAAAACCACCGTGACGCATTTGCTTCATCACGTGCTCAACCAAGCGGGACTGCATGCGCCGATGGCTGGAAATGTGGGCCATTCCGCCGCCGAATTAGGGCTGAAATGCATGGATCCAGCCCAGACCAAACCGGATTGGATCGTGATGGAGATGAGTAGTTACCAAATTGAATCAGCCAATGAAGTAAGACCAACCATCGGCATTTGGACCACGCTGACTCCCGACCATTTGGAGCGCCACGGCTCAATGGATGCCTACAGAGACATCAAACAAGGCCTGCTTCAACGCTCCAAGCATGCCGTTCTCAATGCAGACGACGCTGACCTTCAGAGCAGGCAAGCTGACTGGCCAGATGCCCAGTGGGTTAGCGCTGCACAAACAAAATATGAGCCATCAAATCTTGAGCTTTGGATCAATCAAGAAGGTTTGGTGTGTAGTAAACAGGGGGCTCTCTTTCCAGCCAATGTTCTAACCATGCCAGGCGAACACAATCGCCAAAACATGCTGCTTGTCACCGCAGCAGCTCTGCAAGCTGGGTTAGAACCACAATCGATTGAGTGTGGGTTGCGCAGCTTCCCGGGGGTGCCACATCGCCTCGAAAATGTGGGATCACTCCACGGAATGCACGTGTTCAACGACAGCAAAGCCACGAATTACGACGCAGCTGCCGTTGCACTTCAAGCTGTGCCGGGCCCGATCGCCTTACTTGCTGGTGGATTATCAAAGCAAGGTGATGCCAGTGGATGGCTGCAACTGCTCCATGACAGGGTTTGCTCGATCGCTCTCTTTGGAAGCGATCGAGAAGTTTTATTAGACCTGATTCGTAGATCAAATTATACAGGAGACGTAATATCTCAACCAAGCATGGCGGATGCCGTGTCAGCAGCAATTGAGCAGGGAAAAAATAAGAATGCCGCCTCCCTACTATTATCGCCAGCCTGTGCAAGCTTCGATCAATACAAAGACTTTGAAGCCCGCGGAAATCATTTCAAGGATATAATTCAACAACACGTCCATAATCAATAGAGGCAACCAGAGCAAGTAGATGCAAATGATAATTTCATGGAATCGACAAATCTCAGATCCAAACCAATACTCCTATACAGGCAATAAAAAGCGATAGTTGATCCATTATTTACCTAACAAAAGCAAGAAGAAGGAAAGCGGCCAAGAACCCTGCACCAACAACCCTGACAACACACCGTTGATCACAATAAATACTTCTATCGCATGGCCAATCCTCATCTTAATGATCCAAGTGATGCCAGACGATATGCCCTCAATCCATGAAATGAAGACATCAAAACAATTTTTACCTCTTACCCTCATTGCCCTCTTGGCATCTTGCGACTTCCAGGGGGCCAGAGATCAAAAGGCCTGCACTCTTTACAACGCTGACAAAATTGACGCTGTTGAAGCACTCAAACGCTTAGGGCTTCAAGCCAATGAGAACGGGCAGAGATTCGAAGCAGTCGAAACCACCTGCGCTCAGTTCAGACAACTTCCGTAAAAGAATCAAAACTTTTCTATTGACTGAATTATGGCTGTCATTTTCAACAAGCTAAACTAGAAGAAGATGAAAGGCCAAAGACGAAAAACGAAGTTATGATTGCCTACCTTTTAGGGCAATCAAAAATCGTCCTTGAACACTTCATCGCAAGCGCTTCATTCCTTCAAATCACTTGACATGACTGACACCTCATATTGGCTCATGAAAAGCGAGCCAAATGTTTACGGAATTGAACATTTAAGGGATGAAAAAGTTACCTTATGGGATGGAATTAGAAACTACCAAGCCCGAAACTTCATGAGAACGATGAAGGTCGGAGACCAAGCTTTTTTCTATCACTCCAATTGCAAGCCACCGGGGATTGTCGGTCTAATGGAAGTAACAGAAACTGGCCTCGTCGATCCAACGCAGTTTGATACCAGCTCTAAGTATCACGATCCAGCTTCCAAGCAGGACTCTCCACGCTGGGATTGCGTGAAACTTGCCTATCGCGGTCAGTTTTCTGACATGCTGACTCTTGATGATCTTCGCGAGTCGTACCAAGCAGACCAATTGACTGTTGTTCGTCGCGGGAATCGATTGTCCATTCTTCCTGTTGACACAGAAATCGCGATGGATTTATTAAAGAGACTTGGACCAATTCAATGATCCGCTCGCAAGCATTTCTGCTGAGCGACTACCGATTGCCACCATTATTCCAAGGGCCTGGATCGGCTTCAGGAAAGCTCCCTGGTCCTTCATAGGGCTCACTGCATTGATGCTGACCTGCCTTATGGGCTTTGGAGTGGTCGCACGAGATCTCCAGCTCAGCAGCAATCGCTTCCTTCAATACACCGGCGATTTTGTGCTCGTGATGGCGGCACTTGTTCCGCTAGCTCCCCTATTGGCTCTGCTGCAGCTGGCAGACGAACACCTGCCCGGGGGATCGGATCGAAACCCAGAGAAACCCTCTGCAAGACGCCGATTTCCTTGGCTGCTGAAGCAAACCTGCGGCCTTGCGGTTTTAGAGGTCCTCATCGGCATTGGCGGAATCAGTTCGATTCGTCTTTTGAGTCAATTTTTGGCACCCCACAGCGGTGTTCTCGCCAGCTTGGTTGTCGTGTTGGGTGGTGTCGGCATGGCTGCCTGGTTGGTAGGCCAACTCCTCTCCATTCCATTGTTGATCCATCACGGCTATCGCCCACTCCGAGCCATGGAGCACAGTCGCAAACTTGTTCAAGCCAATCGCCTCAAAGTATTGGCCTTGCTTGGACTTCTGCTAGGAATCAACTTGCTAGGCCTCATGGCTGCGAGCCTGGGACTGCTCTTCAGTGTTCCGTTTAGCGCCCTTCTATTGATGGCCAGCTGCCGGACTCAAGCATCGTGGCGAAGAGAGTCGCGACGGAACATATTGCCGACATAAAGGCGAGTGAGCTCTCTGGAGTCGGCACCATTCTGAACAAGAAATCCCGCCAAAGCAGCCTGCACGAGTCGGTACTGATCCCAATTCGGGCAACGCTCAATAAAGTCCGCCATGGCCTGGTGCAAGGGCAAAGGCATGTCGGCTTGGAAACTAACGATGTCCGCGCCCTGGGTGGGCTCCGGAGTTGCTTGGCCTGCAACAACAGCTTCGGAATCAACGACCTGATCGGTCAACAATTGGCCTTGAACCACTCCGGACTCCTTCTTCACCATGCCCTCAACTTATGGCCTGTTCTCCACAAGCACAAGGGGCTAGCAAAAAAGGCAAATCAACCCATCAACAACCAATCTCTCCATGAGACTTAGGTCGTAAATGCAGTACTGAACAGGGATTACCCCTTCCCCAGGGAACCCGCACGCCGCACTCGCGGTATACCACACAAGACCCAAAAGATATGTTTTTCCACAGGGTTTAGCCCGCAACTCATAAACGACCCGTCGACCTGTGGAAAAACTGTGAGATTTGCCCCGATCCACGTGGAGAAATCAATAAAGACTGATTGATCAGACCAACTAATCCGATGTTCAATCCCAGACCGTTCTCAAAGCAGCCAAGAAAGCTTGCGCCGCTGGAGCAGGCCAAGTGCCCTCCAGTCCTCGCCGCGGCGTTCCATTTCCATGAAGCACCACCTGCAGCGCCCAGCGATCACGGGTGCCATCAAGGCACCCCCACCACTCCTGCTGTTCTAACTCCAGAGTGATGGATTCCTCCTCCATCAACTGATCGCGGATCAGGGTGTGTTGGTGATCGAGCTCTACGAGAAGAGCATGCAGCCCCTTCAATTCCGTCTCGGTGAGCTCGACAGCCCAAAATTCCCCTCCTATGAGGAAGGGAAAGCCATTACGGCCCAAGTCATGGGCGAGACGCCAGCCAGGCCCCTCCTGTTGGATCATCCAGGCAGGAGATCAGGCTGATCCTGCTCATCAGACATCTCAACGATTGCGCGATGGACTGGCTTCACACTGGATTCCTCTAAGAGGCCATCAAAGTCATCAAAACGACGCTGCTTCGCACGAAAAGCGATCTTGACTGTGGTCAGATAACGGTTGGTGGACTGACGAATCAAGCTCTCGCCACGCTTCGCGAGGTCCTTTGAGTCCACACCTGCAGAAATCATCTCTGTTCAATCATCGTCACTTCACTCTAAGTGAGCAAATCGCTGTGAAACGGAACCTGCATTGGATAAGCGCGCTGGGGGCGACCTGGAACTCGCAAAACGATCTGGCGACCCAAGCCCATCGCGAGGAGAGGACGTCTTAAGTGCGTCATCAAACCACTCACCTGTTCAAGGTGGTTCCCATCCATGCAATCAATACGAATGCATCCCCAACTACGAGACATGCGGCAATCACGCAAGGGTTCCAACTCAGCCTCAATCTCTGGATCCTCCCTGTAGAAGGAAAACACCAGGCGTCTCAACCGATCCATCGCTAGGCCCCGTAGCCTTGTCTCCTTAACAAGATGGCCATGGCTGAGGTTCAGCCCCCAAAGGACGAACAAAACCTTCATCTTTCCACTCAGGGAACTCTTGCCATCGACCTTGGAAGCACCAATACGGTGGTGGCCTTTCAGGACGGCAGCGCTTCGCCCCCTCAACTTTTAGACCTTCCACCGATCAGTCAACGCGTAGGGGAAGTCCCGAGCCTTATATGGAGCAACGCTCGTGCCAACCATCAACCGCTCGTAGGCAGGCAAGTCCTCGATAGCGGACTCTCTGATGGAACATCCCTAGAACTTCATCGTGACTTCAAGCGCTGGATCGGAGTTTTAGACAAATCCGACCTGCAATCCCATCCCCTCAGCCCTGAGCAAGCCGGCGAAATTCTTTTGCACCAGATCTGGAAATGCCTTCCAAAAACAGTGTCGGTGAAGCGGCTAGTGCTCACAGCTCCGGTTGATCAAGCGCTTGGTTACCGCCAATGGCTGTTGCAGGCCTGCATGAGCCTTCCGGTTGACGAGGTGGCGCTTGTGGATGAACCAACAGCAGCAGCCATGGGAGCAGGACTGCCTGCAGGCTCCAAGTTGTTGGTGGTGGATCTTGGCGGGGGCACGTTGGACCTTTCCCTTGTCGCTTTAGAAGGAGGCGAGGGAAGGGCAGCTCCACTTGCCCAGCTACTGCGTTTTCGGGGACGAGACCTCCAAAACAGCAAACAAACCCTGCGCTCGGCAAGAGTCTTAGGAAAAGCCGGCATCGCCCTTGGCGGCAGGGATCTGGATCACTGGATCCTGGATCACCTTCTTCCCAACGATCCCGACCTGATTCTGAGAAGTCAAACGAGCCTTTTGAATGCGGCTGAGCGTTTGAAATGCCGCCTCAGTAACCCCGATGTTGGAGAGGAAGAGACCCTCAGTGAGTTAGCCAGCGGCATCGACCTTGAGCAACCCATCACCTTGTCGCTCAATCGCAACCAACTCCACGCGCTTCTTGAACGCCGTGGATTGCTCAAGGTTCTTGAAGGACTGCTCGATCGCACGTTGGCCTCGGCTCGCCAGCAGGGCTGCAGACCAGAAGACCTCAACGCCGTTGTCGCAGTTGGCGGTGGAGCCCATCTTCCGCTGATGCGCCAATGGTTATCAGAGACGATGAAGCCGGTGCCTTTGCTGACGCCACCACCTATTGAAGCCGTTGCCACCGGTGCGCTCAATCTCACCCCTGGGGTAAGGATCAGAGATCTCCTACAAAAAGGTGTGTATTTGCGCTGCTGGGATCGTCGTAGTAACGCCCATCACTGGCATCCCTTATTTCTGAACGGGCAGCCATGGCCCTCTCTTCAACCTTTGGTGCTGAAACTCAGCGCAAGCCGCCGCGATCAACACGATCTTGAACTCATCCTCGGCGAACCCGAAGGCGAGCGGCGACATGAAGTGGTTTTCGTCGGAGGACTCCCCACCGTTAGAGACAACAGCAATGTTCCAGACACCATTCGGCCTCTCTTAAGCAAGACCATTCGACTTGAGCTCAATCCACTTGGCCAACCAGGAGAAGACTGCATGCGCCTCGCTTTTCACCTGGATGACGACGCTCAACTTGTCATGAGCGGAGCAGATTTAAGGACGGGTTTAGCCATCGAACCCTGCACGCTCATAACTGTGCAGTGAACGGTCCGTCCACACACAGTTGAGAGTCTTTTCTCCGCTTCATAGAAAGGAGTTCGTATAAAAAAGCTTTGGACTTTGGCGCTCCGTCGCCACCTACCCCGTTTTTGGATCACAGCGACCCTTGGCGGAGTCGCAGCACTTTGTGCTGGAGCTTATTTATGGGAGCAACAGCTTCCGCAGAGATTGAGTCGAGCTCTCTCCACGGATGACCTAACAGCCTGCTTGCGCTATGGAGAGCAACTAGCTGCCTTACGTTGGCTCGGGCAGAAGGCGCCTGAAGAGCTTGCTATCTGTCGACGAAAGCTGGCTCAACAAACCTGGGATCAAGCCGATCCAGGTCAAGCGCTGCTCCTCCAAGAGCAGCTCGTAAATTCAGGCATTGGCTCTCCACAGCAAAAAGAGCAAGATCAAAGGCAGCTGAAACTCTGGCGTGATGAGCTGCGCGCACAGGCCCTCTCTCAATTTCGCGCTGGAAATTTAAACGAGGCACTAGCCATGCTTCGTCCGCTAGAGAAGCACGATGGTCGAACCGGGAGCCGCTTAAGTGACAGCCTCAAGGAAAGCTGGAATCGCAATCGCCTTCAGCTTGAACAACTGAGAGAGCATGTGAACCAAGAGCAGTGGTGGGAAGCACTCAGCGCCCTCAATCAGGTTGATCATCCCTGGTGGCAACGCCAAGCCGAACCAATGCGTCAGGAAGTAGAGCAGGCCATTGATACTTTTAGGGATCAGAAAGAACACCACAGCCATGGAGCCTTGCCTGCGCACACCGTTGCGAGAGATCTGTTGAACGACGTAGTCGAAGCACACATCCGCGAAGGAATGCCTCCTTGGGAAGCATTCATAGCCGGTTGCAGCGATCTAGGCGGCACCATCATTGAGGACGGCCCTGAGACGCTGTGTCAGGCCAAGAACTAAAGGGCCTTGACCAGACTCTCCGTGAGACAATCTCCTGACTTGAACGGACGTCCATGCAGCCGGGTGACAAGGTTGTCGTCTCCACCAGTGTTGTTGTTTTCAACCACCCCCAACATCGTGGAGAAAGTTTCGATATGGAAGGAAGTGAGGGAGAGGTTTTCAAGGTGCTCGACGATTGGAAGGGACGTCCAATCAGCCCAACGCTTCCTGTCGTTGTGGCTTTTGGCCGTTACAAGGCCCACTTCCGAGCTGAAGAGCTGACCCTGGCGAGTTAAGGCAAGCCTGGTGATTCAGGGTTTTTTTCATTGACGCGTCGAAGGAAAACGCCCTCCTCCCCATCCAAGCCAAGCAGGCGAAGTTCAATGCTTTCCGATCGACGTGTCGGCACAACCCTGCCGCAAAAATCAGGCTGAATTGGCAATTCCCGATGGCCTCGGTCCACCATGACCAGCAAGGAAACTCGGCGTGGTCTGCCCCAGGCCTGGATCGCCTCCAACGCGGCTCTCACCGTTCGCCCCGTAAAGACAACGTCGTCTATGAGCACAACATCCCTTCCCTCCACGCTCACTGGGAGGTCGGTGGCCTGGACCATGCGCACACCCACTCGACCCAAATCGTCGCGATGGAAGGTGGGGTCGAGGGTGCCAGTAGCAACGGCGTGACCGCTCTGATCTTTCAACGAGCTAGCAATAACACCAGCCAATTGAACGCCGCGGGTTGGGATCCCCAGAAGCACTAGAGATTCAACGGTTGGCACAGACTCCAAAACCTGAGACGCCAAGCGGGTCACAGTTTTTCGCAACTCATCCCCAGAGAGGATTTCAATCCGATCATCCCCCACGTCTTGAACTGCCATCGCTTTCTTTTAAGGCGATCAGTGTATGAACGATTTTCGCCAGCACGATCAGCTTTTGCAAACCTGAACGGTACGAATCAAAACCTTTTGGGCATCAAGGAGGTAACTTGCACCTGCAGAGGGACTTAAGAACTGAGCTTGACGGAGTGAACGTACCGAACAACCTCGAAACGAATCTTCTCCGCAACGCTTCCGTTGCACCTGTGGTTCTTGCCATCCTGGATGGCTGGGGAATTTGTGATTCGACTGAGCACAATGCCATCCGTAGCGCATCAACTCCTGTCATCGATGCGCTCTGGCATGCCTATCCCCACGCCCTCATTGAAGCGAGTGGAGCCCATGTGGGTCTCCCCGACGGTCAGATGGGGAATTCAGAAGTAGGCCATCTCACCATTGGAGCCGGTCGGATCATCCGTCAAGAATTGGTGCGTATCAGTGAGACCGTGCGCGAGCAGAGGCTTGGCAGCACCTCAGCTCTTCAATCGGTCGCCGAACGTCTACGCAACACTGGTGGCACACTCCATCTGCTCGGTCTCTGCTCCGATGGCGGCGTACATAGCCATGTAGATCACGTTTGCGGACTTCTCGAATGGGCGGCAGAAGAAGGTCTCGAGAACGTAGCCATCCACGCGATTACTGATGGACGAGACACCCCGACCCAAAGTGCACCAACACACCTGAACAAAATTCAAGACGCGATCAGCAGTCATGGGATTGGCCGTGTTGCCAGTCTCTGCGGCCGCTACTGGGCAATGGATCGAGACCATCGTTGGGAGAGAACAGAACGGGCTTATGCCCTACTGACCGACCCTGATTTGGACCTTAATGACGATCAACCTTCGTCAGTATTGGCTAGCAGCTATGCCAACGGCATCACCGACGAATTCTTAGAGCCCGTTCGACTCTCCGACGATCCACTGCGAGATGGTGATGCGTTGCTGATGTTTAACTTCCGTCCAGATCGGGCCAGACAGATTGTTCAGGCCCTCACACTTCCAGAGTTTGAAGGCTTCAAGCGCGTTCATCAACCAACACTCGACGTGGTGACGTTTACCCAATATGAAACTGACTTACCTGTCTCAGTGGTGTTTCCACCCGAGTCACTCGATCAGCTTTTGGGGCAGGTGGTCGCTGATGCCGGCCTGAAGCAGTACCGCACAGCAGAAACGGAGAAATATCCCCATGTCACCTATTTCATGAACGGGGGAATCGAACAACCCCTTCAAGGAGAAAAGAGGCACCTGGTCCCCTCTCCCCGTGTTGCCACCTACGACCAAGCTCCTGAGATGTCAGCCGACACTCTCACCGAAAGCTGTGTTGCTGCGATCCAGCAGGGTGAACACTCTCTAATTGTGATCAACTACGCCAACCCAGACATGGTGGGACATACCGGCATGATGGAAGCCGCGACGAGAGCGATTGAGACGGTTGATCGCTGCATCGGCAAACTTCTGGATGCCGTAGGACGAATGGGTGGCACGTTGCTGATCACGGCAGACCATGGAAATGCCGAGCGTATGCAAGGACCGGATGGCCAAGCATGGACGGCACACACCACCAATCCAGTACCCGTGATTCTGATCGAGGGAGAGAAACGCAAGGTCCCTGGGTTGGGGAATTCAATTCGCCTCCGTGAGAATGGTGGACTTGCCGACATTGCGCCAACGCTTCTTCAGCTGCTCAATTTGGACAAACCAGAGGCCATGACGGGCATCTCCTTGATTGAACCGATCGAAGCCTCAGCTCCAGCCCAGACCAAGCTGCCTCAACCCGTTTAAGTAAGATCAAACAATGCTTACGACTGTTCTCTCTTGGGTTTGGATCGGCAGTGGCGCCGTTCTGATTCTTCTTGTTCTCTTGCATAGTCCCCAAGGGAATGGAATGGGAGGGATTGCGGCAAGTGGAAGTTCATCGTTCACCAGTTCTAGTAGTGCAGAAGCAACCCTGAATCGAATTACCTGGACAACACTTTCGTTTTTCCTGGCACTAGCTGTGGTTCTGAGCGCAGGCTGGCTGAGCTAAATCGGATTCATACGACCAATTATCTTTCATAAACGCTTGAATTGAGATTTATAGAACGAAATAGAACGAACAAATTCAGCTTGATTCCAGTTATATTCATTCTTGCTTTTTATTAGTCTGCGCCTAAGATTTTTCAAGAAGTTAATGATGCCTATAGCAAACGCCATGGACATCATTATTCAATGTATCCAAAAACAGCTGTTATACCCGTTTTAGTGGAACTGAGGAGAACCAACCCGTTCGGCATAGGCCTCCTCTCCGTGCTCCTCCACGTCAATTCCCAGATTTTCCGCTTCTTCTGTCACCCGGAATCGCAGACCGAGGCCTCTCAAAACAAACGCGATCAAAAACGTGCCAACAGCTGCCAGTCCATAGGCAACCAAGACCGCTTGAAGTTGCCCAACGATCAGAGCACCCCTTCCCTGTTCGATCAGAACTTTGGCAGCCGGATGCCCAGCAATCAATTCAGAACTCGCAAAAACACCCGTTAATAGCGCGCCAATCGTGCCACCCACGCCATGAACCGCATAGGTATCGAGAGAATCATCAAAACGAAGCCTCACTTTGACTTGAACTGAGGCAAAGCAGAACAACGAAGTAATCGCACCGATTGCCATCCCCGCACCAGGGGTTACGAACCCGGCAGCCGGGGTCACACCAACCAAGCCCGCAACAGCACCTGTAGCCATTCCAACAACGGTGGGTTTGCCACTCCTCCAGGTCTCAATCAAAGACCAAGCAACTAAGCCCGCAGCTGCCGAAATGTGCGTTGTTGTGAACGGCAACTCTGCACCAGCTACCGCCAGCTGACTTCCACCGTTGAAACCGAACCAACCAAACCAGAGCAGACCTGTTCCCAGAAGAATCTGACTGACATCGTGAGGAGGACGCACGGAGTGAGGCCACTGACGGCGCGATCCCACCAGCCCAGCAAGCACCAAGGCCGAAACCCCAGAACTGATATGAACCACCGTTCCACCGGCGAAATCAAGGTCTTTACCAAGAAAGCCCCCACCCCAAACCATATGGGCGAGTGGGGCGTAAACCAGCAACAACCAAATCGGGCTGAACACACACCAAAACTTGAAACTGATCCGCTCCACCAGAGCACCCGAGATCAAAGCGGGAGTGATGATCGCAAACATTCCCTGGAATAGAGCAAAGGTGAGACCTGGAATCGCAAGCCCATCCCAAACGGGTGGCACATTCTCCAACAAGGCAAAGGAGAACGGATTACCTACAACAGCTTGAAAGACTCCCCCATCGGAGAACGCCAGACTGAACCCAAAAGTGACCCACACAAGAGTGGCAATTCCCATCATCACGAAGCTCATCGCCATCGTGTTGAGGACATTCCGAGACTGAACAAAACCCCCATAGAAAAACGCCAAACCAGGCGTCATCAACAACACCAAGGCCGAGGACGTCAGGATCAGGGTGTTGTCTGCCGCCAGAAGTGCCGAATCACCGGCATAGGCAGGAAGGAAGGCAGCACTTAACAGCTGAAGCGCTGGCACCACCAATAAGGCGATGAGGAATCGACGAAGACGGGACGAGAGCAAGGCATTTCTGTATTCGTCGATACCGTTGCAAACTGAAGCTCCCTAAAACTGTTCACGACGAACATTTTTAAAAAGTTTTGTTGGATCAGTCGACTCTGATGTTCAAGTCTGTCCAAGCAGCACGGCACATCACGATCCCTATGAATGACCTTGTTCTGGGTTCATCCCGTTCAGGAAAACATAGATGGATTGCTGGCAACCCAATCATTAAAAAAGCCCCCGTATCAACGGAGGCTGAAAACATGGTCGGAAACCAGCGTTTAGTAGTCGAAGTCGCCGCCCATACCACCACCAGCAGCAGCTTCTTTCTTCTCTGGCATATCAGCCACGATGCATTCGGTGGTTAGCACCATGCCAGCGATCGAAGCAGCATTTTGCAAGCCAGAGCGGGTCACCTTGGCCGGATCAACAATGCCAGCAGCAAGCATGTCGACATACTCGCCGTTGGCAGCGTTGTAACCCTCGTTAAACGGCTTGGACTTGACGTTTTCAGCAACGACAGCACCATTCACACCAGCATTTTCAGCGATGCGCATCAGAGGAGCAGTCAGAGCTGAGGCCACGATGTTTGCACCGATCAACTCTTCCCCGGAGAGGTTGGCAGTTGCCCACTCTTCCAAGGCTGGTGCCAAGTGAGCCAAGGTTGTACCGCCACCAGGAACGATGCCCTCCTCAACAGCTGCCTTAGTGGCATTGATTGCATCTTCCAGACGAAGCTTCTTGTCCTTCATCTCTGTTTCGGTGGCTGCTCCCACCTTCACGACGGCAACGCCACCGGCCAATTTGGCTAAACGCTCTTGGAGCTTCTCCTTGTCGTAGGTGGAATCGGTCTCGTCCATCTGCTTCTTGATCTGCTCGCAACGCGTCTTCACAGCCACCTCATTACCTTCGGCAACAATCGTGGTGGTGTCTTTGTTGATGGTGACGCGACGGGCAGTACCCAACATCTCAAGCTTGGCATTTTCCAGCTTCAGACCTTGGTCTTCGGTGATCAACTGGCCGTTAGTCAACACCGCCATGTCTTCGATCATCGCTTTACGGCGATCACCGAAACCAGGAGCCTTGACTGCAGCCACATTGAGCACACCGCGCAAGCGATTCACCACCAAGGTGGCGAGAGCTTCTTTCTCAATGTCCTCAGCAATAATCAAAAGAGGCTTGCCTGTGCGAGCAATTTGCTCAAGAACAGGCACCAAATCTTGAACCAAGCCGATTTTCTTGTCTGTTAAGAGGATGTAGGGCTCATCAAGAACCGCTTCCATCCGCTCAGTATCCGTTGCGAAATAAGGGGAGATATAACCCTTATCGAAACGCATACCCTCGGTAACTTCAAGCTCGGTCTCCATAGATTTCCCTTCTTCAAGAGAAATCACACCTTCTTTACCAACTTTATCCATGGCGTCGGCAATCATCTTGCCAACTTCCTCGTCATTGCCAGCAGAGATCGTGCCGACCTGAGCAATCGCGTTGCTATCGGCAATTGGCTTGGCGTTTTCTTGAATCTTTCCAACCAAGAAATCTGAAGCCTTATCAATGCCCTTTTTCAGAGTGATTGCATTGGCGCCTGCTGCCACATTGCGAAGGCCAGCTTTCACCATGGCGTGCGCCAAAACTGTTGCTGTTGTCGTGCCATCACCAGCAGCATCGTTGGTTTTGGATGCGGCCTGGCGAATCAGAGCAACACCCGTATTTTCGATGTGATCTTCAAGCTCAATCTCTTTGGCAATCGTGACTCCGTCATTAATAATCTGAGGAGCGCCAAACTTCTTCTCTAGGACCACGTTGCGACCCTTAGGGCCGAGGGTCACTGCTACAGCTTCGGCGAGAATGTCGATGCCTTTTTCGAGAGCGCGGCGAGCGTTCTCGTTGTAAATAATGCGCTTAGCCATAAGAGGCAATTAAAAAGATGTAAAAGGAAAATTCAGTTGTTTCTGAGATAACACTCAGAAGGATTGCGGTCAGCCCACAACAGCAAGGATGTCTTTCTCGGATAGGAGTACGTACTCGTCGCTACCGAGCTTGATGTCAGTACCGGCGTACTTGCTGTAAAGAACTTTGTCGCCAATACCAACTTCAGGAGCCTGACGACTTCCATCTTCATTGGACTTACCAGGACCAACCTGGACAACTTCGCCAACTTGAGGCTTCTCTTTTGCAGTATCAGGGAGAAGAATGCCGCCTGAAGTCTTCTCCTCGGATTCAGAGATTTTCACGAAGACGCGATCTCCAAGAGGCTTAACGGTGGAGACGCTGAGGGAAACAGCTGCCATGAGTATTTGAGGAGCAGGGACAGGGCGCTCGGCGCCACACAAACGATGCGAGTTAGCACTCGAGGTCGTTGAGTGCCAAAGCTAGGTCCGTACGTGGGTGAAGCACCAGCAGTGACGTGTGCGGGTGACCGAACAGACATTTGATTTCAAGACGGTGGTAAGGTTCTGCCGCTCAGGAAGGGTTCGTCCTGTTGCGCGTCCCTCTCTCTTCTCCTTACTTATGGCCGCTGCTGCTCCCGCCTCCACCGGTTCCAAGGGCGTTGTCCGTCAGGTAATCGGACCGGTTCTGGACGTGGAATTCCCAGCCGGCAAACTCCCAAAGATTCTGAATGCATTGCGAATCGAAGGCACTAATCCTGCTGGAGAAACGATCGGCCTAACCGCCGAAGTTCAGCAACTCCTCGGAGATCACAGAGTTCGTGCGGTGGCCATGAGTGGCACCGACGGTCTCGTGCGCGGAATGGAAGCCCTTGACACAGGCTCACCGATTTCAGTCCCTGTAGGCGAAGCCACATTGGGCCGAATCTTCAACGTGCTTGGGGAACCAGTTGACGAGCAAGGCCCCGTCAAAACAGACGTCACTGCACCTATCCACCGTGAAGCTCCAAAGCTCACTGAGCTAGAGACCAAGCCCAAGGTGTTCGAGACGGGCATCAAGGTGATTGATCTCTTGGCTCCATATCGCGAAGGAGGGAAAATTGGACTCTTTGGTGGTGCTGGAGTTGGCAAAACCGTGTTGATTCAGGAGCTGATCAACAACATCGCTAAAGAACATGGCGGCGTGTCCGTCTTCGGCGGTGTGGGAGAACGCACCCGTGAGGGCAATGACCTCTACGAAGAATTCAAAGAATCAGGTGTGATCAATGCCGATGATCTTTCAAAGTCAAAAGTGGCCCTCTGCTACGGGCAGATGAATGAGCCCCCTGGTGCACGTATGCGCGTGGGCCTCTCAGCTCTAACCATGGCCGAGCACTTCCGCGATGTGAACAAGCAGGACGTTCTGCTGTTCGTGGATAACATCTTCCGCTTCGTCCAAGCCGGATCTGAAGTTTCTGCTCTGCTAGGCCGCATGCCATCAGCTGTTGGCTACCAGCCAACCCTGGGCACCGACGTAGGAACTCTCCAAGAGAGAGTTGCTTCCACACTGGATGGATCGATTACGTCGATTCAGGCCGTATACGTCCCTGCTGACGATCTCACCGATCCAGCACCAGCGACGACCTTTGCACACCTCGATGCCACCACGGTTTTGAACAGGGCACTGGCTTCCAAGGGCATCTATCCAGCCGTGGATCCCCTCGATTCCACAAGCACCATGCTCCAACCGGCAGTGGTGGGTGACGAGCACTACCGCACAGCACGCGCTGTTCAATCAACGCTTCAGCGTTACAAAGAACTTCAAGACATCATCGCCATTCTTGGTTTAGATGAATTATCTGAAGACGACCGCCAGACAGTGGATCGTGCTCGCAAAATCGAGAAATTCCTGTCTCAGCCCTTCTTTGTAGCTCAAATCTTTACCGGGATGCCTGGCAAATACGTGAAGCTTGAAGACACCATCAGCGGCTTCAATCAAATTCTCGCCGGCGAACTAGACAGCCTTCCAGAGCAGTCTTTCTACCTGGTCGGTAGCATCGACGAAGTCAAAGCCAAAGCCGAGAAGATCGCGGCTGAAGCTAACTGATCGTGATCGGAGCACAAGCGCTCCGATCACGATCAGCAATTCGCTTTCCCATTCTCCGCAGCCTTCCTTTCATGTCACTCACCCTCCGCGTTCTGGCACCAGACCAGAGTGTGTTCGATGGCTCGGCTGATGAGGTCATCCTCCCCAGCACAACCGGCCAAGTCGGCATCCTTCCAGGTCATGTCTCTCTGCTTGCTGCTCTCGACATTGGAGTTCTTAGAGTGCGGACCAACAGCGATTGGCAATCCATTGCCTTGATGGGTGGCTTCGCAGAGATCGAATCCGATGACGTCACCGTTCTGGTGAATTCAGCTGAACTTGGCGTCAATATCGATTCCACATCAGCTGAAAGCGATCTTTCATCTGCACGCACTGCAGTAACCAAATTAGATGGCCAGCCTTCCTCTCCTGAAAAAGTGAAAGCGCAGCAACTTTTCGAACGGGCAAGAGCACGTGCTCAAGCGAGCCAACCAACTTAAGTTGTAAAAACAACGATCGATCTCAATCAAGCACCCCTTTAAGGGTGCTTTTTTTATGGATTGGATTTTACTTCCGAAGCTGATTGCAACATCCAACATTAAAAACAGCATTAAAAAGCCCCGTCGAAACGGGGCTAGACGCTTGAACAACGAACCTTCGTTCGATCAGGCGGTACCGCAGAACGTAACGTCAGGGAACTTGAGCTTCGCTTCATCAAGGCTCTTACCCTTGCCTTCTTCTTGCCAATAATTAATAACTTCGGTGGCTTTGTTCAAAACTTCAACACGCTCGTTATCCGTGATCCAGCTTTTGGCTTCCAACTCACCCTTGAGAGTCTCCCAAGCATCTTCACGAGGCCAGAAGAAATAAGCCGTCAGCGGGCTGGGGCCACCGCCAACAATCTGATCGACGGCCAAAGCCACATTGTCAGGAAGCCAGAGGATCTTCAACAAGAAGCGGCCTTCATCGGCTTTTGGGGTGTATCCAGAGGGAACTCCATCGGCATCGATAGTGGCAGAAGCCAGTGCTGCACTACCGCCGCGCATCACTGGACGGCCTTCTTTCGGCTCTTGCTGCTGCTCGGAAACTTCACCCTTTGGCTTTGCATCTTCACCCTGGGGAGCGGCATCACCCGCGGGTGATGCGTCGGCCTGGGGAGCTGCATCAGCTGCTGCTGCCTCTGTTGCGACCTCCTGGTCGACGGCAGCGCCTTCGGAAACCGTCATGGTGTCAGGGCTCAAGGATGAAGGTCAAAGAACTAACTTACCAGTTGTTGACGCCAGATCCCCCTGCAATCCTCAGGATCAAAGCCTCAAGCAATCCTGCTTTTCGACATTGATGGCGTCATTCGGGATGTAGCAGGCAGTTATCGCCGTGCTCTCCAGGCCACCGTGCGTCACTACTGCGGGTGGGAGCCTGGCCACGAGACGATTGATGCACTGAAAGGAGAAGGTCGCTGGAACAATGACTGGGACGCGAGTCTTGAGCTTCTCCGTAGGCACTCACTGACCGATACCCCAACGGCCTCTTCCTCAAATTCAGCTGTCCTGCCAAGTCGCGCTGATCTGATCGATATTTTCAGCCGCTTTTACTTCGGATCCGATCCAGAGGGGGATCCCTTCGCTTGGGATGGTTTCATTTGCGATGAACCCCTCCTAGTCGATCCAAGCTTTTTTGCAGACCTGACGAATCGAGACATCCTTTGGGGGTTTGTGAGCGGTGCAGAGCCACCATCCGCTCGCTTTCTTCTCGAGCAGCGTCTCAGCTTGAAAAACCCTCCCCTCATTGCAATGGGGGAGGCACCAGACAAACCAGATCCAGAAGGACTCATCAGGCTGGCAAGCACCCTTATGAATCGCAGCTTCGGTTCCGACGCTCCTCCAATTGCCTATCTCGGTGACACCGTGGCTGACGTCAGCACAGTGATGCGAGCCCGAGAGCAGGTCCCGCATCAGCGTTGGATGAGCTTGGCTGTTGTTCCGCCCCACCTGCAGAGCCCAGGGCGATCTGAGGCACGAGCGCACTACGAAGAGAATTTACGAGCCGCAGGAGCAGAGGTGATCTTTACCGATACCAAGGCGGCACTCAACTGGGATCCCAATCAAATTTGATCCGCAAAGACTGGCCCTTGCGTCTTGGAGCGGTCGTCCTTATCGGCCTCCAAGCAGCTGAGGTTGCCGGAAACCAAGGCAATAAACGAACTGCACGAGGCATCTGACCGCGACAACGATTCAGCGATTCGTAGCGGCGTTCTCATCCCGATCGGCCTGATGATCTTGTCCGTTGATTTGGTCTTGATCTCCCTGCAAGTGGTGAGCTGAATGTCTTCAACGCTCCATCGAGGCAACATCCTTCAAAGCCTTAGCCGTTAAGACCTCGTAGCCATCCTTGAGAACGGCCACATCATCTTCAATGCGAATACCAATTCCTTTCCAGCGTTCTGCGATTTCAGGCTGACCATCCGGAACCGGTAGCCGGTCGCTGATATAGAGGCCCGGTTCCACCGTGAGCACCATGCCTGGATCAAGCTCCACGTGATGCTCACCAAGCCTGTAAGCACCAACGTCGTGCACATCCAAACCAAGCCAGTGACCGGTGCGGTGCATATAAAGATGGCGATAGGCACCCTGCTCGATGATGCCGTCTGCTTCCCCAGTTAAAAGCCCCAGATCCAGCAAACCATCCACAAGTCGTCGTAAAGCGGTTTGATGCACCTCCTCAGCCGTTCCTCCAGGCCTGACGGTGGCAATGGCCGACTCCTGAGCACTCAGAACAAGTTCATAGAGAGCTCGCTGTTCACCGCTGAAACGGCCATTCACGGGAAAGGTGCGGGTGATATCTCCGTTGTAGTAATCACCGATTGAGCACCCGGCATCAATCAGCAACAGATCACCGTCTTTGAGCAAGTCTTGATTATCGATGTAATGCAAGACGCAAGCGTTATCACCTCCTGCAACGATTGAGCCATAGGCAGGGCCCCTTGCCCCTTGATCAAGGAAGTGAAACTCGATGAGGGCTTGCACCTGTCGCTCACGCATCCCAGGCTTTACGGCTGCACGCGCCACCTCATGAGCCTCGGCTGAGATGCGGCACGCCTCACGCATCCGATCGAGCTCAGCTGGATCTTTGCGCAAGCGAAGTTCGTGCAACACCGGGCAGGGCGCCACCAGCCCAAGAGCCGCGGCTCCCCGTCGCGACACGCGATCCAATTGTTCAGCCCAAACCTCGAGCACCACGGACTCAACCGCCGGGTGATGTCCGGTGCGGAAGGCGATGCCCTCAGCATCTTTTAGGTAGCCACGCAGATGTGTGGCCAATTCAGAGCGCGGATGGGCCACATCAGCGCCGAACTGATCCACAGCACCCTCTGTCCCCCAACGCCGTCCTGTCCATACCTCGGCTCCGGGCTCACGGGGATTCACAAACAACACGTAGCGCTCGCCTTCAGGCCGATGCGGCAAAAACAGGGCGACGGCATCCGGCTCATCAAACCCTGTGAGATACCAAAAGTCGCTGTTCTGACGAAAGGGCCACTCACAGTCGGCATGGTGTGTCACCAGGGTTGCCGCTGGAATCACAGCAGCCGCACCGCCAAGATGGGCCATGAACCGCTCACGCCGCTCGGCGTAGCCATGAGCATCAATTGGAAGCGAACTATGAACCACGACGGAGACAGTGCACCAGATAAACGTCAGGATGGCAGGCAAAGCATCCAGGCATGACTCACGACCTGCTGATCCTGATTCTGCTGGTGGTCGTAGTCCTCACCGGATCGGCCTTGTGTTCAGGCGTTGAGGCGGCTCTGCTCTCCGTCAACCCTGTTCACGTTCTTGAACTCGCGGGTCGATCCAAACCGGTTGCCGGTGCGCGGAGATTGGCCCAGCTCCGTCAGCGACTTGGCCGAACCCTTTCGGTGCTGGTAATTGCAAATAACGGCTTCAATATTTTCGGCAGCTTGATGCTGGGTGGCTACGCCGCTTGGCTATTCGAAGAACAGGGGATCAGCGCTGTGGCTCTTCCTCTGTTCTCGATTGGTCTCACCGTTCTGGTGATTCTTTTGGGGGAGATCCTCCCTAAGGCGATCGGCACCCGACTAGCGCTTTCTGTCTCCCTCGCTAGTGCACCGGTCTTGCACCTGCTTGGCGTTCTGATGCGTCCGCTCGTCCTTCTGCTGGAGAGACTGCTGCCGGCCATTACTCAGGAAAGCGAACTCAACACTGATGAAGAGGAGATTCGACTGCTGGCCCGGATGGGATCCCAAACCGGCCAAATCGAAGCAGATGAAGCGGCGATGATCGCCAAGGTGTTTCAGCTCAACGACCTCACCGCGCGGGATTTGATGACACCAAGGGTTGCTGCTCCAACTCTGGACGGCGCGAGCTCGTTGATGCAGCTGAGGTCTGCACTACTCGAAAACGAAGCCCAATGGTGGGTCGTCCTAGGTGATGCTGTGGATAAGGTTTTGGGTGTCGCAAGTCGGGATCGATTGCTGGCGGCACTCGTTCAAAATCAAGGCCAACTCACCCCAGCAGATCTGAGCGAGCCCGTTGAATTTGTGCCTGAAATGATTCGTGCCGATCGACTGCTCACGGCCTTTCGTCGCGACAACAGCGGGGTCAGGGTTGTGGTGGACGAATTCGGAGGGTTTGTTGGCGTCATTGGCCCTGATGCGGTTCTGGCCGTGCTCGCTGGCTGGTGGCGCAAGTCAGCGGGAGCCAATGGGTCGTCATGACGGCGTCCTCGCCTCCATCCACCACGGAGCGGTGCCTCTCACTGCTGCAAACCTGGAGATCTCAACTCCAGCTCAATCGCCGAGAACAAACCGTGTTGGCTGGTTCGCTCAGGAGCTTGGACCTGCAATTGGACCGCTTGTCGAATCGCAGCCTGCGCGTCGCCGTGTTCGGCCGCGTGGGAGTGGGGAAATCAAGCCTCGTCAATGCCCTGATCGGCCAAGAACTCCTGGCCACTGATGTAGCTCACGGCTGCACCAGACAGCAACAAGCTTTGCCTTGGACGATCTCCATTTCTGGTCTCAATACGATCGAACTCGTCGACACACCAGGAATCGATGAGGTTGCAGCAGCGGCGCGTGCGCGACTGGCAGCTCGGGTGGCCCTGCAGTCCGATCTTGTACTGCTTGTGTTGGATGCCGACATCAGCAGGGTTGAGCTCGATGCCTTGGAGACCTTGATGAGCAGTGGCAAGCCGGTCCTTCCGGTGCTGAACCGCAGTGATTGTTGTCCCCCAGAGCAACTCGACAGCCTCCGGCAAAGCATCAGCCAAAGGATCCAGGAGCGGTGTGATCGCAACCATCGCGCAAAGATTCCTCAACCGATTGTGGTTGCAGCAGCCCCTCGCAAAGCCTGCCAACGGTCCGATGGCAGGGTTCGAAGCGAGCGCCAACCAGCGGTCGTGAACCTGCTACGCACTGCTGTGACCAATCTGCTGCAAGAGCAAGGCCAAGCCCTGTTGGCGTTAAATGCGCTCCGGCAAGCAGAACGGCTCCAACAACAACTGGAACGAGGGCGACTGGAGCGCCGACGACAAGATGCGCAAGGCCTCATCGGCCGCTACGCAGCGCTCAAGGCCACAGGGGTTGCGGCCAATCCCCTGGTGTTACTCGATCTAGCCGGAGGCTTGGCCTGCGATACCGCCCTAGTGGTGCAGCTCTGCAAGCTCTATGACCTGCCGATGGGAGGACCAGCAGCACGAAGGCTCATGCAACGGCTATCGGGGCATAACGCCATGTTGGGAGGCGTCCAACTGGGACTTCAGCTGGCACTCTCGGGACTTCGACAGCTGTTGCTCATCGCCGCCCCCTTTTCCGGGGGCTTAAGCCTCGGTCCAGCTGCGCCCGTCGCCGTAGCCCAGGCAGCTCTCGCTGTGCACACAACGCGCAGGACAGGCCGGCTCACAGCACGCTGGCTGGTCGATCAACGCGGTCGAGGGCGGCGGAGCAATCCAGCACCGACAACCCTCATGCGGCGCCTTGTCCGCAGCGATACCAACATGCAACGCCTGATTGCAGATTGGCCACAGCCGCCAAGTAGGCCCAGGCGAGACGGGCTCTTGCCATGACCGCAACCATCGCCCTGCTCGGGACCAGCGCTGATCCACCAACGCTCGGGCATCAGTCTCTCCTCGAGGGCCTTTTAGATCACTTTCAACGTGTCGCAACCTGGGCTAGCGACAACCCAATGAAACGCCACGATGCCTGCCTAGAGCTCCGCAGCGAGCTGCTCCAGGCCTTGGTCATGGCCATCAACAACCCACGGTTGAACATTGACCAAACACTCAGCAGCCCTTACACCATCACCACAATTGAACGAGCAGCACGTCTGTGGCCCCATCACGAGCTCTGCTTTGTGGTTGGTAGTGATCTGGCCGCTCAGATCCCCCATTGGAAGCAAAGCGAACTTTGGCTCAAGCGCTGCCGACTAGGAGTAGTGCCGCGAAAGGGTTGGCCACTGGAGCCCGAACATCTCGAAGAACTTCGCCATCTCGGCGCACAGATCACCGTGCTGCCCTTACAGATTCCTGAAACAGCCAGCTCAAGCATTCGCAAGACGAGTGCGGCGGATCAAATCCCAAAACCGCTCTGGCCCCTCCTCTTGCAGCACAATCTTTACGGACTCCAAGACGCTCCCTCCTGAACTGCCATGCGCATCGCCCTGGCCCAGACCAATCCTCTGGTGGGCGATCTGTCCGGGAACGCCAAACGGCTCCTAGAGGCTTGTCTCAAATTCAGCCATCAGGCGCAGGGCACTCCTCCCGCATTGGTAGTGACCCCAGAGCTTTCGCTTTGGGGCTACCCACCTCGAGACCTGCTGTTAAGTCCTGAGCACCTTCAGCAGCAAAGCGAGGCCCTCAATCAACTGCAACAGGGGCTCAGCAATGCCCTGCCGAAAACGGCCCTACTGGTGGGGGTGGTGGAACCTGCCCCAGACCAGCAACATCCACGACTCTTCAATGCGGCGGCTCTGGTGGAAGCAAACGGTTGGCGCGTTGTAGCCCGCAAACAACTCCTTCCCACCTATGACGTCTTTGATGAATCGAGGTATTTCAGACCTGCCAACCAAGCCAGTGTTCTGAGCTTTGAAGCCGATGGACAGGATTGGCGCCTAGGCCTCACCATTTGCGAAGACCTCTGGGTTGAGGACGCACTTCAAACACAACGCCTAGTGGGACCGGATCCAATCGCCAACCTCATCCCTGAGCAAGTGGATGTGTTGCTGAACCTCTCGGCGTCCCCTTTCGGCAGAACCAAAGCATCGATCCGACATCAGCTCGCCGCCCGCGCCGCCAAACGTCTTAATTGCCCAGTGATTTATGTGAACCAGGTGGGCGGCAACGACGAGTTGGTTTTCGATGGCGGCAGTTTCGTGATGGCAGCCACCGGTGAGGTGGAGTTGCAACTTCCCACCTGCCGTGAAGCCATCGATTGCTGGGACAGCAGCAACAGGAGTTCTGAAACAACGACAGTTACGACGTACCCCTCGGAAAGCGCAGATCTCGAGCAACTGTTCAAGGCCCTAGTACTGGGCGTGCATGACTACGCCGATAAATGCGGTTTTCAACGCGCCCTGCTGGGTCTTAGTGGCGGCATCGACTCAGCGCTTGTGGCTGTGATTGCGGCAGCGGCACTCGGATCAGATCGCGTGCAGGCAATGCTGATGCCCTCTCCTTGGAGCTCTGATGGGTCCATTGATGATGCAGAAGCGCTTGCAAACCGTCTGGGGGCTTCCACTAAAACAGTGCCGATTCAAGGCTTGATGCAGGGCTTTGAAGCAAGCCTCACCCCAGCACTGGATCAAGCCCCGGCGGGCATTACGGCGGAAAATCTGCAATCACGCATTCGAGGCACCTTGCTCATGGCCGTTGCCAATCAACAAGGGCAGCTCTTGCTTGCGACGGGCAACAAATCAGAACTTGCCGTGGGGTATTGCACTCTTTACGGCGACATGAATGGCGGGCTGGCGGTGATCGGCGACCTCTATAAGTCAACAGTATTTTCCCTCTGCCACTGGTTAGACAGCCCTGATGCCATGGCATGTCGCAAAGAGCTTGGACTTCCAGAGCACAGCTACCTGATTGGACCGGAGATCCTGAACAAGCCGCCTAGCGCGGAACTACGTCCTGACCAGCAGGACAGCGACTCGCTTCCCGACTACGCAACACTCGATCCACTTCTGAATGATTTGATCGAAAAGCACAGCTCTGGCGCTCAATTGATCGCAGCTGGTCATGACCCGGATGACGTGAAACGGATTGAGCAACTCTTTCGACGCGCGGAATTTAAACGCCGCCAAGCTCCTCCAGTCTTGAAAGTGAGCCGACAGGCCTTTGGGACTGGTTGGAGGCTCCCAATTGCCGCCCGCTGATTTCAAGACACTTAGACCAGTGGCCAATCCGGCCAAGCAGGGTCAGATTGAATGATCGTCTTCGGCAGCCATGGCCCAATCCGTACTGACGGCTCCGATGGCCACCATCGGAGTCCCCAAAGAAATCAAGGTTGATGAGCAACGCGTTGCGCTCACTCCCGATGCCGTCAAAGAGCTCGTGAGCCATGGACTAGAGGTGCGGATCCAGAGCGGTGCCGGTTCCGGCGCAGGAATTGATGACGAGTCCTTCGCCGCTGCAGGCGCACAGATCGTGGACCGAGAACAAGCTTGGGGCGCTCACTTGGTCGTAAAGGTGAAAGAACCGCAGCCTGAAGAATTCCGCTTTTTACGGAATGACATGGTGCTGTTTACTTACCTGCACCTAGCGGCATATCCAGAGGTGGGCGAGGCCCTTCTTGCAGCTGGCACCACGGGCGTTGCCTACGAAACGGTGCAACTAGAAAACGGAACCCTGCCATTGCTGGCGCCGATGAGCGAAATCGCTGGCAGGCTTGCCGCACAAGTAGGGGCTCGATTGCTCGAGCGCCCGCAAGGAGGTCGAGGGGTACTGATCGGAGGCTGCACTGGTGTGCAACCAGCCCGCGTGGTGGTTCTTGGTGCAGGCACTGTGGGTTGGAATGCGGCACGTCTGGCGGCTGCCATGGATGCCGAAGTGATGCTTCTAGACCGCTCTCCCGAACGGTTGCGCAGCCTGGAGGCCTATCGAAGCGGACGCCTAACGAGCGTTGTGAGCAGCCGCGGGCTGCTTGAAAGACTGATACCCACTGCTGATCTTCTGATTGGAGCCGTTTTAACCCCTGGAGGCAGAGCACCAACGCTGGTTGACGAAGACATGGTGAAAGGGATGAAACCAGGCTCAGCAATCGTTGATGTCGCCATCGATCAAGGCGGATGCATCGCCACAAGCCGCGAGACAACGCATACAAATCCCACCGTGATCATCCACGGTGTTCAGCATTACGCCGTAGGGAACATGCCCGGCGCCGTGCCATTCACCTCTACCGAAGCCCTTGTGAGCGTGACCTTGCCTTACATCGTTGGCATCGCAGGGCGAGGCCTGGAGGAAGCGGTGACAGAGCGGCCTGAATTGCTTTCTGGTCTTAATACGGTGCAAGGCTCTGTCTGTCATCCAGGCGTTGCCAAAGCACTGGATGTGCCCCCTCGTCATCCCATGGCTTGCTTGCGCTGATAGAGATCTGTTTCTTGCAGGACAAGATGACCTTCAAAAAGCAGCAAACAGCGCAAATCGAGCAAAAACAGAGATTAAAAACGACTAACTTCCAACGCATAATTCTTACAAGCAACTTCTAACGGATATCGTCCTACAGAAAGCTTCAAATTAAGGTCAAACGAACACAGACATGCCTCGATACTTATTTCGCGAAGGAGTAGACATCAGCGCAGATGGCAACGACGTTATTATCACGACCCCCTATGCCACACGATCAAATCCTAATCGGAAGATATTGCGCCTCACAGATGTAAAGGCACCCCTAAAAAAACTTCTAAAAGAGCTTTTTCAAGCAGGAATAGAAAGCGATGAATATTTAGCAGTACCAGAAGAAGGAGAATGCGGAATTAAGGATTTAGAACCTGAGATCCAACTCAAGACGCTCTACAACAACGGCTTACTGATTCAAGAAATCGATGGATGCGATGGCATTGCTATGCGCCTCCTACCGAACAATCCCGGACTAAAGCAACAAACCTATCCAGAAGCCGAAAAAGATTTCAAACTCTCAAAATTTATAAGCATTCAGCCCTGCATAGACGGCCTAGACATCACGACACCCTTATCGTCTACAACATTGCGCCTGCAAGATCATCGGCTTTACCCCCTGATCCAGAAGCTCGTATCGCCTTGCACAACGGATGACATAAGGGCCTTCCTACCTGAAGATCTGCGAATTAAACATCAAGATATCATTGCACTCTTATTATCATCTGGCGTGATCGGACTCTGCAACGCCAATAACAACGCAGAGATCGACCAAGAAGCAATAACAGCTGGCTGGAACAGGCAAGATCTGAGCTTCCATAGCCATACACGCGGTTATTTTATTGATTTACACAAAGAAGAGTTGTCACCAAAAGCAATCAACAAGAAATCGCCACCAGCCAAGCATAAAAGAATCATTCTCAGCACAGTTTTACTACCCAAACCATCAATCAATAATCAAAACTCAAATTTCTACGAAATAATTCAAAAGCGGCAAACCATTCGCACCTACAACTCCATCCCTGTAAGTGCTAGGGCATTAGGATATCTACTCTGGTATTCGATGCATACCCGAGAAGAGATTACTTGCGATCCAGCCTTACCACGTTCCTACGAAGGATTACTGAGACCTGTCGCAAGCGCTGGAGGCCTCCATTCCATTGAGCTTTATCTATGCATTAAACAGTGCATCGGCATTAGCCCTGGCTTTTATCATTACGACTCTTTTGATCACACGCTCGGCAAGATGAGTGATCTCAACAGACCATGCGAAAGCATGCTGGAGATGGCAGTTAATACAACATGCCGAGCACCTCAAGCGGCTTCAGTATCCCCTGGCCAAGGCCAGCAGCCTGATGTCTTGATCGTGATGTCCACACGCTACCAAAGGAATGCAAGCCTTCATTCTGAAACCGGTCTTGCCTATGCTCTGATCCTAAAAGATGCGGGATCGATTTATCAGCAACTTTATCTGGTTGCTACAGCTCTTGGGCTCGCACCATGTGGGTTGAGCTTTGGAAGCAGTGAATTATTTGAGCAGGTTTCAGGAATATCTGGCAAAGTCGAATGTTCTGTAGGAGAATTCATGATTGGGAATCCTAAATAAGTACTAATTAACTTGCGAAACAAGAGGTAGACAGGAAATAAACCTCAGGAACCGAGTCAAATACCTACACTCACTCTGAACAGAATGTGGCCTAATATCAAGCAAAAGAATTACGAAAGAAGATAGAAGAGCACTGAAGAGGAGGCCTAACAACCCATGAACACAGGAGAATGATCAGCCACAAAGACTCAATCCGAAAATGTCTGCCTATCTCCCCTTCACTGCGCAGCGCTAGTGACCAGGTGAGGAAAACACTTATGTAGGGCCACTGCTGGCCACTGGCCTACGGCGAGAACCGCCGCGATAGACCCGTCCCTACATCAACAGCCGAAAAAGTGGAGTACTAGACCCAAACCACTCAAGCGCGCAACAGTCTGTTACAATAAGTTCAACTTTCTTAACGACCCATGAACGACACCAAATTTGGCTTCTCATCCTTTGCTGAGCAGTGGAACGGAAGACTTGCAATGATGGGCTTCGTAATCGGACTAGGCACAGAACTTCTGACTGGACAAGGAATACTTTCCCAGATCGGCCTCGGTTGAAACTGAACAACAAACCAAAACGCCTTGATATTCACTAAAGAGCTGGTAAATCCAGCTCTTTTTTTGTAGATAGAGGTATAAACAATGCAGTTAAATTCATTTATTTCTTTTGCGTGGCTCAGGATGATCCTCTTCAAACATCGAAATTGCACCAAGTAAAAGCGCCATGCAAGTTGTGAACATAAAAATCCATGTACCCATAACCAACACTTGATTGTCACCATAGGTCAGCTCAGCAGGCCATGCCTCAAGGAATAGAAGGGCCATTAAGAAGGGTGAGTAAACACATTTATAGTCTCGGGTTAAGCGATAACAGTATTTAATCGAATAAAACACGCACGAGTAACAGATGTCAACATCACGAGTGATGCACTGACAAATCAAGCTCAATTGAGTACAAACAAGACTAAAGTAAAGAACACAATAAGGCATCTCTAAAGCGCCTAACAAATTACCTAAAAGGATTGACGATGCCTCCATATCAAATCATTCAATGCGATATAGAGGATGAGCAAAGTCTTGGAACTTATCAAACGCTTGAGCTTGCACAAGTTGCCTGGAGAGAGCTAATTAAAAAACATTATGAAATAAGCTCAATAGCGATGGAGCTCATCGATAATGACCTAGAAGTATTGGAAACATTTTACTTTATTTAAACCCAAGTCGAGAGTTTTCGCGTTGGGGATAAAAACTATTACTCTTAATTGGAGTAATCCAAATTCTGTGGACAAACAGAATGCAGGCTAATACTAGATCACGCTTAAAAGCCAATGAAGGCAAGAGCTCTTCTAATCCTAGAATATACTGAAACTTCAAAGGCAACCTGACAACAAGTTAATAGCTTGCCGTAGAATAAAACGACAAAGGTACTGAGCATTGCAGGAATATGATTTGATGGAGTCATATTAGTCAATCACAACAGAATTTAGAAAAATAATCAAAAGACCGTAATGCTTCTAATACTAGAATGAATAAACATCATATATAAATACTGTAATGTTAGGAATAAGTGCACAAGTTTATAATCCTCAACACTAAACGGACCGATATTACTTTACGAACCTGAACCAAAAACATCATGATTGGTTTTTCTTAAAATCCTTTACAGCCAATTGAAGTTGGCCTAGAGCTGCACGCCCTATATTGAATACAGCCCAAGAAACTGCTAGGACTATAGGCGTAAAAACAACAATTATTCGCAAGTCCATTGATTTTTCAATTTTTACAAGAAACAATGTTATTCCTTGCTACCAATACTCACGTCTCCTTTCATACAAGTGGGAGAATCGAAAAACAAACCCGCTGAAGCATTTATTGCATTTTAAATGAAAGACCTATACGAAACATAAGAACAAAAAACAAAGCATGTTAACGGACGAGAGGGGTGTCGTGCGCTGTAACAATAAAGCTACCAAAGAGCTATGGTCATACCAAACTGGTTTTATTTATCAAATGCACCACTTGATGGCGGTACAATTAGATTTAGAACCAAAAAGGTTTAGCAAGGATAAACCTATTTCTGCGGCAGAAAACAAAAAAAAGAGCTCACAAAAGGAGCCAGCTTAATTTAAATTTATTCAAGAAAAAACAGATCATAATTGAGAAAGAGTTTTCCATTGAGAAGGCAGAACTTTGGCAACCAATGTGAATTTACCACCCCCCATGGGCTTAATCACATAAGAAACGCCCATGGGAGCTGGATAGATCCCGTTTGGTGGTTCTACGAACATCGTCGCACCTTGAAAAGGATCATCGTGACCAACTAAAAAAGTGTTCACACCAGACTCTGGCTTTGCAGAAAGCAATACAGAGATTCTAGCTGCATATTCTTTGTAATCTTCAGGGGTACATTCCACACAGGGAAGAAAATTCAATTTTGAATCTTTAGTGTATTTACCAAAAGCAAGATCGGCTGTGTTGTAAGCACGACAATATTCACTGGAGACGACATTCCCTATCGGAACATTTGCGGCTTTGACACCCTTCCCAATCTGCTCGGCTTCTGCCTTGCCATCAGGGCTTAAGCGACGCTGGGTATTGCAATCGGCGAAATCCAATTTAGGACTGACTTGATCACCCCAATCCTTATCAGTTTTCGCATGCCGGATATAAATGACATAACCACCATCACGAAGGTTATTGGCAAGCTGTTGACCTCCCACTCGATTAATAAAGTTCGCGTTTTGTTCTTCTCCAGACATGGTGGTTCCGTTGATCTCATAAGCTTCAACAGCCACCGGAGCTTGCAACAGAGGTTGTTCCTGGGTGGCTTGATCGACTGGCTTGATTCTTGGCGGTTTCTTTAGTATCCGACTCAGAGGAACTTGCTCCAATTAGAATTAGA
>CASICK010000001.1 GCA_949373155.1 uncultured Synechococcus sp. | reverse complement strand
GTGAGGGAAGCGACTTTATTTTTGAGACTGTTGATCAATCACAACTAGAAAAGTTTGAAGCTATTATGGAATCGTTGGGAGGACGAGTAAGGGCCGTAAAAGCTGTAGGGAATTGGCCAATGGGGCCAAATCGTTCATTTAAAATCTTAAGAGCAATCGCTTCAGTTCCAAGGCCAGGTGGTGAAGAACTAGTAACCTATTGGGCAAAAAAAGGGGCTAAACAAACAAGATATTCAGAAATAAATTCATAACGGATAATATTAATCTGCAAACCATCCCATCCACGTAGGTTGTGAAAAATCAGTATGCTCACTCCATTTACGCAGCAAAGTCAATGAATCAAAGTGATACCCCCTTTGCTCTGCAAGTGCAATAAGCTCGTCTTGATTACGAGAAGACTTAATCTCCTCTTTTAGTTCACTATCACTCTGGGCACACTGAATAAAGTCTTCAAGAATTTGATCCTTCTGGGAATCAGAAAGGGGCGCACTCATGGAATTCAAATGAAGTTGAATATTTTCAAGAAGAACCTTGATCGGCTCCCTCCATCAGCATAGCTCTCCAGGACGAAACCTGACGAAAAGCCCAACTCCAATGGTTCGTGTCATAAAGGAGAGCTGATTGTTTGTCCTGAGAAATTAAAGCCTCAGAATCTAAATGAATAAATTCATCCCAATCTGCCTTTGTAAATAAGAATCCTTTCGTATAGGCATAGTCAACAATTTGATCATGCGATGTCAGCTTTTTCAGCCCAGTTGCAATCTCATGACTCTGTACAACAGAATGAATGAATTTTTCAATAATGGGAGCAGAAGTAGAATTCAACACGATTCAATCCAAATAGCAAAATTTGACTTCAGACAAATGAGCTGGAGAACTAGAGGACCGCCAGTACAACGAAGAAGACGCCAAGGAATTTTTTGACTGGTATGGCCAGAATCAACCAAAATTTTAGGCGGTCGGGTCGCTTGTTCTAATGGAATCAAAGCGGCACCAGTGAGCATTGGCTCTACTGACTTAATCAAAACCTGCAGGGAATTAATATCATTAACGCAATTAAACCGATCTTGAAGATCAATATCTCGAGAAATCATTTGTACAAAGCGAGGCAATGCTTTTTCGGCTTCAATAGACACTGACATCCTAAATCCAACCGATGATGTCAATACTATACCAATGCAGTGGTTGGCAAATGCGATTACTCAAGTAAGTCGCTTGAGGACAGAAAAGCCAACGATACCCAACAGTTAATGTCATCCCAATCCAAAGTGGTAGATTTGGGAAGCTTTAATGAAGTCACGACGAATTAAAAGAATTATGGCAGAGCGATTCGATATCTTATTCGAGGGAATGTCAGAAGAGTCATCTCTAAAAATCCTCTTGTCAGACCCAAAAGATCTACCTAACCCTGTAGATAAATATATGGCGGCAACAAGGCTCGCAGCATGCACAAGTGACGAGTCATTGCAAGGTCTGATCAGCGCAGTTGATCTTGATCCAGAAGACCTCTTTAACAGAATCACAAGACGGAAAGCAATAGAGGCCTTAGGAAGAAGAAAAAATGTTCAAGCTTTAGATAGTCTATTTAAAGCCCTAGAATTTGATGATGAGCCCTCAGTCATCAATGCCGCCGATTCAATTACACAAATATCTGCCCCTTTAACTGAAAGTCAATGTGATTCACTTCTAAAAGCTTTGAAAGGAAGCGATCCACAAAAAAGATCAGTGATTCAGGCTCATACAAGACTAAAACTTAAGAGTGGTACATCATTCATTCAAACCCTTATCCATGATGAAAACCCATTAATTTCAGGAGCAGCGAGGGCATTTTGCGCTCGGGTCGAGGGTGACCTCGATCAACTGAAGCCACTGATTCCTCAACTCCAAGATCTTCAAGCAGGCCGTCGCCGCTCTGCGGTGATCGACCTGGGGGATGCTGGTGATATCACGATGCTGGGCTGTCTCATCAAAAGTGCTGTTTCGATGCCATTACGAGCAAAGAGTGCCTTTCAGCTCGTTGATCCAGACAAAAAAGCACAAGTAGCTGAAGAACACATCAAGACCATTACGACACTTCTACAAGATGACCCTAGAAGTCTTTCCATGCGCGAAGAGTGGTTAAGCACTCAAGACCCATTAGAGATTGAAAACAACCTGCAACACCGAGATGAGGGAAAGCAATACGGGGCAGCACTAAGCCTCCTCAAAATGCCTAAGCCTCAACAGATCGAAATATTAGATGGTATTCACTCACGTCTATGGAGCGATTACGGAGCAAACTATTTGCTGACGTCCTTGGTTGGTCTTGGATCCATCCATGAGAGGGAGGAGTTAGTCAGAACATCACTGGCAGAGACCCTTCCTCAATATGCAAAGTCAAGAGTTGCCGCAGCATGGGCATGCCTGAAACTGGATCTAAACGACCAACTAGGTCTCCTCAAGGAAATAAGCACAAGCTCACAGTGGTTACCACTGAAATGGAGCTGCTCGCAAGTGCTTAAGAAGTTTTCATGACGTTATGCAAACCCCCCAAAAGCCCCTCTGCGCAAGGGTTTGACTGAAAACCAATGCTGCTTTAGATTTTCTTCGGATTGGTGATTGCAAACTTTTCTGTCTTGACATCGACCTAACCAGAAGCAGGCAGAAAAGAGAAGTAATGTCCTTTTGGCGGATACGCATCCCCCGAAAAAACTCTTCCCAACTCCTCATGCTCGACGCATTCTCCAGGAAGGCCGTCTCGGCCGATTCAAGCGGCGCCTTCATTGGCGGAGGCGAGCTTGCCTCTCTCAAGTCATTCATTGCTGACGGCAACAAGCGCCTTGACGCTGTTAACGCCATTTCATCAAATGCTGCTTGCATCGTCTCTGACGCCGTTGCTGGCATTTGCTGTGAAAACACCGGCTTAACCGCACCTAATGGTGGTGTGTACACCAACCGCAAAATGGCGGCTTGCCTGCGTGATGGCGAGATCGTTCTCCGTTATGTGAGCTACGCGCTTCTGGCAGGCGACGCTTCCGTCCTGCAGGATCGCTGCCTTAACGGACTCCGCGAGACCTACGCCGCACTGGGCGTTCCCACAGGATCTGCTGCCCGCGCCGTAGCCATCATGAAGGCCGCCTCCGCAGCATTGATCACAAACACCAACAGCCAGCCCAAGAAGGCAGCTGTAACCCAGGGCGACTGCGCCAGCCTCGCTGGTGAAGCAGGTAGCTACTTCGATGCAGTGATCAGCGCAATCAGCTGAACCTGATCTCAATTTAATCGTCAAACACTACTAACTTCCTACTCATGAAGTCTGTTATCACCACAGTTGTCGGCGCAGCCGATAGCGCTTCACGCTTCCCCTCAGCATCAGACATGGAATCCGTTCAGGGTTCTATCCAACGCGCAGCTGCTCGTTTGGAAGCTGCTGAAAAGCTTTCCGCTAACTACGACGGAATCGCTCAGCGCGCCGTTGACGCTGTCTACGCTCAGTACCCAAACGGTGCTACTGGCCGCCAGCCACGCCAGTGTGCAACTGAAGGCAAAGAAAAGTGCAAGCGTGACTTCGTTCACTACCTGCGTCTGATCAACTACTGCTTGGTTACAGGCGGCACTGGCCCTCTTGACGAGCTCGCCATCAATGGCCAGAAAGAAGTTTACAAGGCTCTCAGCATCGATGCTGGTACCTACGTTGCAGGCTTCTCAAACATGCGTAACGACGGTTGTTCACCTCGCGACATGAGCGGCCAAGCTCTGACTGCGTACAACAACTTGCTGGACTACGTGATCAACTCCCTGGGTTGATTAATACCTCTAGGTATTAATTGATTCCGCATGGAGCTAAAGGGTGGGCAATGCCCACCCTTTTTTTTCAGGAATTTACTTTGGCCAAAGCAAAGTCTGCCTAAGGAATAGAAAATCAGGTAAAATTTCGCCTTGGCGTTGTTCTTTCAGAAGACATAACAACTCCTTGAAGAGTCCTGATTGGGCAATATTACGCCATACGATTTCACGGCATAATTGATTTCTTGCCCTGAGATGTAGAGGCGCATTCAAACCACCACACCCCCCATCTTCATCATGCTCGGAGCAGAAACAAGCCTAAAATCCTTGACCTCGGCAACCAGAACAGGCCCAGCTTCATTCTCCACATCCAACAAAGCTGGCAAAAGCACAGTCCCATATACTCCTTCTAGCGCAAGAGCCGAATACAAGAGGCAACACTGCGCTGCATCGGGAATCGGCATAGGCCCCAGACTCCATTCAGAATGTCCATTCGGAGTCGTCGCTGACAGATATAGCCCAGGTGATACAGAAGCACTCAAGCGTGTGATCAAGGCTGCCTATCGCCAGGTCCTGGGAAACAAGCCACCTACAGAGAGCCAGCAGGAGAAATCACTCGAAGCAAGGCTCCTTAACGGAGAAATCAATGTCCGTGATTTTGTAAATGGCTTGGCAAAGTCAACCTTCTACAAAGACAATTTCTTCCACTGCAGTGGGAGCCCAGCGAGGCATCGAACTGAACTTCAAGCATCTTCTTGGTAGAGCACCTCTAAGCCAAGCAGAAGTTCAAAATCACATCAAGCTGCAAGCAGAACATGGCTTCGATGCACTGGTTGATTCACTAACCAACTCTGCCGAATACACCGAAGTATTTGGTAGCGATATCGTTCCTTACGAGCGTACGCAAGATTCCTACGCAGGAATGTTTACTCGCTCCTACAACCTGATGAGGGAACTAGGAGGCATGAAAGTAGCAATCAGCGATAATGCACAGGGCAGACAAAGCAGAACCGTCAATACCTTGGCAAATGCATTGAGAGAAAGCACAAAACCTCAGCCTTTCTCTTATGTGTCTGTTACCAAAATCCCTGTCAAGCTGCCTCAGCAACAGTACACAGGTCATAATCCACCAGCAGCAAGCGATTATGTACCATTCCGTCCGTTTGGAATCTTCTTCTAGATTCAAAACCTCAGGATAAATAGCGTAGGCCCTCATCAATGATGGGGGCTTTTTCATGAGGAGTATTCTCCATTAGATGCCGACATCAATTAATGATTGAAACAGAACAGGAAATACAGGGAAGATAGACTAGATTCAACAAGAAAGTAAAAACTTAAACATGACAGGAGCTCAATCGGAGCACGATGCCCTGAAAAGCGAGAGCCTGACGGAGGAAGAAGCACTAGAACTTGCTACGGCCTTAAAACAAAAACTAAGCAATGGAGAACTGCCAAATTCAGATCTCGAATCCATAAACAAAATGGTTGCCGGATTGGGTGACAATAGAGGAGAATTAAGATTAACATTCGCAAAAAGTCTCGGCTCAGTTGGAGAAGAGGCCATTCCAATATTATGCGAAGCATTGAAAAACAGCTCTAATGTCACCATCAGAAGAGCCTCAGCTAAAACACTAAATATTATTGGCAATAAAAAAGCACTCCCAAATCTAATCGAAGCATTTGAAACAGACGAAGATCCTGTTGTACAAGGTTCATCAGCTGGGGCTATGGCCACAATAGGGGAAGCAGCGATTGAGCCATTACTGAAAATTTTAACTGAGCCAAAGTGCACAGCTTTTCAGATAGGATTGATCAATCTTGCATTAGGTTTCATAGGCTCTAAGAGCCCCATGGCCTTGCATTCAGCAACAAGTTCTAAAAATCCAGAAATTAGAATAGCAGCCCTAAGTGCTTTAGCAGAACAGGCTCAAAAACACGAAAATAACGAAGTAAGATTATTAATACTGAATGCACTAAAGGATCCCAATAGCGAGGTGCGTGCTGAAGCAGCAACAATCGTAGGGAAATCGATGGATCAAGAAGAAGCCGCTAATCAGCTCCACGAATTATTAGAAGACAAAAATAATCAGGTACGAAAAAATACTGCATTGTCACTCATGAAAATGGAATCAGTGATTTCAATTGATACTATTGATCAAGCAATTAACAGCGAATCTGACGAGCAAGTCAAGGGAGTTATGATCGTTGCCAGGAATCAACTGATTAAATGCCGAGACATGTTCTAATTACCAAAGAGACCTTGGCGGCGAGAAATACTTGATTCAAGAATTTCATCGATCAATGGATCTGTTGATTCATTATTAATCATACTCATGAAACACTGATCTACCTGGGAAGATTGAACTTCTGCAAGTGACATCACTGCTGATTGGACATGAGCGATATTTGAACTATTACAGGCTTGAATCAAAATAGGGATAACACGCTCTTTCTCATGCTCCAGCTTAGAAAAATACCCCAAAGTCATCAAAGCAGATTGAGAGACAACAGGATTTGGATCATCAAGAGCAAACTTTAATGCTGTTATTGCCTGCTCTGGGAAAACAGACTCTGGAAAATTTACAGAAACTTGAACAAAGGCCTTAATACAGCAGGCTTTAACCGTACAATTGTTGGTTGTATTAAAGAGATCTAGCAGTGGAAACAAAACCCGATGACCAAACACACCTAAACCTTTAACTGCGGTACGGTAGACAATTGGGTCAGGGTCATTTAATAGATCAAGAAGCCGAGGGAAGGCTTCATCAAAATAGTTTTCTGACATTACTACACATGCATCCATTCGAATATTAGGATTCGGATGGGATAAATCTAGGAACAGATCATCCAGAGATATTATTGAAGACACAACACAAAATGAAGGCTATAAGATCTTAGCAGGAGACAATAGCAATGAACTCGCATTGACATACCGCAATGCCCTACAACGCTATCGCCATACCTGCTCTGGCCTGCACAAAGAGATCGTTATCATCAGCAGAAATTTCTAAAATAATCTTTCTTTTAGATACTTTGTCAAGTTCTGAATACTTGTCTATTGCTTGAATTAATGAATAGCGCATATCCCAAGGCAATGAATCACGAGCAGCCAGAATCTCCTCAATAAACTCACACAGCATTATAGGATTCAACTTGGCAAGTGCCAATACAGATGCAGATCTACTCTTCTGAAATTGTGGCCTAACATTAAAAATCGACGCGACAAGAACTTCAATAATCCAAGACATTGCTTCCACTGACCAATCAGGAATAGAGCCAAACAGATTAATAAAGAAATAATGAGCCCCATAATCATTGTGAGCCTCTTCAATCCAAGAATCCTTCAACAGCGGGAAAATCTCAGAGGAAGGAGAAGAAGATAGATGCTTAAGTGCTAAATAACAACGACTGAAGTCAGTATTGTACAGGTCTCTAACAAGAAACTCAGCAGATGGAATCTGATCATACCGATGAACACAATTGATCGCAGCCAAGTTACAGGAGAGAAGAGAATCTAAAGAAGTCAGCAAACAAGGGGTAACGGTGCCAGCTAAATTATCACCATAAAGCTTACGAATAGCACGAATTTTAAAAACAGGCGATACAGGTGCAGAAAATACTTCATCGATCTGGTCAATCGCATTGGCATCAATCAAATCCTGGATAGCAAAATGCCTATCCATTTGATTAGGTAAAAATAAATTCAGAGAAATCTCATGAACTCGTTCGCAATCATGCGTTAACTTAGAGATGGCAGAAATTGCCGCACCCTTAATTCCGGGAACAGAACTGAACTGAAATGGGCGGATGGTATCAACACTTCTAGAGACATCTAACGAAGATAGACACTGTATGATAATCCTCTGGTTGGCACTATCGGCTTCAAGAATACCAATCATCTTGTCGACGAGAGTCTGATCATTACATTGCAATGTTTGCAATGACCAAACAGAATTTTCCACTAAATAGACATCATCAGACCATAAGCACTGTCCGATCACAGGGATTGCGTCAATACATCCAAGACGAGCCAGAACTTCAACAATCTTGCGTTTAGTGATTTTGACTGATTGGCAAGAAGATAAGCGATTTTGCAGAAATTCAATCAACGCTTTTTCAGTCTCAGCGCACGGACAATTGATTAAGTGTGCTGCCGCTGTATAGAAATCACTTTCCGAATCTTGGTTGCTCACTGACTTCATCAGCAAATGACGAGCATGCTCACAGGTCAGACCTGGATGAATCTTGTCAAATCTTTCGGGCTTATGCAAAACAAGAACATAAACAATGAAATAATACTAGCACTTCTTCATAAAACTTTTACCAGCACCGAGTCATCGAAAAGGTATATTCAGATGGGTTGCAGAATTGATGATTAGGCCATAATCTTAGGCTAGTCAAGATTGAATCGATGGGTCCCTTTTCAAGCAACTCATTTTTTGTAAAAACAATTGCTTATGGCCGATCAAGACCAACAACACCAACAAGCATTCAAATTCCCTTTAACTTGTTGAGCAGAAGTATTCAAGTAATGCGTCAGTCGGGAATCACTGTTACCGCCATCACTAATATCCATGAAGTAGGAAATAAAAATCAATCTGATACTAAAAAGCCTGCTTCCTCAGAGCCAAAACGCACTAAGCGAGAAATGCAAAGCGATAGTGCTAATGAAACAGAGGTGAAAAAAGAGAAAAAAACAACGAATCGCAGAGCAAGAAAAAAAAGCTAAGTGATCCTAGGAGAAACTAACCTCTGTATTCGAAAACCGATTCCTCTGGCCGACCTGCCTTGAGAGCATCCCAATTGATACTCTCAAGGAAAGCATCTGGGTTCGTACATTCCACGACATCAACGCCCCAATATCCTTGTTGCAAAGGTGAGCTTGACGTAGCGGCAGAATCCTTTCTACCACCAAGTGCAATCAAAGAATGATTGATCGAATGGCCAAGTGATTCCCGAAGTTTTTTCCATGAATCAACGACTTCTCTGGCTAACTGTTGGGATGAAAGCTCCGACTCAACAACAATCATCCAATGAGGATGGTTCAAAGCGTTAGCTTTAATATGATCGGAATGAAGGCTAAGACCTTCTGCGAGTTCCGCGGCAGTAAAAGAAGGAACAGACTCCGATTGGATCTGTAAATTATGGGAGAGAACAAAATTTTGCATGATGAGCAACTATAGTCAGTAAAGGTCTAATGAAAGAATGATTGTAAGTCCAGATGCAAGAGGTAACCTGAAATGACTGAAAGCAGCTCAATTAAAAATTCAACACAAAACAAACGTTTAGATACATTAAGCGATGAGGAGGCGTTACTGCTTTCAGCGCACTTGAAAAAGCAGCGCAATAATGGAATACCTATTGATTCAGATCAAGAATCAATTTCTAAGATGGTAGCGGGACTCGGCGATCAGCGGGGACTTCTTCGCCTACGTTTTGCAGATAGCCTTGGTGCCGTAGGACAAGCAGCTGTTCCTGCTCTTTGTGAAGCCATGTTATCTAGCGATAACGTAACAGTACGCAGAGCAGCAGCAAAGACTCTTACGTTAATAGAGGATCCTAATAGTCTTCCATACCTTATATCTGCATTTCTCAAAGATCAAGACTCTGTTGTTCAAGGTTCAGCCATGGGAGCGATGGCCGCAATAGGAGAAGAGGCTGTTACTCCCATCCTAAATCTATTATCAAATCCAGAAATAACAGAAATGCAGATAGGATTGGCTAATTGGGCATTGGCATTTGTAGACGACCGAGGATCAAAGATCTTGAGAGACGCTTCAAACTCAAGTAATGTCGAAATCAGAAAGGCTGCAATCACTGCCCTTACAAGCAAAATTGATACGCTGAATGCCGATGAAAATGTAGACTTACTATCTAATGCGTCGAGAGATGATGATGCAGAAATCCGCGCAGAAGCAGCAACATTGCTTGGAGGATTAGAAGATATCGACTGGGCCAAGCCACTACTAATTTCTAATTTATATGATGCAGATAGCTGGGTACGAAAAAACTCAGCTCTTTCTTTAATTAAACTGAACGCGACAGAGGCTATTGCAACACTTGAAGAGTGTGAGCTTCAAGAAGAAGATCAAATCGTAGCCAATGTCATTAAGCTGGCCATCCAGAAGCTTAAGCAAAGAGCTTAAAGTTATGAATAAAAAAAGGGAGGGGAGAATTAACTCCCCTCCCTTATTTAAGCTGAGTAGTTACCAAGCAATCAAGAGAGAGCGTTGATCAGATAATCAAGATAGCTTTTGAATTCGTTAAGAGCTTGAGGACTCATATCGCGAGGAGCACAAGCGCGATCGCGGGTATAAGTCAGAGCCTCAACGTAAGGTCCTGTTGGGAGGGAAAGGCTACGATAAACCTCACGAGCTCCGGCAATGCCCCACTCGTCCAAAGGACCAGTACCACCAACAACCAAGCAGTAGTTGATCAAGCGCATGTAGTGACCGAGATCTCGGTAGCACTTGTCAACTTTGACTTGGCTGTCGCCAGCTTCACCAGCCTGCTTGAGGTAGGAGTACTTGCTAAAGCAAGCATCACCTGCTTCACGGGTAACAGCGTCAAGGCCTGCGGCCAGCTTTTCTGCAGCTTCAAGACGAGCAGCAGCACGCTGAATATTGCCCTGAACGGCTTCAAGATCGTTTTGAGAAGGGAAGCGACCAGCTGCATCAGCAGCAGTCACAACTGTTGTCACGACGGACTTCATTGGAGTTTCCTAAAGATGAAAAGTGTCTGAAAGCGGAGCAAGAAGATCTTTATTCCAGATCAGGAAATGGCGCCAATGACGCGATCGAAATAAGCACCAGCTTCTGCAACCAGTGCAGCACAGTCACCCTGTGTGGTTTCCATTTTACGGAAACGCTTACCACCCAAACCAGGAGTATTGGTTTCTCCGATATGAGCAGTAGCAGAAGCCTTCATGATGGCCACGGCACGACCTGCAGACTGGGTAGGAACGCCCAGCGCAATGTAGGTTTCCTTCAGACCATTCAGGCAGCGATCATCCAGAACGGATGCATCACCTGCCAAAAGGGCATAGCTGATGTAGCGGAGAACGATCTCTCCGTCGCGCAGGCAAGCTGCCATACGACGGTTGGGGTAGCAATTACCACCTGCCTGGATCAGACCTGTGTTTTCACAAATCATGCCAGTAACAGCATCAGAAACGATGCAGGAGGCGTTTGAGGTGATGGCGTTGACGGCATCGAGACGCTTATTGCCGTCACGAACGTAGGAGCGGAGACCGGCGAGGTCACTACCACCAACGGGAGCTGTTTTAGCGTCGGCACTGACGACCGAACGTGAGAATGCGTCGAGCATGTGGGCCAGACAAATTTGGAGGGAAGAGGCTTCTCGAATCCCGCGAAGGCTAGGCCTGGAGACTCCTCTCTAGAGAGGAATCCGTTGTCAGGACTAGCCTTTTCAGGTGAAGCACTCAATAAACCTAAGCCTAATTACCCGATGAGTGGCCCAGTATCGGCTGATCACGCAAGAGTTCGTCACCTTGATGCCAAGTGATCGATGAAAAAGGAGTGCCAAAGCCCACCAGCGCCGATCTTTGCCATCTGTTTAGAGGCACCCATGCCCACAGCAAGACTGCCAACAAACACTTGATACAACAATTGTCGCTTGATTCCAGGAGGTATGGTTGCGAGGAGTGTTTGCTGCAAATCACAGGTCGACATGACGGAAGAATCAAGTCAGGCACCTTCAATTGAAGAGCTGATCGAAACAATTACAGAATTGACTGCTTATAGAGAACGACTGTTCGATGATGTTGTGGGCCTGGGCAAAAAGCTTCGTTTATCCCAAAAGAAAATTGATGCAACAATCAAAGAGCATCCTGAGCTCACTCGGATTGATGCAATTCTCACCCAACTAAAACTTCAACGAGATACGCAAGAGAGTCAGGCATGACCTTGATGGACAATCCTCCAGTCACAATGGAGGACTTTTTTGAGGCCAGCCGGGGGCTATGGCTTAACAGACGAGTTGTTCATCATCTTGATAGTCAAGATGATGAAGCGGCTGACTCAAATCTAATCATTGAACCCTTCGATGCATCTGATAACGCAGTAGAAAAAATTTGCCAAGTATTCGGAATTGAAGCAAAAGAAGCTAATGGTGGCGCAAGATTTTGGTGGGAAAGCAACCTTCTTGCTGACAAGCGCAATGATGATTATGCAGCCGTTGTCATCGATGTTCCAAAGCCTGAACATTCCAACCAAGGATATCTTTTAAGAGATGTTGGTTACGTAGAAAAAAAACCCACTCTTAGTACATACGAATTCACTACTGATGGAGTGCTTACAATCAAGTCCAGATACGACACAAATTTTGGGATTGAGCGCTGCTGGTTTGTGAATGATCAAATCAGAATGCGGGTTAGTTCAGTACAGTTTTTAAATGGTGCTGCAATGACCACCTACTGCACAGAATTTCGATGCCCAAGCAAAACCGATATTGAAGAGATTGCTAGCCAAGCCCAAATGTTCGCTCAGACCAATCCTTTATAAGCACATTTAAACCATGTTTGATTCATTTCTCAACGAGCTTCATTCAGATATCACCAAGAGAGGTGGATCTCCCCTTGCTCTACCTGAAGGTCTTGAAGAATGTAAATCTTCCAAGTCATCAAGTGTGATTCAGAGCTGGCTTTGGGATGTTCCTGGATTTCGGCGTTGGAGGGTAACGCGACTGGATGCAGGCGATAGCCTGCAGGTTTTTAATTCCGTTGCATATCCTGATTACAACTACGACCATCCCTTAATGGGGGTTGATCTCCTCTGGTTTGGAGCCCGTCAGAAGCTTGTTGCCGTACTCGATTTCCAGCCCTTGATCCAAGACAAAGACTATCTTGATCGCTATTTTTCTGGTCTCAAGGATCTGAACCAGCGCTTCCCAGATCTCAATAGTGAAGAAACGATGCGTTCATTTGATCCAAATCAATATTTTTCTTCGTGGCTACTTTTTTGCCGCGGTGGTGCAGAACAAGCTGAATTATCCCTTCCAAATGCTTTTAGTGCATTCTTAAAGGCATATTGGGAGTTACATGATAATGCCAAAAGCATTGCCTCAACTATTCCTCCAGAAGAAGTTAAGACCCTCCAGGAAAAATATGATATTTACAGCGCAGAGCGCGATCCAGCTCACGGACTCTTCACAAGCCATTTTGGAAAAGATTGGTCAAATCGGTTCCTCCACGAGTTTTTATTCCCCGCCTCCTCTCCTCACCAATGACAATTCAAAGGTTAAAAAGCACAGAACCTGTAAACATCGAAGGATGGTCATGGCAACCCTTTCTTGAAGATGCAGTTAAGAGCCTAGAAGGCTTAAATTTTGACCCATACCCAGTCCCAGATCGGTTTTTACAACGCGAAGGTCAAACTGGATCCAAATCAAAACCAATTTCTGTCACAACAGCCACCTGGGCTTGCAAAACTGAGAAATTCAGGCAAGTCAGAGCTGCTTGCGTGAGTGCTGGATCTGCAGCGTCTGTTTTGAACTTTGTAATCAATCCAAATTCCACGTATGACCTACCTTTTTTTGGCGGTGATTTAGTAACGCTCCCTTCAGGACATCTGCTTGCCCTGGACCTGCAACCTGCCATCAAAACCGATGAAGTCCACACCACTCAGGTCTGGAATCGTCTCATACCAATTTTTGAACGTTGGCGAGATCAACTGCCTTACGGAGGACCAATCCCAGAAGAAGCAAAGCCCTTTTTCTCACCAGGATTCCTCTGGACACGACTTCCACTAGGCAAGGAAGGCGACGATCTGATTGAGTCAGTCGTGAGACCTGCTTTCAATGAGTATTTAGATCTCTACCTAGAACTAGCCGCTAGCGCTGAGCGGGTTACTCCGGAACGAAGCGATGTTCTCCTGCAAGGACAAAAAAAATACACGGACTATCGAGCTGAAAAAGACCCTGCACGCGGAATGTTGACTCGCTTTCATGGCAGCGAGTGGACTGAGGCCTACATCCACTCTGTACTTTTTGATCTGTGATCGAGACACATTTGTAGTTTTTGAGAGCTAACACAGCCCCAAACCACCCGGAGCGAGTTACACATTATGAACAGCTTTCAGGGGAGTCCTAAGCATTTGGCGAAGATTGCCTGGAACCCAAGAGGACTTCCGTAGGATGTGCTCATGGGTGCTTGAGCACCTCACCAGACATTGCAAGCAGGAGTAAAAAATGTTCGACGCCTTCACCAAGGTTGTCGCCCAGGCCGACGCCAGGGGACAGTTCATCAGTGCCAATGAAATTGATGCTCTGGCAGCCATGGTTTCTGGCAGCAACAAGCGCTTGGACGCCGTAAGCCGGATTTCCGACAACGCCTCCACAATCGTTGCTAACGCTGCACGCCAACTTTTCGCACAACAACCTGCCCTGATTTCTCCTGGAGGAAACGCATACACCTCCCGTCGAATGGCAGCTTGCCTTCGCGATATGGAAATCATCCTGCGTTACATCACATATTCAGCATTCACTGGTGACGCATCTGTCCTAGAGGATCGTTGCCTGAATGGTCTTCGTGAGACCTATCTCGCATTAGGAACTCCAGGCGCCTCGGTTGCAACTGGTGTGAACCTGATGAAGGACGCAGCACTTTCTATCGTTAACGACAGTGCTGGAATTTCCAGTGGCGATTGCGCTTCGCTGAGTAGTGAAATCGGTACTTATTTTGATCGTGCAGCTGCATCCGTTGCCTGATCTGGCGAATTAATCCCACTTCACCTCCCTCATCTCTAAATGAAAACCCCACTCACCGAAGCGGTTGCAGCCGCCGACTCACAAGGCCGTTTCCTTAGCAACACAGAAGTTCAAGCAGCTTCTGGACGTTTCAACCGTGCCCAAGCGAGCCTAGAGGCCGCCAAAGGTCTTACAGCAAAGGCCGATTCACTCGTAAGCGGTGCCACACAGGCTGTCTACACCAAGTTCCCTTACACCACTCAGATGGAGGGGCCGAACTACTCAACCACTCCTGAAGGAAAAGCAAAGTGCTCTCGTGATATCGGCTATTACTTGAGAATGGTCACCTATTGCTTGGTTGCCGGTGGCACAGGCCCTATGGATGACTACCTCATCGCTGGTCTTGACGAGATCAACCGCACTTTTGAGCTTTCCCCTTCATGGTATGTAGAGGCTCTTAAGCATATTAAAAGCAGCCATGGCCTATCAGGCGATGCTGCAACCGAAGCCAACAGCTATATCAACTATGCAATTAATGCACTGACCTGATCCCATCTAGCAAGGATCAGATCAGTCAATGCATTCAAGCCCCCTTATAATGGGGGCTTTTTCAATGTCACAAGGAGAAAACCGCCTAAATGACAGCAACGATTGGACATTTTCTTCAAAATCTTTGTGGTGAATACAGTAACCAGCAACAGGCATTTGACAACCCACCATTATTTGCACATATTTTTCTTCGCTATAAGCCAATTGAGCATCTGCAGCCTGGTTCAATCCTTCTCGAACAAACCTATGCAGTCGACCCCAAGCGTCCTTACAGGCTTAGGGTGATTCGCGCCGAAGAAGTTACTTCAGGAATCATCAAACTTTGGAATCATACATTTAAAGATCCAGACCGCTTCTCAACTGCCACATATAACCATGAGTGCAGAAATACAATTAAAGAGCAAGATCTAATCCGCCTCGATCATTGCCATTATCAAGTCCGTCAATTAGACAATGGGTTTCATGGTGAACTTGAACCGGGATGTCGATGCATCGTGCGTCGCGACGGGAAAGAGACCTATTTAGTGAGTAGCTTTCACCTCCAAGGTGATGAATTAACAACATTAGATCGAGGACACGACCCCCAAACACACGAGCGATGCTGGGGATCCATTGCTGGTGAATTCCGCTTTCAGCGCATCAGCAACTGGGCTGAAAACATTCCTGAAAAGTGGTTATGAAATGAAGGATCCTTCAACTGAGAACCTCCACCCACCTCTCACAGAAGCGCAGGTCATTGCGAATTTACGCCAGACAGAAGATTTCTCTGACCAGTACTACGCAGCGTGGTGGCTCGGTCGGATGCGCAGCCGCCATCCAGAAACGATACCTCTGCTGTTGACAGCGTTGGATCCACTCCATGGAAATCCTATCCATAACGAACGTCGCGCAGTTGCATTGAATGCAATCAGAGCTCTAGGAATCCTTCAAGCAACGAATGCAGAAGAAAAGCTCAGAAGCCTCCTGAAGAACAATGACTATTCAATTCGTGAAGAGTCAGCAAGAAGTTTGGGAATGATTCAAGCTCAATCTGTTGTTCTAGATCTGTGCGAGCTGTTATCTGGGGGCCCAGACGAGGCAGAACAAACACAACCGGGATCTGCCAAGTTGAAAGAACCCTATGAATCTGTGTTAGAGGCCTTGGGAGCGATTGGCGTAGCATCACACAGCGTAATAATCACGATCACGCCTTTTACAAAACATTCTCGTCCGCTAATACGAGCTTCAGCTTGTCGAGCCTTGCTTCTACTCACCGGTGATCAGAAATGGGCGCCACCTTTAATTGAGCTTTTACAACACGATGATCCACTAATTCGCAGGGGCGTTCTTCTGGATCTAGGCGCAACAGGCTGGATGCCTGCGCTGCCTGCCATTCAGTCGGCTGCCATTGAAAATAGCCTCAAACTTGTAGCTTTGCGTGGCCTTGCAGAAAAAAGCGAAGACACGTGCGTCCTCGATGCAATGGACGGACTCTTGTGATGAATGTCTCTCCTCTAGAAGGAGCTATCGCTAATCTTCAAGCGGCCAAAACAACACCTGAATTAATTCGAGCCACCAAAAGCCTATGCAATCTTCATACTGTTGATGCAATTTCAGCACTGATTGAAGTACTAGGATTTAATAATCCAGCCGTTGCATCAGTTGCAACTGCTGGATTAATCGAACTTGGCAGCCAGGCTGTGCCCTCACTATTAGTTAGCCTTGACGAAAAAAATTATGGTTCACGCGCCTGGGTGGTGCGAGCCCTTGCTTCGATTCGCGATCCTAGAAGTCTCGACTTACTGGAACATGCATTAGCAACAGATATTGCACCTAGCGTGCGGCGTTCCGCCGCTCGTGGCCTGGCAGAACTGAATCTCATTTATCCCGAAGAAAGTTCAAAACTCAATCGCTGCCTATTAGCACTACTCGCAGCAATTAAAGATGATGAATGGGTTGTGCGCTATTCTGCAATCTTCGGAATTGAAATGCACTTACTCAGGTACAATTCTACAAATAAGGATCAATGCATCTTGGGCTTGAAACAACTTAGTTCCAATTCTGAGTCCATCAAGGTGATTCGCCTGCGCGCCACCCTGGCTTTACAACGCATTAATCCCTCATGACAACAAAATTGCTATTTGTTTGTCTCGGCAATATCTGCCGTTCACCCGCCGCTGAAGGCGTGTTTCTTCACCTCATCGAACAACGGCAACTCACCGACCAGTTCCTCGTTGATTCCGCTGGTACAGGGGGCTGGCATGTGGGAAATCCAGCCGATCGCCGCATGCAAGCAGCCGCCATGCGCCGAGGGATTGACCTACCCAGTCGTGCCCGCCAACTCGAACTCGGCGACTTAGAGAGCTTTGATCACATTCTCACTATGGATCAGGACAACCTGCGCAACGTGACCAGCATGGCCAAAGAATTCGGCCCCCGAAGCACAGTCAACATTCGCCTGATGCTCAGCCATGCACGTCGGGCAGACACTCTTGAGGTTCCAGATCCCTATTACGGAGGTGAGCAGGGCTTCGAACATGTGCTCGATTTACTCGAGGATGCCTGTGAAGGGCTTCTTGACGACCTCTTAGCTTCGCCCCCTCAGCGCTAAACCGTTAAACAGGAGTGGGCCAGACCTCTTCGCCCACACGACGACGGAACAAATCTTCCAGCGCATCAATCACCTGCTCGATGCTCATCCCATCGCTGATCAGCTCAATGGCATCGTCTGCTTGAAGCAGGGGCGCCACCTCACGGGTGCTATCAAGACGATCGCGTTCCACAATCTGTGCTTCCAACTCAGGTAGAGCTGGCACCTCGTGTCCTCTGGCTTCCAAATCGAGAGCGCGGCGTCGAGCCCGTTCTTTAGGAGTTGCCGTAAGAAACACCTTGAGTTCTGCATCAGGAAACACTGCAGTGCCAATATCTCTTCCCTCAGCGACAAGACCGCCCGCCTCGCCCATTCGCTGTTGCTGGGCAGTCATGGCAGCCCGAACGCAAGCATGAGCCGCAACCGCTGATACAGACGCCGTCACCCGCGGATCACGGATCGCGTCGGTGACCTCGTGGCCATTCACACGCACCACCTGCACACCTTGCTGCAAGGGCTCAAGTTCCACCTCGAGACCGTTCAAGACAACGTCCACAGCCGCAGAATCAGCAGGATCAACTCCCTGCTCCAGCACCAACCAAGTCACGGCCCGATACATCGCTCCGGTGTCGAGGTACACAAGCCCTAGGCGCTCGGCAAAGGCTCGGGTAACCGTGCTTTTACCAGCACCAGCAGGACCATCAATCGCAACGAGGGGAGAACGCGTCATTAAAAAAGCATGATCGATCAGGCGGGTACTGCCGCAGCGAACAGCAGCTGCAAGCAAAGTAAGTGATGCCTCATTGGGCTTAGAAGGCTGCAACAACCAGGGATCAACAACGTCGACGTACTCCACACTGAGACCACCCTCTTCGAGACGACGACGAACCTGCTCAGGGTTTAAGGGCGTAGCGCTATGCAAGAAAGCAGAGCTCGCATCGCGTAACACCTGGGCAAACAACACCCCTTGCTGACGCTGCTGAGCATTGAGGTAGCGGTTTCGTGAACTGCTGGCCAGACCATCACAATCCCGCAAAGTGGGCACAGTGCGCACCCTGACCGCCAAGCCAAGCTCCAACACCATTCGGCGCAAAATGGTGAGTTGCTGCCAATCCTTTTCACCGAGAAACAACTGATGCGGTTTGGCTAACGCCAAAAGACGGCAAACCACTGTGACCACACCATCGAAGTGACCAGGCCGTGTGGATCCGCACAATCCTGACTGCAACGAGTTTGGGGCCTGAATCCTCCAGATTTCAGCCATACCACCGGGATAAATCTGCTCCTCATCAGGGCACCAGATTGCCGAAGCACCACACTGCTCAGCTAGTTCGCAGTCAGCTTCAAAAGTGCGTGGATAGCGAGCGAAATCCTCATCTGGGCCAAACTGCAAGGGATTCACGAACACGCTGACCAAGGTCTTTGCCTCATCAGCCTTGTGGCGCGAGGCCGCTGAAATCAAACTTGCGTGCCCTTGATGGAGCCCCCCCATCGTTGGCACAAAATGCACGAAGGCTTCAGAGGAATGGCGCCAATCTTGAAGATCGTGCAGGGACCGAAGGACCTGCATGCTCAGCGCAGCACTTCAAGGCGTACTTGAGCAATTCCACTTGATACCAAACCAAGGTGCTGCGCTGCACCGTGAGCAATATCAATCACTCGATTACCACTGAATGGACCCCTGTCGTTGATACGAACAATCATTTCTTTGCCGTTTCTGAGATTCGTGACCTTCACCTTGGTTCCAAAGGGCAGCGTTCGATGCGCAGCCGTCATCGTTCCAGGCCTAAACACCTCGCCGTTGGCCGTGCGATTGCCAAAGAAACCAGGTCCATACCAGCTTGCCTCTCCCGTTGAGGTGGAGATGACCAACCTCTCGGGAGGTTCTGGAGGGGTCACCACAGGAGGAGGAACAACCGCAGGAGCGGTGGGTGCGGAGGCCTGGACGGACTGAGGCTCCAAGGGCTCGAAAGGGTCGTAAAACTCAGTGGTGGCAACATCACGCGCCAAAACTGGAAACAGTGCAAAGCCCGTAGCAAAGAGTCCGGTGGCGAGAGTCGCGAAGGGGAAAGTTCGGTGCATGCAAGTTGATCGTTCAGCCTTAAAGAAGCGACCCATGTCCTAAAAAAACGGAGTAGGTGATTTCGTGCGAACGATCTCTTATTTCAAATGTGGGTTAAGTCAAAACCTTTTTCAATCCCCTGCAGGCACTTTTGAACAGCGCTACTGAGTGAGATCCCTGACGCAACGCTGAGATGTCACACCCGCACAGGGCTAAGCAACGCAACTCAATGGACAACGCATTAGGGAGCCTGATCCAAGTGACAAGGTGAGCTCATCACGGCCTCAGACGATCCCGCATCAGGCACACAGCGAGCCACGAGAGAGGAGGATCATTGAAGTGAATCATTCTTGAATGGACTACAAAACCGCTGGGGTCGATGTGGAGGCGGGGCGCGCCTTCGTCAACAGAATCCGCAAGAGCGTGGAAGCCACGCACAGACCAGAGGTCGTGGGCGGACTCGGCGGTTTCGGAGGCCTAATGCGCCTTCCCGAAGGCCTCAAGAAACCTCTTTTGGTATCGGGAACCGATGGCGTTGGCACCAAGCTTGAACTCGCTCAAGACCATGGCGGTCATCACAACGTAGGAATCGACCTCGTGGCCATGTGTGTCAACGACGTAATCACCAGCGGGGCTGAACCCCTATTTTTCCTCGACTACATGGCCACTGGAGCGCTGAGCCCTGAAGCCATGGCCACCGTGGTGGAGGGCATTGCCGAGGGATGTCGCGTAAGCGGCTGCGCTTTGTTGGGTGGCGAAACCGCTGAAATGCCCGGGTTTTATCCACCAGGGCGTTACGACTTAGCGGGCTTCTGCGTGGCCGTTGTGGATGAGGAGCAATTGATCGACGGTCGGCAGATCCGCGCGGGCGATCGCATTTTGGGCATTGCCAGTAGCGGCATTCACAGCAATGGCTTCAGCCTGGTCCGCAGGGTTCTTAAAGAATCTGGCGCCAATGCTGAAACCACATTCGGCCCCAGTGAGCAACCTCTGATCGAAACCTTGCTCACTCCCACACAGCTCTATGGGCACCTTGTGAAAACCTTGCTCGACGCAGGAACACCCATTCATGGAATGGCCCACATCACAGGAGGAGGTCTTCCTGAGAACCTTCCTCGTTGCCTTCCACAGGGCCTAAGAGCAAGCGTGGACCCATCGAGCTGGACACGTCCGGCGATCTACAACTGGTTGCAGTCCTATGGCGACATCCCCGAGCGGGACCTCTGGCACACCTTTAATCTCGGAATTGGCTACTGCCTGATCGTTCCTGAAGAAGGGGTTTCTATGGCTCAAAAAGCATGCGAATCGGAAGGGATTCAGGCCTGGACCATCGGACGTATCGAAAGCTCACCAAACGGCGATGGAGACGGGTCCGTCTTGGGACTCCCAGCATGAGGTCTGCTCGATCTCTAACAGTTAACGTCAGCTCCTGAAACTGGCTGGACTCTCAAGCCTTTTTAGAGTTTAAATCGTTATTGTTGGTAGAGCACTTCGGCATCAGCTGCAAGAAGAGCGTTAAATCTTTAACTAGAAATGGCTTTCGATAGAATTCAAAGGACGACTCGTAGAAGAGCTTCTGCTGGTCCTACGCCTCCACGCCGGCCTCTCGGCGGAAGTTATGACCGTGCATCAGGGCATCGGCAAGGGCCAAGGCCAACTTTTTTAGCCCTTAAAGATCATGGAAAAGTCTTTGTTGCAGATATGCCCTTCCTATCGGACGGACAACTCGCAAACATCACGAAAGAAGCTGCGGAAGTTCTCGAGAGCCTCGAACGCAGGATTGTTGAACTTGAAGAGATTGCTGATCAGCCGATTGCCGACCGAGACACCCTGATCAAAGCGTGTACCAAACGCGATGTGACGCATCGCTTCCTACGCGCGATTGAAGATGAGCAACAGCAACGCCGTGAGAACCCTGCTGTCCTGAGTGCAGCGGGTGAGTCTCTACCGAGAACATTTCTAGAGATTGCCAGGCATCGTTTGCCAGGAGCCACATTCGATTCTCTGCTTCAAGAAGCATTGAATGCCTGTGAACATTCCAAGGCACAGGAGGAAAGTGAAAGTTCCAGTGCATCCCCGGTGAAGGTCATTCCCTTCCAGAGCAAATCATCGTCCTTGCCAGTGGTTGTGAGTCCAGATCCTGATCCTGCTGATCAGGCGCTCTGAAATGGATTCGCTGGCATGCGCGCCAATGTTCGTTCACTGAGTTGATCCAACGCTTGCCTTTCGGCTGCACTCAGCGACCAATGCAAAGCTGCTGCGGCATCGAGAGCTTGAGCTGGGCGCCGTAGCCCCGGAATCGGGCATGCTCCGTGGGACCTGCACCAATTCAAAGCCACTTGTGCCATTGAGGCGCTCCGTTGTGCTGCGATCTCACCCATCACGGAACGCAAATCCTCACTGGCCGGCAGCAACCGCTGAAACAACCTTGAACGCAGCACCGTTGAGGTGGTGCCTTGCACGCCCGAAGGCATTGCCAAAATGCCGAGGGCTAGGGGGCTATAGGCCAACAACTCCACACCAAGCTGCTGGCACACTTGCACCAACTCGCCACGCAAGACCGGTTCAGGTGCGAGCAGAGAGAGCTGAACTTGAACGCTCTGTAGACGGATCCCTCTGGTCAAGAGATGGCCATGAAGGAAGCGCAGACGCTTCGGTCCCACGTTGGACAAGCCAAGTTCTGGCACTAACCCTTGCTCCACGAAATCACCAAGCCCATCGAGCAGAGGCAACTCTTGCCAAGGGGCATACCGAGCAGTGCTCCAATGCAATTGGATTCGATCCAAATGCCCTCCCAACCGCTTTTTACTGGCATTAAACGCGCGCTTGAAGCCGCCGCGACCCAGCCGCCAAGGGAATGGAGCCAGCTTGGTTGCCACCTTGAGCTGCCTGGACTGAGCAGGATCCATAGCGCGGAGGAACTGACCCAGCAGGAGTTCGCTACGCCCATTGAGACGACCCGTGCCGTAGGAATCGGCAGTGTCCACAAGCGACAGTCCGCCTTGAACAGCTGCGCTCAGCGTGGCCTCAAGCTCGGGATCGTCGCGCTCCGGTTGGTAACCCCACAGCAATTGGTTGCCCCAGGCCCAAGTTCCAAATCCAATTCCCGTCACGCCGGCTCTTCACTCTGCACGCCATGATCGCCGTAAAGCAGCGCTCGCCATGGCATCGATCGCAGAATCCATCATCAGTACAAGCAAAACAACTGGGGCTGACTCAGATGGAGAAGGGGAAGGCATCACAACGAGCCAAGCGGAAAAGGTCCTCTGTCCCCACTGCCGTCGGACTGCCTCAAACGGCATCCGATGCATGGGCATCTGCGTAGCCGACAACGATTACTAAATAGATGCTCGATCGCTCATTCACTCTGCGCCTTAGCGCCTTGCTCCTGCTGAGCAGCATGCTGAGCTTTCCGATCAGGGGGGCTGCCGATCCGAATCCCAAGATTGGCCGCTACGAAACCGATACCAAGGAGTGTTCTTATACCGACAGCACGCAAGACAGCGTTGCTTGCATCACTTTGCAGCTGAACGGACGAAGTGCTTCCGTTGTAGCCATACGATTGATTGGTCACGGAACCACCAAAAATTCCCGTAGGCAGCTCACGTTCGTGACCCTGACATCCCAAGGAGAATCGCCGTTGATATGCAGCGCTGGAACCTGTCGCTTGAGTGCTGCGTCTTGGGAAAGCGCAGTTTCAAGCGTTGCAGAGGCCTCCTTCAACTCCAAAGGAATTGCCACGGGCTTACCCAAAGCTTGGGCCGCTAACAACGGAGAATGCAACTTGAAAGAAAGAGTTCTGAGGTGCCGCGCTCTGCACATCAATGGTGAGGTTTATCAAGCGGAGGCCCATCTCTAGGCTTCAAAACTCTTGTATTCGAACGCATCAAACAACGAAGATCCCCGCAGCACCCAACGGCAGGAATAGAGCCCTCCCTAAAGGCCTCACGGTTAGAGACGGCGAATCACCAGAGCGTCCCGCCTCTCATGACCTGTGAGTGGTTCTGACAACGAGCTATTGATCATTCTTTGCTGCCGGTGAGCAAGGGTCTCAACCATTCTTGGAATCTAAATTCGCTTTCTCCAAACTCAAAGAATCAGTAAAACCAGACGAAACAATTCCGATAGGGATAGCGATAACTGCAATACCAAACAATGCCGTGATTGCAGCAACAATCTTTCCCGCTGCAGTTTCTGGAGACACATCTCCATAGCCAACCGTTGTTACGGTAATCACTGACCACCACAGACACCTGGGGATGGAACCAAACTGCTCAGGTTGAACACTTCCCTCAACCAAATACATCAAAGCACTACTAAGACTAATCACTACAGCTGAATAAATTGCAGAAATTTGCAGTTCTTCCTTCTTCGATGCGATGGCATGATTGAAATGCCTTACACTTTTCTGAAAACGCTTAGAATGCCCTATTCTTCCAATTCGCACAAGACGAATCACGCGAAGAAGATAGAGCTCAGGAGTAATAAAACCAAGAATCGTTGGCGCAATCGCGACAAGATCAAGAATCGCCATTGGAGTAATTGCGAATTCCAGGGCGCCTCGCACTCCTTTTCGAGCCCCATCCCTAAGCGGTGCAATCCACAAACGAGAGAGATATTCGATCAGGAACAAAATTGCAACAACCAGATCCAATTTCGCCAAAAGGTTAAGATTAGGACCACGAATAACTGGCTCTGTAGCAAGAATTGCTAGAAGGATTGAAAAGACAATTAAAACCCCAATCGCCTTGACAACGAACGTACTCTTTCGGCCACTATCCCCTTCCCCAAGTAAAATATGAACCCTATTTCTAATATTTTTCACCCAATCTGCCCGTCAAAGTGCATTTATTTTGATACCAAAAGCCCTCAACGACCACTCAAGCGCCAAGACACCCAAGCGCTGAAGACAGCGGGAACTAGAGCAACAACGGACAACCGAACCTCAATTGACGGCATTCCGTAAGCACAAATACTCATGAATCATGTAGAAAGGGACTGTCGCATGAGAACGACTCAGGCCCCAGGAGATCGAACTCTCCTGGGGCTTTTTTTTGTTTGCCCCCTGCCCTTCAGAGCGTCATACACAAGGACTGCCGCTTCAAGACAAAATCCTCATCCCCGACCTAGTCGCAGCCGTCTGCGAGGTTCCAAAAAATCGCAAGCTCAAGACTTCCAGCTCACGAAGATCTGGGAAGATGCCTGAAAGGAGAACAAGCGCAAGCTCCTTAAGAGCCCTTAAACGACAAGACCAAAATTCATCCCAAATGAGAGAGATTCTGAGCAAAAAATTTGAGGATTTTGCGTAACGTGGGGATACGCAAAACCATCAAAAAAACCCTTTCTGGACTGTTGAGATCAAAGGCGGCACCCAGATTCGAACTGGGGATAAAGGATTTGCAATCCTCTGCCTTACCACTTGGCCATGCCGCCATTCAGGGAGAGTCAACTCCACAAGCGGATCGTATCAGCGAGGGTTCAGGGTCCTTGTTGCTGATCAGCAATGGTCACGGGGAAGACCTCATCGCCTTGAGGATCATCGAGGCCCTGCGGAACCAACGTGCCCAACTGACCTTGAAGGTGTTGCCGCTCGTTGGGACAGGGGGAAGCTTCAAGGCAGCCATCGAGAAGGGCTGGGTTCAACAAATCGGTCCCTCCGCGCCGCTCCCAAGCGGCGGGTTTAGCAATCAAAGCCTGTGGGGCCTCCTTGAGGACTTAATCGCCGGACTACCCCTGCTTACCTGGCAGCAGTGGCGATGCTTGCGTAAGCACCGATCTGAGGTCGACGCCGTCCTTGCGGTCGGAGACCTTCTACCGCTCTTGATGGCGTGGGATTCAGGGCGGCCCTTCGGCTTCGTTGGCACCCCAAAAAGTGATTACACATGGACCAGCGGTCCTGGTCGTGACCTCAGCGACAGGTATCACGCACTTAAGAGAAGCGAATGGGATCCTTGGGAGTGGCTGCTCATGCGCAACAAACGCTGCCGTTTGGTGGTGACCCGTGACCGCTTAACGGCCCGAGGGCTTCGAAGACACGGGGTCCGCGCCGAAGCCCCTGGCAATCCGATGATGGATGGGTTGAGCAACGCAACCGCCCCTGCCAGCCTGAATCGGTGCAGGCGCATCCTGCTGCTATGCGGAAGCCGAATGCCAGAAGCAGAGCGCAACTTCAGCCGTTTACTGCTCGCGTTAGCACCGTTGCCCAGCGACCGACCGATTGCCGTGCTGGTCGCCCTTGGAGGCACGCCAGGCCTTCAATCCCTTGGATCAGAACTCAAGCGCCAAGGGTTTCGTTCCAGTCCACCACCCAGTGATGCATTGCAGGCAGGAGCCTGCTGGCTGAAGGGACATGTCCTTGTCTTGTTAGGAACCGGTCAGTTCGACCGCTGGGCTCCATGGGCTGAGGTGGGCGTGGCAACGGCAGGAACAGCCACCGAGCAACTCGTAGGGCTGGGCATTCCCGCTCTCTCCCTCCCAGGAATAGGGCCTCAGTTCACCCAAGGATTCGCAAAACGCCAAAGTCGCTTGCTCGGTGGAGCTGTGCGTTCTTGTCAATCAAGCCATGAGCTCAACACTCGCCTGAAGCAGCTCCTCGAGGATCCATCTCTGAGATTGCAAATGGGTCGAAGAGGTCGCCAACGCATGGGCCCTGCAGGAGGCAGTGAAGCCATCGCCAAGCGAGTTCTGATCCAACTGCCGCTCGGCCACGGATACTGAAGGCAATCGTCCTTCAGCCATGTCCGCGATTCAGGACCACGACTACCTCAGGCTCTGCGCGGAACTGGCCACCCAACTTGGCATCAGCCAGTCATCAGCCCGCCGCAGAGTTGAACTCGCCGCAAACAAAACAGGCGCCAAAGATTTGACGGCTCGCAAGGAAGTGGCCACAACCCTGCTTGCAGACGCACAAAACGAACGCGCAAAGGGAGACCACGATCAGGGGCAAGTTCTCGATCGCTTGCTCGAAGCAGAGCCCCTGGATGAGAAATTCATGCTGGAAGATTGATGTCCAGATGAACAGAACTGCAGAGCGTTGAGGCCATCAATGTTCAAACGTCTGGGTGAACCGGAAGCGATCGAGATCGGACATCACCGGAATGCAACCAAAGCAACGCTCGGCAAGCTCCCACCGTCCCTCACGCTGCAACATCTCCTTCAAGCGGTCTCGGGCTGGCAGTAGGTAACGCGCATCGTTAGCCGCATAGGCGAGCTGTGTCTCGCTGAGTTCATCCACACGCCCCCAATCACTGCTTTGGGCCTGCTTATCCAGCTCCACACCCACAAGCTCCATCACCACCTCCTTAAGTCCATGGCGGGGGCTGTAGGTGCGGGCTAATCGACTTCCCACCTTGGTACAGAAAATGGGATTCACCCTGATGCCCAGCCCGGTTGCAAGCGCCGCAACATCAAATCTGGCGAAGTGGAACACTTTTTCAATCGAGGCCAACTCCATCAACGCCTTAAGGCGTGGAGCCTCTGTTTGCCCCAGAGCGATGCGAATGCAAGACACCTGGTCCTCGGCATCACAAATTTGAACCAGGCAGAGACGATCCCGTCCATGAATCAATCCCATGGCTTCCGTATCCACTGCGAGAGCGGTGGCATGGCTGTAGCGCTCCGCCCAGTCCGCATCAAGATCGCCATCGAAAACAGCAAACGTTCGAGGCTGTGCGGAGATGTCAGTCATGGCAACAAAGAAGTTGGTCGCAGTTCTCCACTTTGACCTCTTGTCTGCACTCAGAATTTTTTCCCATTCGCGGCTTGAAAATCAAACCGAGACCGAGCTAGACCAATCTGAGATCGATCGGCTTTATGCTCCTCCGTCGCAACGCCACTCACAACTGCCTGGCCGATATCGAACATTATTTTCAGCAACCACCGCCACTGTTTTTAGATCTCGAACTTGCGGTGTGCTGGATCGTGGACTGTCTGCTTCAACACGACAGCTACCCCTCTGGACTGCTCCAGAGACTTCAACGGGAACACCCACAGTTGCGCGTTTCTGAGACCGTTCTGCACCAGGCCGTTGATTTCCTGAATCAGCAAGAGCTACTCGATTGCTATAGCAAGCGTTGCCCAAGCCGCGGCCGTCCTCGCCGCATGCTGCATCTCCATGAAGAAGCCAGAGCTGAGGCGGAACGGTTGATGGAACCATGGCATCGCTGGCTCCTCGAACATGACCCCGTGACCACCTAGAACAGGTTCACCAAAAGACCAAGCGCTGCGGATGCCAACCACACAGACATCCACATTGCTGCTGACTCTGCTGTTGGCCATTGGACTGGTTTTCTTCTTGCGAGCCGCAAGCAAAGATCGCACCACAGTGGTGGAGGTGCACTCGCCGCGGCCCGCCCTTGAAGTGATGGAAGGACTCTGCACGTGGCTCGAGAGTCGCGGTTGGATTCGCGATGGCGGGGATGCAGAGCGTTGTTTGCTCGAATATCGCGGGCGCGTGGCCTCCAGCAACCCCTTAGCTGTATTGCTCTCCATTCTCGGCGCGGTTGGAGCAGGTTGCCTTGGACTCGTGCTGCGTGAGCTCAACCCATCTCTTGGATGGTGGCCGGTCTCGCTCATCCTGCTAGGACCTCTCGCCGGTTGGGTTTACAGCCGAAGGGCTGCGCGTCAGGAGGGGATCCAAATCCGTTTAATCGAACCAGCACCCCAAGAAGGAAGCACCCTCAGGCTTCGCGCGCACCGCGACGAATTGATCGCCCTTGAGCTTGCTTTAGGGGAACCCCTTGAACTCGCCAGCGATGGCTCCTTGCTCTCTTCTCCCATCTGAACCCATGCCCCCCATTCCGGCCTGGATTCAACGCAAACGAGTCACCATCCCGATCAGCGTCAGCCTGCTGTCCATGGTCGCTCTGGTTCTCACTCAGGCGAAAGAGCACAGCCTCTTGATTCAAGACAGCGCCGTTGCAACGTCAGACGGCACCCTTCCAAAGCAACCGGTCTGCCCAGCGCCATCCACTCCTGACCCTTTATTGGGAGCTAGGACCCGTCTGCCTGGCCGCTGGGTAGGAACCGCCCCTATGGCGAAAAACTCCCCCATTGTTGTGATGGCGGGTCATTCCGACTCCCAGGGGATGAACAGTGCAGGCACCCCTGGATTTGCAGTTGGAGTGAACAAGCAAGCTCCGATGGACGCACGCATGCGCGACGAGCTGTACTGGAATTTGAAGGTTCAAACCGCGGTGGTTCGTCTAGGGAAAGCCCGAGCTCTCAACATCAACAGCTACAACCCACCAGCTCTCACGATCCGGAATGACAACCACCCCAAAACCAACTGGTCGCAAGCGAGGGCGCGCTCAGCCAAAGGGGAGTACATCCTCGAAATTCATTTCGATGCCTATAGCCCCTATGGATTCGGCTCAGGCTTAATCCCTGCACTCAACAGACCCCTCAACACGATCGACGAAAGTCTTGGCAAGGCTTTTGGACGCTTCCCCAGGCTGTTCAGAGGTGGATTAGGCGGGCCCCGACGGGGAATCAGCATTCTCGAAATTGGGATGCTGGAACCACCGCTAGAGCAGAAACTACGCAATCCCAACACCCAACTCCAAACGATCGATTGTTTGGCGCTGCGCGTTGTGGATGCTTTAGAGGAGGGTGTCAATCGATCGCCTGATGGGGGCGACATCGGTCCTCAAGGGTCGGATCCCCAAACCAATCCTGCGGGCGGGTAAACAGGTCTGTGAGTAATTCCTCCCGGGATCCTTCTGGGGCTCGATAGCCGTACTGCCAACGTGCCATCGGCGGCAGAGACATCAAGATCGATTCAGTACGACCATTGGTCTGCAGTCCAAAAATCGTGCCCCGATCCCACACCAAATTGAATTCCACGTAGCGGCCACGTCGGTAGAGCTGAAATTGCCTCTCCCTCTCTCCATAGGGGAGCGGATTGCGCTTCTCCACAATCGGTGTGTAGGCAGGCAAGAAGGCTTGTCCACAAGCGCGCGCAAGATCGTGCAGCTGATCCCAACCAAGGCGGCATGAACCGATCTCAGCGGCTTGACGCGCCGCAGGACCCTTTTCATCCTGCCCCCGATACAACCGACCACTGCCATCTTGGTAGTCATAAAAAATCCCGCCGATCCCTCTTGTTTCCTTGCGGTGCTTCAGGAAAAAATATTCATCGCACCAAGGCTTAAACACCTGGTAGAGATTGGGATCGATGGAATCACAGGCCCGCTTGTGCTCTCGATGGAAGTGTCGAGCATCCTCAAGAAACGGATAAAAAGGCGTGAGATCAGCACCACCTCCAAACCACCAAACGGGGCCAGCCTCGAAGTAGCGATAGTTCAAGTGAACGGTCGGAATGAAGGGATTGCGCGGATGCAACACCATCGACGTTCCCGTTGCGAACCAAGGATGCCCTTTGGCGTCAGGACGCTGCTTGAGAATCGACGGTGGCAATTCTTTGCCGTGAACCTCAGAAAAATTCACCCCTCCCTGTTCAAACACCCGCCCTTCGGTCATCACCCTCGAGCGCCCGCCACCACCTTCAGGACGATCCCAACTCTCTTCCTGGAAATGGGCGCTGCCATCCAGTTGCTCAAGACCAGCGCAAATTTCATTTTGGAGGCCCTGCACCAATGCCCGAGCGCGCGTACGGGAATCGGACGGTGGTCGTTCCCCCGTGGCATCCGAAGAGAGCAAGATCTTGCCCTTGAGGCGCTTGAGTAAAGAGCGAACCATGAACTGGCGATGAACGATCCAACGACCATTTCAGCCTGCCACCGGTCCCGACAAGCATGTGTGAAGGACTGTCATGGGCAGCGCCCCTAGGATCCACCCCAAAGCATCAGATGCATGGCCATAGCAGAACAGGCAGCTGAGTTGCTGAAAGGGATTGTGGATGCAGGCAGCAATCGGTCTGTTGTGGATCTCGGCTGGCTGGATCGCGTACGGGTTGATCCACCCCGGGCCGTGCTCCGTCTCAACCTCCCTGGCTTTGCCCAAGGTCAACGGGACCGCATCGTCGCTGAGGCACGAGAACGTCTCTTAGCCCTTGAAACCATTCAGGACGTCCAAATTGAATTGGGCACCCCACCTTCTCAAGGTGGAATTGGTCAAGCCGGCCATGGTCAAGCAGCTGAACGCCAGCCCATCCCTGGTGTCAAACAGGTGATTGCGGTCAGCAGTGGCAAAGGCGGAGTCGGCAAAAGCACTGTGGCCGTCAATCTTGCTTGCTCACTGGCAAAACAGGGACTACGTGTTGGCTTGCTCGATGCCGATATTTACGGGCCTAACGCCCCGATCATGCTTGGCGTTGCCGATCAAAGCCCTGAGGTCAGTGGCTCTGGTGATGATCAGCGGATGATTCCCCTGGAAAGCTGCGGGGTCGCCGTGGTCTCGATGGGATTGTTGATCGAAGAAAACCAACCCGTGATTTGGCGCGGTCCGATGCTGAACGGGATTATTCGACAGTTTCTCTATCAAGTGGACTGGAGCGAGCGCGATGTCCTGATCGTGGATCTTCCGCCCGGAACTGGCGATGCCCAGCTCTCCCTTGCCCAGGCCGTGCCGATGGCCGGAGTAGTGATCGTGACCACACCACAGAAGGTGGCTTTGCAGGATGCCAGGCGTGGCTTGGCCATGTTTCTTCAGATGGGGGTCCCGGTTCTTGGGGTCGTCGAGAACATGAGCGCCTTTATCCCACCAGATCAACCCGACAGGAGCTATGCCCTGTTTGGATCCGGAGGCGGACAAACATTGGCGGAAGCCTTCGACGTTCCTCTTTTGGCCCAGATCCCGATGGAAATGGCGGTGCAAGAGGGAGGCGATCAAGGCCGTCCCATCTGCATCAGCCATCCCGACTCCGCAAGTGCGCAGGCCTTTAAAGAGCTAGCTGAGACAGTTGACAACAGCCTTCAGGCGATCAGCTGAGCATGAAAATTGGCCCGATGAGTCGTGAACACAGCCTGTTCACCCTCAACCGGCAACGCAAAGGCTGGCGACTCAAGGAACCAGTGTTGTGGGGTATCCCCCTCGCCATGGTCACGGTGGCGGGCCTCTTGATCGCAAGCACCCAGCGCCAAGCTGATTACGCCGACTGGTACCACCACTGGATTACCGCCGCTGTTGGAGTTGTGATCGCTCTGGTGACAGCCAAGCTTCCATTGCTGCGCCTGAAACCACTGCTGATTCCGATTTATGCCGTCACGGTGAGCAGCCTGGTCGCCGTTCGGCTCATCGGCACCACTGCCCTGGGCGCTCAACGCTGGCTCAGCATTGGCGGAGTGCACGTGCAACCGTCGGAGTTCGCAAAATTGTCGGCCATTCTTTTGCTGGCGGCGGTGCTCGATCGGCACCCTGTCGAAAGACCCGTCGATCTTCTGCGGCCGTTAGGGATCATCTCGATTCCATGGTTGCTGGTGTTCATCCAGCCCGACCTCGGAACATCGCTTGTTTTTGGAGCGCTGCTGCTCACGATGGTCTATTGGTCGGGCATGCCAATTGAGTGGCTCGTGCTGCTGCTCTCACCCCTGGCTACGGCTTTGCTCGCGGGACTGTTCCCCTGGGGACTGGCTGCCTGGATCCCGTTAGCCATGATCATTGCTTACCGATCGTTGCCTTGGAAACGGCTAGCGCTTGCACTGGTGATGATCGTGCAATCTGCTGCGGCCATTGTCACCCCTTGGATGTGGATGCACGGCTTGCAGGACTATCAGCGTGATCGCCTCGTGCTGTTTCTTGACCCAGCAAAAGACCCCCTTGGAGGCGGCTACCACCTGCTCCAAAGCACAGTTGGAATTGGATCGGGAGGCTTGTTCGGGATGGGGCTCCTGCAAGGGCAACTCACAAAATTGCGCTTTATTCCTGAACAGCACACCGACTTCATCTTCAGTGCTCTGGGAGAAGAGACTGGATTCTTAGGGACGATTTTGGTTGTTATCGGATTTGCACTGTTGATGGGGCGCCTGCTTCAGGTGGCCGGACAAAGCCGTTCTGATTTCGAATCGCTCGTGGTGATTGGCGTCGCCACCATGCTGATGTTTCAAGTCGTCGTGAACATCTTCATGACCATTGGCCTTGGTCCTGTCACTGGTATCCCACTTCCTTTTATGAGTTACGGCCGAAGCGCAATGGTCGTAAATTTCCTAGCCCTTGGACTATGTCTTTCGGTATCGAGGCGCTCCAAACGGTCCCTAAAACGATGAGCCAGTGATGTTGCTTCAGAGCATTCACCAACAGATGGCTCGGGGAGTGAGCACGGGATGCTCCGATGACTCGACGGCGCGGCGCATGTGGTGGGCTGCTTTAGAAACGCTTCAGGAAACGCTCCTCCAAAACGAAGAAGCACCGGCTGGAGTTTGGCTTGCGGCCCCCCTACCAGCGCTTTATGCACCCCAACTTCTGAACAGCCTGCAGGGGTGGGTCTGGGCACCTGAGGCACTTGGAGCTCTGACATCGTCCAGCACAAGCCTCCTCCCTCCAGACCTCTCAAGAGCTCGCCAGAGCCGTGCAGGCGCAACCCACTCGTTACAAGCATCAACCTTCAGACGCTTACCGCTTCTCGAGAACGACAGCCATGATCCTCTCTTGGTTGTCATCACAGCCAAAGTTCAAATCGCCCTAGCCCTTCATGGGGCAGCAAGCCAAAGGCAGCTGCTCATGCGCAGTGAGCCTGAAACCCTTGGCATCGTGCTTGGCCTGATTGAACAGAGGCTAAAACTGGATGCCCCAGATCAAGCACTGGCTCTTCATCAAGCCCTCGAGGCGCTTGGCCCTCTTGAAAGCAGCAGTGCCCTAGGCCAAATATTTTGGCCAAACCTAGCCGTGCGACTCGCGAGCATGGCACCCACCGTGACGTTGCAGGCCTCGACATCAGCTCCCGCCCAGAGCAATCAGCAGCCACAAACAACAAGTGAAGAGAGATCCGCGGCGAACAAGGCCGATGAAGAGCTGTCCTTGCTTGAGGCAATCGCTCACGAAGTGCGGACACCTCTCTCGACGATTCGCACCCTGATCCGATCTTTGCTGCGGCGCAATGACTTGCCCGAGACAGCCATCAAACGCCTTCAAATGATCGATACCGAATGCAGTGAACAAATTGACCGGTTCGGCCTGATCTTTCAGGCGGCAGAACTACAACGCCAGCCAGAAGGTCCCTCTGTTCTGGCTCAGACTGATCTAGGCAGGATGATCAGTCTGTTGACGCCCGCCTGGGAACAGCAGCTACAACGACGGGGCATTGAGCTGAGCCTTGCAATTGCCAGCAACCTTCCTTCAGTCCTCAGTGATCCAAGTCGCCTGGAACCGATGCTGGGAGGCCTAGTGGATCGTTGCAGTCGCGGTCTGCCCAGTGGAAGCCAGCTCGTGCTCACCCTTCAACCTGCTGGAGCTCGTCTCAAGTTGCAACTGCACGGTCAGAGTCCTGCAGAACGTGGAGAGGGGGTCACCAGTCCAGAGCCCATCGCCCAGCTTGGCCCCGTGCTGAGCTGGAATCCAGACACGGGAAGCTTGCAGCTCAGTCAAACCGCGACCCGGCGCTTACTCGCCCGACTAGGCGGGCGACTCACCCAGCGACGAGATCGCGGTTTGACCGTGTTTTTTCCGTTAGCGCCGCATTGTTGACGGGTGTGAAGTTTCCAGGTCAGAAGAGCGATCAGGACCGAACCGCGATGCTAATTTTTTGTTATCACGGCATGCCGAATTTCGAGGTCAGCTATGACAGCATCCGCCTTAACCGGTCAGCTCCCCCAGTACATCGGCAGCACCGGCGGCCTGCTCAATTCCGCTGAAACGGAAGAAAAGTACGCCATCACCTGGACCAGCACCAGCGAGCAAGCCTTCGAACTCCCCACAGGCGGAGCCGCGATGATGTCTTCTGGCGAAAACATCATGTATTTCGCCCGCAAGGAACAGTGCTTGGCCTTGGGCACCCAACTCCGCACCAAATTCAAGCCTCGGATCGAGGACTTCAAGATTTATCGGATCTTCCCTGGTGGCGACACCGAGTTCCTCCATCCATTGGATGGCGTCTTCTCAGAGAAAGTGAATGAGGGACGACCCATGGTTGGCCATAACCCCAGAAGAATCGGCGCGAATGTCGAGCCTTCCAGCATCAAGTTCAGCGGTCGCAACACATTCGACTCCTGATCAGCGTTTGGCCATGATGCCCAGCGGTCGGTTGCGACAATCACCTCATGCTCAGCCCCGACCGCTCCGCCTTTTTTGAAGCCGCCCGCTGCGGGGCAACGTTTATACCCGTCGCCCATAGCTGGCCCGCTGATCTGGAAACCCCTCTCACCACCTGGCTCAAGGTCGGTGAAGGACACCCGCCTGGTGTCTTACTCGAATCCGTCGAAGGTGGCGAGAACCTTGGACGTTGGAGTGTGATTGCCTGTGATCCCTTGTGGACACTTTCAGCCAGAGGCGATGCTCTGACGCGCCGCTGGCGGGATGGCCATGAAGAGAGCTTTCAAGGCAACCCCCTAGAGGTGCTTCGAGAATGCACAAATGCCTATAAACCGGTCTCTCTTCCAGGCCTGCCACCCCTTGGGCAGTTGTATGGGATGTGGGGATATGAGCTCATCCGTTGGATCGAACCCAGCGTTCCCGTGCATCAAGCCGACGAGAACGCTCCACCTGATGGCGTTTGGATGTTGATGGACAGCATCTTGATCATCGATCAAGTGAAGCGTTTGATCACGGCAGTGGCTTACGGAGATTTGAGCGGTACCAGGGCCGCGGCCAAAACTCCAGATCAAGCCTGGGACGGTGCCATGGGTCGCATCCATGCGCTTGAGAACCGTATGGCATCACCTCTGCCCCAGGTGCGTCCTCTGCGCTGGAAGCCTGCGGCGAGGCCTACACCAGAAACAGAAAGCAATCGATCTCCTGAGAATTACCAACAAGCCGTTGCCACGGCTCAAGAACACATCGCCGCGGGAGACGCCTTCCAGCTCGTGATTAGCCAACGTCTGGAAACTCGCGTCTCCCAGCCCCCCTTAGAGGTCTACCGGAGCTTGAGGATGGTCAATCCATCCCCCTACATGGCCTTTTTTGATTTCGGAGATTGGTACCTGATCGGTTCAAGCCCTGAAGTCATGGTTAAGGCCGAACCAGACCAGGGAGGCATTCGTGCCAGCCTGAGGCCCATCGCCGGCACGCGCCCACGCGGGCGCAATGAGTTGGAAGATCGAAATTTTGAAGTCGATCTGCTTGCTGATCCCAAAGAACGCGCGGAGCACGTGATGTTGGTGGACCTTGGCCGCAATGACTTAGGCCGGGTTTGCACCGCTGGCACGGTGGAGGTCAAAGAGCTGATGGTGATCGAGCGCTACTCCCATGTGATGCACATCGTGAGCCAAGTCGAAGGACGCTTGGCTCAAGGACGAGACATCTGGGATTTGCTGATGGCCTCGTTCCCGGCGGGAACGGTGAGCGGCGCGCCAAAAATCAGGGCCATGCAGCTGATCCATCAGTTAGAGCCCGATGCTCGAGGGCCTTACTCCGGCGTCTACGGTTCTGTAGATCTAGCCGGTGCTCTCAACACGGCTATCACCATTCGCACGATGGTGGTCCGCCCTCATCCTGCGGGGGGTTGGAAGATTCAAGTGCAAGCCGGCGCTGGCGTCGTAGCCGATTCCGACCCCGCTTCTGAGTATCAAGAAACCCTGAATAAGGCCCGCGCCATGCTCACCGCTCTCGCTTGCCTTGAGGATGCGCAGTCATGATCCAAAAACTCAGACTCAAAGGATTTGAAGTAGAGCTGTTCACCGGTCGGAGCACCGGTGAAAATGTTGGCGTCGCCGAGCTGGTCAAGCAGGATCTCACCGAATTTTGCGTGGAGCCCGACCACCGCAATCTGGAATACATCACAGAGCCTGAATCCGATTACGGAAAACTCAAAGAAGCCCTTCTAGCCCCGCGCCGGCGCCTACGGACTTGGCTTGCAGAACGTGATCTCACCTTGCTCCCAGGCAGCACTCTCACCCTGGGAGATGCCACGCGATTTGAACGATCCAATCCAAACGACCCTTATCACGACCTCATCGAAGCCACCTATGGCACAACGGTCGTCACAGCCAGCATCCATATCAACTTGGGGATCAGTGAACCGGCCGATTTATTTCCCGCTCTTCGGCTTGTGCGTTGTGAAGCAGCCCTTCTGCTTGCCCTGAGCGCGAGTTCACCCTTTCTCAACCGCCAGATCACCGGCGCCCATTCACAACGTTGGCTGCAATTCCCCCTCACTCCCAAACATGTTCCCCTGTTTCGCGATTTAGAGCATTTCGTGGAATGGACTGACACCCAGCTGGTGGAGGGGCGCATGCACAACGTGCGCCATCTATGGACGTCCGTCCGTCCCAACGGTCCACAACGCCCCTTTGACCTCAACCGGCTCGAGCTACGGATCTGCGATTTAGTCACCAATCCAGATCTGCTGCTGGCGATTACTGCCCTGATGGAACTGCGCGTGCTGATGTTGCTTCGGGAGCCCGATCAACTCGACCCCTTCAAGGCAAGTGACCTGAGCGCCGACCAGCTCATGCTGCTCAGCGATCGCAATGACGCCGCCGCCGCTAGGCATAGCCTGAATGCGCAGTTGCATGACTGGCGTGATGGTCGCCAACGGTTATGTCGTGACTGGCTGAAGGACATGATCAATGCCGTGATGCCACTAGCGCACGAGCTTGACATTGCAGCCTGCCTGCTCCCTCTCGAATCCGTTCTTGCAGAAGGGAATCAAGCCATGCGTTGGCTCACAGGAATCGAGAATGGGCGCAGCCTTGAAGAGGAATTCCGTAATGGAATTCTCGAGATGGCACAGGAAGAACAGCCGATCGACCGATCCCTGGCTGACGCTTTGGGATGATCATGACTCCATCTGATAGCGGTTTCCCATCGATGCATTCGTCCTCAGCCCTGATTCCTGAGAGCACACAGCCCAGGGCTGATGGCAACGAAGCAGGCGGTGGTCAGCTCCTGCAGCAACGCCTTGCTCTTGTTGAAGACCTATGGCGAACGGTTCTGCGCAGCGAATGTCCACCGGAGCAAGCCGAGCGACTCCTGCGCATGAAGCAGCTCAGTGATCCGGTCCTTCCTGGCGAGCATCCAGCTGGAACCGATGCACTGATTGATCTCATTAAGGAAATGGATCTTGCAGAGGCCATCGCTGCGGCGAGGGCATTCTCGTTGTATTTCCAGCTCGTCAACATCCTGGAACAACGCATCGAAGAGGACACCTACCTCGAGAGCATTAATCGATCCCAGGACCAAGCAGAGCAATTCGATCCATTTGCTCCACCACTAGCCACCCAAACCGAACCGGCAACCTTTAGAGAATTATTTGAGCGCCTGAGACGACTCAACGTTCCCCCAGCAAAGCTTGAGGCCCTGCTCCAAGAACTTGATATCCGTTTGGTGTTCACAGCCCACCCCACGGAGATCGTGAGGCATACCGTGCGCCATAAACAGCGACGCGTTGCCAGCCTCCTTCAGCAACTTGAGACTCAACCACTGACACCCTCAGGTTCTACAGACAACGTGCGATTACAGCTGGAAGAAGAGATCCGGCTCTGGTGGAGAACCGATGAGCTCCATCAGTTCAAGCCATCGGTTCTGGATGAAGTGGACTACGCCCTCCATTATTTCCAGCAGGTTCTGTTCAATGCCATGCCACAGCTGCGGCGCCGGATCGTCGCGTCCCTTGCTGCCAGCTATCCAGACGTCAGGGTTCCTTCTTCATCGTTTTGCACGTTTGGATCATGGGTAGGGTCCGACAGAGATGGGAACCCATCCGTCACCACTGAAATCACCTGGCGTACAGCTTGTTACCAACGCCAATTAATGCTTGAGCGGTACGTGAGTGCCGTTCAACACCTTCGAAATCAACTCAGCATTTCCATGCAATGGAGCCAGGTGAGTGCTCCATTGCTCGAATCATTAGAAATGGACCGACTGCGCTTCCCAGAGGTCTACGAGGAGCGCGCCACCCGATACCGGCTTGAGCCCTATCGGCTCAAGCTCAGCTTCGTGCTCGAGCGCCTACGTCTGACGCAGTTACGCAACCAGCAACTGGCTGATGCCGGCTGGCGAACACCGCCTGAAGGATTGCCATCCAGTACTCAAGGCAACGCCCCAGGCGACGCTCTCCACTACGGCTCGATTGCTGAGTTCCGCAGCGAGCTTGAACTGATCCGCACCAGCTTGGTTAACACAGATCTGAGCTGTGAACCCCTCGACACCCTGCTCACGCAGGTGAACATCTTCGCGTTTTCACTAGCAGGTCTCGACATCCGGCAAGAAAGCACTCGACACAGTGATGCGCTCGACGAAATAAGCCGGTACATCAATCCAGATCGTGCCTACGGAGAGATGGACGAGGCGGAGAGGGTGGCCTGGTTAATGGAGGAATTGCAAACGCGTCGTCCCTTGATTCCGCCGGCTGTTAGCTGGTCTGCGGCAACAGCTGAAACGGTGGACGTGTTCCGGATGCTGCACCGTTTGCAGGATGAATTCGGCAGCCGTATTTGCGGAACTTACGTGATCTCGATGAGTCACAGCGTCTCCGATTTACTCGAGGTGCTTCTGCTCGCAAAAGAAGCGGGATTGGTTGATCCTTCGTCCCGCCATGCCGACCTCCTTGTCGTCCCACTGTTCGAGACCGTGGAAGATCTCCAGAAGGCTCCTGAGGTCATGGAGCAACTGTTCCAGACCCCTCTCTATCGAGATTTGCTTCCCAAGGTCGGCACCCAGGGGTTGCTTCTCCAAGAGCTCATGCTCGGATACTCCGACAGCAATAAGGATTCAGGGTTTCTCTCCAGCAACTGGGAGATCCATCAAGCCCAGATCGCCTTGCAAGACTTGGCCTCTCGTCAGGGCATTGCCCTGCGTCTATTTCACGGGCGTGGTGGGTCCGTCGGTCGTGGTGGCGGCCCGGCCTACCAAGCGATCTTGGCTCAGCCAAGTGGCACTCTGCAGGGACGCATCAAGATTACTGAGCAAGGCGAAGTCCTGGCCTCGAAGTACAGCTTGCCCGAGCTGGCCTTGTACAACCTTGAGACAGTGACTACCGCAGTTGTCCAAAACAGCCTGGTGACCAACCAACTCGATGCAACACCGAGCTGGAACGAATTGATGTCCCGGGTCGCCAAGAGCTCACGCCGCCATTACAGGGCCTTGGTGCACGACAACCCTGATCTTGTCGCCTTTTTTCAACAGGTCACTCCCATCGAGGAAATCAGCAAACTGCAGATTTCCAGTCGCCCCGCACGAAGGAAAACAGGCGCTCGGGATCTTTCCAGCCTGAGGGCTATTCCCTGGGTGTTCGGCTGGACCCAGAGCCGCTTTTTACTCCCCAGCTGGTTTGGGGTTGGTTCAGCCCTTAGTGAAGAGCTGGAGGCGGATCCAGACCAACTCACGTTGTTGCGCACCTTGCATCAGCGCTGGCCTTTCTTCCGCATGCTGATCTCCAAAGTGGAGATGACCCTCTCCAAGGTGGATCTCGATTTGGCGCGTCATTACGTGACCAGTTTGGGCAGTGCTGACAACCACGAAGCGTTTGAACAGATTTACACGACAGTGGCCGAGGAATATGCACGAACGAAGGAGCTTGTGTTGGCCATCACAGGCCAGGAGAGGCTTCTTGATGCCGATCCCGCCCTGCAGCTCTCAGTTGATCTACGCAATCGCACGATCGTTCCGCTTGGTTTTCTTCAAGTTGCGTTATTGCGCCGACTGAGAGATCAAAACCGTCAACCTCCCATGAGTGAATCGCCCAGCAGCGATGGAGACGGACGCACCTACAGCCGTAGCGAGCTCCTGCGCGGTGCACTTCTAACCATCAACGGCATCGCCGCAGGCATGCGCAATACAGGCTGAGTGTCACCGCTTCCGTTCCGGCAGCAGGCCGCTGCACCACGACTGGCTGCCCATTACCGGCTGCAGACTGAGCCCCATCCGAGCGGTGAGGCGATCAATGCGCTGCTGATCTCCTGCGGCGAGCCCTCTCATCCCGTGGAGCGCTGGTCTCTGGCTCTCAGTCGTAGCCTTTGGCAGCTCAGCATCATCGACGAGCGCGACCAAACGCTGGTTGGCTTCATTCGAGCCACAAGCGACCTGGCCTTGAATGCCAATCTCTGGAACCTCGCCGCCTGTCCTGGAGAGGACCAGAACGCGCTACTAAACGCCTTAATGCATCACGCCCTTGCACGCTTAAAAAAAGAACTGCCAGGGTGCAGCATCTCGATCTCCGCACCCGCAATTGCGCTTGAGGGCTTGAAAAAACAAGGGTTCATTCTTGACCCTGGCGGGATTCGCGCCATGGGCTTAAGGCTCCGATAAAGGCTGGAGCCTGATCTGTCACGAGCATGGAGGGACTCGAACCCCCGACCCTCAGAACCGGAATCTGATGCTCTATCCAACTGAGCTACATGCCCCTGCGGCTGCCGCAACAGCTGCCGGTATTGATCGGCAAAATCAGCCGATCCAAGTACCTTAGCCACACGACGCATTCGGACCAATTCGGCTTCTCCAGCTTCAACTGCAGGGCTTTCGTAACCACAGCAACCTGCAGCTGGAGATCGAAGCACCACGCCTCCTGGTGATCGGTAGCAACGGTGTTGGCAAGTCAAACCTGCTGGAATCGGTGGAGCTCCTTGGGAGCCTGCGCTCACACCGTTCCAGTCAGGACGGAGATCTCATCCATTGGGACGCCAGCCGTGCACTGCTGAGGGCAACCTGCACAGACCAGCAGACCCTTGAGCTTGAATTGCGGCGCCGCGGCGGACGCCAAGCGAAGCGCAATGGGAAACCACTGCAACGACAGCTGGATTTAATTGGTCCTCTGCGCTGCGTGGGCTTCAGTGCTCTTGACCTGCATCTCGTGAGAGGTGAGCCAGCCCTGCGCCGCCAGTGGCTCGATCGTGTTGTCCTCCAACTAGAGCCTGTGTACGCCGATCTCATCAGTCGCTATGGGCGCTTGTTGAGGCAACGCACACAGTTTTGGCGTCGTGGAGGACTGTCCTCCGGCATGGAACCTCAGGCGCTCCTCGAAAGCTTTGATAGCCAGATGGCTTTGGTGAGCACGCGCATTCATCGCAGGCGTCTTCGAGCCCTTGCCCGTTTAGAGCCCCTAGCCGCTGTATGGCAAGACAAGCTGAGTGAGGGACGTGAGCATCTCCAGCTTTGCTACATCCCCGGTAGTGAATTGATCGGAGACGAACAAGAGGAATCCTGGCGGCTTGCGATCGAGCAACAGCTCCGAGAACAACGCAGCGAAGAAGAACGTTTAGGAAGCTGCCGTGTTGGTCCGCATCGAGACGAAATCGAAATGCGGATCAATGGAACTGCCGCACGACGGTTCGGTTCCTCTGGCCAACAACGCACCCTGGTGCTGGCCTTGAAGATGGCGGAATTACAACTGGTCGGTGAACTCTGCGGCGAACCCCCTCTTCTTCTGCTTGATGATGTCTTGGCAGAACTAGATCCCACACGGCAACTGGCCCTGTTAGAGGCCGTGGGTAAAAACCATCAATGCCTTATCAGTGCCACCCATCTCGACGCATTTGAAGGTGGCTGGCGTGAGCAGTCGCAGATCCTCGATGCCGACAGCTTGAGATCACAGTCCATATCGCGGTAGGGTCGCGGGCCATTTGCATAAAGATTCTTGATGGAGCAGTCCTTGTCCAGCCTGCACCCCAACCCGGGATGGGCGACCAACAGCTGCGCGACCAGCAACTGTGCGACCAACAGCAGTACAACCGACACCAGTGCAACCGACATGGTTGGCAAACACTGCATTCTTGAGCTCTACGACTGTGATCCTTCGAAGCTCGACGACGAAACTTTTCTAAGACACACCATCACGACAGCAGCCCAACGTGCTGGTGCAACTCTGCTCAACCTGATCACCCACCGCTTCGAACCCCAAGGGGTGACAGGTCTGGCACTTCTGGCTGAATCGCACATCTCCATCCATACCTGGCCTGAAAACGGATACGCAGCCGTAGATGTTTTCACTTGTGGTGACCACACCATGCCGGAGAAAGCCTGTGAGGTGCTGTGCGAAGAATTAGAGGCTGGTCGTCACGCCCTGCGCAGCTTCTTACGGGAAACACCGGCTGCGCTTGGAACAACCGAGCGCATGCCGGCCATTCCGATCGCTGCCTAATTCCGTGAGCTTGGTTCAGAGGTGGTTGTAAGACGCCGCCTCTGAGGCGAGCAGATTGCTGGTAATCGGATGTTTTTGGAAATGGGCAAGCGCTTGCCGGATATCTTCCAGAAGTAGGTCTGCCATGTCGCGAGTGAAATCTCGCTTCACCAAGATCCTCTGGAATGCTGTGGATTCAAGTTCGCCCGTAAAGGGATAGGCAGGCACTTGCCAGCCCCGCATCCGTAACCGATCGGCGAAGTCATACAGGTTGAAGCCATGCTTCAGGTTGTCATCCAGAGTCCAAACCACGGTGGGAATGCCCTTGTCAGGGGTACCGTCATGAATGATTTTAAAAAGGCCCATCTCCCGTAATTTGTCGGCGAAATACTGCGCATTGGCATGACTGGCCATGTGGAGCATGCGATAGCCGTCTCGACCTAAACGCACAAATTCGTGATATTGAGCAATCACCTGACCTGCAGGCCTTGAAAAATTGATCTGGAATGTAGGCATGTCCCCACCTAGATAGGACACGTGAAAGACAAGCTCATCAGGCAGATCCTCCTGGCTGCGCCAGAGCACCCAGCCAACACCAAGAGGCGCCAAACCAAATTTATGGCCCGAAGCATTAATCGATTTCACCCGTTCCAAGCGAAAGTCCCATAGAGGGAGATCGGGCGCACAGAACGGAGCAAGAAAGCCACCACTTGCCGCATCCACGTGAATCGGCACATCAAGACCTGTGCGAGCCTGAAGACTCATCCAAAGCCTTACTGATGGACTCAATGTCTTCATAAAGGCCGTGATACGTCACCCCAAGGGTGGGTACAACAAAAATCGTGTTCTCATCCACGGCCTCAAGAACACGCTCAGGGCTGATGCACAATTCGCCGGCAAGCATCTCTAATTCACGCATTTCAATATCCCAATAACGCGCAAACTTCTTCCAGCAGATCTGCACGCTTCCGCACACCATGTTGGGCTTATCGGTTGGCAAGCCTGCAGCCTCGCGACGTTTACGCCACCGCCACTTTGCAGCCATCCCGCCAAGCATGGCCGCTTCACTACTGCCAATGGTGGAGCATCCAACTGCGGCGCCAGGAGCATTCCACAAGTCGGCCATCATCGAAACGCAGCGACTCTCAAGTTCAGCCGTCTGAGGATATTCGTCTTTATCAATCAGATTTTTATCCACTCCCAGAGCCATCAACTCCATCGCACTTTGCGCTTGATAGGTCTGACAAAATGTGGCTAAATTCTGTTTACTATTGCCATCAAGAAGCAACTCTTCTTTCAAAAGTTGCACTGTTGAATTCCCTTCGCGCCCTGCGCCAGGGAAATGATGCTTTGGTAGAGGGGTAAGCATGGCATCAACCAATGCCTGCTCCTCGCTGTCATGGAGATGCTGACGCGATTGATGCAATGCCACAAAACAGGATTCATCTTGATGAAAACTATTCAGAGCGGGCAACCAGCGCCATCGTCGTAACGAAGAAGATGTTTGATCGGACCTCTAAACGCGATTCAGCTTGCCGCTCACCAGCCCCTCCACATCCACACTCACCGAAGTGAAACCAAGACTGAGAAGGGTTTTCACCAGCTCCCGTCTCAGCAAAGGCTGCAAAAGATCTGCAATTCGCTCTTCTGGAACCTCCACCCGAGCCGCCAGTCCGTGGCTACGAACCCGAACCTGATCGAATCCATGCTGGATCAACCAGGCCTCTGCCTGTCCAACCCGCTGGAGGCGTTCACTGCTGATTGATTCTCCGTAGGGGAAGCGGGAAGCAAGGCAAGGCTGCGCAGGCTTATCCCACCAAGGAAAACCGAGGGCCCAAGACAAGCGGCGAATGGTCGCCTTCGTGATGCCAAGTTCAGCAAGAGGAGAGCGAACACCAGCTTCCTTCGCCGCCGCAATCCCAGGACGATGATCTCCAAGATCATCCTGATTGACCCCATCAAGGACGAGGGCGCCGTTGGCTTCAGCAGCAATCGGAGCGAGATGGCGATGCAGCTCTCGCTTGCAGGCATAGCAACGATCCAGAGGATTACTGGTGTAACTCGGATCCTGAAGCTCAAGGGTGGACACCTCCTGATGCCGCATCCCCAGCCATGCCGCCTGCTGGCGCGCTTCCACCAGGAGATGGGGCGCTAAGGAGGGCGAAACCCCGGTAATCGCTAAGGCCTGTTCACCAAGCTGCTCATGGGCAATCGCGGCAACGAGGCTGCTGTCAACACCACCCGAGTAGGCCACACACACGTGCTTCTGGGCCGCCAAGGAATCACGCAACCGCTTCAAGACGTCACATTCCAGCTCTGACAAGGATTCGAGCTGGCGGAACATCACGTTGGTCACTGCCTTCCCTTCAAATCTCTGTATGCTCCCAGCGTAAGAAGACTCATCCTTTCCCCGCCAATGGATGCAGTCTCATCCGGTACGTCTCAAGCCAACCGTCCTCGCAGCAACCGCGGCGTCGGAATCGTCACAGCTGCTGATAGCCGCGAGCGAAGCCTTGGCCAACTTCACGTGTATGACGGCGAGGGCAAGGGCAAAAGCCAAGCCGCCTTGGGTGTTGTGCTGCGCACCATTGGGCTTGGGATCTGCGAGCAAAGGCGAACCAGGGTTCTGCTACTTCGATTCTTAAAAGGACCAGGGCGGGCTTACGACGAAGACGCAGCCATCGAAGCTCTGCAACAGGGTTTCCCCCACTTGATTGATCAGGTTCGAACAGGCCGGGGAGACTATTTCAGTGTGGACGAGGTCACACGCTTCGACCGACAGGAAGCCCAACGGGGCTGGGATATCGCCAAAGGCGCCATTGCAAGCGCTTTGTACTCCGTTGTTGTTCTCGATGAACTCAATCCAGTGTTGGATCTCGGTTTACTGGAAACAGAAGATGTGATCCGGTCGCTGAAGAGCCGACCGGAAGGCATGGAAATCATCGTTACCGGGCGTGGAGCTCCGCGTCCGTTAGTGAAAATCGCAGATTTGCACTCTGAGATGCGCGCTCATCGACGCCCCGAGGTGAATAACAATGCCGCGTTGACGCTTGTCACAGCAGGCGGCATCGAGATTTACACCGGTGAAGGGAAGGGAAAATCCACCAGTGCCCTGGGCAAAGCTCTTCAAGCGATCGGCAGAGGCATTAGCCAAGACAAAAGCCATCGCGTTCTGATCCTCCAATGGCTCAAGGGAGGCAGTGGGTATACCGAAGACGCAGCGATCGCCGCCTTGCGTGAAAGTTATCCCCACTTGGTCGACCACCTTCGCTCAGGGCGTGATGCCATCGTTTGGCGTGGACAGCAACAACCGATCGACTACGTGGAAGCGGAGCGAGCCTGGGAAATTGCACGGGCTGCGATCGCGAGTGGGCTCTACAAAACCGTCATCCTCGATGAGTTGAATCCCACTGTGGATCTCGAACTTCTTCCGGTGGAGCCCATCGTTCAGGCCTTACTCCGTAAGCCAACCGAGACCGAGGTGATCATTACCGGCCGCTGCAAACACCAGCCTGCTTATTTCGACTTAGCGAGCGTCCACTCAGAGATGGTGTGCCACAAGCACTACGCCGAGCAAGGAGTGGATCTCAAGCGCGGTGTGGATTACTAATCCTCCGGCTTAATAGCGCGCAACGGAGGGGTCAATCTCTTCTGACCAGGCATCAATCCCACCCTGCACGTTGACCGCATCGATGCCGTGGCTGGCCAGAACCTCCACCGCCTTGGCCGAACGCCCTCCAAGTTTGCAGTGCACATAAACCGTTCGGCTCGCTGCGATGACCTTGATGCGCTCAATCACCTCTTCACTCTCAAAAGTGGGCAAGGGGATCAATTCGGAACCAGCGATCACAGCGACCTCAACTTCTGCAGGATTACGCACATCGATCAAAGCCAAATCATCTCCCTGATCCAGCATGGCTTTGAGCTCCACCACAGAAATACTTTTCATCGCCTTTAACTTCCCCCCGGAGGTCGAGCCCCCGGCCGTACAGAACGCTTGGTAGTCAATCAGCTTTTCGATGGGGGGGCGACTTGGCCTTCGTTTCAATGTGAGTTCTCGAAAACGCATCGACAAGCCATCCACTAACAGCAACCGACCATCAAGAGGAATCCCAATTCCTGTGATCAGCTTGATGACTTCAGCGGCCTGAATCAGGCCAACCAAGCCAGGCATCACGCCCATCACTCCGCCATCAGCGCAGGAGGGCACAAGCCCTTGCGGCGGCGGCTCCGGCACCAGGTCTCGATAATCAGGTGACTGACTCCCGAGATTGAACACACTGACTTGACCTTCAAAGCGCTGGACTGAGCCGTAAACAAACGGTCGCTTGGTCAAGACGCAGGCGTCATTAATCAAATAACGGCTGGCGAAATTATCTGTTCCGTCAACCACCACGTCGTACGCAGCAAACAGCTCAAGCGCATTGCTCGCCGACAAGCGAAAGCAATGGTCTTCAACCCGACAGAAGGGATTGAGGTCTTCAATTCGAGCGCGCGCTGATGAGGTTTTGGCCTGCCCCACCGTTCCAGTGCCATGGATCACCTGACGTTGCAGGTTTGAGGGCTCAACAAGGTCATCATCCACAACACCGATGCGACCAACCCCTGCAGCCGCCAAATAGAGCAGAAGTGAAGAACCCAGTCCACCAGCACCAATACACAACACAGAGGCAGCTTTTAAACGTTTCTGGCCTTCAACGCCCACCTCCGGGAGGGTGATATGGCGCGCATATCTGGACTTCTCCGCTCCACTTAGCTGAGGAGCATCCCCCGCTTCAGTCATGGCGAATCCCAGGATCTCCTGGGAAGGACTTCAAGGGAGTCTCCCCCATGACCCGAATTGGCAGTGGATAAACGTTGGCGAGAGAGCAACGGGGAGCCTCAACTTCCAGCCACCAAGCAGCTATGGCTTCGTTATTTCCAATGATCAGCATCAGCCCAGAGCTCACAGCCCAAAGTCGATCTCTTCGACTGGGCACAACCGAAGCTCTGGGATGGGAATGGGCACTCCCAAGCACAATTAATGAGTGCGAGCGCGCCCAGCGTTGGGCCGCAATCTGCTCACGAGGGTCGAGCTCAAAACGATCATTTTCTCGCTGACCCACCATGTTGCGGCAAGGCCAGATCAACTGCACCCGCCAATCATCTGAAGCCGAATCAGCAGCCCCATTCCCATGTCCAAGCAACAAAGCACAGCCTTCCGCAGGTGCTGGCGCCAGAAGATCGTGACGGAGAACCATCAGACATTCAGCACTAATGATCAACTGGGATGGCGCTTGTGAAGAAAGACCGATACTCTCAGCCAAAATCTGCCTTAGGCATTAGTTACATGAGCGAGGAGTCCACCACGCCGGCGAGTGAGTCAACTTGGACCGCCAACACCAGCGAAACATCAACCAGCGCTGATGAGACCGCCAACTTTTCTGAGCGCTACAGCGAGATTCTCGGAAAAGTCAATGAAACCCTAGACAAGGTGGATTGGAGTCAAGCCGGTCGTATCGGCAAAGTTGTTGGAATTTTTGCAGCTGTCATTGTTGCTCAAATACTGATTAAGGGCATTCTCGATACCATCAATCTTCTTCCTGTTGTACCAGGGCTCCTAGAGCTTCTTGGCGTAGTGGTGGTTGGCCAATGGAGCTGGAAAAATCTCACTACTAGTGAAAAGCGCACCGCTTTGGTGAATCGCGTTCAAACCATCCGCAGTGAATACCTCGGCTGAGGCAGGTTCAATTTCCTCACTTAGTCACAACAACATTGACCTCATGGCACTGATCGCTGTGAGGCATTGTTTTTTATAGCTACCACCAAAAAGGTTGGCGTGATTCAGCAAGTGATAGAGGTTGTAAACATCAATTCGATCTTGATAGTTGGCATCTAAGGGCCATTCCTGTTGATAGCCATCGTAAAAACGGGCACTGAATCCTCCAAACAAGCGAGTCATCGCCAGATCCACCTCCCGATCAGCCCACCAACAGGCTGGATCAATCAATGCTCCCCGGCCATCGGAGAGCACTGAAGCGTTTCCGCCCCAAAGGTCGCCATGCACGAGACAAGACCTGGGCTGATGTTGATCCAACCAAACCCTTGTTGCTTCCAGCAAAGGTTCGAGTTGATCCAGAGTCAAGCCCCATGTGGATGCCAGCTGAAGCTGAGGGGTGAGCCGCAACGTCACAAACGCGTCACCCCAAGACGTCATCCATCCAGCTGGTTGCGGCCCTAGGCCAATAAATCCTTCTTCATCCCAACCAAATCGATCCATCCCAGCGTCAGAAGACGTTCGATGAAGGCGGGCCAAGCCTTGACCAAGGTCGTATTGATCCCCTTGCCCAAAATCGAGCCAGGGCAAAATCAAAGCGGCAAGCTCCCCCACCTGGACCATCGCAAGCGGGTCAGGGATGAACAAAAGCGCAGGGTCAGCCCAAAGCCTCAGGGCGCGGAGCCCCCGCGATTCCACCTTGAGCATGGCTGGTGATGCCAGCTTGAGGAATAGTGATCTCCCATCCGATAGCTCAGCACGCCAAGTAGAGGCACTGCCAACAGGCTCCAGGGTCGTGCACTGACAGCCCTGCAGCTCAGCACAATCGTTTTGCAACGCCTCCATCAGTTGCGTTCGCATTCACGATCCCCCTAACTCAGCTGTCAGCATGACCTGATGCAAAAACGCGACGACGTGATCGTGGTCGGCGGTGGCATCGCTGGACTCACTGCAGCGGCTCTGCTGGCACGCGACGGTGTTTCAGTCACCCTTTTAGAAGCGCATTATCAACCGGGGGGCTGTGCAGGGACTTTCCGGAGAGGGGAGTACACCTTTGATGTGGGTGCCACCCAAGTGGCAGGCTTCGAACCTGGTGGCAGCCACGCCCGCATCTTTCAGCATCTGAATCTTCCTCTCCCAGGAGCCGAACTGCTTGATCCAGGCTGCGTGGTCGACCTAGCCGATGGGTCCACCCCCGTGCGCCTTTGGCACGATCCCCTGCGCTGGCAGCAAGAAAGACAACAACAATTTCCAGGTAGCGAAAGGTTCTGGCAACTCTGCAGCTTTCTTCACCAAAGCAATTGGCAATTTGCTGGTTCCGACCCTGTTCTACCGATTCGCAATGGCTGGGATTTAAAGCAAACGCTTGCTGCGATCCATCCCGGAAATTTGCTCAGCGCTCCTCTGAGTCTCTGCACAGTCAAAGACCTTTTAACGTTATCCGGCTGCGGCAGTGATCAACGCCTGCGTCGCTTTCTCGATCTACAGCTCAGGCTTTACTCCCAACAACCTGCCGATCAGACCGCAGCGCTTTACGGAGCGACTGTGTTGCAAATGTGCCAAGCCCCTCTTGGCCTGTGGCACCTCCACGGATCGATGCAGGTGCTGAGTGAATCGCTGGCATCTGGGTTGAAGCGCGATGGAGGAACCATGCTTCTGCGTCACCGCGTGCAGCAACTTCAACAAAACTCAGATGGTTCAGGCTGGCAACTACGCGTAGAAGGACCAGGCCGAAAGGAGCAGATCTTTCGCGCTGGCGATGTGATCAGCACGCTCCCTCCTCAGTGCCTGCCTGAATTGATCGCTCCTGAATGCAACGCTGACCAGACCCCCATGCCATCGCCCTATCGCCAACACCTCACTGAGCTCGAGGCTCCCAGTGGGGCACTGGTGTTTTATGGCGCCATCAACAGGGCCGATCTTCCGGACAACTGTCCAGGCCATTGGCAAAGGGATGCAAGCGATCCTGGCTCAGTGTTTATCTCCATCAGCCGTGAGGGAGATGGCAGGGCGCCGAAAGGGCAAGCCACCGTGATTGCCAGCGTGTTTACCTCCCCTAAGGGTTGGTTCTCCGGCTCAGAGCCCAACTACCAAAGCAAAAAGATGGCCTGTCAGGCAAAAATCCGTACCGAGGTGGAAGCCGCCTTGGGCTTGTCGGATCACACCTGGCGTCATCAGGAGCTGGCGACACCGCGGGGCTTTTCCCGCTGGACTGGCCGGCCAAACGGCATCGTCGGCGGTTTGGGGCAATCCCCCAGTCGCTTCGGACCCTTTGGCCTGGCGAGCCGCACTCCAATGCCTGGGCTCTGGCTCTGTGGCGATTCCATTCATCCAGGTGAGGGAACGGCAGGGGTCACCCTGTCTGCCCTGATGGCCTGCAGGCAGTTGCTGGCTCAACGCGGCCAAACCCTCCAGCTGAACAGTTGAAGACCTCAGCTATTCCGAAAGAAACTGAGGTCTTAGCGATTGCGTTTTTTCAAGCTCTTTCTCGAGCTGAGCCCAATGCCCCTCAAGAATCGCTTCCTCGAGCTGCTCCAAACTCCAGCGATAAGCCGCTAACGAGCGAAGCACTGCTTGGGTGTTGTGTGAGGCCATTGCAGTCCCGAGAGCCGGGTTGCCACCCCCCACGCGGCTGGTATCGGCAAAGCCACTTGATGCCAAGGTCCTCGCCAGGTTGAGCACAGCAGGATCACGCTCTTCTCCTATCGCTCGCAACAGAGCGGCACTGACGATGACAGGTAGATGGGAGATCAGCGCCACGGCCTGGTCATGACGCGCAGCATCAGCTGTAAGCCAATGGCTCCCGAGACGTACGGCCAGCTGGTGGATCACCTCAAGTGCTGAAGGATCCGTAGAGGACTCAGGTGTGGACACCCAGGGACGGCCACAAAAAAGTCCCGGCAGACCGGCATCAACCCCGGCTTGAGCCGTTCCTGCCATGGGATGACTCCCCACAAAGCGTGGATGCAGATGGCGCCAAACCGCCAGGATCTCTGCCTTCACCGAGCCGACATCAGTGACCACCGCCTGCTCTGGAAGGGCGTCTAGCAGGCTCTCTTCTGGTGTCAGCAACGACTCCAAAGGGAGGGCAAGGATCACCAGGTCGCAATCCTTAAGACAGCTGGGATCGGTGCTGACCAATGGAGCAAGCCCTCTGCTGCGGGCCCGTTCCGCTGTGACTTCACGGTGAACCAGGCCGTGCACCTCAACCCCTTGCTGGGTGAGGTCAAGGGCGATCGAACCACCGATCAACCCCATCCCCACCACGCCAACACGATGGATCGACCATGGCTGCGCCCCTTGCCCCTGATCCATCGGATCGATTTCGCTCATTTGCCCATGTTGATTGATCGATCCACCTGAATCAAACCAGTTCAGAGCACTGCTTAGGCTCCTTTGATGCTGGAAGTCCAAGCCCATCAGCAGCTCAAGCAGCTTCTCCATCTGGAGGAGATGCCCTGGGAGCACCATCTGACGCTTAGCCGTCTGATCGGTCGCAGCTTGCGCAGGCAAGATCGCACCCACATCCGCTTGTCTGCTGGAGAGCGGGATCGCTGGTGGCTGGGGTTGCTTGTTCCTCTTTGCCTGCAATCCCAAGACTGCGTGCTGGTGCTTGATGAACGCCAACGGCAACGCTTCCTTCACGTCGAACTGCCTCGCCTTCGCCAGGGAGGATTAAGGCTTGCTTGTTGGAGCGGCAGCACGGCTCCTCCAGGCTCGCAACTCTGGCTGCTCTCTCCCGCCGAACTGGTCAACGTTCACCGCCGCCACGGCTTCAAACGTTCGCATCAGTTGATCATTCCTGAAGCGGAATCTTTGGCGCACCATCTGCGCGAAGCGATGGAACTCACCATCGAAAACCAGGATTGGGACCGGTTGCGACAGGCCTACCCAACAGCAGGTCCTGCGCTCCTCGACCTCCACGAACGGCTCAGCCGCCAATTGTTCGCCGCCTCCAGCCGATCCACTTGCGACCTCCCCATGCCAAGCAGCGCGTTGGTAAGCCTGCGCGACTTAATCGGTCTGCTTGGGGCTGCGCCAGAGCCCTGGACTGAGTTGTTAACCCTCCAAAGTTCGCAATGGGCCAGCTGGGCACACCTCGATCAACACTTGCTGCAATGGACCTGGACTCTCCAACCCCTAGAGCCGCTCCAAACCCTTCATTGCCTGCTGGAACAACACCCCTCAATTCTTCTCCAAACGGATGGCGTTTCTCTGGAGCGGAATAGGCGTACCGGTGAGAGGTCAACGGAGTCAGGGGCCGTGGTGGACATCCAGCTCCACGATCGAATGCGCACAGAACCGCTGCGTTTGTTCGCACCCAGACGACAACCGTTGCCGAATACGGCGATCTACGCGGAGCACCTTCTTGATCAATGCAGGCGCTTGATTCTTGGACGTCGTGGGCTGACCGTTGTTCTGCTGGACGATCCAGGGCTGAGGCAAAAACTCACCACCGAACTCGCGGGAGAATTTGGCAGCAGAGTGATTCATCAAGACACAGCACCGGACGTCAACGGAGTGATCTGCTGCGGTTGGTCTTGGTGGATGGACCATCAGAACCAGCTACCAGCCCTGGATCAGCTCATCGTTGCCCTACTTCCTGTATCCAGCCTGGAAGATCCGCTCACAGCCGCCCGGGTGGAATCGTTGAAACAACTGGGCCAGGATTGGTTTCGCGACCTGCTTCTGCCGGAGGCTTTAGCAAAGCTGGTTCCAGCGATTGCCCCCCTCAGACAGAGCGGCGGACGGCTTGCCATCTTGGATGGAAGGGTTCGCGCACGTAGCTGGGGCAAACAGGTCCTCCGCGCCCTCGAGCCCTGGTCTCCTCTGCAGCGGCTGTTACCTGACTGACGCAGTCCCTAGTCTTGAGATCTGCTAATTAACCTGCCTCGATGGGAGAAGCTCGACGTCGCACCAGCCTGGGACTACCTCCTAAGCAACGCAAAACAGACCCCAAGGACAGCGAGCGAATCGTTGCCTGGCTTCCGTTAACCCGAAGCCAATCCCAGCAATTCGTTGCCCTCACAACAAAGGGGGCTTGGTTTGGGATCGGGGGGCTCGTGGCTCTTTGGATCGTGGTGCGTTTTATTGGACCAGCGGCAGGCTGGTGGACGCTCTCCGACATGCCATAACCCTTCTGCCGAAAACAGCACAGCCAGAAGCCAATCAACCGGAAACCAGTCAAAGACTTGGTCGTGAGCCTTCATGCCCTTGCTTCAAGTCTTCAAAACAAGGGATCATTGCCACCTGCTACAGCTGCGATGACGGCCACAGCCCTAACGGCAATGGCGCATCATTCGTGGCCGAACTCGGCGATCAGCACCTCGTGCGTTTTCTGGTCCGCGATTTCGGGATCAGCTGGGTTGAATCCCGCAATGGGCGCGAACTCGTGAGATTTGAGGGTGCAGAAGCCATTCAGGAGCGCTCCGCAGTGGGAACCACCCCTGAAATTGCAAGCCGCTAGGCAGCCCCCCCATCAGCAACCGACTTTTTATCCGTGTCACCAGGTTTCGCCAAAGGCTTGGCAGCCGCTGAGCGAGCCGCAGCAGCCAAAGGACGCATCGAATTCGAGGTCACTTCCGATCCTTCGGTCAGCTTCTGACGCACAAGCACTTCGATGGCGTCCTTGGCCTCAGGGTTTTGCTCGAGCCAACCGATTGTGTTGTCACGACCTTGGCCAATGTTGTCGCCCTCATAGCTGTACCAGGCCCCTTTACGCGTGACGACTCCGGTTTCCTCAGCCAGATCGAGAATGCATCCGAGCGTACTGATGCCACGCCCAAAAAGAATATCGAACTCAGCAATTCTGAATGGAGGTGCCACCTTGTTTTTCGCCACCTTCACTTTCGCCCGAATGCCGTACTCCTCAGTGCCACGTTTCAGGGTTTGGATCCGGCGAATATCAAGCCTCACCGAGGCATAGAACTTCAGCGCATTTCCACCCGTGGTGGTCTCAGGATTGCCATAGGTCACTCCGATCTTCAGTCGAAGCTGGTTCAGGAAGATCACGGTGCAACCGGATTTACCGATATTGCCAGTGATCTTGCGCATGGCCTGGCTCATCAAGCGAGCTTGGCCCCCAACAGACAAATCACCCATCTCTCCTTCAATCTCAGCCCGAGGCGTCAAGGCAGCAACGGAGTCGATCACCACGATGTCGACCGCGCCAGAACGAACGAGCTGATCGACGATCTCAAGCGCCATCTCACCCGTATCCGGCTGGGAGACCAGGAGATTTTCAACATCAACTCCAAGAGATGCCGCATAGACAGGATCAAGGGCGTGCTCGGCATCGACGAACGCCGCCACACCTCCACGCTTTTGCACCTCAGCGATGGCATGCAGCGTCAGCGTGGTCTTGCCTGAACTTTCAGGCCCATAAACCTCCACCACTCGCCCCTTGGGGTACCCACCACCAAGGGCAAGATCAAGAGTGAGAGCACCCGTGGAGATCGTTTCTACCCGCATTCGGGAGGCATCGCCCAAACGCATGATCGAACCCTTCCCAAAATTTCGCTCGATCTGGCCGAGCACAAGGTCCAAGGCTTTATCCCTTTCACCTGGACGGGGATCTCCTGCGGAGGAATGAGCGGCTTTCACGTCGGCTGGCATAGCAATGAACAGTTAAGGAGCAAACAGGTGCCGCAGGTTGCCGATTCAGCCAGCGGGAGACCCGCAAACCGAAGTCGACTCAACACTGGACAGATCATCCAGTGCCCCGGCCAACGCCACTTGTCTCATCTAGTACACATGTACGTTATCGAATCAGGGCCAGATCGCCAAGGGGGCTGCAAATTTGCTCGTCGAGAGCAAATCCAGACCTTCCGGCAAACCCTCTCGATCCGCCGGGCGCAGATATCCCCAATCAGCCAAAAAGCACTTCAGCCCTTCAAGCCCAGGCGTCTCCAACACCACTTCAAGAGTGGCCCGCCGATCTTCCACAAAACCGTTCAGCGCCCATTCGCGGCGCAAGCGAAGCAACACCTCAGGCTTTGGGCCGGACTCTCTGCCATCGAGGCGTACGGGTCGAAGCTGAAAAGCGTCAAGCAACTCAGCCGTGAAATCTCGCCCTTTTGTAGTGAGCACAGACCAAGCCACACCCTCGTCCTCCAAGCGTGCCAAACGCTCCGGCACCCCTTCAAACGGTCGATGCAAGGCCACCCAGCCAACACGATCGTCAGACACGGCCTGACGGCGAACCCGCTCGAGGGAGTCTTGTAGCAGCGACGGTTGCCAGCCAAACCGATCAAGACCAGCTCGAAGCTGTTGGTCATAGTCAGCGGCGAAAGCATCAATACCAAGACGCTGCAACGGTCCGCCTGACTCTTGTAGCAATGCAGCGATCAGGACCATCTCCCAGCCGTGATGCACCCAGGGACGCAATTGACGAAAGCGGCTCGGCGTGTCCTCCGGCAGTAGCACCCCCTGGAGAAGGGAGAGACAAGCTCCTCGAGAACTCGTCCAATATTCATCCATCCCGTCAAGAATTACCCCGTCGAAATCGAAAACGAGGAGAGGCTGCAACGACACCGGGAAACCGGAAAAACTGGGCCGCTAGGATTCGAACCTAGGAATGGCGAGACCAAAACCCGCTGCCTTACCGCTTGGCGACGGCCCATTAACTCCAGCTCAGCACCACCAAACTGGTGGTCCCTGCTAGCGCATACATAGTTACCCACAACATAGTGACCTTCGTCAATCCACCTCTGACACCGAATCTCTGATTCAGGGTGGAAATACCCTTAGGCGCCGCTGCCCAGTCGTGCCATACACATCGCTGCGAAGGCGGTAGCGGGTCACAAGTTCTGCCTGCATTTGGCGCACGTCCTCGCTGCGAGGAAGGAGCTCCACAGGACGGCCCTGCGGAACCACCACTTGCTCAACAGCCAAACGGCACTCTTCAAGAGCGGCAGAGGCATCGGACTGATCACCAGAGTTCGCTGAGTCTCGATCGCTCACACCAGAATCACGACGCATCAACAAACGCTCCAAAGCCCTCTCCACTTGGGGGAGGGTGTCCGATTTGATCACCAAAATCGGAACACCAGCGTCTCTCGCTTGACGACGCAGTTCAGGTTGACGGCCAAGTCCTTGGCGAACACTCAGCACCACATCGGCCTGCATTAGATCATCCACGGCCTGAACAGCCCAGTCATGACGGCGAACCGCTTCATCCAGCCGTTGCTCGCTCAGGCCGCAACACAGAACCTGGAACATCGTTGACGGCGGCTGAGACATCATCCGTTCTGACTGCGCAGCACCCATCCCTGAGGGTTGCAATCGGGTTGGATCAACGGGATTTGGGAGCGGAACCGGCGCCAAGGAAGGACGCCTTAAGGGCGAGGGCGACACCTGGGGGGGGTCCACCCGAAGAACGCGTCCATCCGAAGCCATTTTTCGCTCTTCAGTACTGGGCACATGCCCGCGCAGAAGTGAATCAACCGCTCGTCCCACCTCCCGATAAACAGCCCACCGACTGCGACTATGCATCTCCACGGCCATTGAGAAGGTGGGTTCCGCTGCCCGTTCGAGCACCGTTTTCTGACTGCGACGACGGCGGGCCTCATCGTCACCAAGGGTGACGGATTCAATGCCACCAATGAGATCGCACAAGGTGGGGTTTTTGATCAAATTCGACAGGGCATTTCCGTGCGCTGTCGCCACCAAGGTCACACCCCGTTCAGCAATCGTGCGGGCTGCACGTGCTTCTAACTCTGTACCGATTTCATCAATGACGATCACTTCGGGCATGTGGTTTTCCACGGCCTCGATCATCACGTGATGCTGAAGCTCTGGTCGAGCCACCTGCATTCGCCGCGCTCGACCAATAGCTGGATGAGGGATATCACCATCACCGGCAATTTCATTGCTGGTGTCAATCACCACGACACGCTTTCCCAGGTCATCGGCGAGCACGCGTGCGATCTCGCGCAAAGCTGTGGTTTTACCGACCCCGGGCCGGCCCATGAGAAGCAAGGACTCACCGCTATCGAGAAGATCGCGCACCATCTCCACCGTCCCAAACACAGCGCGCCCAACGCGGCAGGTCAGGCCCACCACCTCACCGCGACGATTACGAATGGCGCTGATGCGATGCAAAGTTCGCTCAATGCCCGCCCTGTTGTCAGAACCAAACTGGCCAAGACGTTCCACCATCTCCTTCAGATCAGAACGCGTAATGCTGCTGTCTCCAAGAGGAATCGACCAACCGGAATAACGGGCTTCTGGAACACGTCCAAGGTCGAGGACAACCTCAAGGAGTTGGTCTCTTGACTCCGGCGAAGCCAACGAAGCTTGGAGCTCTGCAGGAAGCAAAGAGACGAGTCGGTTTAAATCGTCAGTGATGCGTTCGGTCGTCATGGCTCACTCGCCCAGCAATCGGACCGAAAACAGTCATAGCAAGAGGAGCACGGGGTTGGTGTTCGATCAGCTACGCCTCAACCAGGGCGTAATCAATGTGCGCGCAGCTTGAAGAGACTGAGCCCAGCCATCCGGCCAATCGCGCAAGCGACATCCTTGGTCTTGCGCAGCTTGAAAAAAGGGCTGAACGAGCGTTCTGGCCACCCCCCCAAAAGCAACACCAGCTGGTCCCATAGACCCGACTTTGCGTTGGAGCAAACCAAGCGTTGCTGTGTTGGTCCCACCAGCCAACTGCAATGGCCCAGGCGGCGCCAAGGGCTGGATCTGCTCCCAAAGGCCAACTGCCGAACGAGCAGTTCCAACCCCAAGATCTCCGCTCATGGGACGGCCATCAAGCTGCCAAAGCGGGCGTTGCTGGTGCGCGCGCAAGGCCTGATGCCTCTGCCACAGTTCGTTGGAAAGCGACTCCACCGTGACGTGATGGCCTTCAAGACCGCAACTCACGGACAGCCGCTTCAAGGGAACATCAGCAAAACGAACCTGTTCAAGGGTGGCCTGAAAAGCATTCATGCGCCCTGGAGCGGTATGTATTTCCAATGCATCCGGACGCAAGTCGTGAAGAAGGGGAGCCAAGTCATTCAGTCCCACTCGACGATCCAAGGATTCGATCAATTGAGGCGGGCATGCCGGCCAACAGCGACCGCACCCGTAGCAAAGCCGTTCATCAACCCCAACCGACGCTCTGATGGCATCGGCTGGACAAACCCGTTCGCATGGCCGTGAACAATCGGGGGGACAAAGGCCTGGATCGAAAACCGCCTTACGGAAATGGGCATCATCTCCGTCGCTCACACTCACCATCAACCAAGGGCGGCGCCCCGTACGCTCCCAGGCCCAATGCAATCCGTCGCGGGCAGCACGCACAACGGCAGCGTCAGCAGCCACGTCCACGCAATGAACTCCTGCTACAGAAAAAAGCGCACATAGATCTCCGATGGAGGCCAAGTCTTGGTTGCTGGCGCCACAAATCAACTTGACCCAGGACCCATTTGCCAGAGCAAGCTCACCGGCATCCGCTCTCTGAAGAGTCTTTTTAACGGTGAGATTCAGTTGCTCAGAAGCTCCTTCATGGGCTGCCAGCGAAGACTTCGAGAGCCACCCATCTCCACTACCACTTTCAAACGAGGTTCTCGGCGGCAAAGATCACACAGGGCCGACAATTCGGAGCGAGATAGCACCTGGCCTTCAAGAAGCCAAAGCGCAACAGGCTTCGACCCAAGCATGGCCTCCCCGAGCAGTGGCATCACCTCTTGAACCTCGCCCACAGCAGCACCACGGCCAACGCTTTGATGCCCGAGATGGGGAGGACGGATCCCATGTTTTTGAAACAAAAACACCTCGGGGTCGCCCAAACCACGGGCAGACGAAAGCTGAGTGCGATAGCCAGCTCCACGCAATCGCCTTAGCAACCGAGTTTCGGCCCCACCCTCAAGGGGGGCGAAGACTGCCATGCAACCTGCCGACTCCAGCTCACGGCGGAAACCACGACCAGACAGCAGCAGCGGCATGAAATTGGCTCGATTCACAAGATTCTGGCAGTTAAACGGCGCCAGTTAATGACTTGATCGCAATGCTGTAGTGTCTTTCTTTGCACTGTTGAACTGTGCCCGTCCGCTAGCCGGGCCTCCAGATCACAGAGCAGGTTCGGCGTTTGCGCCGGATCCCTAGGCCAGAGCGGTCTCACCAATTCGTTGGTGTTACTGCCGAGAAACTCACCGAGCAAACCATTGCACGGAAAGTCTCAGCCAGCTGATTCGCTCGCTAGCTCCAATCCGCCTTCTTTTTCGCCACTGGCGAAACGTTGACGGTCAAGACTGCGTTAATACGATCAGCGCCCTCTCAGGCCTCTTCATTCCTTAGTGAATAAGCGGTTGTTCACGCTGGCGTTCTTACCTCCATGTCTATCGGCATTCTTGGGAAGAAATTGGGCATGTCCCAGTTCTTCGACGAGCAAGGCAAAGCAGTCCCGGTCACATTGATCGAGGCGGGCCCTTGCCGCATCACCCAGCTCAAAAGTTCAGAAACTGACGGCTATCAAGCCGTTCAGATTGGCTTTGGCGAGATTCGCGAAAAGCTGATCAACAAACCAGCAAAAGGTCATCTCGCCAAATCTGGCGAAGACCTCGTTCGCCACTTAATCGAATACCGCGTCGACGATCTCGACGGAATTCAATTAGGTAGCGCGGTCACCGTGGGTGACTTTGCGGCTGGTCAAAAAGTAGACGTCAGTGGCGACACCATGGGTCGTGGCTTTGCTGGTCTGCAAAAGCGCCATGGTTTCAGTCGTGGTCCAATGACGCACGGCTCCAAAAATCATCGCCAACCCGGTTCGATCGGTGCCGGCACAACGCCAGGCAGGATCTATCCAGGCAAACGGATGTCCGGCCGCTACGGCGGCAAAAAAATCACCACCCGTGGTTTGACGATCCTAAAAATTGATAGTGATCGCAACCTTCTTGTGGTGAAAGGTTCAGTTCCCGGGAAACCTGGATCACTGTTGAACATCCGTCCCGCAAACCGGGTGGGCGCCAAGCCCGCTAATGGAGGTAAGTGATGGCTAACTGCATCGTTCGCGATTGGCAAGGCAAAGAAGCTGGCAAGGCAAGCCTTGATTTAAAGGTTGCCAAAGAGGCTGGCGCCCTTGACCTGATGCATCGCGCAGTTTTGCGTCAGCAGGCTCACAGCCGTCAAGGGACTGCAAGCACCCTCACTCGATCAGAGGTGAGAGGTGGTGGACGCAAGCCCTACAAACAGAAAGGAACGGGCCGCGCACGCCAGGGTTCTATTCGCACTCCACTCCGTCCAGGTGGTGGTATCACGTTTGGACCCAAGCCAAGGTCCTACAACCTTGCGATGAACCGCAAGGAACGTCGTTCAGCCCTTCGTACCGCTTTCATGGCGCGTATTGAGGATCTCGTGGTGGTGAAGGATTTCGCAACCACGCTGACGACTCCGAAGACCAAAGAGATCATCGACGCTCTGGGGAGACTTGACGTCTCCGCCACGAGCAAGGTTTTGATCATCCTCATCAGCCCTTCCGAAGCGGTGCAACGCTCCATTCGGAACTTGGAAACGGTGAAGCTGATCGCAGCCGACCAACTCAACGTCTTCGATCTGCTCCACGCCAACAAGCTGGTTGTGGGCGAAGACGCTCTCGCAAAGATTCAGGAGGTCTACGGCGATGACTGAGCGCTTCACCGGACGTCTAGCCGATGTGATCCGCCGCCCGCTGATCACTGAAAAGGCCACCCGTGCTCTGGAACAAAACCAGTACACATTTGAGGTGGACCATCGAGCCGCCAAGCCCGACATCAAGGCTGCAGTCGAACAGCTCTTCGATGTCAAGGTCACGGGCATTAGCACCATGAATCCTCCTCGCAGGAGTCGTCGTATCGGTCGTTTTGCCGGTAAACGCGCTCAAGTGAAGAAAGCAGTGGTGCGCCTGGCCGAGGGCAACTCCATCCAACTCTTCCCCGAGTCCTGAGGGGGCTGAATCGTTATGGCAATTCGTACTTTCCGCCCCTACACCCCCGGTACCAGAACCCGGGTGGTCACAGACTTCAGTGAAGTCACCGGCCGCAAGCCGGAACGCTCCTTGGTGGTGTCCAAACACCGCCGCAAAGGACGCAACAATCGTGGTGTGATTACCTGCCGTCATCGCGGTGGTGGTCACAAACGCCTTTACCGCTTGGTCGACTTCCGTCGTAACAAGCACGGTGTTACTGCCAAAGTGGCCGCGATTCATTACGACCCCCACCGCAATGCGCGGTTGGCCCTTCTCTTCTACTCCGATGGCGAGAAGCGCTACATCCTTGCTCCGGCAGGGATCAGCATTGGCCAAACGGTGGTCTCAGGCCCTGAGGCACCGATCGAAATCGGCAATGCCATGCCGCTCTCAGCCATCCCGCTCGGTTCCAGTGTTCATTGCGTCGAGCTTTATGCCGGACGCGGTGGTCAGATGGTTCGGACCGCAGGAGCGAGTGCTCAGGTCATGGCCAAAGAGGGCGATTACGTCGCCCTCAAGCTCCCGTCCACAGAGGTGCGCCTCATCAGACGTGAGTGCCTCGCCACTCTTGGCGAAGTTGGCAACGCCGAAATTCGCAATACCAGCTTGGGTAAAGCTGGTCGCCGCCGTTGGCTGGGGCGTCGTCCCCAGGTCCGAGGCAGCGTTATGAACCCTTGCGATCACCCTCATGGTGGTGGTGAAGGCCGTGCTCCTATCGGGCGCTCGGGACCCGTCACTCCATGGGGCAAACCCGCTCTTGGCCTAAAAACCCGCAAGCGGAACAAGCCCAGCAACAAGTTCGTCCTCCGGAAACGTCGCAAGACGTCCAAGCGGAGCCGTGGCGGACGCGATTCCTGATGTCACTCACCGCTTTGCAGTTCGCTTAATCCGCCATGGGACGTTCTCTCAAAAAAGGCCCATTTATTGCTGACAGCCTTCTTCGCAAGGTTGAAAAGCAAAATGCCGCTGACGACAAGTCAGTGATCAAGACGTGGTCCAGGGCCTCCACGATTTTGCCGATGATGATCGGCCATACCATTGCCGTTCACAACGGCAGAACCCACGTTCCAGTCTTCGTGACTGAGCAAATGGTGGGGCACAAATTGGGTGAATTCGCACCCACACGCACCTTTAAGGGCCACATCAAAGACAAGAAAGGAGGCCGCTGAGACCATGACAACGTCATCCCCAACGGCAACCACTGCCCAAGCGCACGGCCGCTTCATCCGCGGTTCCGTCTCCAAGGTGCGTCGTGTACTCGATCAAATCCGTGGCCGCACCTACCGCGACGCGCTGATCATGCTCGAGTTCATGCCCTACCGCTCCACCGGTCCGATCACGAAAGTGCTTCGCTCCGCTGTAGCCAATGCTGAACACAACCTTGGACTTGACCCAGCAACCTTGGTCATTTCCCAGGCCACCGCTGACATGGGTCCATCCATGAAGCGGTATCGGCCCCGCGCTCAAGGTCGCGCCTTCGCGATCAAAAAACAGACCTGCCACATCAGCATTGCTGTGGCAGCTCAGACCGACTCCTAACCCCCCGAGCACACCGTCTGAATGGGAAACAAAATCCATCCAACCGGCTACCGCCTGGGGATCACCCAGGAGCACCGGTCACGCTGGTTCGCATCCAGCAAAAATTATCCCGCCCTCCTGCAAGAGGACGATCGGATTCGCAAGTTCATCCACAAGAAGTACGGCTCAGCCGGCATCAGCGATGTGCTGATCGCTCGGAAAGCTGATCAACTTGAGGTTGAGCTCAAAACAGCACGCCCCGGTGTGCTGGTTGGCCGTCAAGGCAGCGGAATCGAAGATCTCCGTAGTGGCATTCAAAAAACCATTGGTGATTCGAGCCGTCAGGTGCGGATCAACGTGGTCGAAGTGGAACGTGTGGATGCCGACGCATTCCTTCTTGCTGAGTACATCGCTCAGCAACTCGAGAAACGCGTGGCCTTCCGCCGCACCATCCGCATGGCTGTTCAGCGCGCTCAACGCGCCGGCGTCCTTGGCCTAAAAATCCAAGTCAGCGGACGCCTTAATGGTGCCGAAATCGCACGTACTGAATGGACTCGTGAAGGACGTGTGCCCTTGCACACCCTTCGCGCCGAAATTGATTACGCAACCAAAGTGGCCACAACGACCTATGGCGTTCTGGGCATCAAGGTTTGGGTCTTTAAGGGAGAAGTTTTGAGCGACGACTCCCAGCAGCAGATCCCGGTGGGAGCCAATCCCCGCCGTCGGGCCGGTCGAAGGCCCCAACAGTTCGAAGACCGCTCAAACGAGGGTTGAACCGGAGGCCTAAATCATGCTGAGTCCCAAAAGAGTCAAATTCCGCAAACAACAGCGAGGCCGCATGCGCGGTGTCGCCACCAGAGGCAACACCATTGCCTTCGGTGAGTTTGCGCTTCAAGCCCAAGAATGCGGCTGGATCACTTCGCGTCAAATCGAAGCCAGCCGACGTGCCATGACCCGCTACGTCAAACGTGGTGGAAAAATCTGGATTCGAATCTTTCCTGATAAGCCCGTCACCATGCGTGCCGCTGAAACCCGTATGGGTTCTGGTAAGGGCAACCCAGAATTCTGGGTTGCTGTGATCAAGCCAGGCAGGATTCTTTTCGAGATGGGCGGTGAGGAAATCACCCCTGAAATTGCCAAGGAAGCCATGCGCCTGGCGCAATACAAGCTTCCTGTAAAAACAAAGTTCATCTCTCTCGATGAACAGGAACAGCCAGCCGGCACCAAGGCTGCTGCCTCTTCAACAGTGGAGTCCTGACCATGGCACGTCCTACAGCAACAGATCTGCGCCAATTGTCTGACGCAGATGTCACCGAACAAATCGACGGTCTTCGCCGCGAATTGTTCGAACTCCGATTCCAGCAGGCCACTCGCCAGCTGGGCAACACGCACCGCTTCAAGGAGAGCCGTCTCAAACTGGCTCAGTTGCTGACGGTGCAATCGGAGCGCAAGCGCTCCGCCGCTTCCTGATCCTTAAAGGAGAACCTTCCATGGCACTCAAAGAAAGGGTCGGCACCGTCGTCAGCGACAAGATGGACAAAACGGTGGTTGTGGCGGTGGAGAACCGCTTCCCCCACCCCATCTATCAAAAGACGGTCAGCCGCACCACCCGCTACAAAGCCCACGACGAAGACAACTCTTGTCGCATTGGTGACCGTGTCCGGATTACCGAGACGCGTCCACTTAGCCGCCACAAGCGCTGGGCGATTGCTGAAGTCCTCAGCAAAAGCCCCAAAGCTGAGGAGGTCTCCAAATGATTCAGCAGGAAACATTCCTCACCGTTGCTGACAACAGTGGCGCCAAACGAATCCAATGCATTCGTGTTCTCGGCACCAATCGCCGCTATGCGCACGTTGGTGACGTAATCGTGGCCACTGTCAAGGATGCGATGCCAAACATGGGTGTCAAAAAGTCAGACATCGTCAAAGCCGTCGTGGTTCGGACCAAAGCCACCATGCGTCGCGATACGGGTAATTCCATTCGTTTTGATGACAACGCAGCCGTGATCATCAACGACGATAAAAATCCCAGAGGCACTCGCGTCTTTGGACCGGTTGCCCGTGAATTGCGGGAACGCAGTTTCACCAAAATCGTTTCCCTCGCTCCGGAGGTGATCTGAAATGGCTACCGCAACATCCAAAGCAGCTCCAGCACTGCACATCAAGATGCGCCTTCGTAAAGGCGACACCGTTCAGGTGATTGCCGGCAAAGACAAAGGCAAAACAGGAGAAGTCCTGCGCACTTTGGCAAACGAAAATCGGGTGATCGTGGAGGGGCTCAATATGAGAACCCGACACGTCAAGCCCACACAAGAAGGTGAAACCGGACGAATTGTCACTGAAGAAGCATCACTACATGCTTCCAACGTGATGTTTTATTCCACAGCCAAAAAGGTTGCCAGTCGCATTGAACTGATTACCGAAAAAGACGGCAGCAAAAAGCGCCGCCTCAAGAAAACAGGCGAAGTGATCGACTGATCACCTCAATTGCTCTTCTGACAAAGCCCAGAAGTCCTTTCCCCCAGCCATGTCACTAAAACAGCGCTATCGGGAGACCATTCAGCCAAAATTGCTGAAAGACTTGAGTCTCTCCAACATTCATGAAGTTCCCAAGGTGCTGAAAGTCACCGTTAACCGCGGACTCGGCGAAGCAGCCACCAATGCAAAGTCTCTCGAGGCTTCGGTGAACGAATTGGCCCAAATCACAGGCCAAAAAGTTGTCATCACCAGAGCCAAGAAAGCCATTGCAACTTTCAAAATCCGCCAGGGAATGCCGATTGGATGTGCTGTCACCCTTCGAGGTGATCGCATGTATGCGTTTCTAGAACGCTTCATCAACTTGGCGCTGCCCCGCATTCGGGATTTTCGAGGCGTCAGCCCGAAAAGTTTCGATGGCCGTGGGAATTACACCGTGGGAGTTAGAGAGCAAATCATCTTCCCTGAGATCTCCTTCGACAAGATCGACGCCATCAGAGGCATGGACATCACAATTGTGACGTCTGCCCGCACGGATGAAGAGGGCCGGGCCCTCCTCCGCGAGATGGGAATGCCATTCCGCAGCAACTGAGCCCCCCTCGGAAACCACTATGGCTAATCACGACCCAATTTCCGACATGCTCACTCGCATCCGCAATGCGAGTGAAAAACGTCACGAGTCCACGAAAGTTCCAGCTTCTCGCATGTCCCGCAGCATTGCAAAAGTGCTGCAACAAGAGGGATTTATCGCTGAAATCAGCGAGCAAGGCGAAGGCGTCCGCACCGAATTGGTGCTGGAGCTCAAGTACAGCGGCAAACACCGCCAACCCACCATTCGCTCCATGCAACGGGTCAGTAAGCCTGGCCTTCGCATTTACAAAAACACGCGCGGCCTGCCCAAGGTCCTCGGAGGACTAGGGGTAGCCATCATCTCCACCTCCAAGGGAGTGATGAGCGACCGCGACGCCCGCAAGCAAGGCGTGGGCGGCGAAGTGCTCTGCTACGTCTATTGACCCGGAACTTTAACCATGTCACGTATTGGTAAAAACCCAGTCCCCATTCCCGACAAGGTGAATGTCACACTCGACGGTCTCGCCGTCACGGTGAAGGGACCCAAGGGTGAGCTCAAACGCACCCTTCCTATCGGTGTGAGTGTCAGCAAGGTGGATAACTCCATCGTGGTGGCACCAACCAGCACAAAACGCACATCCCGTGAACGCCACGGCCTGTGCAGAACTCTCGTCTCCAATATGGTGATTGGAGTCAGCGAGGGTTACTCCAAAAAGCTGGAGATCGTTGGCGTGGGCTCACGAGCTCTGGTCAAAGGCAAAACCCTTGTGGTGAGCGCTGGTTACAGCCATCCCGTTGAAATGGTGCCCCCTGAAGGCATCACTTTTACTGTGGAAAACAACACCAACGTCACCGTTTCAGGCACCGACAAGGAATTGGTTGGCAATGAAGCCGCCAAGATCCGCGCCATTCGTCCTCCCGAGCCCTACAAAGGCAAAGGAATTAAATATGCGGGCGAGCGCATCCTGCGTAAGGCAGGCAAGTCGGGCAAGAAGTAATTCCCTGCCAGACACCCTTCAGCTTTACCAACCATGTCGATCCTTTCCCGCAAACAGCAAACCCAGAAACGCCACAGGCGTCTGCGTCGCCATCTCAGTGGCACGGCCAATCGTCCCAGACTGGCCGTGTTTCGCTCCAACAGTCACATCTACGCTCAGCTGATCGACGATGAAGCTCAGAGCACTCTGTGTTCTGCTTCAACCCTCGACAAAGACCTGCGCTCCAGCCTCAAAGCTGATGGCAGCAGCTGTGATGCGTCGGTTGCCGTTGGCGACTTAGTGGCCAAACGTGCCATTGCCAAAGGCATTCAACAAGTTGTCTTCGACCGAGGCGGCAACCTGTACCACGGCCGAGTGAAAGCTCTTGCCGATGCCGCCCGGGAAGCGGGCCTTCAGTTCTGATCCTGCTCTCACTATGACGACCGAACCCAACAACCAGACCACCTCCAACGACGTGCCATCGGCTTCTGACGTTCCGGCAGCCGCTCAAGGTCAAGGCCAACAACAAGAGCAGCGCCGCGGCGGCGGCGGTGGCGGCGGCCGCGGTGACCGTCGCGGTGGCCGCGGCGACCGTCGCCGTGGTCAAGAACGTGATTCAGAATGGCAAGAGCGCGTTGTGCAGATCCGTAGGGTCTCCAAAACCGTCAAAGGCGGCAAAAAGATGAGCTTTCGCGCCATCGTCGTTGTCGGCAATGAGCGCGGTCAGGTCGGCGTTGGTGTCGGCAAGGCCGGCGATGTGATCGGTGCCGTACGCAAGGGCGTTGCTGATGGCAAAAAGCACCTGGTGAAAGTTCCTCTGACTCGCCATAACTCGATCCCGACATTGTCGAATGGTCGTGAAGGAGCAGCAAGTGTTCTCATCCGTCCAGCCGCTCCTGGTACTGGTGTAATTGCCGGTGGATCTATCCGTACGGTGCTCGAGCTCGCAGGCATTAAAAATGTCTTGGCGAAACGCCTAGGAAGCAAAACACCTCTCAATAACGCCCGGGCTGCCATGGTGGCCCTACAACTTCTCCGCACCCACAAGGAGACAGCCAAGGAACGGGGGATCTCCCTCGAGCAGATCTACTCCTGATTTCCCCCCATGACTCTCAGACTCGACTCTCTTAAACCCAATAAAGGTGCACGTCGGCGCAAATTGCGCAAGGGACGTGGCATTGCAGCTGGCCAAGGTGCCAGTTGTGGTTTCGGCATGCGCGGACAAAAGTCTCGCTCAGGTCGTCCCACTCGTCCTGGATTTGAAGGCGGTCAGATGCCGCTTTATCGCCGGGTGCCGAAACTCAAGCACTTCACCCTGGTCAATCCAAAGTCATTCACCGTTATCAACGTGAGTGCCCTGAACGAGATCAAAGCTGGCAGCACGGTCAGTCTTGACTCGCTCGTCAAAGATGGCATTGTGACTAGCCCAAAGAGTCCCCTTAAGATTCTTGGCAACGGTGAACTAACAGCAAAGCTCACTGTTCAGGCTGCTGCCTTTACGGCCTCTGCTCGCGCCAAAATCGAAGCCGCCGGTGGGACCTGTGAGGTTCTCGACTGATCTCACCAATACGATCTGCTCCGCGCAGATCTAAGGTCTGAGCCGTCCCACTGGATTCCGATCCGGGGACGGCTTTTCTGCATCAGCCCCATTCTTTTCTTCCTTCTCCATGCTTGTCAGTCGGGGACGTAACCCCAGCGCCACTGAAGTGATTACCCAGTTGGTGCAGAACCCTGAGCTGCGCGGCCGGGTTCTCACAACTTTGGGGCTGCTCATGCTTGTCCGGCTGGGGATCTACATCCCCATGCCTGGGATCGATCGTGTTGCTTTCGAGCAATTTATTGAGCAGGGCGGAACACTCATTGGTTTCCTAGACATCTTTACCGGAGGTGGAATCTCCACCCTTGGCGTTTTTGCCCTAGGCATCCTGCCTTTCATTAACGCCTCGATCATTATTCAATTGCTTACAGCCTCGCTCCCCCAGCTCGAGGACTTACAGAAAAACGAAGGAGAGGCAGGGCGTCGGAAAATTGCCCAAATCACCCGCTACGTGGCATTGGGATGGGGAACGGTCCAGAGCGTCATTTTTGCGATGATTCTCCGCCAATACGCCGTTGAAGGATTAAGCGAAGTCGTCTTTGTGGTGCAAACAGCGCTGGCATTGGTGACTGGCTCGATGATTGTGATGTGGCTTAGTGAAGTCATCACAGAACGAGGCATCGGACAGGGAGCCTCCCTTGTGATCTTTTTGAATATCGTGGCCACCCTTCCAAAGGCCTTGGGTTCAACGATTGAGAAGGCTCAGACAGGAGACCGGGGAGATGTTGTAGGCATCATTGTCTTGGTCTTGGTTTTCCTGATCACAATTGTTGGGATCATCTTTGTCCAGGAAGGTGCAAGACGCTTACCCATCGTCAGTGCCAAGCGCCAGGTAGGAGGGACAGCGCTCCTCCCAAGTCGTCAGAGTTATCTCCCCCTAAAGCTCAATGCCGGTGGAGTGATGCCAATTATTTTCGCTTCGGCCCTCATCTTTTTGCCGATCACGGTCGCGAACGTCACCAATAATCCAATTCTGATTCGAGCAGCGAGTGCCTTAAATCCGAGCGCAGCCAATCCATGGCCTTACGCGATCGTGTTTTTCTCCCTGATTTTGGGATTCGCCTATTTCTATTCTTCTCTTTCCCTCAACCCGAGTGACATCGCCACCAACCTCAAACGAGGTGGAGTGGCCATCCCAGGAGTGAGACCCGGAAGTGCAACAGCTGCCTATTTAGAGGGGGTCAAAAATAGATTGACTCTTCTTGGCGGACTTTTCCTCGGCGCTGTGGCCATCATCCCCTCAGCCGTTGAGAGGGCCACAGGAGTCACAACCTTCCAAGGCCTTGGAGCCACCTCACTTCTGATCCTGGTTGGTGTCGCAATCGACACCGCTAAACAGGTTCAGACCTACGTGATCTCGCAGCGCTACGAAGGACTTGTTCGCCAATAAGGCGTTACCACCAGTCAACCCAATTTCCATGAAACAACGACTGCTTTTCTTAGGCCCTCCCGGCGCTGGTAAAGGAACCCAAGCTGCACTGTTATGTGATCGGCATGGCTTGCGTCACCTCTCAACAGGCGACCTCCTACGCGCGGAAGTCTCTGCGGGAACCGAACTTGGCAAACAAGCCGAGACCGTGATGAATCGCGGTGAGCTTGTAAGCGACTCACTCGTGCTGGCCATCGTGAAAGCTCAGCTCGGAGCACTGAATGGCCAGGGATGGCTGTTGGACGGATTCCCCCGCAATGTTGCACAAGCTGAGGCGCTTGATCCGCTGCTCCAAGAGCTGAAACAACCCATCGAAGCCGTAGTGCTTCTTGAACTGGATGACGCCGTCCTCATCGAACGCTTGCTCTCCAGAGGGCGCGACGACGACAACGAAGCCGTGATCCGCAATCGGCTCGTGGTCTATGCAGACAAAACAGAGCCCCTAATCGAGCATTACCGGCAACGCGACTTATTGCAATCGGTGGAAGCCCATGGCAGCATCGAAGCGATCACCGATCGCATCGAAGGTGTACTTGCCTAGGTCGCTGTGGTAAATTCGCTGTTTGGAATTTTGGAGAGCCACACCCCATGAAGGTGCGCGCCTCGGTCAAGAAAATGTGTGAAAAGTGCCGGGTGATTCGTCGCCACGGCCGGGTGATGGTGATTTGCCCAAACCCTAAGCACAAGCAGCGCCAGGGATGATCCCTAGCTCCACACTCTGACCGCATCATCCGCCGCCGAAAGGTGGCAACTGTCCCCCCTCGATTATTTGCTCAGTGGCAAGGATTGCTGGTGTTGACATTCCCCGCGACAAGCGGATCGAAGTCGCACTTACTTACATCTACGGAATCGGCTCAACCCGGGCCAAAACCATCCTCACCAAAGCCGGAGTCAGCCCTGACATCCGCGTTAAGGATTTAGAGGACAACGATGTGCAGAAATTGCGCACCGCCACTGATTCCTTCACGATCGAGGGAGACCTTCGGCGACAAGAGGGCATGGCCCTCAAGCGCCTTCAAGACATTGGTTGTCTGCGTGGCCGTCGTCATCGGATGAGCCTTCCAGTGCGAGGTCAACGCACCCGCACCAACGCCCGCACCCGCCGTGGCGCCAGGAAGACCGTCGCCGGCAAGAAGAAATAAGCCTGCCCGACTCAATCGGTCTCTCTCTTCATTCATTCCAGCCCTACCCCCCTCAGGCTCTAGCCCATGGCCAAGCCCGCAAAAAAATCAGGCCCCAAGAAGGCCAAGCGCAACGTCCCCCAGGGAGTTGCCCACATCCAAAGCACGTTCAATAACACGATCGTGTCGATTACAGACACCACAGGAGAAGTCATCTCCTGGTCATCTTCTGGAGCCAGTGGGTTTAAAGGGGCTCGCAAAGGTACACCTTTTGCGGCTCAGACCGCTGCAGAAGCGGCAGCTCGCCGCGCTCTCGAGCAAGGCATGCGCCAAATCGAAGTCCTTGTACGAGGTCCAGGTTCCGGACGGGAAACGGCCATTCGCGCCCTCCAAGTTGCTGGCCTTGAGATCACTTTGATCCGCGACGTCACTCCCTTACCCCATAACGGGTGCCGCCGCTCTAAGCGGCGTCGTGTCTGAAGATCTCAGCGAATTAGTCCAGACCCACTCCTCTTTATCCGCTTCAGCCCGTGTTGCAATACCAGATCGACCGTATCGAGCATCAGATCACAGATGATCGCTCGCAGACCGGTGTTTTTCTCATCGGCCCCCTCGAGCGTGGTCAAGCGACCACGCTCGGGAACTCCCTCCGAAGGATGCTCATGGGCAACCTCGAGGGCACAGCAGTCACTGCTGTGCGCATTGCTGGTGTCAACCACGAGTACGCCACCATCCCAGGTGTGCGCGAAGACGTTCTTGACATTCTTCTCAATTGCAAGCAGCTCACTGTCAACAGTCGTACAGACGAGCTGGAAATCGGGCGTCTGATCGTTTCCGGACCTGCAACAGTTAAAGCAAAGGATTTGCAGTTTTCATCACAAGTCCAAGTGGTGGATGGTGAGCGTCCGATTGCCACTGTCAGCGAAGGGCACAGCCTTGAACTGGAAGTTCATGTTGAGCGCGGCGTGGGTTATCGCCCCGTTGATCGCCACAACGAAGACACCAGTGCAATTGATCTGCTTCAGATCGACGCTGTATTTATGCCTGTTCACCGCGTGAATTTCACGACGGATGAAACAGCCGTTGCAGAGGGTGGATCTGCTCGAGAACGACTCCGCATGGAAGTTGTTACAGATGGGTCGATGACTCCGGATGACGCGATTGCACAGGCTGCCAATCAGCTTATTGAGCTTTTCCAGCCCCTTGCCACCGTCACCATGGTGGAAGAGCCAGGTTTAGAACCTGAACCTTCTGCCGAAGCTCAAATTCCACTGGAAGAGCTTAATCTCTCTGTTCGGGCTTACAACTGTCTTAAGCGCGCCCAGGTGAATTCAGTCTCTGATCTGATGGGTTTCAGTTACGAAGATCTTCTTGAGATCAAAAACTTTGGCTCGAAGTCAGCTGATGAAGTGATCGAAGCTCTCGAGCGTATCGGCATTTCGATTCCCCAAAGTCGCACTAGCGTCTGATCCTTACGTCCTTCAGTTTTCTCTCTTAGAACCATGCGCCACCAATGTCGAGTTCCCTTGCTGGGCCGCCCGGCTGACCAACGCAAGGCGTTGCTTCGCGGACTCACAACACAACTCATCCGCGAAGGCAGGGTGACGACAACAAAAGCGCGCGCAAAAGCTCTGCGTGATGAAGCCGAACGGATGATCACGTTGGCAAAGAACGGCAGCCTCGCCTCCAGGCGTCGGGTGCTGGGCTACGTCTACGACAAGCAGTTGGTGCATGCCTTATTTGACAAGGCTCCAACGCGTTATGGAGATCGCAACGGCGGATACACCCGCATCACCCGCACGGTGCCCCGTCGTGGTGACAATGCTGAAATGGCCATTATCGAGCTGGTCTGATTCCTTCAATCAGCACAGCTTCATCCGTGTTGCCTGTGGTGCTAAATCCCTCAACTGAGGCTGAAAGCCCAATTCTTCAAAGAATTGCGATCAGCCTGCAGTACGAGGGATCATTTTTTTGTGGTTGGCAACGTCAGACCCAAGGTCGTGGACAGAGCGTGCAGGCAGTCCTGGAAAAAGCGATTGCAGCCCTCGATCCACACCGACCCATTAAGGCAATCGCCGCTGGAAGAACAGACGCAGGGGTCCATGCCTCTGGACAAGTCGTGCACTTTGACTGCAGCGGTCCCATACCAGCAAGCCGATGGGCACCAGCGCTGAACGGGCGCCTTCCTTCAAGCATCCGCGTTAGGGAAGCAATCCAACGTCCCCTGAGCTGGCATGCCTGCTATTCAGCAAGCTATCGGCGATATCGATACACGATTTACAACGGACGTCGTCCCAATTTATTTTTAGCTCCTTGGAGTTGGCATCGATACCACAGACGACTCGATGAGCAAGCCATGGCACAAGCGCTCTCTGCATTAATGGGTGAGCATGATTTTGCTGCCTTTCAACGCGCAGGCAGTCGCCGATCTCACTCAAGAACAACCATCCAAGACGTCAACATTGAACGTGACGGAGATCTCTTGAGCGTTGAGATTCAAGCCAGCGGCTTCTTATATGGAATGGTTCGGCTCTTGATGGGGCAGCTCATCGCTGTCGGCGAACATCGCCTCACCACGAAAAGGTTTGAACAGCGCTGGCGGGAATGTCGACGTGAAGAAGTGAGAGAAGCCGCCCCACCCCATGGCCTTTGCCTGCTGAGAGCCGGATACCCGGAGGATCTATTCAGCGAAGGTGGCTGGTACGATTGCCAACCGCGGTTTGTTTTGGCGACTTGTGATCCTCCTCCGGATCCTCCGCCTTGGCCGCAAAACCAATAGGCCCATTGACTGAGGGAGACAGTGTCACCGTCTAGGAATCAAAATCCAAGACCAGTGACAAGGTAAACTCGATCTTTGAGCTTTGATCAGATCACCAAGGTGATCTGATGCTCCTGCCCAGCTCCGCCGCTCGCGACGGGGTATACGAGAACCGGCATGCCGGCGCGATGAACAAGACCTCCGTTCCCTCCATTGATTCGATCGACCGCCAGTGGTATCTGGTAGACGCAGAGAATCAAACCCTCGGTCGCCTAGCGACTGAAGTGGCTTCTGTCCTTCGTGGGAAAAACAAAGCCAGCTTCACCCCACATCTCGACACTGGCGATTTTGTGATTGTGGTGAACGCGGACAAAATCCGAGTCTCAGGCAAGAAGCCGCAGCAAAAGCTGTATCGCCGTCACTCAGGCCGTCCAGGTGGAATGAAGGTTGAAACCTTCGAGCACCTGCAGGAGCGCCTCCCAGAACGCATCGTTGAGAAAGCCATCAAAGGGATGCTTCCTCACAACGCCCTGGGCCGTCAGTTATTCCGCAAACTCAAGGTTTACAAGGGCACCGAGCATCCTCATGCCGCCCAGCAACCCAAGACTCTTCAGCTCGACCCTGCCGCTTCCGCACAATGAGTAGCTCAAACAACACCGTCGTTTATTGGGGTACAGGGCGCCGTAAGACCTCTGTAGCTCGCGTTCGCTTGGTGCCAGGTAATGGCACGATCACCATTAATGGTCGGCCTGGCGACAATTATCTGAATTACAACCCCGCCTATTTGGCTGCTGTGAAAGCACCCCTTAAGTCTTTGGGGCTAAGTACCGACTACGACGTCCTCGTGAATGTGCGAGGAGGTGGCCTGACAGGTCAGGCCGATGCGATCAAGCAGGGAGCAGCTCGTGCACTCTGCGAACTCTCTCTCGACAACCGCAAGGCACTCAAAACCGAAGGCCATCTAAGCCGAGATCCCCGCGCGAAAGAACGTCGCAAGTACGGATTGAAGAAGGCCCGTAAAGCGCCTCAGTTCTCTAAGCGCTGATTTTCACCACATCAACCACTTTTTTGTTTGCCATGCCTAAACCAGACATTCATCCCACTTGGTATCCGGACGCGAAGGTCATTTGCAACGGCGAAGTTGTGATGACCACGGGCTCCACGCAGCCTGAAATCAATGTTGATGTTTGGAGTGGAAATCATCCATTCTTCACAGGCACACAAAAGATTCTCGACACCGAAGGGCGTGTGGATCGTTTCATGCGTAAATACGGCATGGGAAGTATTGACAACGCCTCTTCTGAGACGAAAGCCTCTAAAGAAGAGACGTCCAAAGAGTCCTGATTGCTGATAGCGCCCATAAGTTCCCGGGTTCCGGGAGCCCCACCTCCTCTCGCAGATTTTTGTCTGCGCTTGGAGGTTTTTTGATTACTGCTCCCTGAGGGGATGGACACAACAACTCTGATCAGTCGCCTGGAAGCGGCCAGCAGCAGCTTCCACAATTTGGAGCGACAGCTAGCAGATCCCGATGTGGCAGCTGATCCACAGCGGCTTGAAACGATTGCCCGTGAGCGTTCACGCCTGGAACCTCTGGTGCTTGATTTCACCAGCCTTCAGAAAGTGGAAGCGGAGCAGCTGCAAGCCAAAAGTCTGCTCAAAGAAAGTCGTGGTGATGCCGCCATGGAAGAGTTGGCCCAGCAGGAACTTCAAGAACTTGATCAACAGCATGCTGATCTCGTACAAAGGATCACCTTGGCTTTGTTGCCAAAGGATCCCAGGGACGAGCGCAGCGTAATGCTGGAAATCCGAGCTGGTGCTGGTGGAGATGAAGCCTGTCTTTGGGCTGGAGACTTAGCGCGAATGTATGAACGCTTCAGCAGTCGACGGGGATGGAGTGTGAAACCGGTCAGCGCTAACGAAGCTGATTTAGGTGGCTACAAAGAGTTGATTCTTTCGGTCAAAGGGGATGCCATCTTCAGCGAACTGAAATTTGAAGCTGGAGTCCATCGGGTGCAACGGGTGCCCTCAACAGAGTCCCAAGGGCGCGTTCACACCTCAACGGCCACGGTTGCCGTGATGCCAGAGGCTGATCCTGTTGAGGTGCAGATCGACCCCCGCGACCTCGATATCAGCACCGCCAGGTCAGGCGGTGCTGGTGGCCAAAACGTCAACAAAGTCGAGACGGCGGTTGACCTCATGCACAAACCAACCGGCATCAGGGTGTTTTGCACCCAGGAGCGCTCGCAAATGCAAAACCGCGAGCGCGCACTTGAGATTCTGCGCGCCAAGCTATACGAACGCCAACTCGCTGAGGCGAATGCCAGCGAAAGATCGGCTAGACGTGCCCAAGTGGGCACAGGGGATCGCAGCGAAAAAATCCGCACCTACAACGCCAAAGACAACCGAATGACAGATCATCGCCTCGGCCGCAACTTCAGCCTGGATCGCGTTCTGGAGGGCCAAATGGATGATGTCATCGACGCCTGTATCGCCGAAGAACAACGAGGCAAACTCGCCGATCTCAGCGAACAGAGTGATTGAACAGAGACTGATTGAACAAAAACCAACTAAGCAGAGACTGATTGAACAGAGACTGATTCAGCACCAATCACATACTTGGCCCATTCGAGATAGCGACCAGAGTCGATCTGGCGTATTGCTTCAAAACTAAGACTGCTGTGCGGACGCCGTGGCACACGTTTTAAGGGCATCCCCGCCTCCTCAGGAGTTCGGCTTCCTTTGCGAACATTGCAGCTCAAGCAAGCGGTGGTGATGTTGTCCCAACTGTCACCTCCACCCCGACTGCGGGGCATCACGTGATCAATGGAAAGCTGTTCAGTGCGCGAGCCGCAGTACTGACAGCAATGGTTATCCCGCTGAAACACGTTGCGACGCGTTAGAGAAAGCTGGCGAAAGGGAACCCTTACGAACTGAACAAGACGGATCACGGTTGGAAGATGCGTGCCTTGACGGATCAACTTGCTTTGGTCATGCTCTAACCCTTCCGCTTTGCCTTTCATCAACATCACCATCGCTCTGCGCCAAGTGGTGATGTTTAGCGGCTCGTAGGAGGCGTTGAGAACGAGAACTTGGCCCATGCAAGCCCCCTCAATAATCGCCATGCTATCGAGAATCACAGGGACGTCTCTGTGATCTTCACTACCCTGCTCGCATGCGAGATCAGATCGCCGCCGACCAAAACACCCCCTCGATTCACAATCCAGGGGAGGCCAACCCGCGCCATCGCGCCTGGCTGGAGGTGTCTGATTCTGCGATCGAAGCCAATGCCCGTTCTCTAAAACGGCACCTCGGTCCTTCCTGTGATCTGATGGCTGTCGTCAAGGCCGACGGCTATGGCCACGGAGCAGAAACCGTGGCTAAAGCCTCTGTGCGTGGTGGTGCAACGAGTTTTGGTGTCGCAACCCTGCAAGAGGGCATCGACCTTAGAAATGCAGGGCTCAATCAACCGGTGCTTGTGTTGGGGCATCTCTCACAACCCGATGACCTCAGAGCCTGTCTGCAATGGCAGCTGATGCCCACCCTCAGCAGCATGCGTGAGGCCTTGCTCTGTCAAAACCTGGCAGATAGCAGTGGTCGACGTTTCCCCGTGCAACTCAAGGTGGACACAGGAATGACCCGCCTTGGATGTGATTGGAAGGATGGCAACAGACTGGCCGATGCAATCCAGAAGTTGGACCAACTCAACCTCTGTGGCATCTACAGCCATTTGGCCTTAGCCGACGGAGAGCGACACGGAAACGCAGCCCAAGTCACCACGCTCCAAGAAGACCGCTTCGAGAGCATCACACGCGAACTGCGTAGCCCAACACTGAAACGGCATCTCGCAAACTCAGCAGGAACCCTGCGGGATTCGCGCCTTCACCACGACCTTGTGCGCGTGGGGCTAGCTCTATACGGTCACTGCCCCAGCGAACATCTCGATGGGATTCTCAATCTGGAGCCCGCGATGAGCGTTAAGGCCAAAGTGAGCCTGATCCGCGACGTCCCTGCAGGGGTTGGCGTCAGCTATGGACATCGCTTTGTCACCCAGCGACCCAGCCGTCTGGCCGTTGTCAGCATCGGCTATGCCGACGGAGTGAGCCGCTGCCTTTCGGGCCGTATCCATGCTCTACACGCTGGCCACATGCTTCCTCAAGTGGGAGCCATCACCATGGATCAACTGATCCTCGATGCAACAGAACACAAGCGATTAGAAAGCGGTGATGTCGTCACCTTGCTTGGCCGCGATGGCGAAAAAACTATCAGCCCTAGATCCTGGGCTGAACTTGCGGATTCAATCCCATGGGAAGTGCTCTGCAGCTTCAAACATCGCTTGCCTCGCCTAGTGATCTGAGCATTTGGCAGACCTCTTGGTACGATGGCCCTGCTGCTGGAGAGGTGGCTGAGTGGTTGAAAGCGGCTCCCTGCTAAGGAGTTACAGAGGGCAACTTCTGTCGAGGGTTCGAATCCCTCCCTCTCCGTTTCGAACAAGTTTCTACCTCTGAGTCACTTGGCTTTGCATTGAATTCCCAAAGCGTCAAAAACTAGATATTAAATATTTTTTATTGCACTAATCGCAAGTTCTTGCAAACAGCCACAACCATTAAAGCTAACTTCGAAAATGGGCTTGATCAAGATCCAAGATAGCTCTATTGATTAAGTAATAGCTATATGGAGATATCTCTACTGAGTAGCGAAAAAGCAAGGTCGCAATTTTTTATCGCTCAAAGCAATCAAATAGCGTCTTAAATATTTGGACAGACGCAACATTTTCCCCACCACAAAGGTATCAAGACTCTTAGCAATCAATTATCTAGGGATCCAACTGGAAGGCTGATAATTCCCTTGCTATCGCTGGCAGTAACTGGTTGTCGTTGGCACGATCCGCACCCACGCCGAACACCACCAACAGCTGTGTTGTGCCCTCAGGCTCACTCCACCAAGCAGCATCATGCCTGGCCTGACTCATCCATCCTGCCTTACTCCAAAGCCTGCTTTTCGCTGGTAACCCTTCCCCAAGGAAACCATCCACCTGATTTTCAGGATCAGCTTCTCTCTCACCCTGATCTAATGAACGTGCGAGCGCTGAGCGCAAGCGATGGCAAGCCGGAGGTGAAAGCAGGGCATCGGTCATCACCGCCTCTAACAATCGAGAAACTGAAGCAGTTGTAAGAGCATTTCGGTTGCTGTTGTTCTCTCCATAAAACCTTTGTTCCCTCCCGTACGGTCCATCCCCCCAGGTTTTCTGGCAGCAGTTCACCCGTTCAAACTCACCCCAACCAAAGTCCGACAGCCACTCATTCACCAATTGACGCTGACGCTGCCAGCTCACCCAGGCTTCGCCCTGCAGATCTGGCCCACTGGAGGTTCCGGTAAGACAGTCCACCACCAATCCAGTGGCATCGTTGCTGGATATAGCGATCATGTCGTTGACGGCACGCCGTAACTCCGCCGTTTCTAGAAGGAGGCCCTTTTGCAGCCAAGCCTCCACAGCAACGGCATAAACCAATTTCACAACGCTCGCTGGATAGAGCGGCTTCTGATCAGCCCAGGCAGCACCAAATCCGCTCCCCGTGGACAGATTGGCCTGGTCGTAGCGCACCCAGCTCACGGCAATCTGCTCGTGCAATCCAGGGCGCCCTTGGTCAGCGAAACGATCAATCAAGCCGACGAGGTGCTCCTGCATCGCCGGCTCAGCACGGTAGAACGCCATAGCCCTGGCATCAGTCAATGCCGACCCTAGGCACAGCCCTCACTCCCGAACAGCTCCACAAAGGAAGCTGTTGGACCCTGAGTGCTGCTGTTCAAGGTTATGCGCGCAGTCATGGCAGGGGGTTAGCAACTCAAGCCTGTGCTGGCAGAGGTTTCCGAGTTCTAGACAATCCGCCTCCGAGCGCGTCTCGAGTGAGAACAGCATTGATTGAGGATGGATATCCCTGTTGGATGGCCATCGATGACCTCAACAATCAGGCCATGGCGCGCACCAAATGGAGCCCCCGCCTACTCGATGCAGCGAGCATCCAAAAAAGTCTTCCGTTGGTGCTTCGGTGGCTGAAGGACGCTGCCCAGATCCCCAATACCTATTTATGGGGGGGCACGATCGGCCCTGACCTCGACTGTTCAGGCCTCGTGCAATCCGCCTTTGCCAGCCAAAGCATCTGGTTGCCTCGAGATGCCTACCAACAAGAACGGTTTTGCAGCCCCGTGGCGGTCCGCCCAGGAAATGATCAACTGCTACGCCCTGGAGATTTGTTGTTTTTCGGAACAGCACAGCGCTGCAGCCATGTGGCCATTCACCTGGGACAAGGTCGCTACATGCACAGCTCGGGGCAAGAGCACGGCCGCAACGGCATTGGCATCGACAGCATCCATCCCTCTGACCAACACCCCGTGGCCTGCCACTACCGATCCGAACTTCGCGGAGCTGGCAGGGTGATGCGATGCCATGACGGCTCCACGCTTCCGTGAAGAGAGCCCACGATGCCGGCTTAAGTTGCTCGCATCGCTCCACATCTGGATGTCTCTGAGCCCAGCAGCACCCTTAAATGCACCCGCAAACGAGGAGAGCAGTTTCGACGTATCCGTAGTGGTGCCGCTCTACAACGAAGAAGAGAGCCTGCCCGAACTAGTGGAGCAACTTCTCGCATCACTGCGGCCCACAGGGGAGCGCTTCGAGCTGGTTCTCGTCAATGATGGATCGTCTGATCAGACCGCAGCAGTCCTGGAACAGGTCAGCCAAAAGGTCCCAGAGCTCGTTGGCGTTCTTCTGCGTAAAAACTACGGTCAAACCGCTGCGATGGCGGCGGGTTTTGATGTGGCCCGTGGCAGGGTCATCATCAGCCTGGACGGCGATTTACAGAATGACCCAGCAGACATTCCTTTGCTCCTAGCAAAGCTGCGTGAGGGATATGACCTCGTAAGCGGTTGGCGTCATCAACGCCAGGACGCCGAACTACAGCGAAAGTTGCCTTCGCGAATCGCCAACCGACTGATCGGCAGGGTCACAGGAGTGAAACTCCATGACTACGGCTGCTCCCTGAAGGCCTACGACCGGGCCGTTCTCTCTGACATGCGCCTGTATGGAGAGCTTCACCGTTTTCTGCCCGCACTGGCTTTCATCGAAGGCGCACGGATCACAGAAGTCAAAGTGAATCACCGGGCAAGGCAGTACGGCAGCAGCAAGTACGGAATTGATCGCACATTCCGCGTGCTCATGGACCTGCTCACCGTGTGGTTCATGAAGCGATTCCTCACCCGTCCGATGTACGTGTTCGGATTTGCGGGATTGATTGCGATTGCGTTGAGCGTGATTTCCAGTAGTTATCTGCTGCTGATCAAGATTCAAGGTGCAGACATTGGCAACCGGCCCCTACTCACGCTGGCCGTGGTTTTGGGATTGGCAGGAATTCAATTGTTCTGCTTTGGACTGTTGGCAGAGCTGCTCATTCGCACTTATCACGAAAGTCAAGGAAGACCGATTTATCGCATTCGCGCCACGTTGCGCGGGGGACGCACGGATTGAGCAGGAGCAGGAGCAGGGCCGCCACGGTGACGTTCGATCGCAGCGGCTGATAACTGCACAATGCGAGCATCCGCATCTCGCAATCCCCTCCTGAGCAGGGACATGGTGGAACGATGCCCCCATTCAAAGGCGATTTGAATCGCTTCTAAGCGCTCATCGGGATGACCTTGGTTGAACGAATGCAGCAATCGCTTTCTTAGAGCAACCGCTTGTGCCTCTGATGAAGGTTTCTGCCAAAGCTGCTGAACATTGGCTGAATCTTCGATCAGCTCAGGAGAAGGCGACCCGTTGTCCAAACCAGTATCCACAAGCCCAAGTTGAGCTCGATTGATGGCCGCAACCATGCCTGCATCCGTGCTTTTCAAGATTGATTTGGAGGGTCGCCGCCCTAATCCCCACAAGACAAGGACCAAAACAAAGGCAGCGCCACCGGCAATGAGTTGATTCATCTGAAGGAGATCGCAAAGATGAAGGATTGAACTTTTATGTCACCGTCCCGATTGAGGACCGGCCGCATCAAAGGCTTTCTATACAGTAATGAGACACCTTTTGGCGTCGCCATGACCGGAGAATTCGTCGCTGCCTGGATGCCCTCGGTGTTTGTTCCCCTTGTAGGAATCATGGGACCAGCCGTAGCTATGGCTCTGCTTTTCAATGTGATCGAAGCCACTGACTGATCGGCGGAGCCCCTCCCAGATCACCCCGCACATCGCAACCAACTCGCCTTCCCTTCCATGACAGTGACCCCCGTCGCCGACCCCACCGTCGGCAACCTGGCCACCCCTGTGAATAGCAGCTATTTCAGCAAGGCCTTCCTCAATGCCTTGCCCGCCTATCGCCCGGCTTTATCTCCCAACCGCCGTGGTCTTGAAATTGGCATGGCCCATGGGTTCTTTCTCTATGGACCTTTCACGGTGTGTGGGCCCATGCGCTCAACGGACTACGCCACCACAGCGGGCCTCTTGGCAACGATTGGATTGGTTTCGATCTTGACCATCTGCATGTCGATCTACGGCAGCGCAGGAAATGGACCCAACGTCCAGCCCCCAGACGCCACGATCGATAATCCCCCAGCTGATCTGTTCACCAAAGCAGGCTGGGCTGAATTTGCTAGCGGCTTCTGGCTAGGCGGATGTGGTGGAGCTGCTTTCGCATGGTTCCTCACAGGAACTGCACTGGTTGCCCCACTTGTCGACATTGCTGGTGGAGTCTGGAGCGTGGGCTAAGTCACGACGACCCAGAGTTCAATCGACCATCAAAGCCCCGGTTGAGCGGAAAGTCGCTCAACCGGGGCTTTCAACTGCCAGGATCAATCGGCTTGTGAAGCAGGTGCCGCCTTGCGGTCCATCTCCCAGCCCTTTTTGCAACGGCCTGTCCTCACCGTTGTCTGCAGCCTGCTCGTTCTGTTGGCAGGGCTTGTGTCGCTCTCTGGCTTAGGCCTCGAAGACCTACCCCAGTTGGCCCCAACCCAGGTCAGCGTGACAGCTCGCTTCCCTGCTGCGTCTCCTGACGTAGTGGAGCAGAGCGTCACCACTGTGCTGGAGCAACAACTTAACGGACTCAGCGATCTCGACAGCATTCAGTCCACAAGCAGTGAAGGGCAATCAAGAATCAGCCTCCGCTTCAAGAAAGGCAGCCCTCAACTGAACGCGATTAAGGTCCAAAACGAAGTGAATTTGGCGCTGCGCCGATTACCGCAAGCCGTTACGCGCCAGGGACTCAGCGTGAGTCGCTCTTCTAGCGACTTACTGATGATCCTGGGTTTTAGCCATCCACAAGATCTATACGTTCCCACCTTTCTCCCAGGGTGGCTTGAACAGTCGCTTAGAGAATCGCTCAGATCCATTGCCGGCGTTGGAGATATTCGTGTGTTCGGAAGCAGCGAGTTGGCCTATCGCCTGTGGATGGATCCTCAAAAACTTGAGCAAGCCAATCTCACGATTACGGATGTCAGCACAGCTCTCATCGAGCAAAACGTTCTGGCGGCAATCGGCGCTCTCGGCAGCGCACCGGCTCCATCAGGGCAACTTCTCAGCCTTCCTGTCGAAGCCGACGGTCGCTTGCGTAGCCAAGACGAACTTGAAGATCTGGTGATCAAACGATTGGCCAACGGGGGACTGATTCGACTCAGAGATGTCGGCCGCGTCAGCCTTGGACAACGCAGTTATGGAAGGGCTGCGATCAATCTTCAGGGAGAACGCTCCGTTGCCGTTGGGATCTATCAAAGAGATGGAGTGAATGCCCTTGCTCTCAGTCGAAGCATTCGCCGCAATCTCGCGAAACTCGAATCTGGATTTCCCCCCGGAATCACGATGCAAACCATCGTCGATTCGGCAGACACCATCCAGGCCAATCTCGACCGGACCATTGCGACTCTCCGCGATGCCGTCCTGCTGGTTTTAGTTGTTTTGGTGCTTTTCCTGGGGCGATGGCGATTAGCGATGGTGCCGGGGATCGCCGTACCCATTTCCTTGGTAGGCAGCTTGTTGGTGATCCGATTAAGCGGTTCAGATATCAACAGTTTGATTCTGTTCGGGCTGATTCTTGCAACAGGCATTGTTGTGGACGATGCCATCGTTGTGAGCGAGGAAATTGCCGATCGCATCGAAAAGGGAGACCCGCCCCTGAAGGCAGCTGAAACGGCGATGCAGGAATTGGCCGGGGCAATCGTGGCCACATCCTTGGTTCTTGTGGCGGTGTTCGTTCCTGTTCTGCTGATTCCAGGGTCGATTGGTCGCCTCTATGAACCCATTGCGTTAACGATTACGGCTGCCATTGTTTTTTCCACTCTGAACGCCCTGACGTTCACGCCAATGGCATCAGCAAGGGTCCTCACTCCAGGGAATGGCCGCCTGCCTGGAGTAATCCGGCGAGTCAGCGATCGTCTCCGCAAGGCCATGCAACGCACTGAGGCTCATTATTCACGAACGCTACGCAAGCTTCTCAGTCGACCCAATTGGGTGGGCATTGTTTTGATCATTAGCTTGATGCTCACGGGAGTCGTCCTGAGCAACACGCCAACAGCATTTATTCCCAACGAAGACCAGAGCCAAATTCGGGGTTATTTCACCTTGTCGGAAGGCGCCAGCCTGGAACGAAGCATGGCAAGCATGGATGCCATTCGCGCTGTCGTTGAACAAGAGCCCATGATCCGGTCAGGGAACTTCTATGCAGGAAGTTCATTCGGGCAAAGCGGGGAAGACAAGGGTTCTTTTTACCTGAGATTGAAGCCTTTACAGGAGAGAGGCGGCGCAGAGCAGAGCGATCAAGCCATCAAGCGACGCCTGCAAAAAGCCCTGAATCGTGCGATTACCGATGCCAGAGTTGTGCTGATCACACCGCCAACCGTGCGCGGATTTAGTGGTGATTCAGCCTTGAACATTGAGCTTCTAGACCGCAGCGGTGGCCAACTGAGCCTGGTCCAATTCGAACAAGTCGCCAATGCCTTTATTGCGAACGCAAAGGAAACGGGCAAATTTGAACGGGTCAGCACCCGTTTCGACTCCAGCGCCCCGAGATGGCGCCTCGTTTTAGACCGCGACCAAATGGCCGCACTGAATCTTCCCTATAGAGAAACTCTGAATTCGATTGGGATGTCCATCGGCGGACGGTATCTCGATGACACCTACGCCGAAGGAGAAATTCGCAGCATCTGGATTCAAATGGAGGGCAGTGACCGCAATCGCCCAGAAGACATCCAATCCCTCATGCTCCGAAACCGTGATGGGGAGCTCGTCAGCGCTGAAAGCGTGGCGCGACTTGAAAAAGTTGAAGGCACAGGATCGATTGATCACTACGCCCTCAACCGGTCGATCCGAGTGAGCGCCGTGCCGGGGAAAGGGACAAGTAGTGGGCAAGCCATCAACATCCTTGAGGCAGCAGGCGAACAAATTGGAGGGGGCAACATCGGGCTTGCTTTTACAGGCCTAGCTGAGGAGGAAAGGGTGGCCGAAGGCGTCACTTGGGCCTTCTTTGCTTTGAGCGTGGTGGTGGTCTATTTGTTACTCGCCGGTCTCTACGAGAGCTTTCTCGATCCCCTTGTGATTTTGCTGACAGTGCCACTGGCACTGCTCGGTGCGCTGATCGGCATCAAATTGCGTGGGCTACCGCTAGACGTTTACGGCCAGATGGGCCTTCTCGTGCTCGTGAGCTTGGCAGCAAAGAATGGGATTCTGATTGTTGAATTTGCCAATCAGAGGCTCCGTGCAGGCCTGCCTCTTCGGGAGGCCATCACCAACGCCGCGGAAGAGCGCATGCGTCCAATTGTTCTGACAGCAATTACCTCTTTGGCGGGTTTTTTGCCCTTGCTGTTGGCCAGCGGGACGGGTTCAGCAAGTCGGGTCAGCATTGGCACGGTGGTCTTCAGTGGCTTGCTGGTCTCCACATTGCTCTCTTTATTTGTTGTTCCAACCGTTTATTTGAGCCTCAAAGGCTGGAGGGAGAGGGTTCAAATTCAGCGTTCATTAGGCAATTGAAAAACCGGTTGAAGCAAAAAAGAGATAGGTTCACAACTAAACAGACTGCTGCACCCCATGTGGAAGCTGCATGACAACGACCGCTAAGACGATGAACGTAGACATGGACCCTAGTCATTACCCCAAACGGATCGACTTCAAACTCGCTCCCTTTATGGCCAGTGATGACCGCATCGCGAGCTGGCAGATCCTGAACACCGTGATTCCGATCATCGCGGTGGCAATTGCGATGTCTGCGGTGACAACAACGTTCAACATCACAGCCATCGTGATGACACCCTTGTTGTTGGTGTTGATGGTTCTGCTGCTCAGTCGCAGCTTTTCCCTGATGCATGACTGCGGACATCAGAGTCTGTTCAGTTCCAAGCAGTCAAATCGAATTGCTGGCTTCGGGTTGAGTTTGATTCACGGCATGCCACAACATCCCTGGTCACGAGGACACGCCTTCCATCACAAACACAACGGAAATTGGGACCGCTATCGCGGGCCAGCCGCTCTGATCACACGCGAGCAATACGAAGCTCGATCTCCACGTTCGCAATGGCTCTATCGCGTCTTGCGCCATCCATTGCTCCTGTTCCCTGGTGGATTCTTTTATCTCATCATTAAGTCAAGACTTGCCTTACTTTTAAGCTTTTTTGAATTCATCGGTCACTCTATAAAAAGTATCATAAAAATGGTGAAAACTGGCTCCTGGATATCACCAAAAAAAGTTTGTTTAAATTATAAGTCTAGCTTCTTTTACACAAGTGGAGAATGCGTAGACATGATCGCCAACGCAGTAGTTGTTGGAATGCTGTGGTGGTGGATTGGCAGCTCTATTGGCTACGCACACTTCTGGATCCTTTACGTCTTAGTCATGAGCTGTAGCGCAGCGGTGATGATTGCCGTCTTTTTCATTCAGCACAATTTCCCCGAATCTTATACCAGTGATGAAGACAATTGGAGTTATTTCCGCGGTGCAATGTCTGGATCTTCCTTTCTTCAAATGCCCGAGATTTTGAATTGGTTTACCGCTGATATCGCTTATCACCATATTCATCATCTTTCTGAGCGCATTCCAAATTATCGATTAAAGGAATGTCATCAAGCGAATATTCACCTTGTAAATAACGTTCACAAGCTTTATCTGTCTCAGGTCGGAGATTGCTTCTCTCTCATCCTTTGGGACAGGAATAGTCTCGAGCTCGTCTCACCCTTCGCCTAAGCCTTCCTCTATTTCCATGATGTGCAGTAGTGCAGCAGACTTACCAAGCCTGGCTTACAGGAATGACAAAACTCATACATTCCAAATCTTATTTATCGATAAGGTAGTTATCTCGTTGAGGTCGACTCCTTGGTAGCTCCCACATTGCATCAGGCCTCATCTGAGCAAACCCGTTTTTTTGATTACCGCTCCGCTGCAAACCCTCTACAGAGTGGACTGATTGCATCGGTTCCCTATCGTGCGTTTTCGCCAGATTTTTTTGATCAGACCGGTTGTGATGTTCTTCCTCTAGATCTGAGTGAACAGCTTGGATGCTCTGGCCCCGCCACAGGTCCCTCTCTGTGTGCCAATTTTGTGCGCCTCGACCTTGGTGAGCAACGCACCAGTGCTGTTGCGACAAGTCAGCTGTTTTTCATCACGAATGGAGAAGGGGAGACGCAAGCCTGTGGGCAAACGTTCCAATGGTCAAAAGGAGACATGTTGGTGCTGCCTGCCGGTGGCGACGCGATTCACACCACTCACAAAAAAGCAGGTCTGTATTGGGTGCATGATGCCCCGCTCCTGCGTTACCTAGGAGTTGAACCAGCTCAAGCTCGCTTTGAGCCAAGCTTCTACAGCCATCGGGACATCAAACAACATTTAGAAGCGATAGCGAACAGCCCCAACGGTGCACGCGCCAACCGTGTCAGCGTTTTGCTCAGCAACAGCAATTTCCCACAAACACGAACGATCACCCATACGCTCTGGGCCATGCTCGGAATCTTGCCTGCTGGCCAGACACAGCGACCCCACCGGCACCAATCCATCGCGCTTGATTTCGCTGTTGATTGCCAACCCGGCTGCTACACCATGATCGGCACGAAGCTCGATACCAACGGGATGATTCTCAATGGGCATCGAGAAGATTGGGTCCCAGGAGCGGCCTTCGTGACACCCCCTGGTTATTGGCATTCTCACCACAACGAATCAGGCGCCGATGCCTACGTGCTGCCGATTCAAGATGCGGGGCTACACACTTACCTGCGCACGCTGGACATCGCCTTTAGCGGCGGCAATTAAACAAAAACGCCCCAATACCAGCGAACATAAGAATCAAATAATGCATGAGACCAAAGCTTTTCTTGAGCTTGATGATTTTTTGATGTCTATTTAGCTGGATGGTTGATTCACATAAAAAACCCGCCCGGGAGACCGGACGGGTGAATCTTTGAGAAACGGCTCGTTAATCAGGCAGAGGTTTGAACTGAATCAGCCGAACTTGCCAGATGTGGAGGCGATCAAGAAGGCGCCGTACGTGAGGATGTACCCGATCGTGAAGTGAGCAAGACCCACAACACGAGCCTGGACGATCGAGAGAGCCACAGGCTTGTCACGCCAGCCAACAATGTTGGCCAGAGGAGTGCGCTGATGAGCCCAAACGATGGTCTCAATCAGCTCCTGCCAATAACCACGCCAGGAGATCAGGAACATGAATCCTGTCGCCCAAACCAAGTGACCGAACAAGAACATCCAAGACCAAACAGCCAGGTTGTTGCTGCCAAATGGGTTGTAGCCATTGATTAGCTGTGAACTGTTCAGCCAGAGGTAGTCGCGGAACCAGCCCATCAGATAGGTACTGGACTCGTTGAACTGAGCCACGTTGCCTTGCCAAATCGCAAGGTGCTTCCAGTGCCAGTAAAAAGTGACCCAACCCACTGTGTTCAGAGCCCAGAAGACAGCTAGATAGAAAGCGTCCCAGGCAGAGATGTCACAGGTACCGCCACGGCCAGGGCCGTCGCAGGGGAAGGAATAGCCGAAGTCCTTCTTGTCAGGCATCAACTTGGATCCACGTGCATCCAGAGCACCCTTCACAAGGATCAGGGTGGTGGTGTGGAGACCTAGAGCGATGGCGTGGTGAACAAGGAAGTCACCAGGGCCAATCGGCAGGAACAAGTCGTTGCTGCCACGAACACCGTTGATGGCATCCATCCAACCGCCCATGTAGGCAGCGTTGGCGTTGGCAGCAGCACCACCAGCGTTCGCTAGGAGAACATCAAAGCCGTAAATCGCTTTACCGGAAGCAGCCTGGACGAACTGTGCAAAGACAGGCTCAACCAAGATCTGCTTCTCAGGCGTTCCAAACGCCACAACCACGTCGTTATGGACGTATAGGCCAAGGGTGTGAAAGCCCAGGAAAAGGGAGACCCAGCTCAGGTGACTGATGATCGCTTCTTTGTGCTCGAGCATCCGAGCCAGGACGTTGTCCTTGTTGGCTTCGGGGTCGTAATCGCGGATAAAGAAGATCGCACCGTGGGCGAAGGCACCACACATCAAGAAGATGGCGATGTACTGGTGATGGGTGTATAGCGCTGCCTGGGTTGTGTAGTCCTTCGCGATGAAGGCATACGACGGCATTGCATACATGTGCTGTGCAACCAAGCTGGTGATCACGCCAAGAGAGGCGAGAGCAAGACCAAGCTGGAAGTGCAGGCTGTTGTTGATGGTGTCGTAGAGACCTTTATGGCCAGCACCCAAGTTGCCGGGAGTTCCGGTTGGTGGGTTGTGCGCTTCAAGGATCTCGCGGATGGAGTGACCGATTCCGAAGTTCGTCCGATACATGTGGCCGGCGATCACGAAGATCACGCCGATGGCCAAATGGTGATGGGCGATATCAGTAAGCCATAGGGCTTCGGTCTGAGGGTGGAAGCCACCGAGGAAGGTCAAGATCGCAGTGCCTGATCCTTCAGCGGTACCAAAAATCTGACCGGTAGTGTCAGCATTTTGGGCATACACGCCCCAATTTCCGGTGAAGAATGGACCAAGCCCAGCTGGGTGAGGCATCACGTTGAGGAAATTGTCCCAACCAACGTGCTGACCACGGGACTCAGGAATAGCCACGTGAACCAGGTGACCGGTCCATGCAATGGAGCTGAATCCGAACAGAACAGCCAGGTGGTGGTTCAGGCGGGATTCGGCGTTTTTAAACCAAGCAAGAGACGGACGGAACTTGGGCTGCAAATGCAGCCAACCAGCGAAGAGAGCCCAAGCTGACAGGATCATCATGAAGATGGATCCTTGATACAGCTCGGCATTCGTGGTCATGCCGATCGTGTAAAACCAGTGATAGAGGCCTGAGTAGGCAATATTCACTGGGGAGGATGCACCCGCTTGGGTAAAGGCGTCAATCGCGCCTTGACCGAAGTGGGGATCCCAAATTGCATGAGCGATTGGGCGCACGTGCAGTGGGTCGGCGACCCACTGCTCGAAGTTGCCCTGCCAGGCGATATGGAACAGGTTTCCCGAAACCCAGAGGCCGATGATGGCGAGATGCCCGAAATGGGTGGAGAAGAGCTTTTGGTAAAGCTTCTCCTCCGTCATTCCGTCATGGCTCTCGAAGTCGTGAGCCGTGGCGATCCCGTACCAGATGCGGCGGGTTGTCGGGTCCTGTGCCAGACCCTGGCTAAACGAAGGAAATTTCGTTGCCATTAGAGGGAAAGGTCAGGTAGGTCAGCCGACCACAAGGATGTGGGCGTGGAAGAAGGCCCATGTGGTCGCGATGCCGCCCAAGAGGTAATGAGCGACACCCACGGCACGGCCCTGGGTGATGGACAGTGCACGGGGCTGGATGGCAGGTGCCACCTTCAGCTTGTTGTGAGCCCAAACGATGGACTCAATCAATTCCTGCCAGTAGCCGCGGCCACTGAACAAGAACATCAAGCTGAAGGCCCAGACAAAGTGAGCACCAAGGAACATCAGGCCATAGGCACTGGTGCTCGAGCCGTAGCTGTTGACTACCTGCGCAGCCTGAGCCCACAAGTAGTCACGCAGCCAGCCATTAATGGTGATTGCACTGTTGGCGAAGTTGCCATTCGTGATGTGTTGGACACTGCCATCAGCATTCACGGTTCCCCAAACATCGCTTTGCATTTTCCAGCTGAAGTGGAAAATCACGATGGACAGGGAGTTGTACATCCAGAACAGGCCTAGGAACACATGGTCCCAAGCAGACACCTGACAGGTGCCCCCTCGGCCGGGTCCGTCGCAAGGGAAGCGGAAGCCAAGGTTTGCTTTGTCTGGAACGAGGCGGGAGCTACGGGCATAGAGCACACCTTTGAGAAGGATCAACACAGTCACGTGAATCGTGAATGCGTGGATGTGGTGCACCATGAAGTCAGCGGTCCCGAGAGGAATCGCTGCTGCAGCAACCTTGCCACCAACGGCAATCGTGGAGCCGTTGAACACTTCGCTAACGCCAGCAAGTGCGTTAGGAGCAGTGCTACCGGCAGCTCCGGCATGCAAGCCCTGGATCCACTGAGCGAACACAGGCTTCAGCTGGATCGCTGAGTCACTAAACATGTCCTGGGGACGCCCCAGAGCACGCATTGTGTCGTTGTGGATATAAAGGCCAAAGCTATGGAAGCCCAACCAAATGCACACCCAGTTCAGGTGGCTGATTAGGGCATCGCGAGCTTTGAGCACACGATCGAGCACGTTATCCACATGCTTGGCAGGGTCGTAATCGCGAATCATGGCGATGGCTGCGTGAGCAGCAGCGCCAACGATTAGGAAACCACCGATCCACATGTGGTGGGTGAACAGTCCGATCTGAGTCGGGTAGTCAATCGCCATGTATGGATACGGAGGCATCGCATACATGTGCTGGGCCACGATGATGCTCAGCGAACCGAGCATGGCCAAGTTGACACCCAACTGAGCGTGCCAAGAGGTCGTCATGAACTCAAAGAGTCCGTCATGTCCCTTGGTTGCAGGGAACAGGAGGGGATCACCCTTCTGACCTTCGAGGATCTCCTTGATGGAGTGCCCGATGCCCCAGTTCGTGCGGTACATGTGACCAGCAACGATGAACAGCACCGCAATGGCTAGGTGGTGATGAGCGATATCGCTCATCCACATGCTTCCTGTGACTGGATTAATTCCACCTTTAAAGGTCAGGAAGTCGCTGTATGCAGCCCAATCACCAGAGAAGAAGGCACCAATACCGGCACCGAATCCTGGATAAAGCTGCGCGATCAAATCCTGGTTAAAGAATTCGTGGGGCAGTGGAATGTCTGCGACAGAAGCAATGGTCTTGCCATTGAGCACCAGCGGTTGGCCGGCGTCGATGGCATCCATCAACTTGGTCGTCGGCAGAGAAACATGCAGAAGGTGACCGGTCCATGAGAGTGAACCGAGACCGAGCAAACCTGCCAAGTGGTGGTTGAGCATCGACTCAACATTCTGGAACCACTCGAGCTTGGGAGCTGCCTTGTGATAGTGGAACACACCGGCATTGAGCATGAGACCGGCCATCACCAGAGCGCCGATGGCAAGCGACATCAGCTGGGTCTCATTGGTGATGCCCCATGCACGCCAGACGTGAAAGAGGCCAGAAGTGATCTGAATGCCTTGGAAACCGGCACCCATATCACCGTTGAGAATCTCCTGGCCAAACACGGGCCACACCACCTGAGCACTTGGCTTCACGTGGGTGGGATCGGCGAGCCAGCCGGAGAAGTTGGAGAAGCGGGCTCCGTGGAAGAAGGCGCCGCTTAGCCAGATGAAGATCACGGCCAAATGGCCGAAGTGAGCACTAAAGATCTTCCGAGAAACCTCTTCAAGGTCACTCGTATGACTATCGAAATCGTGAGCGTTGGCGTGGAGGTTCCAAACCCAGGTTGTGGTCTTGGGGCCTTTCGCGAGAGATCGGTCGAAATGTCCGGGCTTGCCGAACAATTCAAAGGTTGCTGGATTGTCAACCTTTTCGACTTGGCTCTTCGCGGTGCTCCCACGCTCTGGTGGGCTAATGGTCATCGAGTCGTTCCTCGAGGGACGGGATCGAGGTGGAGGGCCACCCCTCCGGTGAACCGGACAGTTCGCCGGGGCCCCGGCCATAGCCCGAAGGCTTTGGCCGGGCGCCAGCTCAAGCCAGGAAATCCCTGGCTATCACTGGTGCTTTGGGCCCCAAAGAGGGGACCGCTGTTTTGAGCATAGGGTCGCGAGAGGGCCTAAACCATCATCGAGTTACAAAGGTTCAATCCGGCGGCGAACCAGTCTGCAACTGGGGTCTGGTTTGCAGGTGGTGCTAGCAAGAACATTCCAATAAAGACAAAAAACTATCAACAAGTCGCTTATTTTCTTTCTCTAATTAATACTCAGTCAGCGCCCTGGACCTGAGAAGTGGGGCCATTCAGAATGTCGACACATCCTCTCCGCTCCATGGATAAATCGGGCCGGCGACACGCAAGCATCCGATGGTTCGCAGCACTGTTCGTACTGATCCTCCTGTGTGGTCCAGGACAACCAGTGCTGGCCATTCCGCCCCTGCCTTGGGCCACTCAGCCCAACTCCGGGTCCGCTCCTAATCAAGGCACGAATCTTCCTACCCAAAACCCATCAGGCCGTCTTCGAGAAGTGGAGCCACCTGGAGCGGTTCAGCAGCTTCATCAAGCATTCGCCAAGCATCATCCCCAGCTCTCGCTCATCAGCCCCTTGGATGGGAGCCAACTCAAGGGTGGGCCACTCAATCTGGAATTGAAAATCGAGGATTGGCCCCTCGCTAACGACCGCGAATTGGGGCTCGGAGCCCACGTCGCAATTCAAGTTGATGACCAAGCACCAATCCGTCTTAGTGAACTCAACGGCAGCCGAGTAACGCTGGAACTCCCCCCCTTGAGTCCGGGGAGCCACAGGTTGACGGCCTATGCGGCCTATCCCTGGGGAGAAGCCGTCAAAACTCCTGGTGCCAGCTTGCATTGGTCTGTAGATCAGCTTCGGCCCCTGATGGGTTCGCAGCCAAAAAGCGACGCCCCTTGGCTGGCGGTGGTGAGTCCGGCTGAGCTTGGGGGTGAAAACCCTTTGCTGCTCGATTGGTTGGTATGGAATGCTCCCCTTCAAAACCTCAGAGCAGGAGATGCTCGCTGGCGCCTACGCATCACGGTCAACGATGACAGCTTTGTGGTGGACCAGCAGGATGCCCTTTGGCTCCAGGGAATCGACAACCGCAAAGGGATCAACACCGTTCAGATGGAGTTGCTGAATGGGATCGGTGAATCGCTCGAGCCAATGTTCAACAACCAATTAAGAGCAGTCCCTGAGCCGCAGAACCCAAAACCGATCTGGTTGCAATCAAGCCTTAATGACATTCAGATAGCCCGTTTGCTGGGTGAAGCCAAGCCTGAAGAAACGAGCGCAACGCAAGAGTTCGTGAGTGAAGAAGACATCCTTGAAGCGCAAGGCGCCGAGACCGCGACTCCAAAGGAGCAAGCCTTTAAGGAAGACGCCACAGACGGAAAGGCTGTGGATGAAGAGGCTGTGGATGAAAAAGCCATGGGTGAACAAGGCAAAGATGAAAAGGTTCTGGACAGAGAAGCGGTGGGGGAAGAGCTCGCTGAGCTCGAGAATTTGAAGACAAACGCAACGAGAACAACGTCATTGCCAGAAGAAGCATTGCCAGATACAGGCGATGACACAGCAGAAGTCCCCATTCCAAAAGAAGGGACTCCTCCGGAACCCTCACCTGAACCCAGCAAGCCCATCGCCCCGGAACCCCAAACCCCATCAAGGGCACCGATCATCAGCATCGAACCAGAAAGAATTTCTCCAACCAGCACCCTGGGAGGATCAGCCCGGGAGCTATTGAACCCCGATGGCACCCAGCGTTGACCTCCGAAACTCCTGTCCTGAACGACTCCTCTCCTCCGTTCGCTGCCAGGCGATTGGCCCTAGGTCTGTCCTCGAGGGCCTGGCCTTTGATGCAAAGACTTCAGCAATCTGGCCTCACTGATCAACTGGCACTCACTCCCGGTGCAGCCGCCACCATTGCTGACCGAGACGGAACCTGTCTGGTGAACTCAGCTGCGATGTTGATCCAGCAGCACTGGCAAGAGGGGGGAGTGCTGATGGTGATCGGAGCCACAGGTGCCGTCACCCGTTTGATTGCTCCACTGTTGAAGGACAAAGAAAGTGACCCTGCAGTCTTGGTTCTGGATGCAGAGGGACAAAGAGTGATCCCATTGCTTGGCGGTCACCAAGCTGGTGCGGAACAATTAAGCCAGGAGATCGCCGCCATGCTTGGAGGGGAAGCGGTTCTGAGCGGAGATAGTGCTGTTTCGGGCCGTCTAGCAACCGATGTGTTCGGTCATGCTTGGGGATGGAAACGCGGCGGAACAAACGTCAGCTGGGCCCAACTGATGAAGGCCCAGGCGCGTGGAGAGGGACCCCGTCTCATCCAATCAATGGGGAGCAAGCTGTGGCAAAGCAGTTCAGCCGCTCAATCCAGCCAGCTCCTAGGTCTTGATGCCGAGGCCGGCAGTGCTAATTCAGACAGTGCAATTCCAGCGCTGGAGATCAGCACATCCATCGCCCTTGCGGGCGCCTGCACATGGCACCCAGCACTCCTTTGGCTTGGAATTGGCTGCGAACGCGACACAAGCTTGAACCTTGTCCAGCGTGCTGTAAGCAGTGCCCTCGAGGAGGCGGGACTGGCTGAGGCCGCCGTTGCAGGCATGAGCAGCATCGATCGCAAGGGCGATGAACGGGCGCTTCAAGACCTCGCACAGCTTCACCATTGGCCCTTCCGTTTGCACACAGCATCAGCATTAGATGCTGTGCCGGTGCCAACCCCATCCAAGGTGGTTGCTGCAGAGATGGGAACGGGATCGGTTGCAGAAGCAGCCGCACTACTGAGTGCCGGGCCCAACGCACAACTCAAGCTGCACAAACGAATCACCCACGCCAACGACGAGGAACGCGGCGCCATCACCGTGGCGATTGCCGAAAGCATGGAGGCCCATGCACCTCAACGGGGCGAACTGCATCTCATCGGCAGTGGGCCAGGTGATCTGGCCCTCCTCACTCCTGAAGCCCGCAGTGCCCTAGCGCGCTGTCCTGCCTGGGTGGGATACGGGCTCTACCTCGACTTACTGGAACCGCTGCGCCGTCCGGATCAGATTCGGCTGGATGGGCAACTCACCATGGAAAGGGAGCGCTGCCAGCAAGCTCTAAGCCTCGCTCGCCAGGGCGTTCGCGTGGCGTTGGTGTCGTCTGGCGACAGCGGAATTTATGGAATGGCCGGGCTCGCGCTTGAGCTCTGGCTGGACTTAGCAGAGGACGACCGGCCTCGCTTTGCCGTGCATCCAGGAATCTCCGCACTACAACTAGCAGCGGCAAAAGCTGGTGCACCGCTGATGCATGACTTCTGCACCGTGAGCTTGAGCGATCGCCTTACCCCATGGGAAGTGATTGAACGACGACTAGAAGGAGCCGCCAAGGGCGATTTCGTCGTTGCGCTCTACAACCCCCGCTCCAAAGGACGTGATTGGCAGCTGCAACGTGCCAAGGAGATCCTGCTCACTGAACGCCCTGCCTCCGCACCTGTTGTGATGGCAAGGCAATTAGGTCGACAGGAGGAACACGTCTCGTTCTGCCGGCTCGACAGCTTGCCCGTAGAAACCATTGACATGCTTACTGTTTTGATCATCGGCAACAGCAGCAGCAGACTGGAGGGGGTCCGAATGGTGACTCCGCGCGGCTATCCAGGCGCAGAACTCAGTTGAGCGCTACTCATAGAGTCGGGATGACAGGATTCGAACCTGCGGCCCCTTCGTCCCGAACGAAGTGCGCTACCAAGCTGCGCTACATCCCGATGAGGCGACTTTAAAAGATGACGTCCATTCAGAAACCTGACTGGTTGCGCGTCAAAGCCCCCCAGCGCGAGCGCATTGGCGAGGTGGCCGACCTGCTGCTGGACCTCAAGCTGAACACTGTTTGCCAGGAGGCAAGCTGCCCGAATATCGGCGAATGCTTTGCCGGAGGGACCGCGACGTTCCTGATCATGGGGCCCGGCTGCACCCGCGCGTGTCCCTACTGCGATATCGACTTCGACAAGAGCGTCCGAGAACTCGACCCAACCGAACCTCAACGGCTCGGGGAGGCGGTCTCCCGGCTTGGGCTCAAACACGTTGTGATCACGTCCGTGAACCGCGACGACCTTGAGGACGGAGGCGCATCTCAATTTGTGGCCTGCATCGAGCAGGTGAAGCAACATTCACCCCTCACCACAATTGAGCTGCTCATTCCCGATTTCTGTGGCAATTGGGATGCGCTAGCCACCGTGATGGAGGCATCACCCCACGTGCTCAATCACAACATTGAAACGGTGCCGCGGCTGTATCGCCAAGCGCGTCCGCAGGGGGTCTACGAACGCTCCCTTGAACTTCTCAAACGGGTTCGTGATGGCTGGCCACGGTCTTACAGCAAGTCGGGATTGATGGTGGGCCTCGGAGAAAGCGACACGGAAGTCATCGAGGTGCTTCGCGACCTACGTGAGCACCGAGTTGACATCGTCACCATCGGCCAATATCTATCGCCAGGCCCCAAGCACCTGAGCGTGGACCGGTTCGTCACTCCGGAGCAGTTCGAGAGCTACCGCCTCAAGGGCGAACAAGAACTGGGATTTCTACAAGTGGTTAGCAGTCCACTCACGCGCAGCAGTTACCACGCTGGGGAAGTGCAGAAACTGATGACCATTCACCCTCGTTGAACGCTCCAGCTCAACACCAAGAGCAGCAGTGACCAGGACTGAGCTAGGCGCGAAGACTGCCCTCAATAGGCTTCCATTCATGGAGCGTCCAGTCCACCAGGTTCCTAGCGATCATTGGATCGGCAGCGATGAACGCTTTTGCTGCCTTGTAGCTTTCGGCCTCGAAGACCAATAAACCTCCCCCACCTGGCTTGTGTTGATCATCCACAAGAAAACCACTGGCCATGGCACACCCTGCGAGCCGTTGAGCTTCAACCCAACGGCGATGGTCATGGCAATGAACGCGACGCTGCTCCACCGACAACGATGTCATCGCTGCGGCGAACGTTTCCTGCTTGATAAACCAGGGCATGGCGATACGAAGGATACGGAGGGATCAGGCGGCAACCACCTCACGCGCTTCAAGCCCCATTGCCGCTCGCTCGCTTGGGGGCACCAACAACTTGAAGGACGACTTGGAGTTGGTCCAATCCGAAAGCAAGGCCTTGGCCTTCTCACTGGAGGTGGTATTCACATGAGCCTCAAGGAGTGATTTCAGCAAGGACTCCTGTTGTGGGGTCGTGATGCTGACCACCTCCACGATTTCAGGATTCACGCGGGCCTGTACGCCGCCAGCTTCATCCAACAGGAACGCCACACCGCCGGTCATACCGGCACCCACATTGCGACCGGTGCCTCCCAGCACCACAATCGCGCCTCCGGTCATGTATTCGCAACAGTGGTCCCCGGCTCCCTCCACCACGGCACGTGCTCCGCTGTTGCGAACGCCAAAGCGTTCTCCAGCTCGACCATGGGCAAAAAGCTCACCGCCAGTGGCGCCATAAAGACAGGTGTTGCCAAGAATCACCTGATCGCCTGGATTAGCGACACCATCACCAGGCACGAGAGTGATCCGACCACTGTTCATTCCTTTGCCCACATAGTCGTTGGCCTCACCCTCCAAGCGCATGGTCATGCCTTGAACAAGGAAGGCCCCAAAGCTTTGGCCGGCAGCTCCGCGGAAGTTCAGATTCAGCTGGCCCTTAAAGCCACGATTTCCATGGCGCTGAGCAATCTCTCCAGCGAATCGTGCACCAACACTGCGATCAGTGTTGACGATGTCGATATTGCGGCTGAGAGAACCATGGTTCTCGACAGCATCCATGATCTCGCGATCAGCCAGGAGATGATCTTCAAGGATCGGACCATTTCCATGGGCCTCAGACCTGTGTTTGAGCCAGGAGCGGTCGTTGGCGTCTCCCACTGGAGCCAACAAGCTGGAGAGATCGACGCATTTGGTCTTCTCAAGCTCGACGGAACGCGGCTGCAGCAGCTCGCTGCGTCCAATCAAATCTTCAAGACGAGCGACTCCCAAGACACTCAACAATTGACGTACCTCTTCCGCCACATACCAGAAGAAATTCACAACGTGTTCGGGGACACCGGTGAAGCGTTTGCGTAGAGCTTCTTTCTGAGTGGCCACGCCTACGGGACAGTTATTGGTGTGACAAACACGGGCCATGATGCAGCCCTCAGCAATCATCGCCACAGACCCAAAGCCGTATTCCTCTGCGCCGAGCAGGGCAGCGACAACCACATCCCAGCCGGTCTTGAGGCCACCATCGGCACGGAGCAAGACACGATCACGCAATCCGTTCTCCAACAAAGAACGATGCACTTCAGTCAGGCCGAGCTCCCAGGGACTACCCGCGTGCTTAATCGAGCTCAGCGGCGATGCACCCGTGCCGCCATCGTGACCAGAAATCTGAATCACATCAGCATTGGCCTTCGCCACACCAGCCGCGATCGTGCCGATCCCAATCTCAGCCACCAACTTGACACTGACAGGAGCTTTGGGATGCACCTGGTGCAGATCATGAATGAGTTGAGCAAGATCCTCAATGGAATAAATGTCGTGGTGAGGAGGAGGCGAAATCAGCGCCACACCGGCCTTGCTGTTGCGCAGACCAGCGATGTACTCGTCCACCTTTGGCCCAGGCAGTTGGCCGCCTTCACCAGGCTTAGCTCCCTGAGCCACTTTGATCTCAAGTTGCTTGCCGCTGCGCAAGTATTCAGCTGTCACCCCAAACCTGCCCGAAGCAATCTGCTTAATCGCAGAGCATGCGGTGTCACCATTTCTGAGACCACCGATGCTGGGGAAAGATGACGAGCGGCCGTCTCCATCCACATCATGAAGAACCTGAAAACGAATCGGGTCCTCACCACCCTCACCGCTATTGCTCTTTCCGCCAATACGGTTCATGGCCACGGCCAACACCTCATGGGCTTCTCTTGAGAGAGCTCCCAGACTCATGCCACCTGTACAGAAGCGAGTACACAGGCTTTCTGCGCTCTCCACTTGATCCAGCGGCAACGGCGTCGCAGCCAGCTTGAACTCGAGCAAATCGCGAAGGGCTGTGACCGGCCTGTTTTCCAACAGGGTTTTGTAGGTGGAGAAGTGGTCGTATCCAGGACCAGCTTTCACTGCACTGTGAAGAGCCTTCGACATCTCAGGGCTATTGAGGTGGTACTCCCCGCCCGTTCGGTATTGCACAAAACCCATGAACTCAAGCTTGCTGCGATTCAGCTCAGGGAAAGCCTTGGCATGCAACGAGAGCGTTTCATTCGCAAGCTCTGAAAGCGTCATCCCAGCAACGCGACTGGTTGTCCCCGCGAAAGCCTTTTGAATCACATCGGCCCCTAGACCGATGGCCTCAAAAATCTGAGCACCGTGATAGCTCGCCAGGAGCGAAATACCGATTTTGGAGAGGATTTTGCGGAGACCGTTCTCAAGAGACAAGCGCACATTCGCCTGGGCCTTGTCGGGATCCAAAGGTTGCAACTTGCCTTGTTCGATCCGCTTCTGCGTTTTGGGATGAGCAAGCCAATGGCGTGTGGTCTCCCAGGTGAGCCATGGACAAACAGCGCTTGCGCCGTAACCAATCAGGCAAGCCATGTGATGGGTGCTCCAACACTGAGCGGTGTCCGAAACCAGCGAACAGTGGAGTCTTAATTTCTGACGCAATAAGTGGTGGTGGACCGCTCCGACAGCAAGCAAAGCCGGCATCGCAACTGTGGTGGCCAGGAGTTCTGCCGACTGTTCAGCCGGATTAACGCGGTCAGACAGCACCAGAATTTGAGCGCCATCGCGCACGGCCTGTTCTGCCTTTAAGCAGAGCGCATCAACTGCTAACTGCAACCCACCGGCACAGGCTTCCACTGCAACCTGGGTGGAGAGGGATCGCACCGCTAGCCCTTGGTGAGACAGAGCGGTCAGCTCCGCCTCATTAAGCACTGGAGTATCGAGGTGAATCAATGCTGCGGCCTCTGCCTGAGGCTTCACAGCAGGCCGCCTCTGCCCCAAGTGCATCTCCAAGCTCATCACCAATTTCTCTCGCAGGGGATCAATTGGTGGATTGGTGACTTGAGCGAAGCGCTGCTTGAAGTAGTCGTAGAGAAGGTGAGGCTTGTCGGAGAGGACCGCTAAAGGGATGTCATCTCCCATGCAATAAGTGGGCTCCTTGCCAAGACCTGCCATGTCCTCAATCACAAGATCGAGATCTTCTGCGGTGAAGCCCATCGCTGTCTGCAAGCGCAGCAAATCAAGCTCACTGATGTGGCAATCCTGCGTCCAAGGCTGAGCCGAAACCGAGCGACGATGCTGTTTCAACCAATCGCCGTAGGGAAAACGTTTGGCTGCGTCTTCCTTCACTGCCCAATTGGTCAAGAGCTCACCGCGCTCAAGATCAACGGCCACCATCTGACCTGGACCTAAGCGCCCTTTTTCCACAACCGTCTTTCCGCTGAGATCCACCACTCCGGTCTCAGATCCCATGATCACGAACCCATCAGCCGTTGTGCACCAACGCGCAGGCCTCAGCCCATTGCGATCCAAGGTCGCGCCCACGCGCTTCCCATCGGCAAACACCAACAACGCTGGGCCATCCCATGGCTCTTGAATCCCTGCATTGAATTCGTACATTGCCGTGATCTCAGGACGGCTATCAAGATCGGGCTGATTGCGGAATGCTTCCGGCACCAAAGTGATCAAGCTGTCGGTGATGGAGCGTCCACTGCGAACCATCAGCTCAAGCGTGGCATCGAGATTGGCTGAGTCGCTGAAATCTGGATTCACAACCGGGATCAAGTCGGCAGCAGCGTCGCCCCATACGTCTTCCAGGCCAGCTTCTGATGCCTTAGCCCAGTTGAGATTGCCCAACAACGTATTGATTTCTCCGTTGTGACCCAAAAGGCGCATCGGCTGAGCCAACGGCCAGCGGGGAAGCGTATTGGTGCTGAAACGGCGGTGGTAAACCGCAAAACTCACAGCAAAGCGAGGGTCACGCAGATCGGCGTAGTACTGGGCGAGAACCTCGGAGCGGACCATCCCCTTGTACACAACGGTTCGACCACTCAGGGACGCGACATAAAAGTCGCGAGCACCCTTGGCACCAAATTCCTGGCGCACCCTCGCCCCCACTCGACGGCGCAGGCGCAACAGCAAGGATTCCAGGGCATCTGCATCAACAGCCCTGTGAACCAACCACTGCTGAATCACAGGTGCTGTTTCACGTGCAAGCGGACCCAGCACCCCTGCATCGATCGGAACCTCTCGCCATCCAACGGAGGTCAGGCCAAGGGCCTGCGCCTCTTGATCACAGAATCGCTGAGCTTCCGCACGGAGGGTGGGATCTCTTGGCAGAAACATCATGCCGAGACCGTTTCCATTCGAGGCTTCTGGCCAAATCGCTCTCAGATACTCCCAGGGGATTTCGCACAGGACTCCTGCGCCATCTCCGGAATCACCATCGCCACCACACCCCCCCCTGTGCTCCATGCAACCCAAACCACGAAGGGCCTGTTGAAGCACCCAATGACTGCGCTCACCCTGGAGCTGTGCCAGAAAGCCCACACCACATGCGTCCTTTTCCCCGGCAACCGCAGCAGGTGCACTGCTGTCGCAATAGGGCCAATCGGAACCGGTGAGTTGGGTCATAACCTGCAGTTGAGACGTACAACAGCAACGGCATTCGCAATCCGTAGCTGGTTGAGCTACTTCGGATCCTAAGGATTCGCCCACCCCAGCTAGCGTCGAGCCATGCATGCAGCGATGCCCCCTCCTCCGCCACCACCCATTGCGGAGGTTCGTATCACTGAGCAGTTCAGTGGAGATCGCCTAACGATTGGCGGCATCATTACCTCGAGCTCATGGCTATGGCAGGGCCAAGGAGCAACGAACCCAAAGCGGCTCTGGCTGCCTCTCGATCTACTTGTCGGGCAAATGGGATTTCAGCGTGTATTCGATGTAGGAGGAGAACGTCTCGAGTGGTTTGGCGTTCAACTGCCTTTGAGCGGTTTGCAGCAACGCACCATCGGGGATGAAGTTGCCCTCGATGCGCTGCCCTGGTTGAACGCGCTCGGGGTTCAACTGAACCGAACCAAGAACACTTTGAGAGTGGACCTTCCCCAACCCCATCTCAAAACGCTCAGACAAGGCAAGGGAAACAGCGCCAATCGCCTCGTGATGGACCTCAGCGGGCCTGCCCTCGTTCAGCGCCAGGACGATGATCTGCTTCTACAAATAAAGATCACGCCTCTGCAGGAAAGCCATCTGCGCAGGATTGGATTGCGAACACGACGGGAGCGGGGCGGGCTGACGCTGCTTGGCCAATCGAGCAAGCTTTCGACCTTGACGCTTAAGAAGCCATGGCGGGTTGTTCTGGACGGCATCACCCCCACAAATCCTTCAACAAGACGGCGTCAGTACCAGGCGTTTCAACGTGCGCTACTCGCCCCAGAGATCCAAGATCCGATCAAGAAGGGGTTGGTTCTTGATCAGCGCGTGGTGCAAGTAGGCGTCAAGCCCATAAGGCTGTACCGAGCTGGCGTTCAGCACAACAGCTCAGCTCTGCTTTTACGCCCGCTTGCCCCCAGCCATGCCCAACCCGGCTTGCGCTACCTCAATCAGTTGGCGCAACCTGCCAAAGCGCTTGTGGCGGTGAATGGAGGTTTTTTCAACAGGGTTCGCCAACTCCCCCTTGGAGCTGTTCGTCTTGACAACGAGTGGCTTTCAGGCCCAATCCTCAACCGAGGGGCAATCGGCTGGGACCGCAACGGCCCCCTGATGTTTGGACGCCTGCAGTTGCTCCAGGAGATGACCGTGGTTGGACAACGGCGCTGGCCTCTCGGGATGCTTAACAGCGGTTATGTCCAACGCGGACTCAGCCGCTACACCAGAGCCTGGGGCCCAACGTATCGCGCGCTCAGTGGAGAAGAGCAGGCATTGACACTCAGGGAAGGACGCGTTGATGCGGTGTACGACCAAGCCGCCCTCGTTCGCGGCGTTCCTTTGCCCTCAAAGGGAGATCTGATCGTTGCGCGTGGGGGGACGGCACTTCCTGCGCAGGTTGGGGATGGAGTGACCATCACCACCCGCAGCTCCAATCGCTTGGGTGAACGCCCTCAAGTGATGGGGGGAGGCCCCCTTCTCCTACAGAAGAGCAGGGTTGTTCTGAATGGACGCCAGGAAGGCTTTAGCCCTGGCTTTCTTGCCGGTTCAGCACCTCGCACCGTTGTGGCTCAAGACAAGGAGCGGCTTTGGCTCCTTGCCGTCAAAGGCGCCAATGGCAGTGATCCCACCCTTCTAGAAACAAGCCTGGCGCTAAGACAACTTGGGCTCACTGAGGCGCTCAATCTCGACGGGGGAGGTTCAACCACCATGCTCATCGCTCAGACAACTGTGATGACCGGGCGGGGCATCACTCCTCGCGTACAAAACGGCCTCGGCTTTGTGAGTGCTGGATCCAGAGTGCTGGCAAACTGAGTCCATCAGCATGCGAACGGCTATGGGCGCCACGTTCTCCATTAGCTCCTCAGCTGCGGCGGAACTCGGTCGTCAGGCTGCTGTAGCAGGGACTCCAGGATTGATGCACCTCGACTTGGTCTCCGGAAGTTGTGAGCAACACGTGATCCGCTTGCGCCCGGGGCATCTCGCAGGAATTGCCATGGCTCGAGCCGACGGAGTCACGCTTCACGCTCCAGAGGACCAACTTCATCTGCTGGAAGGTCTGTGCCTGGATTACCGCGGTGATCTGAGTGGCGGTGGCTTTCTGATCAGCCCCCAGGACAACGTGCGTTGCTGTTTGTGCGGGAGTGCATTTTCCCGCTGTTGAGAAGAAAAGGTCGGACGAACAAGTATGGTGACGGATTGTCGAACTAGGTCGGGTCTCCGGCCGCATCCCGACCGTCGATGCCAACCATCCAGCAACTAATCCGCCACGAGCGTCAAACACTCAAGGCGAAAACAAAATCTCCTGCGCTAAGGGCTTGCCCGGAGCGAAGGGGTGTATGCACCCGCGTGTATACCTCCACGCCGAAGAAGCCGAATTCGGCTTTACGCAAAGTGGCCCGTGTACGCCTCACCTCAGGATTCGAGGTCACGGCTTACATCGGTGGCATCGGCCATAACCTCCAAGAACACTCCGTGGTCCTCATCCGTGGAGGACGCGTCAAGGATCTTCCCGGTGTTCGCTACCACATCATTCGTGGAACCTTGGACACCGCTGGTGTCAAGGACCGCCGTCAATCCCGTTCGAAGTACGGCGCCAAGGCGCCCAAAGAGTGATCCTCACTCTTTTCACTTTTTTCACCCTGTTACTCCCCTCCTAACGGTTCATGTCACGCCGTAACGCTGCAGTCAAACGTCCGATCCTGCCGGATCCACAATTCAACAATCGCCTCGCCACGATGATGGTGGCTCGATTGATGAAGCATGGGAAAAAGTCCACCGCCCAACGCATTCTTTCGGATGCATTTGGACTAATCGGTGAACGAACCGGTAGCGACCCCGTCGAGCTGTTCGAAACGGCAGTCAAGAACGCGACTCCACTCGTAGAAGTGCGTGCACGCCGTGTTGGTGGTGCGACTTATCAAGTTCCGATGGAAGTCCGCCAAGAACGGGGTACAGCAATGGCCCTGCGTTGGCTCGTGAACTTTTCAAGATCACGTAATGGTCGCAGCATGTCCCAAAAGCTTGCTGGAGAATTAATGGATGCCGCGAACGAAGCCGGTAGTGCCGTCCGCAAACGAGAAGAGACACACAAGATGGCTGAAGCCAACAAAGCTTTCGCCCACTATCGCTACTGATCTTCAGTCAACCTGATTTGCCCAGGTTGACATGTAGAGTCACATTCGCCTTTTAACGCCCTCCCGGAGTATCCTGTGGCACGCGACTTTCCCCTGGAACGCGTCAGAAATATTGGTATTGCAGCCCATATTGACGCTGGTAAAACAACCACCACTGAGAGGATTCTGTTCTACTCCGGTGTGGTGCACAAAATTGGTGAGGTGCATGACGGTGCGGCCGTAACCGACTGGATGGCCCAAGAGCGTGAGCGAGGGATCACGATTACTGCCGCTGCTATTTCCACAAGTTGGAATGATCATCGGATTAATATCATTGATACTCCTGGGCACGTTGATTTCACTATCGAAGTTGAACGCTCCATGCGCGTTCTCGATGGCGTGATCGCAGTTTTTTGTGCCGTTGGTGGTGTACAACCGCAATCAGAAACGGTGTGGCGCCAAGCCGACCGTTATTCCGTGCCACGGATGGTGTTTGTCAACAAGATGGATCGGACTGGTGCCGATTTCTTGAAGGTTTTTGGACAAATCAAGGATCGACTCAAAGCCAATGCGGTCCCCATTCAGCTTCCAATTGGAGCTGAAGGCGAACTCAGCGGAATTATTGATCTTGTTGCAAACAAAGCTAATATTTATAAGGATGATTTAGGCCAAGACATCGAAATCACTGATGTTCCGGCCAGCATGAAAGATGAGGTTGATAAGTGGAGAAATATTTTAATGGAAACGATTGCCGAAAATGATGAAGATCTCATCGAAAAGTTTCTGGAATCAGGCGAACTTTCAGATGCCGATTTGAAGCAAGGCATCCGTACTGGTGTTCTTAAGCACAAATTGGTTCCTGTGCTTTGTGGTTCAGCCTTTAAAAACAAGGGAGTTCAACTCGTTCTCGACGCGGTTGTTGATTACCTTCCAGCGCCAATTGACGTACCTCCGATTCAAGGACTTCTGCCAAACGGCAAAGAAGCTTTTCGTCCATCCGACGACAGCGCACCCTTCAGTGCTCTGGCCTTCAAGGTGATGGCTGATCCTTACGGAAAGCTCACCTTTGTTCGCATGTATTCAGGCGTCCTTGAAAAAGGAAGCTACGTCTTGAATTCCACCAAAGATACTAAAGAACGTATTTCTCGTCTCGTTGTGCTGAAAGCCGACGATCGCGAAGAAGTTGATGCCTTGCGAGCTGGAGATCTTGGAGCCGTTCTTGGTCTCAAGAACACAACCACCGGAGACACCCTCTGCGCAACAGACGATCCGATTGTGCTGGAAACACTTTTTGTGCCAGAGCCGGTGATCTCAGTTGCGGTGGAACCCAAGACCAAAGGCGATATGGAGAAGCTCTCCAAAGCCCTGGTGTCTTTGGCCGAAGAAGACCCCACTTTCCGCGTTCGTACCGATCAGGAAACGGGACAAACCGTGATTGCGGGCATGGGCGAACTCCACCTTGAAATTCTGGTGGACCGCATGCTGCGCGAATTCAAAGTAGAAGCCAATATCGGTGCTCCTCAGGTGTCCTACCGAGAAACCATTCGTGGTTCATCCAAAGGAGAAGGGAAGTTCTCCAGGCAAACGGGTGGTAAAGGCCAATACGGTCACGTCGTGATCGAGATGGAACCTGGCGAACCCGAATCAGGCTTTGAATTCATCAATAAAGTTGTTGGTGGAACCGTTCCTAAGGAATACATCAAGCCTGCCGAGCAAGGCATGAAGGAGACCTGCGAGTCAGGCGTCATTGCGGGTTATCCGCTGATCGATGTCAAATGCACGATTATCGATGGGTCTTACCACGATGTGGACTCGTCGGAGATGGCATTTAAGATTGCTGGCTCAATGGCCTTCAAGGATGCGGTCAAGAAGTGCAATCCTGTGCTTCTTGAGCCGATGATGAAGGTCGAAGTCGAAGTCCCCGAGGATTTCCTCGGTTCGGTCATCGGCGACCTGTCCTCCCGCAGAGGACAGGTCGAGGGACAGTCCGTCGACGACGGAACGTCTAAAGTCTCTTCCAAGGTGCCCTTGGCCGAGATGTTCGGCTATGCCACCGAACTCCGATCCATGACCCAGGGTCGGGGTATTTTCTCGATGGAGTTCAGTCACTACGAGGATGTTCCTCGCAACGTGGCCGAGGCCATCATCTCCAAGAATCAGGGCAATTCCTGATCTCTACACTCCCTTAATTCACCCCTAGATTCTTTACCAAAATGGCTCGCGAGAAGTTCGAAAGGAACAAGCCCCACGTCAACATCGGCACCATCGGCCACGTTGACCACGGCAAAACCACCCTCACCGCCGCGATCACAAACGTGCTCGCCAAGAAAGGGATGGCCGAGGTTCAAAACTATGCCGACATTGACGGTGCTCCTGAAGAGCGCGAGCGCGGCATCACCATTAATACTGCTCACGTTGAGTACGAAACCGAAAAGCGCCACTACGCCCACGTTGACTGCCCTGGTCACGCGGACTATGTGAAAAACATGATCACGGGTGCTGCTCAGATGGATGGCGCCATCCTCGTGTGTGCAGCCACCGACGGCCCCATGGCCCAAACCAAGGAGCACATTCTGCTCGCCAAGCAAGTTGGCGTTCCCGCCTTGGTTGTTGCACTAAATAAGTGCGACATGGTCGATGACGAAGAGATCATCGAGCTCGTTGAGATGGAAATCCGTGAGTTGCTGTCCAGCTATGACTTCCCAGGAGATGACATTCCTGTCGTTCAAGTCTCTGGCCTAAAAGCCATCGAAGGCGAAGCAGAATGGGAAGCCAAAATTGAAGAACTGATGGCTGCAGTGGATGAAAGCATCCCCGAGCCAGAGCGAGAAATTGATAAGCCATTCTTGATGGCGATCGAAGATGTGTTCTCCATCACTGGACGTGGCACCGTCGCAACGGGTCGTATCGAACGCGGCATCGTCAAAGTTGGCGAAGAAGTCGAAGTCGTGGGCATCAGAGATCCCCGCAAAACCACCGTTACCGGTGTGGAGATGTTCCGCAAACTGCTCGACGAGGGCATGGCCGGCGACAACGTGGGGCTCCTGCTTCGCGGCATCCAGAAGGAAGACATCGAGCGCGGCATGGTGCTTGTGAAGCCCGGCTCCATCACACCTCACACCAAGTTTGAGGGCCAGGTTTACGTCCTCAAGAAAGAAGAAGGGGGTCGCCACACCCCTTTCTTTGCTGGCTACCGCCCGCAGTTCTATATCCGTACCACCGACGTGACGGGGCAGATCACCGCATTCACTGCGGAAGATGGCACCAACGTTGAAATGGTCATGCCTGGAGACAACATCCAGATGACTGGTGAGTTGATCTGCCCTGTTGCCATGGAATTGGGCATGCGCTTCGCAATTCGCGAAGGTGGTCGCACCATCGGAGCTGGCGTGGTCTCCAAGATCATCGAATGATCTAATCCTCAATCCCTGTAAGGGTCAGCCTGACCGCGGTGAGACCGTCCCTTACAGTTCTTGAGTGGAAGAGCTTCAGAGCCTGTCGCTCTTCCTGTCCGAACCTAGACAATCCAACCTCTCAGTCTCTTTTAGGGACTTTCTCGCGCCTCCATGTCCACCGCAATCGCTCAGCAAAAGATCCGCATTCGTCTCAAGGCGTTTGATCGCCGCATGCTGGATCTCTCTTGCGACAAAATCATTGAAACTGCCGACAACACGGCAGCAACGGCCATCGGCCCGATTCCACTGCCAACGAAGCGCAAAATTTACTGCGTTCTGCGCTCTCCCCACGTGGATAAAGATTCACGCGAGCACTTCGAAACGCGAACCCATCGCCGCATCATTGATATTTACAGCCCCTCAGCGAAGACCATCGATGCTCTGATGAAGCTCGACCTTCCCAGTGGAGTCGACATCGAGGTCAAGCTCTGATCTGAGCCCCATCCAACGATTAGCTGCCTAGGATTCTGCTCTTCGCCTAAATCCTGCGTGGCTGATCTGTCCGTCAGAGAACTCCCTCTGTTTCCTCTGCCGGATGTGGTCCTATTCCCAAGTGACGTTCTGCCACTGCATATCTTCGAGTCGCGCTACCGAATGATGTTGCAGAGCGTCTTAGAAACAGATAGACGTTTTGGCATCGTGCGTTGGGACCCGGATCAACAAACGATGGCCGCTGTTGGATGCTGTGCTGAGATCATTCAGCATCAAACCGGAGACGATGGTCGTAGCAACATTGTGACCCTCGGACAACAGCGCTTCCGGGTGCTCAACGTCACCAGAGAGACGCCCTTTCGTTCCGCAATGGTTAGTTGGATCGAAGACGAACCGGTCAACAACACCAGCGAATTGGAGTCTTTAGCAGCGACCGTGACTCAAGCCTTGAAAGATGTTGTTGAACTCACGGGCAAGCTGACCGACTCCAAATCTTCACTGCCTGACGACCTTCCAGACCTTCCTCGCGAGCTCTCCTTCTGGATCGGAGCGCATCTAGGAGGTCCGGTAGCCGATCAACAACAAGACCTCCTAGAGCTCACCAGCACGCGCACGCGTCTGGAGCAGGAGTTCGAAATGCTGGATGAGACCCGTCGTCAGCTCGCTGCTCGCACCGTTTTACGCGACACGCTGTCAGAGACCGATCCGAGCAACGGTTAATGCCTTCACCAACTGTTCTCATACCAACAGCAGCTGGATTACTGCTCTTGGCTGGCGCCTACCAGCTCTGGAATCGTCGCAACCGCGCTTACCACTCCAGTGAGAGCGTTGCTGCCGCATACGACGCCTGGACCGATGACCAGTTACTGGAATCTCTTTGGGGTGAGCATGTGCATCTTGGGCATTACGGATCCCCACCCCAGCCTCGGGATTTCAGGCAGGCCAAAGCCGACTTCGTTCATGAGTTGGTCCGCTGGAGTGGCTTCGATCAATTACCGCCAGGATCCCGTGTCTTGGACGTGGGTTGCGGCATCGGAGGAAGCGCCAGGATCCTTTCCCGTGACTACGGTTTAGATGTATTAGGCATCAGCATCAGCCCAGCTCAGGTGAACAGGGCCACCCATCTAACAGCAGACACATTGTCCTGTCGCTTCGCGGTGATGGATGCCCTCAATCTCCAACTTGAGGATCAAAGCTTTGACGCCGTTTGGACGGTCGAAGCCGGCCCTCATATGCCCGATAAGCAGAGGTTTGCCGACGAACTCCTGCGAGTCCTGAAACCTGGAGGTCGTCTAGCCGTTGCCGACTGGAATCGCCGCGATCCTGTCGATGGCGCCCTTAATCGGCGCGAACGCTGGGTGATGCACCAATTACTCACGCAATGGGCGCATCCCGAATTCGCCAGCATCCGAGGCTTTCGCCAAAACCTTGAAAGCAGCCCTCATCGTCGCGGCACGATCAGCACCGACGATTGGACAGACGCCACATTGCCCTCCTGGAATGAGTCCATCCTTGAAGGAATCCGCAGGCCCAATGCGATTCTCCGTCTTGGACCAAAGGCCGTCCTGCAGGGCCTTCGTGAAACCCCAACGCTGCTGTTGATGCGCTGGGCTTTTGCAAGGGGGATGATGCAGTTCGGCGTCTTTAAAACGGACTACTCCAACACTGAACTGGGGTAAGCCCCGAAGTGGAGAAGGTGTTCACACAATGGCTGAAGGCTTGTAGTCAGACTCTCAAGCAACGCAGCCGTCTGTTGCCCTGGTAACTCCACATCCACAAAAAACACATACTCACCAAGCTCACGCTTTGAAGGACGCGATTCAATCCGGCTCATGTTGAGTCCAAGATCACTGATCGCTTGCAAGGCCTCGATCAACGCCCCAGGCGCGTTTTGATGCAGTGAAAAGGCAAGACTCGCAACATCTCCCTCACAACTCACCTCACCGTTCTGAAGCAACAAAAAGCGGGTGCGGTTTCCAGCGACATCATTCACTGGATAGGCCAGCTCCTGGAGTCCCTGCTGCCCCGCTAACGAGCGATCGGCAATGGCTGCCCTGAAGTGACTGCCACGCACCATCCTGGCCGCTTCAGCGGTGGAGCTGGCTGGAAGTTGCACGGCTTGCGGTAAATGACGCGCCAACCAGCCGCTGCATTGGGCAAGCGCCTGAGGATGGGATAAGACTTCCGAAATACTGTCAAGTGACCCGCTGCTCAGCAGCGCATGACGAATCGGTAGAACAACAGCGCGACGAATTCTCAAGTTCGAATAAGACCAGAGAGCGTCAAGGATTGCCGTGACCCCACCCTCAACGGAGTTTTCCACAGGCACCACGGCCGATTCGCAGCGACCATCAGCAACATGTTCCACCACAGAGCGAAGCCCCGAACACGCCACTAGCGCTGGATTTTCAATGGCCTCAAGTCTCATGAGGCTGCGAGCAGCCCGCTCCCCATAGGTCCCCTCCGGCCCGAGAAAAGCCACACGCATCGGCATCGGATCAAGACACACATCGATCGATAGGATCATGCCGCGTCAGGACACGGTCATGGCCCTGGCCTTTCGAGCCAGTCAGCATCTCGATCTACCCATCGCAGATGAGGCAGAACGGCTGCGGGCTTATTTGCATGAGCACGACCGCGTTGTCAAAGCGCTGCTCGACTCCGACCAGCTCACAGCCTTGGCGCCAGGGCGCTACCGCTACACCGTGACAACGCTGCAGGTGTTCCAACTGCATGTCAAGCCAGTGGTGTCGCTCGAAGTCGATGAAGTGAGCGGACAACTTCGGATCCGTGCTCTTGATGCAGACCTCGAAGGTTTGGGGTTAGTGGATGACTTCCAACTGAGCCTTGAAGCCCTGCTTGAGGCGACGCCCAGGGGACTGCAAGGGGAGGCCATGCTGAGCGTGGAAGTCAGCCAGCCTCCCCTGCTACGCCTGATTCCAAAGCGAGTGTTGGAGAGCACAGGGGAATCCATCCTGAATGGAATTCTGCTCACGATCAAAGGTCGAGTCGGTCGTCAGTTGGTGGCTGATTTCCGGTCCTGGGCCAAGGATTTGGATTCCCCTCCCGCCAGCGAGTCCGCCCTAAACGGTGGCAAATAGCTTCCTCAAGAACGAGCGCCTGTGAAGCGGGGTGGGACCAGAGGCCAGTAGCGCTGATCGATGCTGAGCCGTTCCATATCCGGCATGTCGTTCAAGCCCATACCCCGGAAATCGAGTGGACAGCCGCCGAATCAAAGCGTCGCGCGCCTCTTTCGCCAACACACTCGCAGCTGCTATGGCTGCATGGCTGCTATCACCACGCACGATGGTGCGTTGAGACCCCTCCCACAAGCGCAAGGGGAGCACTCCATCCACCAGGACCAACTGAGGAGGGCTAGGCAAGCGCTGAAGAGCACACAACATGGCCTGCTCAGTCGCGCTGCGAATCCCGTAGTGATCAATGGCCCGCGCAGAGCTTTGCCCCAATCCCCAAGCATGGGCATGAGCCTCAATCAGGGGAACCAGTGCAGCTCGACGACGCCGCGACAATGCCTTGCTATCGGTGAGACCAGCCGCCTGCAAATGCAGTGCGGCTTGATCGCTCAACACCACTGCGGCCGCAAAAACGGGCCCAAACATGCAGCCACGTCCCACTTCATCCACCCCAGCGATGCCAAGGCCATCGCTGTCGATCATCGGACCTGACACCGCTAATTAGTCGTGATCAGACGTCGATGCAGACGCACGACGACGACGGCGACCCGGCCTTGATTCAGAGGGGTCAGCAGGCTCAGGACTGACCTCTGGTTCAGAACTCGCGACCGGTTCAGAGATGGATACAGAGACGGGTTCAGACACTGAAACCACTTCAGGCTCAGGTGAAATCACCGGGAGTGGTGTCTCAATCAAAGGCGTGATCTCCACAAGCAAAGGCTGTGAATGTTCATCTGGCTCTAGGGGAGTGACGACGGTCGTGGGTGCTGAATCGTCTCCTCCAGCTGATGCAGCAGGACGGCCAGAACCAGTGCCCGCACTACGGCCATTTCCCCTCGGCCCACGGCGGCGGCGGCGACCAGCGTTAGCCGACATTTGCTGTCGAGCCTGCTCAAGCACCTGCTCTGCGTCTTCGCCGGGACGAACAACGCGCACCATCAGGTTGTCCAGCTCTGGCTGAGTATCCAGCAGCAAGGCTGGATTCAGACCAAGCCATCCATAGACCTGCTCTTCGTCTTCATCCATGGGCACGGCGACCAGCTCAGGGTCCTGACGTCGGCTCACGCTTGCAGGCTCAATGGCAGCAGACGTCGACACGGACGTTGAAGCACTGGAAATCTCCACCTCATCCAAAGGCACATCACTGCTGTCGATAAGACCAGGAGCAGCCCCAACCTTCCCTCTGCCACCGCGACGCCGACGGGCATTCGAGGCCTCTCCAGACTGAGGAGCTTCAGCGCGAGCCGACGCTGCAGAACGCACCAGCCCCGTGGCCGTAGCGAGGGGCTGCATCAGATCCTTTCCAGGAAGCACTGCAACGTGGCCAAGCCCCCCACAACTGGGACAGGCTCGCCCGAACAGCTCATAAATATTTTGGCCCTGACGCTTACGCGTCAGCTCGACAAGACCGAGTTCCGTGAGCTGGGCAATTTGAGGGCGAGCTGCGTCATCACGAATCGCACTGGTGAAATGCTCCAGCAACTGCAACTGATCACGACGGGAATCCATGTCGATGAAATCGACGATGATCACTCCACCGATGTTTCGCAAACGCAACTGCCGCGCGATCTCAATGGCTGCCTCACAGTTGGTCCAGAGCACCGTTTCCCTGGCATTCGCCGAGCGGGTGAACGAACCAGAGTTGACATCAATCACCGTGAGGGCCTCGGTGGGCTCGATGATCACGTAGCCACCGGAGGGAAGATCAACCCTCGGCTTTAAGGCATCACGAATGGCTCCATTGACCTTGTAGTGCTCCAGCAGCTCAGAGGGCTCGAGATGGGCCTCCAGCACGACATGGCTTCCTTCCTCTCCGAGAAAGGAACGCACCCGCTCCACAGCAGCGGGAGACTCCACCACCACACGCTCCAAATCCAAGCCGGTGTGATCGCGAAGAATGCGATGAATAAAATCCTCATCGCGGTTGAGAAGCACTGGAGGGGAGGCCGTCTCAGCAGCTTTTTGGATCGCCTCCCATTGACGTAAAAGCGATTCAAGATCGTCAATCAGCAATTCTTCGCTGATTCCATCGGCTTCCGTACGTATCAGCAGGCCCGCCCCTGGGGGCTTCACCAACACACCAAGAGCACGCAGACGATTCCGCTCTCCTTCGGAACCAATGCGCCTGGAGATATTGACCCCCTGACCGCTGGGTTGAAGCACCAGGTAACGACCTGGCAGCGCCAGATTTCCTGTCAACCGAGGACCTTTCGTCCCCGTTGGCTCCTTCATCACCTGAACCAGAACTTTTTGGCGTGGTTCAAGCAGTTCTGTAATTCCGGCGGCACCTTTTTTAAGGCGCAAAGGGCCTAAGTCAGTGACATGAATGAAGCCGTTTTTTTCACTTTCGCCAATGTTGACGAAAGCAGCATCAATTCCTGGGAGAACATTTTCAACAGTGCCCAAATAGACATCACCGATCTGGTAACGCCCTTGGGCAACGATTAATTCATCGACGCACTCATCTGTGAGAACTGCGGCAATGCGCAGTTGCTCAGCAATAACAATTTGTTGGGGCATAAACAATGACTGACGACGCCCGTCAGGACTGGAGCCCGATCAACAGCCAGCCGGCATGTCGCACGGGGTTGGAATGAATTCAAGTGACCGATTAGGTCTAAGCATTCGGAGTGGATTACTCCTCTGATTTAGAGCTCAACTGAAACGCCTGGGCGTTGTTTGAAACAGGAGACTCTGGCCTCTTATTCCGCAGGATGTGGGAGCAAGAAGGTCGGGACGAAACCGTGGCGCAGGCCCGTGGCTTGACGTCTTGTTTTCAATTTAGCACCGCACAAGCCGTAGTTCGAGGCGGCGAACATTGTGAAGAGGCAAAGACTGCTCTAAGGCTTCAGACAACCAGTGCTGTAGCTGAGCGGGCTTGAGGCTCCTGCCTTGATCATCGATGTGAGCGAGACACTCAAGCGTTACCCCGCTCTCCGTCACTCCATCACCCGAAGCCACGATCTCAAGCGTCTCCAAAGCAGGTCTGCAATCGCGCTGACGAGGACGTCCTTTTTTATCGGTGTCATCCCAAACAAGCGTGTCTCGCGACAACAAATCATCCACCACCTGCCTCCACTGATCCAAGGGAATCAAAGGATCTCCCGCTTGAGTTTTCAGCTCAAAGCTCCATCGGGCTGCCTCAAGCTGTTGCGAGAGGCTCGGGCCAGACACGGGCACTTCATAGGCCTCCATCAATAAAAGCCCTGGGGGAAGGGTCTGTTGCCAACGCTTCAAAACCTGGAGCGCCTCAACCTGTTCAATAAATTCCAAATCCATCCATTCCCCCTCCCCTTGCACACCAAGCGGCAAGGCCAAGGCGAGCTGAAGACGGGGAAGCGGGTGAAAGCCGCCGGTGAAACTGATCGGTAATTCAGCACGTCGAAGCGCACGCTCAAACAAGCGCACCAAATCGAGATGGCTGAGCAGGGCCATCGCGCCTGTTTTGCTGAAACGAAACCTGATCCGGCACACTCGATCGCTTGGCGGAGCCTGCCTTGGTTTCTGAACAGGAATCTCTGGAGGAGCAATCACAACGTTATGGCCTAGGTCCGGGCCACAGACCCCACAACTGCTGCATCCCTCGAACGAACAATCCGGAACAACAGCCGCTTCAAGAGCTCGCTTGAGATCTTCTGCCAACCAGCGCTTATCAATCCCGGTGTCGATGTGGTCCCAAGGCAGCGACTGAGAACAAAACGCATCCAACCCTTCCTCGCTGAGCGCATTCGCACGTCCCCAGCCACCGAGCTCAAGGGCTCTGTAGCGGCCCTCAAGGCCTGCTGCTGCAATGGCGCCCGTCCAAGCCTCATAGGTGCGATCGAGGGCCTCAAACCATGCATCCATCCCTGCACCCGCACGCCATGCCGCTTCGATGACTGGAGCCAAGCTTCTGTCTCCGCGGCCGACGAAGTCTTCCATGGCGGAAAGCCTCACATCCGTGAAGTTGAAGCGCACGCCTCGGAGGCGCTTTCCGGCTTCCCTAAGCAACTGCTGACGCCTTAAGAACTCCGCGGTCGAAACGCTGTGCCACTGAAACGGCGTATGCGGCTTCGGGGTGAAATTACTGATGGTGATGTTGAGACTGAGGCGACCCAAATCGCGGCAGCGGTCGAGCAACATCCGACAGGTCTCGGCAATGCCGAGCACATCGGCATCGGTCTCACCCGGCAGCCCGATCATGAAATAGAGCTTCACCTTGCGGAAGCCGTTTTGCATTGCCGTGCGGATTCCATTCACTAGATCTGCATCCGTGAGGCCTTTGTTCACGATGTCTCTCAGCCTTTGGGTGCCGGCTTCCGGGGCAAACGTCAGGCCCGACTGGCGGGAGCCCCCAAGGATGTGAGCGATGTCGTCATCAAACCGATCCACCCGCTGACTGGGCAATTGAAGCGTGACATTGCGATCGGCAAGACGATTGCGAAGCTCTACCCCCACAGCGGGCAACGCCAGGTAATCGCTGCAGCTCAACGACAGCAAAGAAAAGTCGCTGTAACCCGTTCGCTGCATTCCCGTTTCAATCGCCTCAATCACGGCCTCAGGCTCCACGTCCCTCGCTGGTCTTGTCAGCATTCCCGGCTGGCAAAAACGGCAGCCTCGGGTGCAACCACGACGAATTTCCACCGTCAATCGGTCATGCACGGTCTCCACATGTGGAACAAGTCCCATCGCGTAATGGGGCATGGGAGTGGCAACACGCCTCAACAAGCGGGCCGGAAGCCCAGCCTCCAGCGGCTCCACGCTGATCCCTTGCTGATCAGGTCCGTAGAGAGACGGCACATAAACCCCTGGGACAACAGCCAGATCACGAAGCAAGTCCGTTCGAGACAGGCCCGCAGCTTTGGCTTCTGCCACGACCAATCCAATCTCAGGGAGAAGCTCTTCCCCATCGCCTAAAGCAATGAAGTCAAAAAAAGCTGCGTAAGGCTCAGGGTTGCTGGTGGCTGTGGGACCACCAGCAAAAATCAAAGGCGGAGACTCAGGATGAGAAAGGGGCAAGTCTCCTCTCTCTGCTGCATAAAGCGGCACCTTCGCCAAATCCAACATGGCGAGGATATTGGTCGCACCCAGCTCATAGCTGAGGCTGAAGCCCAGGATGTCAAAGGCGGGGAGAGGCCTCCTGCTCTCCACAGCAAACAAGGCTTGATTCCGATCTTTCAGCCTCTCTGAAAGATCAGCTGCCGGGAGGTAGGCCCGATCACACAGCTGACCAGGAACAGCATTGAGGATGGAATAAAGAATGATGTGGCCGAGGTTGCTGGAGCCCACCTCGTAAATCTCGGGATAGGTCAGAGCCCAGCGCACGCGCGCCGCCTCCCAATCCCGTGGCTCAACCCCCAACTCGTGCCCCATGTAGCGGGCGGGACGATTGATTGAGGCATCAACAAGCTGATCAAATGCCACGACAGCATTGGGATCAGAATCCTGCTTCGTGTGGGACGGGGCGACAATCACGACCACCAGGCCCTGCTTCTTTCATCGTATGTAGCAGGATGCCCGAAGCAACCCCAGTCATTCGTGGTCAAGGTCAACGGCAATTACCTGAAACTCAAAGCGGGTTATCTGTTCCCGGAGATTGGCCGCAGGGTGAAGGCCTTTAGTAGCGCTAACCCCGAGGCCCAGCTGATTCGTCTCGGCATCGGAGACGTCACAGAGCCGCTACCGCAGGCATGCCGTGACGCAATGAAATCAGCCATCGACGAGATGGGGACTGCGGAAGGATTCCACGGCTATGGGCCTGAACAGGGCTATGGCTGGCTTCGCGAGGCGATTGCCCGCGATGACTTCCAAGCCAGGGGCTGTGAGATCAGCGCAGAGGAGATCTTTGTATCTGATGGCTCCAAATGCGACAGCAGCAATATTCTCGACATCCTTGGGAGTGGCAATCGCATTGCAGTGACGGATCCGGTGTATCCGGTTTACGTCGACAGCAATGTGATGGCTGGCCGCACAGGCGAGTCTGGCGATGACGGCCGCTATGGCGGCCTGACCTACCTACCGATCAGCGCAGACAACGGGTTTGCAGCACAGATTCCCAGTGAACCTGTTGACCTGATCTACCTCTGTTATCCCAACAACCCCACCGGCGCTGTCGCGACGAAGGCCCAACTCAAGGCATGGGTGGACTACGCGCGTGCCAACAAGGCCTTGATCCTGTTTGATGCCGCGTACGAAGCGTTCATTCAAGATCCCGAGCTGCCCCATTCCATTTATGAGATCGAGGGCGCTCGCGACTGTGCGATCGAATTCCGCTCCTTCTCCAAAAACGCCGGATTCACAGGCACCCGCTGCGCCTTAACCGTTGTTCCCAAAGGGCTCAAGGGCAAAGCCGATGATGGTTCAGAGGTGGAGCTTTGGGGGCTTTGGAACCGTCGGCAGAGCACCAAGTTCAACGGTGTGAGCTACATCATTCAGCGCGGCGCAGAAGCGGTGTATTCCGATGCTGGGCAAAAGGAAGTGAAGGCGCTCGTGAGCTTCTACATGGAGAACGCCGCCATCATTCGGCGCGAGCTCAGCGCTGCAGGAATCGAAGTGCATGGAGGTGAGCACGCCCCCTATGTATGGCTGAAAACACCTTCAGGAATGGACTCCTGGAGCTTCTTCGACCACCTGCTTCAGAAGGCCAACGTGGTGGGGACCCCAGGGAGTGGCTTCGGTGCTGCCGGAGAGGGCTATTTCCGCCTTTCTGCGTTCAACAGCCGTAGCAATGTGGACGAAGCAATGGCCCGCATTCGCAACCTATGACCTCATCACTCCTAGATTGGAAGTAATGGGAATCAGTGGCAATGGTGGATACACCCAGCCGTAGCCCCGGTGGGGCTGCGGTTCTTGATAAGCAAACCGAGCGGGTGCGCAAGACTTCGCCCCGCTACAAGGTTTTGCTTCACAACGACCCTGTCAACAGCATGGAGTACGTCGTCGTCACGCTTCAGCAGGTGGTTCCCCAGCTCAGTGAGCAAGACGCGATGGCCGTGATGCTGGAAACCCACAACACGGGGGTAGGCCTGGTGATCGTTTGCGACATTGAACCCGCAGAGTTCTACTGCGAAACCTTGAAAAACAAGGGCCTGACCAGCACCATCGAACCAGAAGAGTGATGCAGCCCCCCCCCAGATCAACGTTGCACTGGTGGGGAACGCTCTTCTATGTACCGGTTCTCTACGGGCTGGGTTGGCTAAGCGCACGACCTCTGGCGGCGCTCTTTCCCCAATGGCGCCCGGATCAGGTGAACCTGGCCGGAGTGGTGGTGGCGCTGCTGCTGCTGCTGCTCACCCTCCCTTGGCGCTTGCGCCGGAGCTGGGGCGTCGAGCATCCCTGGCAGCAACTGGGGATTGTCGTCCCTGCAGCTGCGGGCCTACGCGCCTTCCTTCGTGGATTTCTAAAGGCCGCTGCGCTTCTTTTTGGCGTTGTTGTGGTCCTACTACTCAGCGGTCAGAGCCAATGGCAGGGGCAACTCACGGCCGGACAACTCCTCAACGCCATCGCCCTGCTGCTTGGGGCGGGATTCGCTGAAGAGCTTCTCTTTCGTGGTTGGCTCTGGGGTGAATTGGAGCTGCTGGGAGGCCGTCAATGGGCCATTGGCTTGCAGGCCATCCTCTTTGCTCTGGTGCATCCCTGGTATCAGCTGCCCGCGATCGAAGCGATCGGCCTGATAACAGGGCTTTTTCTCTTGGGGCTGGCCCTAGCGCTGCAACGGCGGGCCGATCAAGGTGCGCTCTGGGGATCGGTTGGACTCCACGGCGGACTGGTCGGGGGCTGGTTTGCCCTGCAAGCTGGCCTGATCAGCGTGCCGGCGACAGGCCCCGCTTGGCTCCTAGGTCCAGGAGGGGCCAATCCCAACCCGATCGGAGGCCTCCTGGGCTGGGCCGGGCTGGCGGGATTAATCTTGGTACGTCGCCGATGGTGGCGCTGAGCTAGCGGGTCGCCGTCGCCAAGGCCTTGCGGCCTTCAACTGGTGCACGCAGGGCTTCTTCGAGTGGAGCTGTGCCGTAGTCGCGTTCCAGAAGTCCCATCACCGTTTTGCCAAAACGACTGGGATCGCGATCAAACGCTTCAAGGCAAACCCGGCCAAACGTGCTGCCCATCGGCTCAGGATTCCAGAGAAGCTTGCGAGCCGTCCAAGGCATCATGCTCATCGGGTTATATCCAGGCTTGATCAGGCCTTGATCGAAGCCGTATTGCTCGAGATGCGTGTGCGGCTGTAAGCCGATAAAGAAAATGGCTGGCTCCACCAGATCTTCACCAAAGATCGCTTCAAGTTCACGGTGATATGCCACGGTTTGCCGAATCGTTTCCGGGCGTTCATCAATCACGTTGAAGGAATAATTCACCGACACGTGATCACGGAAGCCTGCCTCGGCAAGCATCCGGCAGCTGTCCAAAACAGTGCGCAGGTTGTACCCCATGCGCATCTTGCGCACGAGCTCCTGGGACCCTGACGTAATCCCAATTTCGAAATAACTCATGCCCGTTTCAACCATCAACTGAGCCAACTCAGGATCCAAGTTGTCAGCTCGGATATAGGCCGCCCATCGAATCCCCGTTAGGCCTTCAGCCTTAATCGCGCGCAACAGCTGTTTGGCATCCTCGATGTATTTACGCGCGGGGATGAACTGAGCATCGGTAAACCAGAAGCCACGCACTCCACGGTCGTAAAGCTGACGCATTTCCGCGACAACTTCCTGCACAGGATTGACCCGCACTTGCTTGCCTTCCACAACGGTGTAAACGCAATAACAACAGTTGTGCGGGCAACCTCGCTTGGTCTGAACGCCAACGTAAAAGTCTCCGCCCTCCAGGTACCAGTCCAGCTGTGGCCAGATGGAAGAGATGTAGTTGTAATCACAAGCAGTCTTGGGCCTGCTCTCGGGTTGCTCGTGAATTAAGCCCGGGCGAGGTGCCTCTCCCACAACAAAACAACGCTCTCCATCCAGCGGCTGTTGAGCCAGGAGTTTTTCTAGAAGTGGTTCACCCTCACCAATTGAAATGATGGTGCCCTTGGGCAAGGACCGACCCAGCTGTTCGTAAAAAACGCTGACTGCGCCTCCACCAAGAACAGCTCGCGCCTCGGAGCGATGACGACGCGCTCTTTTCAAACCATGGCGTACCAATTTCTGATTGCGATGAAGCTCGCCGTAATGACTAGTCATCAAACGCAATCCGCCCAAGGCCCCTTTAATGCGTTTCAAGGGGTTGCGGGCGTAAAAGACTTCAAATGAGTTTTGAAGCGGATTCCCACCCCGGCCATCCACAGGGGCATAAATCTGAATATCTCTCCAAGAGAACACCAACAATGTGGGGCGGAACTGATCCACCACGTTGAGCAGAACGCCCTCTACATCAAGAACAGGAAGGGCTGCCAAATCAAGAATGCGCTGAGGCAAATCTGGAAAACACTTGTGCAAGTGATCAGCCAAATAAATCGGGCCAATCGGAAAGATCGGATTGCATGGCAAGCGCACAAACAGGACTCTTTCGCCTGCTGCTGTTGAAGTCTTTATCGGCACTGCATTGCTCATGTGCGGACGCTAACAACTGCATCCGCCGCAACGCCCGGCCGCGGACTTCAGGATTACCGCATGAGCAAGCGGTTACAAACCGCAAACTTGCTTTACAATGCGTTTGGCAGGGCGTCCTGCCCTTCCGTAACCGTCTCCTTGCGAGACCTTCTTTTCCGTTCTCATGACTACCACCATCCAGCAGCGCTCCGGCGCTAACGGCTGGCAGCAGTTCTGTGAGTGGGTCACCTCCACCAACAACCGTCTTTATGTCGGTTGGTTCGGTGTTCTGATGATCCCCACACTGCTTGCCGCTACCACTTGCTTCATCGTTGCTTTTATCGCCGCTCCTCCGGTTGATATCGACGGCATCCGCGAGCCTGTTGCAGGTTCACTGATGTATGGCAACAACATCATCTCTGGTGCTGTTGTTCCTTCCAGCAACGCCATTGGCTTGCACTTCTACCCAATCTGGGAAGCTGCCTCACTCGACGAGTGGCTCTACAACGGCGGTCCTTTCCAACTGGTTGTCTTCCACTTCCTGATCGGCATCTACGCCTATATGGGACGTGAGTGGGAACTTTCCTACCGCTTGGGCATGCGCCCTTGGATCTGTGTTGCATACAGCGCACCTGTTGCTGCTGCATCTGCAGTGTTCCTGGTCTACCCCTTCGGTCAGGGTTCTTTCTCTGACGCCATGCCTTTGGGCATCTCTGGAACCTTCAACTACATGTTGGTCTTCCAGGCTGAGCACAACATCCTGATGCACCCCTTCCACATGCTTGGAGTGGCTGGTGTCTTCGGTGGTTCATTGTTCTCCGCCATGCACGGTTCATTGGTGACCTCATCCTTGGTTCGTGAAACAACCGAGACCGAGTCCCAGAACTACGGCTATAAGTTCGGCCAAGAAGAAGAGACGTACAACATCGTGGCTGCTCACGGCTACTTCGGTCGCCTGATCTTCCAATACGCCTCCTTCAACAACAGCCGTAGCCTTCACTTCTTCCTTGCAGCCTGGCCTGTTGTCGGCATCTGGTTCACCGCCCTTGGCGTGTCAACCATGGCCTTCAACCTCAACGGCTTCAACTTCAACCAGTCCATCCTTGATGGTCAGGGCCGCGTCCTGAACACCTGGGCCGACGTGTTGAACCGTGCCGGTCTCGGCATGGAAGTGATGCACGAGCGCAACGCTCATAACTTCCCCCTCGACCTGGCTGCTGCTGAGTCCACACCTGTGGCTCTTCAGGCACCTGCAATCGGTTGATCTGGAACCCCTTCAAAGTTCAGATCAACTGAACTAGAAAGCCCCCTCCTTTAAAGAGGGGGCTTTTTTGTGCCTTGGCGGAAGCATCAAGGCGATGCAATTGATTCAATTAGTGCACCGCCTGCAACGAAGGACTTAAGAACCGCGCATTCTGGTTGCAACAACCCTTGAAACTATGGGTTTTTTCACGGCACTCACCGACGCCATGAGCAGCCGACAGTCGCTCCTTGTGACTGGCCTCGACCCGAATCCAGAAATGCTCCGCAGTTGGGCTGCCCTTCGTGGCCTTGGGGGAAGCTCGCTGCTCAGTCAGGCCCGGTCATGGTGCAAATCGGTAATTGAAGCCACGTCTGACCATGTTTGTGCCTACAAACCAAGCCTTGGCTTCTATCAAGCGATGGGTTCAGCTGGCGTGGAACTTTTGTTGGAAGTGCGTGAACTGCTTCCCTCAGACCTGCCATTAATCATTGATATCAAGCACGGGGATCTCAACAGCTCCAGCGCGGTCGCTGCCTATCTGTTCAAAACCCTGCATGCTGACGCCGTCACTCTCAACCCCTTTGCCGGCCAGGACATCGCGGCTCCTTTCCTCTTGTATCCAGGCAAAGGAGTCTTGATCAACTGCCACAGCTCCAACCCTGCAGCTGTCGCGCTACAACACCATCCCAACGAGAACGATCCCTTCTATCTAAAGGTGGTTCGTGAAAGTCAAAGCTGGGGCACCCCAGATCAGCTGCTGCTCGAAGTTGGCACTAGCGATCCAGCGATCTTGGGGCATGTGCGTCAAGCAGCGCCTGAACGATTCGTCATGCTCCGCTCTCTTTGGGGTGAGGAAGGAAATCTGCAACGTCTGATGGCGAACGGTTTGAATTTGGCGGGGGATGGATTGCTGTTACCTCTCCCTCAAAATCTTCTGAACGAAAGCGACATCAATGAGCAGACCGCAGCACTGAAAGAGCGGATTAACCGCATGCGCCAAGACCATCTCCAGCAGCAGCAATCAACGCTGGAAGCTGAATCCGATCAGTGCAGAATTTGGCCACACCCTGATCAGCCTCCTGTCGGTGTTGCAATGTCGAAAGCCAGTTCAGCGGCTGAAGAGCTGATCGACCCTGAACTACGTGATCTTGTGATCGACCTGTTCGATATTCGCTGCTTGCTCTTCGGGGAGTTCAAACAGGCCAGCGGCGCCGTTTTCAACTATTACGTCGATCTGCGCCAGATCATTTCTGACCCTGCGCTCTTTCATCGCGTGCTCGATTGCTATGCCCAGGTTCTACGCCCATTGTCATTCGACCGAATTGCGGGGATTCCCTATGGTTCCCTGCCCACCGCAACAGGCCTGTCTCTGCAATTGCATAAGCCTCTGATCTACCCACGCAAAGAGGTGAAGGCCCATGGAACCAGGCGGATGGTGGAAGGAGAATTCAATGAAGGTGAGACCGTTGCAGTGGTCGACGACATCCTGATTACGGGCAGCAGCGTGCTTGAAGGGATTGGCAAGCTGGAGTCCTCCGGCTTGAAAGTGAGTGATGTGGTGGTGTTTCTTGACCATGGAGGCGTCCATGACACCCGCGCCAAGCAGCGATTGGAGCGCAGTGGATTACGGCTACAAGCCGTGCTCACCTTGGAAACGATCAGTGAAGTGCTGGAAACTTCAGGCCGGATTAGCGCCAAACAAGCACAAGAGCTCCGTTGTTCAGACCAGTGATCAGCTGAGCTGATCACTGGAATCAGCAGCCCTCACGCCGGGAATCGTGTCAGCAGCGCAAACTTCCTTTACATTGCCGGTGTCGGGTTAACCGACCTTCTTTATTCGCCACCGGGATTTATCCCACAGGCTCCTTTCCGTTCTCATGACTACCACCATCCAGCAGCGCTCCGGCGCTAACGGCTGGCAGCAGTTCTGTGAGTGGGTCACCTCCACCAACAACCGTCTTTATGTCGGTTGGTTCGGTGTTCTGATGATCCCCACACTGCTTGCCGCTACCACTTGCTTCATCGTTGCTTTTATCGCCGCTCCTCCGGTTGATATCGACGGCATCCGCGAGCCTGTTGCAGGTTCACTGATGTATGGCAACAACATCATCTCTGGTGCTGTTGTTCCTTCCAGCAACGCCATTGGCTTGCACTTCTACCCAATCTGGGAAGCTGCCTCACTCGACGAGTGGCTCTACAACGGCGGTCCTTTCCAACTGGTTGTCTTCCACTTCCTGATCGGCATCTACGCCTATATGGGACGTGAGTGGGAACTTTCCTACCGCTTGGGCATGCGCCCTTGGATCTGTGTTGCATACAGCGCACCTGTTGCTGCTGCATCTGCAGTGTTCCTGGTCTACCCCTTCGGTCAGGGTTCTTTCTCTGACGCCATGCCTTTGGGCATCTCTGGAACCTTCAACTACATGTTGGTCTTCCAGGCTGAGCACAACATCCTGATGCACCCCTTCCACATGCTTGGAGTGGCTGGTGTCTTCGGTGGTTCATTGTTCTCCGCCATGCACGGTTCATTGGTGACCTCATCCTTGGTTCGTGAAACAACCGAGACCGAGTCCCAGAACTACGGCTATAAGTTCGGCCAAGAAGAAGAGACGTACAACATCGTGGCTGCTCACGGCTACTTCGGTCGCCTGATCTTCCAATACGCCTCCTTCAACAACAGCCGTAGCCTTCACTTCTTCCTTGCAGCCTGGCCTGTTGTCGGCATCTGGTTCACCGCCCTTGGCGTGTCAACCATGGCCTTCAACCTCAACGGCTTCAACTTCAACCAGTCCATCCTTGATGGTCAGGGCCGCGTCCTGAACACCTGGGCCGACGTGTTGAACCGTGCCGGTCTCGGCATGGAAGTGATGCACGAGCGCAACGCTCATAACTTCCCCCTCGACCTGGCTGCTGCTGAGTCCACACCTGTGGCTCTTCAGGCACCTGCAATCGGTTGATCTGGAACCCCTTCAAAGTTCAGATCAACTGAACTAGAAAGCCCCCTCCTTTAAAGAGGGGGCTTTTTTGTGGCTTCCTTTCTTTGCTCAAAAACGAGGTACAAATCACAAGCAATCCTTGGAGCCTTGTCCAATAAGGATCCCTTCAGATGTCACACGCTCCAGTTGAAAAAACTGACTAACACGATGACAAAACCAGGCTTCCCGACTATATTTAGAAAAGTAACGGAGATTCATTGATGGGCGAATACGTCGTCTCTGAAAGCATCAACTTTCCGTTCCAACTTGTTATTAGCGTCATTGGAAGCTTTTTGGTTGGGGCGTACGCACTCACCCAATCCAACGAAAACTCAGATGATGATGATTTCGGAAATGGAGGTGGGGGCATGATGCAGCCGGTGGCCGCAACCGGAGCCATCTAAGCCCCACATCCAACGACTTGCCTGAACAAATCAGGGATCAACACCAGGGGTCAACACAACCGTTGCCTGGTGTTTTTTATTGCCTTTAGATCGGACTCCATTGCGAACCATGTGATCGCCAAGTCCTTCTGCTCGTCGCTCAAGGCACCACCCTCAGGCCTCAAACCCACGCCAAGAGAGGAGCTATCAGCTGAGCTGATCACTGGAATCAGCAGCCCTCACGCCGGGAATCGTGTCAGCAGCGCAAACTTCCTTTACATTGCCGGTGTCGGGTTAACCGACCTTCTTTATTCGCCACCGGGATTTATCCCACAGGCTCCTTTCCGTTCTCATGACTACCACCATCCAGCAGCGCTCCGGCGCTAACGGCTGGCAGCAGTTCTGTGAGTGGGTCACCTCCACCAACAACCGTCTTTATGTCGGTTGGTTCGGTGTTCTGATGATCCCCACACTGCTTGCCGCTACCACTTGCTTCATCGTTGCTTTTATCGCCGCTCCTCCGGTTGATATCGACGGCATCCGCGAGCCTGTTGCAGGTTCACTGATGTATGGCAACAACATCATCTCTGGTGCTGTTGTTCCTTCCAGCAACGCCATTGGCTTGCACTTCTACCCAATCTGGGAAGCTGCCTCACTCGACGAGTGGCTCTACAACGGCGGTCCTTTCCAACTGGTTGTCTTCCACTTCCTGATCGGCATCTACGCCTATATGGGACGTGAGTGGGAACTTTCCTACCGCTTGGGCATGCGCCCTTGGATCTGTGTTGCATACAGCGCACCTGTTGCTGCTGCATCTGCAGTGTTCCTGGTCTACCCCTTCGGTCAGGGTTCTTTCTCTGACGCCATGCCTTTGGGCATCTCTGGAACCTTCAACTACATGTTGGTCTTCCAGGCTGAGCACAACATCCTGATGCACCCCTTCCACATGCTTGGAGTGGCTGGTGTCTTCGGTGGTTCATTGTTCTCCGCCATGCACGGTTCATTGGTGACCTCATCCTTGGTTCGTGAAACAACCGAGACCGAGTCCCAGAACTACGGCTATAAGTTCGGCCAAGAAGAAGAGACGTACAACATCGTGGCTGCTCACGGCTACTTCGGTCGCCTGATCTTCCAATACGCCTCCTTCAACAACAGCCGTAGCCTTCACTTCTTCCTTGCAGCCTGGCCTGTTGTCGGCATCTGGTTCACCGCCCTTGGCGTGTCAACCATGGCCTTCAACCTCAACGGCTTCAACTTCAACCAGTCCATCCTTGATGGTCAGGGCCGCGTCCTGAACACCTGGGCCGACGTGTTGAACCGTGCCGGTCTCGGCATGGAAGTGATGCACGAGCGCAACGCTCATAACTTCCCCCTCGACCTGGCTGCTGCTGAGTCCACACCTGTGGCTCTTCAGGCACCTGCAATCGGTTGATCTGGAACCCCTTCAAAGTTCAGATCAACTGAACTAGAAAGCCCCCTCCTTTAAAGAGGGGGCTTTTTTGTGGCTTCCTTTCTTTGCTCAAAAACGAGGTACAAATCACAAGCAATCCTTGGAGCCTTGTCCAATAAGGATCCCTTCAGATGTCACACGCTCCAGTTGAAAAAACTGACTAACACGATGACAAAACCAGGCTTCCCGACTATATTTAGAAAAGTAACGGAGATTCATTGATGGGCGAATACGTCGTCTCTGAAAGCATCAACTTTCCGTTCCAACTTGTTATTAGCGTCATTGGAAGCTTTTTGGTTGGGGCGTACGCACTCACCCAATCCAACGAAAACTCAGATGATGATGATTTCGGAAATGGAGGTGGGGGCATGATGCAGCCGGTGGCCGCAACCGGAGCCATCTAAGCCCCACATCCAACGACTTGCCTGAACAAATCAGGGATCAACACCAGGGGTCAACACAACCGTTGCCTGGTGTTTTTTATTGCCTTTAGATCGGACTCCATTGCGAACAATGTGATCGCCAAGTCCTTCTGCTCGTCGCTCAAGGCACCACCCTCAGGCCTCAAACCCACGCCAAGAGAGGAGCTATCAGCTGAGCTGATCACTGGAATCAGCAGCCCTCACGCCGGGAATCGTGTCAGCAGCGCAAACTTCCTTTACATTGCCGGTGTCGGGTTAACCGACCTTCTTTATTCGCCACCGGGATTTATCCCACAGGCTCCTTTCCGTTCTCATGACTACCACCATCCAGCAGCGCTCCGGCGCTAACGGCTGGCAGCAGTTCTGTGAGTGGGTCACCTCCACCAACAACCGTCTTTATGTCGGTTGGTTCGGTGTTCTGATGATCCCCACACTGCTTGCCGCTACCACTTGCTTCATCGTTGCTTTTATCGCCGCTCCTCCGGTTGATATCGACGGCATCCGCGAGCCTGTTGCAGGTTCACTGATGTATGGCAACAACATCATCTCTGGTGCTGTTGTTCCTTCCAGCAACGCCATTGGCTTGCACTTCTACCCAATCTGGGAAGCTGCCTCACTCGACGAGTGGCTCTACAACGGCGGTCCTTTCCAACTGGTTGTCTTCCACTTCCTGATCGGCATCTACGCCTATATGGGACGTGAGTGGGAACTTTCCTACCGCTTGGGCATGCGCCCTTGGATCTGTGTTGCATACAGCGCACCTGTTGCTGCTGCATCTGCAGTGTTCCTGGTCTACCCCTTCGGTCAGGGTTCTTTCTCTGACGCCATGCCTTTGGGCATCTCTGGAACCTTCAACTACATGTTGGTCTTCCAGGCTGAGCACAACATCCTGATGCACCCCTTCCACATGCTTGGAGTGGCTGGTGTCTTCGGTGGTTCATTGTTCTCCGCCATGCACGGTTCATTGGTGACCTCATCCTTGGTTCGTGAAACAACCGAGACCGAGTCCCAGAACTACGGCTATAAGTTCGGCCAAGAAGAAGAGACGTACAACATCGTGGCTGCTCACGGCTACTTCGGTCGCCTGATCTTCCAATACGCCTCCTTCAACAACAGCCGTAGCCTTCACTTCTTCCTTGCAGCCTGGCCTGTTGTCGGCATCTGGTTCACCGCCCTTGGCGTGTCAACCATGGCCTTCAACCTCAACGGCTTCAACTTCAACCAGTCCATCCTTGATGGTCAGGGCCGCGTCCTGAACACCTGGGCCGACGTGTTGAACCGTGCCGGTCTCGGCATGGAAGTGATGCACGAGCGCAACGCTCATAACTTCCCCCTCGACCTGGCTGCTGCTGAGTCCACACCTGTGGCTCTTCAGGCACCTGCAATCGGTTGATCTGGAACCCCTTCAAAGTTCAGATCAACTGAACTAGAAAGCCCCCTCCTTTAAAGAGGGGGCTTTTTTGTGGCTGGTTAGTGAGAACGGCAAATGTGGCCATCTTTCCAACTCCAGACCCATGGAACAGAGGCTTGTGCCTGACGGAGTTCTTCTCGAACCTCCAGGCTCACGGGAATGAACTCGGTCTTGAAATTAAATTGGGAATCACGCAGGGATTGATTCAATACGATGCTCCCCGTTTCACCAGATGTTGAGCGGTGATAGGTGCCTACAGGGATCTGAAGCGCGCCCATGTCCCGAATCAAATGAATGACGTGATGGGACTGATCCCAAGCAGGGTTCAACAGGACGAAGGTGCGCTGTCCCTCGAGCACCAAATTGTGATCCACTTGATGCTGATGAACGTAGTACTGCTCAAATCCATTGGCATCGGGTGGTGACGTCGCTGCACCCCTGTGGACAACAACATCGGTTCCGTTGGTGCCAGACACACCTGCATCGAAAAAGGTGACAGACGGTGTTTCGCGAAAGACGTGAATAGGTATGAATTGGAGTCTCATCAAAATCTCCTCGCCTGGACGGCGTTGATCAAGCAACTAAAGAGCCATAGAACTTGCGTCGCTCCAGATCAAGTCAATCGTCATTGAAGCGTCGAGGTTTCGTTTAACGGGGCAATCATTCGCGACTCGCTTCAACAAGGCCTTTTGTTCCTGGCTAAGGGCAACAGGGAGGCTGATCTGAGCTTGAAGGCTTTCAATGCGTCGCGGCCCCTCAGTCGTCATTGTTTTTTCAACGATGACGTTGGCGTCAACGAGATCCCAGCCGCGGCGGCGTGCGGCGATCCCCATGATCGTCAAGATGCACGTTCCAAGGGCTGTTGCCAGCAGGTCAGTCGGCGAAAAGCTTTCACCGAGGCCATCATGATCCGTTGGCGCATCGGTCTTTAGGACGGTGCCCGAGGGTCCGTGCTGAGCCGTGCAGTGCAAGTCACCGGTGTATCGGCATTGAATCGCTGTCATCAGTGCTTGATCCTGTCTCTGATCAAGTCTGCTCCCGTTGAGGCGAACGCTTCACTCCATCTTTGAGAGAAAGATTGAGGTGTTCAGCATCAGCTCTGTTCCTTGAGAACGTACTGAAAGACCGCCTCAGCCCAGCCATGCGCATGGCAAGCAGGAGCCAAATGGTAGCGGCCCTGAGCAATGGCATCAGCAAAGACCGGGTGGGGGCCATTCGCACCAGGCACAACAACTGAAAGATCACCAGCCTCTAGGAGGGGCTGGTCATTGGGAGAGTCACCCAGTGCGAGCACCCGCACTGGAGAGCCACCACTGCGCTGCTTTAAAACCTCAAGGGCTCGACCCTTGCTGACCTCTGCGCCGAGGAGGTGACCCATACGGTTGCCCTGTACCACAGCAAAACCAAGCCGGTTGGCGAGGCCTGGCAACCGTTGCCGCGCTGACGCAGAAGGGGGCACAAAGGGCAAACTCCAACGCCTCTGACAAGCCAGCTGCAGCGCTTCGCCCTGCAGACCAAGAAAGTCCAACGCCTCTTGATCCGAGAGCGCATCAATGGGTTGCAACGGCTCACCAAGCAACTGCGCAAGCTCTCGCAGAACCGGACGAAGCTCGGCCACAGGGCATCCCAGCGCAAGCTCCCATGGCTCGCCATGACTGGTTTGCCCATGAATAGCCCCTCCGTTTTCAACGATGAACGGATCCTTCAACCCAGCTGCAGCCCTGAAACGTTTCACCTCCTCCGCCGTTTTGCTCGTACACGGGATCACGGGAATTCCCTGCAACTGCAAGCCACGGATCGCCTCCCGTGCCGGCTCCCAGTTGTAGGCATGGTCCATCAGGGTCCCATCGAGATCGGTCACGACCCACCAGGGGATTGAGTTCAGAGCATCTGTTTTGTTCATCGAATCAACCAATGCACAGCAAACGGTTCAAGGTCGAGAGCCGTTTGGCCCGCAAAAAGAGAATGCCCAGTCAACACGTCATGCCAAACAGAACCTGTGGCCTCAGCAAGGGTGCTCAACGGGAAACTGAGGCGAACATCACTGAAATTGTGAATCGCAAACAGAGCGGTTGCCCCTTCTCCCCTCTGCAGAATCACGAGATCAGAGCGGCCTTCGCTCAGGACCGTCATTGGGGCAAAGGGATCTAACACCGTTTGGCCACGACGGACAGCCATCGCTTGTTGCAGTGACGCCAACACCTGACTGGTATCGCTCTCGGGATCAGCCAATAATCGCTCTAAACGGTCGAGTTGAAACTGAGGACGATTGAGATCGCGGCGATGACCGCTGATGCGAAAGCGAGCATTGTCATTCGGAGTTGCCAGTAATGCCGGCAGGTAGAACGCAGGCACACCCGGCAAAGTAAGCAGCAGCAACTGCGTCAACAAAAAACGCGCGCGTTGATGGTGGGATGGATCCCGCCCAGGAGCCGCCATGGCACTCCACCAACTGATGTTGATCTCATAGGGAACCTCCAGTCCATCGGCCAAGCGCCGGTGACTGACCAAACCACCACGCTGCTCGCATTGCTGCAGCAACTGAAGCAATCGACCGGAATCCATCAAACCCTCGAGTGGCCGCAAACCAATCCCGTCGTGACAGGCCGTGAAATTGAGCAGCCCTGTCTGTTGTGGGAGCTGAGGCCAACGAACAAGCCAATCGTTCAGCAGATCAGCACGACGACTGAGACAAGCCTCGAGGACAAGCGGAGGCAGAGGAAAGTTGTAGGCGAGGTGAGCTTCAGCGCCAGTGGCCAAATAAGACAGATTTTCCTGCTCGGGAACATTCGTTTCCGTTACCACCACTCCTTGAGGACATCGCGATTCCAAGAGAAGGCGCAACACTTCAACCAACCGGTGGGCCTGCGGCTGATGGATGCAGTCACTGAAAGGCTCTTTCCAAACAAACCCCACGGCATCAAGGCGCAACCACTGGACGCCATAACTGCAAAAAAGATCGAGGAGGCGTGTGAATCCAAGCAACACTTCAGGCTCTCGCCAGTTCACATCCACTTGATCGGGCCCAAAGGTGGTCCAGACCGTTTCTGGGCCCCGATCTGTCGCAAGAGTGGTGAAAAGAGCCGAACTACGAGGACGCACCACGTTGTCCCAACAAGGGTTGGGAGCAGTTGCCAACACACATTGCGCGCCAGGTTGTTCTCCTTTCAGAAAAGCCCGAACCCAGGGGTGAGACGCTGAAATGTGATTGAGGACCAAATCAGCCATCAACTGACGACCTTCCGCCAACGCGGCCAAGTCATCCCAATCACCGAAGCGCGGGTCAATCTCCTTATGACTGGCAACGGCAAAACCTCCGTCACTGGTTGCACGCAAGAACGGCAGCACGTGCACAACCGATGAGAGCCCGTTGAAATGCTTATGCAGTAGGGCCTGCAAACAACGAAGCCCAGGCTGATCATGGGCACTCACCGTATCGGCGTAGGCAATCAACACACAACTCGAGGAATCCCAACGCGCAGTCGTTGCCATTGAATCTGCCGTTGCCTTTGCCTCAGCACTCCCAAGATCGAGCGCCTCTGAAACGGCCCTCTCTGTCGCGGACCGCTCGGAATGCAGCAATTGCGACGACAAGCGATTGAGATCCTCCGAAGAATGGTGCTCATAGAGCTCCGTTAGAAGCGATGGCAACCCCTCGTTCGCCATTAACTGCTTCGACACCGTGCCATTGCCAAGTGCAACAGGTATGGAACAGAGCTCCACAAATTGTTGTCGCATTGATCACCGCATGGATTTTCAGCAGGGATTAATCGCCACGATTCATGATTACGGACTCGGCAAGCTGGATCTCCCAGACTTTCGGCGTCAGCTGAAGCAGCGGCCAACGTCCTTGCTGATCCCATGCCTCATGGAGGAATTCAGCCGTCCTGCGCTCGTACTGATCCGTGAGGTTCTGGCAGAACTAAGCGGCCTCGAAGAACTTGTGATCGCTTTATCAGCGGAGAACAGCGACGACGTCGCTGCAGCGGAAGCATTCTTTTCTGACATGCCATTTCCGGTGCGCGTGCACTGGACCAATGGCCCCGCCGTTGCCGAAACACTGCAGTCACTTCAGACCCTTGGCCTCAATGTGACCGGACCACCCGGGAAAGGCTGGGCTGTTTGGCAAGGGCTTGGTGTGGCTTGCAGAAACGCTGAGATCGTTGGACTCTTCGATGCAGACATCCGCACCTTTTCACCGGCCTACCCCCAAAGAATGCTGCGACCGTTGCTCGATCCCTCACTCGGTGTGGCCTACGTGAAAGCGTTCTACAGCAGGCTTTCGCTCGAGACCCAAACGCTCCATGGAAGAGCAACACGCCTTTTTGTGGGCCCACTCCTCACCAGCCTGGAGCAGATCTTTGGCCCAATGCCTTATCTGCGCTATCTCCAATCCTTTCGCTATCCGTTAGCCGGCGAGTTCGCGTTCACCAGAGATCTGGCCATGAATTTGCGCATTCCTTCCGACTGGGGACTGGAGATCGGCTTGCTTTCAGAGGTGTATCGCCATGTAGCCCCTCGACGCATCGCCCAAGTAGATCTCGGACTGTTTGATCACAAGCACAAAACACTTGGCAATGCTCCTTCCGAGGGCTTGCAACGGATGGCTAGTGAAATTTTTGCCACCGTGCTTCGTGGACTCATGGAGCATGAAGGTCGGATGTTGTCTCCAGACCAGATCCCAACGCTTGAAGTGCTGTTCCGACGGGTAGGGGAAGACCGTGTACAGCAGTTTGGCTTGGATTCAACAATCAATCGTCTGCCTTACAACCGACACAGCGAGGAGCTTGCTGTCCAAAGTTTCGCCACCTTGTTGCGTCCCAAAGTGGAGGAATTGATGGCAGCGCCCGTGGCCCATCAGCTGCCGAGCTGGTCGAGGTTGCTGTGCTGCACCGAACGCTTACAAGCAGACCTCACCGAAGCAGGCCAGCAACGCAACAGCATTGCAACACCCAATAGAACGCCACGACGTCATCACCATCGCCCCCTGATGGCCTGTCCACCGAGACGTCCAGCGGCAGCAGCATGACTCCAGCTTGTGCTTTTCAGCTGATCGTTCCAGTGGTCCAGTAGCGAATTCGGGCCGGATGACGATCGAGGTAGTCCTCGACCGCCACCTCGGCCGATCGCTCATTGGCCATGAGAAGCAAATCAGACAGCTCACGATCAGGGATCTGAAAACGCGAAAGGAATCCGGCCAGATCTGGACGGTCGCGATCCAGACCCTTTCGGCCTAGAGCATGAATCCACTCCACTCCACCAAAAACGAGCTGGGGATCTTCCAAGAAGCGGAGCTTGTAGCGAGCAAACATCCAGTGCGGAGTCCAACTTGTGACCACCACCCAACGTCGCTCTCGAATCGCTTTATCAAGAACAGCCGTCATGGCTGCGCTACTGGAGGCAACCAGGCGCATATCACTCAGGTTGTAGTCCACCAACGCCCGTTCAGAGGCCTGATTAAGGCCTGAACCTGGGTCAATGCCTTGAACCGTGTTGTCGAACCGCGCCGCCAATTCAGGCTTGCGCAAATCAGCGATAGAGCGAAGCTCAGAGGCATCCACGTAATCGGGCACAACCCAGCCAAGGCGGCCGGAATACATCGAACCGAAATCAAGCACCCTGTCACGCACGCGCGTCCAGTAATCCTTGTGCGTTAACGGCAACCAGGCCATCAGCATGAGGTCGAGATCGCCTCTTGCCACAGAGGCGTACTGAATGCCGATATCCGCCATTACCCGCTCCACTGGGAGGTTGTAAGCCTGCTGAATCACCCGCTGGGCGATCAGGCTCATCACTTCAGCATCAGCCCATGGAGACCATCCCAAGCGCAAAGGCCCCATTGCGCTCGATTGAGACGCCTCAGAGCCCGATTGTGATGACGAGCCTTTTTGAGTAGAAGGCGTGGATGCGGTCGCGTCAGCCTGGCGCTGCCGGCTCAAGCGCACTTGGCTGGACAGGGACGCCGCAGCCAAACCAAGCCCTGAAAGCAAAACGGCGCGTCGACGCCAGAGAGGGGCTGTCATGGTGTCCTCCACAACGAACGCCAACGACGAGAGCGCGCTTCCAACGTCCTCTCGCCTTCAAGCATCAAGCTCTGACTGAGTCGATCGAGGATCACAGCGAGAATCACAACCGCAATCCCGCCCTCAAAACCAAGTCCCACATCCAGCTGTTGAATACCGCGCAGCACCACATCACCAAGGCCGCCTCCACCAATCATCGAGGCGATCACCACCATCGATAACGCCAGCATGATCGTTTGATTGACGCCACTCATCACAGTGGGCAAAGCACTCGGCATCTGCACCTTCCAGAGCAATTGCAACTCACTGCACCCAAAGGCACGGCCCGCCTCAATGAGATCAAGAGGAACCTGACGAATCCCGAGCTGGGTGAGACGAACCACCGGAGGCATCGCAAACACCAAGGTGGCGATAATTGCTGGAACAGCACCTGTGCTGAACAACATCACTGCCGGGATCAAATACACAAAAGCCGGCATGGTCTGCATGAGGTCAAGGCAAGGTCGCAACAATCGCCACACCGGCTGAAGACGCGCTGAGAGCACTCCCAGAGGGAGACCAATCAGCAAGGCCAGAAATGATGCCGTCAACACCAGTGCGAGGGTCGAAATCATGGGATCCCAAAGCCCCATCGCCAGCACCAAGTTCAAACCAAGCAGTGCAAACAAGGCGAATCCACCGCTCACTCTCCAGAGGCCAAGACCAGCCACGATCAGCGCAAAAGTCCAAGGAGAAGGCGCTATGAGCAAGGTCTCTGTGAAGACAACAAGAGCCATCACTCCTGCATTGACAACGTCAAAGAGGCTCTGTGCGTAGGTGAGCAACCACACCACTGCAGCATCAACAGCGAGACCCAAGGCTCCGGCTTGATGCACTGCAGCGAAACCATATGTGGAGCCAAAAGGCAGGGCTTGCACCATCAAACGTTGACCTCCAGGGAACGCAACAGCAGACGGGGTGTAATCACACCCAAGAAGCAACCTTCGCCATCCACTACAGGTGGTGGATAAGCAAGCGAGGCAACAAGCGGCATCGCATCACGCAGCCGCGTTCCAGCGCGCAGAATTGCTAGCTGATCAGCCTCAATCCAGCCGTTAGAGCATGTGCGCACTCCACGCAACCGCTTGCTCTCATCGAGCACGTACAAAGGGTCACCAACGACGGCATCCAACGCAGCCGATGGACCAGCAGCATTCACCAACACAGAGCTCGGCATTGCCGCAATCGAAGCGACATCCAACACCGCTGCGGAATCAATATCTCGAAAAAAGTGACTTACGGCACGACTGGCCGGATCACTGAGGAGGGACTGAGCGGTTCCGCATTGCAACACTTGGCCGTCCTGCATCAGGGCAATCCGATCGCCAAGCCGAATCGCTTCATCCAGGTCGTGGGAGATAAAAACGATGGTGCGTTGCCGCTCCGCCTGCAATTCCAACAGCAACTCCTGCATGTCGCTGCGAATCAACGGATCCAGCGCTGAAAAGGCTTCGTCCATCAACAAGATCGGTGGATCAAGAGCCAGCGCTCGCGCAAGACCAACCCGCTGCTGCATCCCCCCAGAAAGCTGATGAGGATACTTTCGGCATTCATCACCGAGGCCTACACGCTCAAGAGCCTTTAGGGCCAAGTCTCGGCGCCGTGGCCTAGGCACGCCGGCCACCTCAAGACCAAAAGCCGCGTTATCGATCACGGTTCGATGCGGGAAGAGCGCAAAGGACTGAAACACCATGCCCATCTGCTCACGACGAAGCTTGTTGAGCTCCATTGGACCCAGTGAAGACAGCCGCCGCCCCTGAATACTCACCTCACCCGAGCAAGGCTCAATCAGGCCATTAAGAAGACGCAGCAGGGTGGATTTTCCAGACCCCGAGAGGCCCATCACAACAAAAATTTCGCCCGTTTGGATTTCTAGCGAGACATCGCGAACAGCAGCACGGAGGCCAGTTCGCTGATACAAATCAAGTGGATCTAGACCAGACTGAAGTTGCTTAATCGCTGAATCTGCCGTCCCTCCATATATCTTCCAAAGAGAATCAAGGCAGATCTCCGAATTCATCTCGGATTAGCCCCAGCATCAATAAATATTTTAGCTAGAGCGAGAGCATCACAATACTTTCCTTCATGAAAACAGCAGAAACCCCACTTAATCGTTCCAAACCGGCAATCAAAGCCGATCGAATTTACTGACGATTTCTAAAACGAGCGTTAGCTTGAAGAAATATCGTTCACAACAGCCACCAAAATTCGGAAGCTTTTGGTGTGAGCATGCATTTGTCAATGCATCGATACGAGATCTAAAAGATCCCAGTTCCCACACAAGAAGTCATCTATGTCACCTTTCACGAATCCCTCTGCCATCGAGCAAGGTGATGCTCAGAAGTTCGGAGACTCACCTGAACGGGTTCGCGAAACTGATCATTACGAGCAGGAATACATTGAACAATTTGTTGATCGCTGGGACCGATTGATTGATTGGGAGGCAAGAGAAAAAGCAGAAGGAGATTTTTTCATCAAACTATTGCATCAGCATGGAGCTAAATCTGTTCTTGATGTTGCCACTGGCACAGGTTTCCACTCCGTTCGTTTATTACGAGAAGGATTTGATGTTGTCAGTGTGGATGGAAGCCCAAACATGTTGGCGCGCGCTTTTAAAAATGCACGCGAACGTGACTTATTAATGCGCACCGTTCATGCCGATTGGCGGTTTCTCAATCGAGACGTTCATGGCGAGTTTGATGCCGTGATCTGCTTAGGCAATTCCTTCACACATCTATTCCGTGAGCAAGATCGACGCAAAGCTTTAGCTGAGTATTACGCCGTGCTTAAGCACAACGGAGTTTTGATTCTGGATCACAGAAATTACGACCGCTTGCTAGAGGGCAATTCCACCAGCGGCAAAAGCAACGTGTACTGCGGCAAGGATGTTGAGGTTGGACCGGAGCACGTCGACGACGGACTGGCTCGCTTCCGCTACGCCTTCAGTGACGGAAGCACTTACCACCTAAATATGTTTCCATTGCGCCACGGGTATGTAAGACGCCTAATGCGTGAGGTTGGATTTCAACGGATCAATACCTTCGGCGACTACCAACAAGGCCATGACGATCCCGACTTCTATGTGCATGTTGCGGAAAAGGAATATCGCTTTGACACAGACATGACCGAGATTTAGATCATGGCTGAATCTTCTTTTTCAAAGGCTGCCTCCACTGCCGCTGGTTACTACAACAGCAACGATGCCGACCGCTTTTATGCAGAGGTTTGGGGCGGAGAAGACATTCATATCGGGCTTTACAACGCGGAGACAGAACCGATTGCAACTGCGAGTCGTCGCACGGTGGAAGCGCTAGCCGCTCTCATTGATGCGCAACGCACTGGCTCCTCCAACGAGAGCTGTTCCGTCGTGGATCTGGGCTCCGGCTACGGCGGAGCTGCTCGCCACCTTTGCCAAAACCCCAAGGTAAAAGTAGAAGCCATCAATATCTCTGCCGTCGAGAACACCCGTCATCGTGAACTCAATCGTGCAGCCGGCTTGGAACGTCAAATCCAGGTCCATGACGCCTCTTTTGAAGCCGTGCCTTTGGAGGATGCCTGCGCCGATGTGGTCTGGAGCCAGGATGCCATCCTCCACTCGGGAGATCGCCAAAAGGTGATGAGAGAAGCTGCAAGACTTCTAAAGCCTGGTGGCGTCATGGTCATGACAGACCCCATGGCAGCCGACGGTGTGCCCTCAGCATCACTCTCCAAGATCCTTGAACGGATTCACCTCTCCGATCTGGGCTCGCCAGAGCGATACCAAAGTTGGGCAAACAATGTTGGGCTGCAACGCAACATTTGGGATGACCGCACACCAATGCTGATCCGCCACTACAGCCGTGTTCGAGACGAACTCCAACGGCGTCATGACGAGCTGAAACTGAGCATTAGTCCTGAGTACCTCAAAACAATGAGCGCAGGTCTTGAGCATTGGATTGAAGGAGGGCAAGCCGGAAAACTTTGCTGGGGCCTGATGCGATTCCACAAACCAAAAGAGTGAATCCCATGAATGAACGCAACCCATCTGAGGTCGTTGAGAAGCTGGTCGAGGAATGGAAGCTGCAACCCCATCCAGAGGGCGGCTGGTATCGCGAGCTGCATCGGAGCTCTGTGCTCGTGTTGCGACCTGATCAGCAACAACGCTGCGCCATCAGCACAATCTTGTATCTCTTAGAGGCAGGTTCACTCAGTCGCTGGCACAGGGTGAGTCATGCCGATGAGGTGTGGACCCATCTGCAAGGAGCGCCCCTAAGTCTGTGGTGCCTCAAGCCGGAGGCTGATCAGGCAACTCGAGAGGTGTTGTCGATGCACAATCCTGTTCAGGTGATTCCAGCGGATCACTGGCAGGCTGCCAAAGCTGAAGGTCCGTACAGCCTGGTGAGTTGCTGTGTTGGGCCTGGATTCAGCTTTGAAGATTTCACCATGCTCAGAGATCTTCCAGACAGCGAACGTCCAACGGCAGCGATTCCTGACCTGATCTGAGCTCTGATCAGGGCTCATCACAGCTCAACAGTGAACCCGACTGATTACGCTCATCCCAGCAGGGAGGCCCCATGGGCAGCAGCTTCGGAGAATTATTTCGGATCAGCACCTTTGGGGAATCGCATGGTGGAGGCGTGGGCGTGATCGTGGATGGCTGCCCGCCCAGGCTGGAGTTAAACCTTGAAGCCATTCAGGCCGACCTCGACCGCAGACGGCCTGGGCAAAGTCGCATCACCACACCGAGGAAAGAAGCAGACCAGGTCGAGATCCTGAGCGGATTACTGGATGGGGTCACCCTGGGCACACCGATTGCAATGGTGGTGCGCAACAAGGACCAACGACCTCAGGATTACAAAGACATGGAAGTGGCCTTTCGTCCCTCCCATGCCGATGCCACATATCAGGCGAAGTACGGCATCCAGGCCCGCAGCGGCGGAGGCAGGGCCTCTGCGCGGGAAACGATTGGACGGGTGGCCGCAGGAGCTATCGCCAGGGAGCTTCTCAGGAAAGCGAATGGCACCGAAGTGATCGCTTGGGTGAAGCGAATCCACGATCTCGAGGCGAGCGTTGATCCCAGCTCAGTCACACCCGAACAAGTGGAAAGCAACATCGTGCGCTGCCCTGATGCAGGGATGGCCGAACAGATGATCCAACGCATTGAAGCGATCGGCCAAGAGGGAGATTCCTGCGGCGGGGTGATTGAGTGCGTGGTGAGGCAAGCGAGCACAGGATTGGGAATGCCCGTATTCGACAAGCTCGAAGCTGATTTAGCCAAAGCCGTGATGTCACTGCCCGCCACCAAGGGCTTTGAAATCGGATCGGGCTTTGCCGGCACTCTGCTGAAGGGCAGTGCCCACAACGATGCTTTCCTGCCCACCCAGGACGGAAGCCTGCATACGGCCACGAACTATTCCGGAGGAATTCAGGGAGGGATCAGCAATGGGGAAGCGATTGTGATCCGCGTGGCCTTCAAGCCAACGGCAACCATCCGCAAAGAGCAGCAGACCATCAACGCGGCAGGGGAGGCCACCACGCTCTCAGCCAAAGGACGCCACGACCCTTGCGTCTTGCCAAGAGCCGTGCCGATGGTGGAAGCCATGGTGTGCTTGGTGCTTGCCGATCACCTGCTCAGACAGCAAGGGCAGTGCAGCCTTTGGTGATCGATGCCACCCCTAGCTTCTGGCCGGAGACTGGATCCCATTGCTGCTAGGCAACTGTGCTGCCGCTTTCGCCATACGGCCGGCAGTGGAGCGAGCCGACGTGGACTCCGGACTCGACTTACGGGCACGGCGTGCCTGACGAGATTTCCCAACTGACGCCAAGGAAGTAGTAGTCGTTTCCGTTGTCTTGGCCACCCGAGCTTTGGCGACCCGCGAGGAAGAGGAGGCGCGTTTTGTTTTCGTTGCGGTCGTGGTGCGTTGATCAGCAGTACGGGCAGCAGCGGGCTGGTCGGCCTTCGCAGCTTTGCTGGCTTTGTTGGCTTGACGCGGTTTGGAGGCTTGGCGATTGCGATGACTCAACACCATCACCCATTCCTCATCCGTCAGGGATGCGGGCTTGCTTCCATGCGCAGTGGCCAGCTTTGCAGCCTTCTCAATGTCTTCAATCAGATTGAGCCAAGAGGTGGCAAAGCGCTTGTCGGACTGAGAGCGCGCACCACTTTCAATCAAGGTTTCAACAACACCAGCTGCCGTGACCTTTTTACGGCGACGATTAAAGATCTCTTTCTGCAATTGCGCGATCAGAGCATCCGCCTTATCGCTCAGCTTGATGGATAACTGAGACATCCAAAATCAAATCACTATCCCATCTGTAGCAGACAAGACTCACGTCAACCAACCTCGTAGGTCGGCGATGGCGGCCGTGGTATTGAGCACGCCGCGACCGAGGGCGATCGCGTCGTAACCAGCCGATAGCCACGGATCCAAGTCGGCCACAGTCAAGCCTCCAGCAGCAATCATGAAGGGCAGATCCCCCATCGGCGCTGAAATCTGCCGGTGGTAATCGAGGCCCAGCACCTTCGCTGGAAACAATTTCACAAGATGGCAACCAAGAACCAACGCCTGCCGAATTTCGGTTGGCGTCATCACACCAGGAACGAGACAACAGTTGTGTTGATGGGCCATCGAGACCAGACCCTGATCCAACAGCGGCGACATGGCATAGGGCAAATCGAGATCGATGACCGCCTGGAGACCGCGTTGAGACGTGACAGAGGCCACTCCCAACTGAAGGGTTGGATGCCTCAGACGGATCGTCGCTATCAGGTCACTCCAGCGAAAGTGATCCATCCAGGCAATTTCAATGTGACGGACACCCAAATCAACCAATTGATCGAGGCGTTGACAAAGCAGTGACTGCAAAAACGGCCCAAGAAGATCACTCTCCTTGGGCCGCAAAACAATAATGAGTGGCTGACGGCGCAAAGAAGCCATCAACCACTGCTGACGATCAGACGTACTCAGCAATTCGTACATCGCGTCGGATCAACAGATCCTGTAGTTCCTGAGAATCCACAGTTTCGCTTTCAACCAGCATTTCAGCGAGCTCATCAAGCACAGAACGGTTGTCGTTCAATACCTTGGTGGCACGGTGATAGGCCACATCAACAAGATCCGACACCTCGGAATCAATCGTGGCTGCGGTGTCCTCTGAGAAGTCACGTTCAGCCGCGATGTCGCGACCCAGGAACATCCCTCCTTGAGCACGGCCAAGGGCAACAGGACCAAGCTTGTCGCTCATACCAAAACGAGTCACCATCTGACGGGCCACGGAAGCCACCTGCTGGAGATCGTTGGAAGCACCCGTTGTGACTTCGTCTTCTCCGTAGACGATTTCTTCTGCAACCCGACCGCCCAAAGCCACAGCCATTTGGTTCTGGAGATAGGTCCGTGAATAAAGACCAGATTCCATGCGTTCTTCACTCGGAGTGAAGAAGGTCAAACCACCAGCGTTTCCACGGGGAATGATCGAAATCTTCTGAACGGCGTCGTAATCAGGCATCAGCGCCCCCACAAGGGCATGACCTGCCTCGTGATATGCAACCAATCGCTTGCGACGTTCACTCATCACCCGATCTTTCTTCTCGGGGCCCACCATGATGCGCTCGATCGCATCACTAATCTCGTCGTTGCTCACCTCAGTGAGTTGGCGGCGGGCCGCAAGAATGGCGGCTTCATTGAGAAGGTTGGCCAAGTCAGCACCGGTATACCCAGGGGTCCGGCGAGCAACCTTGTCTAGGTCCACATCTTTAGACAGAGTTTTGCTGCGAGCGTGAACGCCAAGGATTTGGAGGCGACCGGCGTAATCAGGCCGATCAACCGTGACCTGACGGTCGAAACGGCCTGGACGCATCAGGGCTGAATCCAACACGTCAGGGCGGTTGGTTGCCGCAATGATGATGATGCCGGTATTGCCTTCAAAACCATCCATCTCCGTAAGGAGCTGGTTCAAGGTTTGCTCACGTTCATCGTTACCGCCGCCAACACCAGCGCCACGCTGCCGACCGACAGCATCGATTTCATCGATGAAGACAATGCAAGGAGCATTTTTCTTGGCCTGTTCAAACAGGTCGCGAACACGGCTAGCACCAACACCAACAAACATCTCCACGAACTCAGAGCCCGAGATCGAAAAGAAGGGAACACCTGCTTCACCTGCCACCGCTTTGGCGAGCAGGGTTTTACCCGTACCAGGAGGGCCAACAAGCAAACAACCTTTAGGGATCTTCGCTCCTACAGCGGTGAAACGATCTGGATTCTTGAGGAAGTCAACCACCTCAGTGAGCTCAAGCTTGGCCCCTTCAATTCCGGCGACATCCCCAAACGTGATTTGAGTGGTCGGCTCCATTTGAACCCTGGCCTTGCTCTTACCAAAATTCATGGCTTGGTTTCCACCACCGCCGCCGCCGCCGCCCTGGGCGCGGCGGAACAGGAAGAACAAACCGCCGAGCAGTAGCAACGGGAAGATCAAACTGGTCGCTGCTTGCTGCCAAGCACCTGGCTGACGTGAGGGCTGAACAGCAATGTCAACGTTGTGATCCGTCAGCATCTTCAGGAGATCCTTGTCCGGAGCGAGGTTGACCTCCGCACGACGACCATCGGTCTCAACGATCTGAGCAGTTCCACGATCTGGAGAGAGCAACACTCTGCTGACCTGGTCTTCCTGAACAGATTCCACAAAATCGCTGTACCGCAGCGTGCGTGCCGCCGTTGCAGGGTCGGGACGATCAAGGAACGCCGTACCCACAACGATTACTACCACTACGAGCAGGACATAAAGCCCCACATTGCGCCAACGCTTGTTCAAGGTTCTTCGCCTCTGATGAAGGAACGTTAATAGAAATCGAAAAAATTAGGAGGCCCGAAGGACCTCAACCACGCTGCGGAACGCAAACCACTCTGGGATCTCCTCGCCACTGCGAAGCATCTTGCGGAATTGGGTGCCGCTGAGCTTTTTGACATGCAGACCGCGGGCCTCCGCATGTTCCGCAGTGACATACCCCTCTTCGTCGGTGAAGACGAGATTCAAGGAGGGCACGGTCTCCATCGTTAATTCAGGAGCACACTCTTTGGCGAAATTCTGCGCGTCATAAGGGCCGTAAAAATCATCCCCAGAAAGAGAGGACTTACATCCAGCCATATCCCGGCCAATGATGAAGTGAGTACATCCGTAATTCCGGCGAATAATCATGTGCTGCAGGGCTTCACGCGGACCAGCCATGTGCATCGCGTATGGCAGATAGGCCCATCGAATGCGCGAGTTATCCACCTCTGCTGCCAGGCGTTCATAGGTCTGGAAGCGAACGGCGCCAGGGATGTCGTCCTGCTGGGTGGGGCCACAGGTGGGGTGGACCAACACGACAGCATTTTCACTGACGTTTTGGGCGTGCAGTGCACGGGTAAAGAGCTCGTAGTGGGCGCGATGAATGGGGTTTCGGCACTGAAATGCCACCACGTCTTCGCCGTCAGGGAGACCGGCGCGCACCTCAGCAGGCGTCTTGCAAGGGAAGACACGCTCCGGAAGCTGCAAGCCCTGAATCAAGCCACCGAGGTAGTAACGACGGCGCTCTGTGGCGATCATGCGCACCGCCGGGTGCTCTAGCGAGGTGGTGCCATAGCAACCGTTTGCCTCAACCACTTTGTCGGGTTCCCACTTGTCTCCAACGGTGAGAAGAGCGAGGTCCTGACCTTTATATGTCAACAACACCTTGTCTCCAACCGCCACGTCCTCACGGTCGGTATCCATCACGATCGGCAACCCAAACAGGTAACCAGACGTGGTGCGGTGACCGGCCACAACGGAGTCGTAGTCGGCCTGATGCATGAATCCTCGCTCTGGAGAGAATCCACCCACCACGAGCAACTCCACATCACAGGCATTGCGATCGGAACATTCAATGCTTCTGGTGGCAGAAGCCTTCAGCGCGGCATGCTCTGTGGCTGACACCATCAAATCCACCAAGGTGCCTCCGTAAGGAGCAATCACCCCGGTGCGCTGCGAGGACGAGGAACTGGCAGTCATCGGCGATTCATGTCTGGATCAGGGATGGCGAAATTCTCCCAGAAGACACAAAAAAAGGAGGGCCTCAGCCCTCCTTTTGAATCAATGCGTCTGAACAGCGGAGGTCAAGCCTCCTCAAGACGGCCGAAGACCTCTCCGCTGATCTTCACGTCAACGATCTCCCGGCCGCCCATATCGGAGTCGGAGGGTTGAATCGCTGTAAACACACCGCCGAACTCACCGGTCTCTGGGTCGATTTTGGTGATTGAAAAGCTCATGAGGCCAGTGCCATCGATGTAGCGCTTGACGTTTTCGCTTTCCAGTTCGTCGTAGTCACCACCTAAGGCCATCAAGCCCTGGGGATAGTCCACACCGGTTGTCAGCGCACGACCCTTGGGATCGATGAAGTTGCTGGTGCGGTAGCTCGGTGTGCGGTAAGTGCCGTTGAAGTCGGTACTGGTTGTGAGTGCTGCACCATCAGCGGTGGCTTGAAGGTTTTTGCTGGAGAAGGTGAAGGGAAATTCCTCTCCACCAGGAACCAAAACGGTGATCGGCTGGAAATCGATCCCGCCTTTTTCTTTAAAGCTCAAACCATCCTCACCAACGATGAGATCTCCAAAGACTTCATCCAAACTCGAGGTGTAGCGGGTGAGGATTTTGCCCTCAACAAATTGCGCCTCTTGACGTTTGTTGGCGGGTTCGCCTTTGACGAAGACCTGGGAGGGATGCATGCAGATTCCGCGCAGTTCATAAGCAGCGCCAGCCGTCAGGCTGATGGAACCACGGGCCGAATCAGGCAGGGTGGGGCAATCATTGGCCTTGCCCGTATTGCGGATGTCGTCATAGGTGACGTTGGATCGATCTATGGCCTCAGCACCACCACTGCAGGCGGTTACAACAAAGAGACAGAGGGCTAGCACCATGGCCAGCAGGGGACGGATGCGCATAGAAGAAGACTGATTAGCCGGACGAAGACGGTATCCACCGATTTTTCGATCCTACAAGGGGAAAACGTGGGTTCCGGCAAGCCTTTTGCAGCTCTCAACAAGGCTTCGCGTTGCGGGTCCTAAAAGGAGCACTTTGAAACCGATAAAAGCTGCAATTTCACTGTGAGTGAGACCGATCTCAAAACATCACAGAGCTGAGTCAACGTCGGGCGAATTGAGGGGATGCGCTGCGGGCAGTTGCCTGGCGATCTCATCCAACAAGCGATTGGCGAGCTCGAGCTTGCACTGGGGTACGCACTGCTCCTGTGTGCCATCACGCCTGAGCAACCAGCCTCCATTGAGATCAGAGCCAAACCCCTGATTGGGCTGATCAATGGGGTTGGCAAACAACAGATCGCATTGTTTTGCAGAGAGTTTGTGACGTGCCCGCTCAAGCAGCGAATCAGCTTGACCACTGAGAGCAGCAAATCCCAAGAGCACTTGACCAGGGGGGCGGCGCTCAGCCAAGCCGGCCAAAAGGTCTGGAACAGGCTCCATTTCGCTCGAGAGAACGCTGGCCAAGGCAGCCTTCGCGGGTTTTTCAGGAAGTGCTCCACCACGACGGCGCAGATCGGCCACCGCCGCGGCCATCGCCACCGCATCAACATCCGGCTGCAGATCAATGAGTGCCGACTCCATCGCTTGCGCCGACTCCACAGGGTGGCAACACAACCCTTCAAGCCAGGCGTCAGGCAACTGCAAGGGGCCATGGATCAAGTCAACCCGGGCACCTCGCCAACGGGCAGCTTGAGCGAGCATCACGCCCATGCGTCCGCTACTGCGGTTGCTGATCGTTCGAGCAGGATCGAGCGCTTCCACCGTTGGGCCAGCGGTAACGAGCAAGGAACGACCACTCCAATCACGCGTCAGTTGGTGTTCCTTGCTGCCTTGATGAAGCGCATGGAGGACCGCCAATTGAATCAAAGCGGGATCGGCCATTCGCCCCTCTCCAATGCGATCACAAGCCAACAAACCAGGCTCTGGCCCTAGGCAGAGCACCTGTTCATCCCGTTGCAAAAGCTCCCAGTTGCGTCGGACCGCAGCATTGCCCCACATCCCGGTATTCATAGCGGAGGCCGCCACCACAGGCCGCTCGCAAGCCAACAACAATGAGGCCAGCAATCCATCTCCGAGTCCCTGGGTCCAACGGGCCAAGCTTGTGGCGCTTAACGGAGCCACAACCACAAGATCCGCCCATTCAGCTAGCTCCACATGCAGCGGCCGAGGTTGCGATGGATCCCACTGATCCCGATCTTGCAAACACGGGTGACGACTCAGGCTTGCCAGTGCCACAGGGCTAACAAGGCGTGAGGCACTGGGGGTGATGACACAACGCACCTCGGCCCCTGCCTTCACCAATGCACTCACGAGAAGAGGGGTCTTGACCGCAGCGATGCTTCCCGATGCCGCTACAAGGAGGCGACGCCCCTCCAGAGGCCTTGGGGCCTCAATCTTCATCGAATGGTTCCTGATCTACTAAGTGAACATATGGACCGGTGAGATCCGGCCGATGGATCGCCAAGGCACGCAACAGATGCCAATCACCTAAGCCATCAAAAGGAGTGGGGTAATCGTCGTCTTCAAGGCGCTTTGCGAGCAAAGCCACCTTGTCGTCATCAAACGCATCAAGAGATTCCGGCGTGATCGGCATGCTGGTTCCCTGAAACGAAGACCCCATTCTGCCTCGGGCAAGAATGAGAGTGACGCTAAGTTTTGAGCGACGGGGTCTTAGCTCAGCTGGTAGAGCGCTGCGATCGCACCGCAGAGGTCAGGGGTTCGAATCCCCTAGTCTCCATGCCATTCAAGGCCTTAAATCTATTCACTGCAGTCAAAAAGATACGCCTAGTGATGGCATTGGACTGCACCCATCATTCGCACTTCACGACAGAAAGAGAAGAGCAATTGGCTCATGGATTGTCGCTGACCGAACCAGAAACCAACGCATAATAATTTGACTTAAAAAAACTTATAGCAGAAATATTTGCCTGCAAAAGTCAAAAATGTGGCAACACAGAACAACCTCATCTGTTGTAGCAACAGAAACAACGACCAGCCAATACCCCTCCTAAAGTGATTAATCATATGAATTGAAAAGCACAATATTGAGCTCAGGATGAATACAACAATCCAAGCTCAGGCCTTTTCAACGCATCAATCAAGTAACTACTTCATGGACGTCATTGATCTCTTTCCACGGTCCATCGTGCAAGGAGAGCTTGAGCTCAAATTACGCAATCAGCTGCTCCTCCATTGCGAAGACGTCCTTCACAATCCAGGGGCTAATCCTGACGCTTCAATGCGCCTCGCTGGCCAGCTCAACCAACAACGAGAACTCAATCCAACACAACCCGCCGTTCGGGAACTTTGTGAATCTGTCCTTCTCGAAGGCTGCGAGCGCTGGATCCGTCACGTGATTGACCAGCAACCACCTCAGGGGCGCGGCCCATGGGTGCCAGGTCGCTACCAGCTCAGGCTGATTGACATCTGGCTGAATTCCCAAATGGAGGGCGATTACAACCCGATGCACACCCATGGAGGAAGTTTTTCTGGAGTTGTGTTTTTAAAGGTGCCCTCACAAATCAACGGAACAAGCTTTGACGGTCAGCTTTGTTTTCACGGTCCCGAGGACTATCACCTTCAATCGTTTCGTACGGGAATGGCCAAGTACGTCCTTCCCAGCCCAGGCGATTTTTATATTTTTCCAGCCTGGCAACCCCATTCCGTCATGCCTTTCCGGGGGAGCGGAGAACGTTGGTCTCTCGCTTTTAACGTTGTCGCACAACCCATATCCGGGCACCCGCAGCCCCCTGAGCAAAATCAAAACATTTCGCTTTCGAGTCAGCGACCAAGAGCGAAAGGGTTCTGAACTTCAACCTCTCCGAAAATTGCCTTAAGGTTGATTTCCATTTTCAAGGACAACCATGGCCTGGGGCCTTGAAGAGCAACTTTTCATCGTTAGCGGCATTGGTGCGTACGAAGTCCAGTCTTTTGCGCTGGAGCCTTGCTGATGTTTCCAACAAGCACTCACTTCACAAGGCACCTGCCCCTGTTTACCGGCCTTCTGGTTCTTGTTTTGGTCTCAACGCTGGCTAGACCCAGCGCCTTAATTACCTACGGTCTCATCGCGCTTGCAGGCGGGCTTGGCCGTCGCTGACGTCAATCGGGACGACCATGCGGTAAAAGGGAAGTCAGTCAAGCCTAAAGAGGACGATGTCGCAATCCAAACGAGAACAGGTGGTCAGCCACCTTCGCTACATCCGCCAAGAGCTACGCGAAATGCATCAAGGGGTGATGGAAGATGGGCTTCTCCCTGAAGCCGGTGAGGTGAGAGGTGTCATGGCCCAGATGGAGGCACTGCTTGAGTTGCTGGAGGGGAAATCCTCTCGCAAAGCGAAGGCCGATTCCGACTGAATGCGATCCTGAATTAATGATCAGCCCTAAGCAAATCTTGTTTCAACAGGAAATGCTCAAAAAACAGCAATTGAGACAGGAAATTAATAAAAAATCGATTAAAAATGGCTTGGCAGGTTGCCAGCCTGGTGATGGGGATCAATGGGTGGCATACCTGTGACGAAGAAGCTTGAGGGGTGCGATTAATGACCGCTCGACTTCAAAAGACTCGACTTCAAATCAGTTTTGGAGAAGCCACTTCAAGGCTTGATCAGTGGGCTGTGAACCCCTGGAGAAGAGCATCGTTGATGTTGATTGCTCTTGGAGCCAGCTTCGCTTTAGGGAACAGCATCGGAGCCATTGCAGGTGCTTTGGCACTGATGGATCCAGTGGCCGCGCTAATTACGGTAGGGATCTGGGAACTCATGGTGCGAACCAGGCGGCATTGGGCCCGAGATAAGCGAAAGCATCTAGGACGTGATTTGTTGGATATGTCGCGCATCGGGTTGCTCTATGGCCTCTTATTGGAAGGCTTCAAGTTGCTTTAAACAACTCATAAATCCAGACAATCTTTAATGAGATCCATAGCCTGGATTTAGATCTGCTGTTCGTTCGAACATGGCTGCTGAGCATTTCTTCCTCGAACTCGAACCACCAGAAGAACGTCTTCGCGACGCCCCTCATGTGGTGATCGTGGGAGGAGGCTTTGCTGGAGTGCGGGCCTGCAAAGCGCTAGCTCAGGCCGATGTGCGCGTCACCTTGATTGATAAGCGCAATTTCAACCTGTTCCAACCGCTTCTTTATCAAGTAGCAACAGGCCTAGTAGCCCCCGGCGATGTAGCGACACCACTGCGACAGCTGGTGGGAAAGCAGAGCAACGTTCAAGTTCTGCTGGGAGAAGTTACGGGCTTAGACGCCAAGAAGCAGCAAATCCATTTCGGCGAGAAAGCTCTCAGCTATGACCACTTGGTGCTGGCAACGGGCTCAGGCAGCACCTATTTCGGCCATGAAGAATGGCGCACTTTTGCGCCACCGATGAAAATCCTTGAGCACGCCCAAGAGATTCGTCGCCGCTTGCTGATGGCGATGGAGCAGGCAGAGCAAACACCCGATGCAGCGGCACGAAAATTCCTTCAAACCGTAGTGATTGTGGGAGGGGGGCCTACGGGATGCGAAATGGCTGGCGCCACCTCCGAATTGATGCGCAACTCCATGCGCCGTGAGTTCAAGCAGCTCGATCCTGATGATTCAAGGATCATCGTGATCGACCCTGGCGATCGCTTGTTGAGGGCGATGCCTGAGTCGTTGTCGGCCTCTGCTCAAAAGACCTTGGAATCTCTTGGAGTTGAAACCCTTTTCAAAGGACGCGTACAAAGCATGCAGCCGGGAGAGGTGACCGTTGGCACTGCAGATGGCGAGCAAACCATTCAAGCCGCAACGGTGATTTGGACGGCCGGAGTACGCCCATCTCACCTTGGCAAAACCCTTGCAGCCTCAATCGATTGTGAATTAGATCGTGGCGGGCGGGTGAGTGTTGAAGCCGACTTCAGCGTGAAAGACCATCCAGAAATACGAGTGGTTGGCGATCTCTGCAGCTACAAAAACACCGCCTCGGGCAACCCGCTCCCAGGGATGGCCGGCCCAGCAACACAAGCTGGTGGCTTCGTTGGCAAAGACATCGCCGCCATCATCAGTGGATCCCAGCGTCCCAACTTCAAATGGTTTGATTTCGGCAGCATGGCCGTGCTGGATCGTGTTGCTGCTGTTGCTGACCTACGCGGCCTCAAATTCAGTGGAATCCCTGGCTGGGCGGTGTGGGCAGCTGCTCACCTGGCCTTCATGCCAGATCGGGAAAATCGCTGGTCATTGCTGATCAAGTGGATGTTTGCTGTTCTGTCACAGCAACGCTCATCAATGCTGCTCACAGGCATGCCAAGTCAGCACATTGGTCTCGACTCCGCAGACGCTCCATTCCCCATGAAGAGCGGCAGCGGACCCTCGATTGCCTCTCCAGATGCGGCACTGAAAGCAGCCATGGATTACTACTCCAGTTCCGTTTCTGGTGTTCCTGTTCAGGATGGCGCTGAAGGCCTTGGCGAATCCGCCACAGGATCAGACGCCGCCATCAAATAAAGCAACGCCATACGGATGGGGATTCCATTGCGAACTTGATCCTCAACCAAGCAGATCGAGCGGTCGTCCAAAAGGGCACCACTCATTTCAACCCCGCGATTCACAGGGCCTGGATGCAGCACAGGGCCTGAAAAAGAGCAGCGTCGCAAGCGCTCATGGGTAAGCCCAAAATCACGGTGATAACGATCAAGATTCGTGAGCAGGTGATCGGTCATGCGTTCTTGTTGTAAGCGCAACGTCATCACAGCGTCCGCCCCCGACAAGCATTCATCCAGGTTCCGGCTGATCTGCAGCGTTCCACGCTGGGGAACAGGATCAGCCGATTGCCCTGGCGGCGGAGCCTCCAAAAAGTCAGCAAAAGTATCGGGAACAAGACTGGGCGGCCCGCAGAGCACCACATCCGCGCCGCAGGCACTGAGAGCCCAGAGGTTGGAGCGCGCTACTCGCGAATGCAACACATCCCCAACAATCGCGATGCGCTTGCCCTGCAAAGCCTCGGGCTGGGGGCGATGGGGATCGAAATGGTGCGCAAGCGTATAGAGATCGAGCAAGCCCTGGCTGGGATGGCTGTGCTGACCATCACCACCATTGAGCACAACGGTGCGCTCACCTGCTTGATCCAACTCAGAGGCCAACTGCGCAGGTACATCCGTGCAGCGATGACGGATCACCAACACATCAGCACCCATCGCGACATAGGTGCGAGCTGTATCGAGCAAAGATTCGCCCTTGCTCAAAGAGCTGCTGGACGGGGAAAAACTCTGCACATCAGCGGATAAGCGCTTCGCGGCCAGCTCAAAACTGCTGCGCGTACGCGTGCTGGGCTCAAAAAACAGGGTGGCAACCAATCGGCCTTGCAACGCCGGGAGTTTGCGAGCACCCGTCACGGGCATCGAACGAAAACGATGGGCAAGCTCGAGCACGGTGGCGTAGTCGTCTCGCGAGAACGCAGCCAAATCGAGCACATGCCGGTGCGACCAGCCACTCATCGCTTCAGCTCCAAAGTAGGAATGAAGGCCTGATTGAAAGCAGGCCTTCGATCACCAGGGGCACGCCGGCTCACACTCCGGGAGGCCTGCAGGTACCAACGCCAGGGCAAGTCCTGAGCCTGAGAGATTCCGATCCGCGTGGTGGTCACAAGCTCAGGGCTGTTGAGAACGGAGGGCCTAGGGGCCAACCACAGTTCATTCTCGCCACAGGCGGAGCTGTTGTCATGGCCTCGGCTGATTTCAAAGCGCCGAGAGAGCAACCCAGGACCAGCACCCACCCGTTCAGCCTCGCCAGGCAAAGCAACAGCACGAAGCAACACCCCATTGGCCCAATCGCTGCGATCAGTCACCACATTCACGCAGTGGTGGATGCCATAGCTCACATACACATAAAAACGCCCTGGCGGACCAAACAGAGTTTCGTTGCTGGCTGACCGACGCCGGTAGCCATGGCAGGCAGGGTCGTCCTGGGAATACGCCTCTGTTTCCACAATGACTCCCCAAAACAACTCCCCGGAAAGTTGGCGTTTCACTAATAAACAGCCAATCAACTCAGGTCCAACAACTTCTGCAGGACGGCAGAAGAAGGATTGGGTGAGTGCTGGGAAATCCTTGGCGATGGGCTGGCTGGCTAGAGGGGTAGAGAAGGAGATTGATCCATGGGTACAGCATCCGCAGTACCCATTGTCATCAAGCCCAGGGCACCCAATCACGCCACTCCAGAGGGCATGTCAACACACCCCGAATGACCAGACTGTCAAGACGCAAACGATGAACGACGAATCCATGTCGGCATCAGCCACAGCCACCACAAGCCACATCCAAGCCAGGCGAGACCTGGTGTTTCTTGTGCTGGCCGGACTCTTCCTCGGCACCCTGGGGATGCTCAACATCCTTGGCCTAACGAGGTTTCTGGCTCTGGGGCAGATCGGGTCCTTTCCGATCGTGGTGGCCGTTGGCGCCCTCCCCTACCCCGTTACTTTTTTATGCACCGATCTCATTAGCGAGCTGTGGGGAGAGAAGAGAGCCACACAAGTGGTGTGGGTGGGTCTTTTACTCAATGGATGGGTGGTTTTGATCCTGTGGCTGGGAGGCCTGATGCCCGGCCTCAATGGCGCTCCTGAATCCACATTTTTTGAGATTCAGCGTTTGGCCTTTGGGTCCGTCGGAGCATCGATGGTGGCGTACCTCACGGCCCAATTCGTAGACGTGCGTTTGTTCCACTTTTGGAAAGAACGCACGAATGGCAAGGCCCTCTGGCTGCGCAACAACGGCTCCACCTTGGTGAGCCAATTGGTGGATACCAGTGCCGTGGTGTTGATCAGCCACTACGCCGCCCATGTGTTGCCCATCCGCGCGGGGGAAGCGGTGCTTCCTCAGCTAGGAGTTTTCATCGCCAGCGGCTATTTGTTCAAAGCCCTTGCCGCTTTTGCTGACACCCTTCCCTTCATCTGGCTCACCGCCTGGTTGCGTGATTGGTTGGATATTCAGGGCGACGGCAAGGAGATCACGCCCTGAGACAAAACACCACTCCGGTGACGATCAGCGCACCAATGAAGCCCAGTTCGCAAGTCATTGGCATGATTGATGAACTGACCTTGCAACCATGGACGCCGCCCTCTCCGGCTTCAATCTCGGGACCGTGTTGGTCTTTGGCAGCGGATTATTCGTGATCGCCACCTTTTACTTCGGTACCAGAGGCGGCTACTACAACACCGACAAGTACGACGGCAACGGCACAGCGCACTAAGCCGCGAGCTGAGCGATCATCAAGCCACTGATCGAGATGGCATGAACGCCACCCTGCCTGGCCCCGCAGCCAACACCGAAGCCATTCGTTTGGCACTCCAGAGTTGGCCCGATGTTGAGGCCTATCTCAAAGACTGCAAAGGAATCATCATTCCGTTGGGTTCCACGGAACAACATGGACCAACCGGTGCGATTGGGACTGATGCCCTCACAGCGGAAGCTGTAGCGCTTGAGCTCGGTCGTCGCAGCGGAGTGCTGGTCACCCCAGCTCAGGCCTATGGCATGGCTGAACACCATCTCGGCTTCGCGGGCACGATGAGTCTTCAGCCGGCCACCCTGATGGCGGTGATGCATGACCTTGTGTTGTCGTTGGCCACCCATGGGTTTGAGCGAATCTTTGTGGTGAATGGCCACGGAGGCAACATGGCCACGACCAAAGCAGCCTTTGCCCAGGCCTATGGAACAGCCGCCAGCCGAGGACTTCCGGTGGCATCTAAATTGCGCTGCAGACTCTCCAACTGGTTCATGGCAGGGCCTGTAATGCGCCAAGCCCGAGAGCTCTATGGCGATCGCGAAGGCCAACATGCCACCCCCAGCGAAATCGCCGTCACCCTTCACCTTCACGACAGCCTGATCGCCAAACAAAGGCCCCTACCTGAACCCGCCCCATGCGGAGCCATTCACGGCCCAGCCGATTTTCGCCGACGCTATCCCGATGGCCGCATGGGCTCTCACCCCTATCTCGCCACTGCAGAACATGGAGCGGGGTTGCTGGATACGGCGGTCACGGCACTGCGCGAAGATCTTGAAACCTTTCTCTCCGCTGCATGAGCAAGATCACCGCCGACGACGTTCGCAAGGTGGCCAAACTTGCCCGCCTTGACCTCCCTGAAGACACCATCGCTACCTATACGGGGCAACTTGAGCGAATTCTCGATTATGTGGATCAGCTTCAAGCGGTAGAGACCGATGGGGTTTTGCCGACTACACGTGCGGTGGAAGTGGTCAATGCAACGCGTGAAGACATTGTTGTTGATACAGATGTGCGCCAGGAACTTTTAGATCAGGCCCCTCAACGAGAAGGCGACTTCTTTCGGGTCCCAAAAATCCTTGCAGACTAAGCGCCTGGAGCCCTGAAAGCGGCACGTCGGCGTTACGTCCTAGAAACGCTGACGTGCCGGAGTGACGGCTGTACGACGCAACAACGTGAGCCAAGCACGCCTCAGACCCCTACTTGGAAGAAGCTTGGCGACGGGTCGCATCTTGCTACCCCTTGGCTTATGACTACGAACACCAATCAGAATGTCGTAGAAGAAATTGACAACATCGGAGCGAGTTTCAAAAATCCCGAGCCTCTGTGGTGATTCCTTTGCATCAAGGAGAGGCTTCGTTGCTTCATAAGCAGGCTTGTATTCGAACCATGGAATTGAAGGCCAAAGATGGTGCACTAAATGATAATTTTGCCCCATAATCAGCCAATTCATCGTACGGCCCGGATACACGCGAGCATTCTGCCAGCGGTTGCGAGACAAGAAGGGCCTATGAGGTAAATAATCAAAGAAAAGCCCCAGGGTGACACCAACCATCAGAGCTGGGGCAAACCAACAATTAAAGACAAACGGGAGGAAATCGAAACGAATTGCCGCTGCAATAACTGTAAAAAAAACGGCCCGTTCCAATCCCCACTGCATCAACTCCCAGCGCTTCCAGAGCTTGCGCTGAAAAAAGAAAAACTCGTGATAAAAAAACCTTGGTGCGATGAGCCATAGAGGCCCAAAAGTACTCACAATGTGATCAGGATCATTTTTAGGGTCATTCACATGAGAGTGATGCTGAAGATGAACTCGTGTGAAAACGGGGAAGCTAAATCCCAATAAAAGGGCTGAACCATGGCCCATTGCTTGATTGATCCATGGAACAGGATGAGCAGCGTTATGGCAGGCATCGTGAACAACGGTTCCCTCCAAATGGAGCGCTAAGAACCCACAAACCAACAGCAGCGGTAGAGGCCATCCGCCGTAGAACCATCCCCATATCGACAAAGCTGCCAGACCGTATCCGCCCAAAAACAGCGCCACAGTGGGATTCCAGCCAGCAGGAGGGTCAACAAACTCTTTTGGCACTGTCCGAAGACTGGGCGTCGATCCCGAACGCTCCGATTGTGCGAGTGCCTGAGTCATCGAAAGATTCCTGTATTGCCTGCTGCTACAAGCAACACCAATCTAGGAAAAGGAATGCCCATCGCGAGACTTGAACTCGCACAACCGAAGTCACTGGTACCTAAAACCAGCGCGTCTACCAATTCCGCCAGATGGGCAGAAGCGAATCCTAAACATCGACCCAGAATGGCGACATCGTCGATACTCGATTCACCAATGCTGGCCACTCTCACTGGAGACCTCTGTTTGCTGGCAGGCCTTGCCGTTCTGCTGCTGCCACTACTAGCCACGGAACTCAGTCGTCCCCGCGATGGCGCCTGGGGAGCCGTCGTCCTGCTGCTTGGGCTGGTCCTCGTGACCAGCAGTGATCGACTGCGAGGCGCTCCCATGCTGGGAGTGGCCTGCGCTGGCTTGCTGATCAGCCGCCTAGGGGCAGAAGTAGGGCAAGCCCGCTGGCAACAACTCAGTGATGAGGAGCGACAAAGACTCGGATCCCGGGAACGCTGGACCACGAGCCTTCAACAACTCACCACCGTTTTGGGCAGCCTTGTGAACGCAACGACTGAAACGCTCAAAAGCCTGAAACCTGCCTCTAAAACCGGAACCAACAAACGTTGGGTGCGACCTGAGCAGCCATCCATAGACGCAGATCTAGGCACTTCTTCTCCTAGCGGTGAAGCCAGTGAGGCCAGCAACGACGAGGACGCCACAGCTGAAACGCCAGACACCAAAAAACAACGCAAGAAGCGCTGGGTCCGTCCAGACAGCTCAGAACCATCCCTGGAAACACAGGAGCTGAGTTCAACGTCCAGCAGCCATAAATCCCAGGGTGAAACCAAGGCTGAAAAGAGCACGGACAGCATTGAAGACGGAAGTGCTGACAACGCCATCGAAACAGCCTCAAATACAGCCGCGAGCACAACCGAAAACACAGCACGCACCGACGAAGACTGATAATCCCCTTTGCTGCAGCGCCAACGTGACCCAGCAGACAGGCCAGGACGCTGACAAGCGACCGTCCTACAAAGACACCCTCAACCTGCTGGAGACGGGGTTTGGCATGCGTGCCAATGCCATCCACCGCGAACCGGAACTCCAGGCCTTCTGGAAAGAGAAAGGCATTGACCTGGATCTGGGACGCAACAATCCCGGCCCGGTGTTCACCCTGCATGACGGCCCCCCGTATGCCAACGGAGCCCTGCACATGGGCCACGCCTTGAACAAGGTGCTCAAAGACATCATTAATAAGCATCGCCTGATGCAAGGCCGGAAGGTGCGTTTCGTCCCTGGCTGGGACTGTCATGGTCTACCGATCGAGCTCAAAGTGCTCCAGGCCATGAGCCAGGAGCAGCGCCAAGCGCTCACTCCGATCAAGTTGCGCAAAAAGGCTGCGGTTTACGCCCACAAGCAAGTTGCAGGCCAAATGGCTGGCTTTAAGCGCTGGGGCATCTGGGCTGACTGGGAGCACCCCTATCTCACGCTGCAAAAGGACTACGAAGCCGCACAGATCGATGTCTTTGGAACGATGGCGCTGAAGGGCCACATCTACCGAGGACTCAAACCAGTGCACTGGAGCCCTAGCTCACGCACGGCCCTGGCAGAAGCCGAACTGGAATATCCCGACGGACACACCAGCCCCAGTGTCTACGTGGGATTTCCTGTTGTTGATCTACCCGAAGGCCTACGCAGCAAGCTGAACCAGCAAGGTTTAGACCTACCCGCAGAAAGCAACGCCCTGAGTCAGTGCCTGCAGGTGGCGATCTGGACCACCACCCCCTGGACCCTGCCCGCCAACCTTGCGGTGTCGGTCAACGATCGCCTCGACTACTGCCTGGCGGATGACGGCAACGGACGGCTTTTAATCGTGGCCGCGGAACTCTGCGATTCCCTCGCCACCAAGCTTGAACGCCCGCTTCAGGCCAAAGCCACCGTCAAAGGGGCCGATCTTGCTGGCATCACCTACAGCCACCCCCTGCTCGAGCGCCGCAGCGCGATCGTGGTGGGTGGGGAGTACATCACCACGGAATCAGGGACAGGGTTGGTGCACACGGCGCCTGGCCATGGCGTGGATGACTTCAACACAGGGCGCAAGCATGGTCTGCCCGTGCTCTGCCCAGTGGATGAGGCCGGAACCCTCACCGCAGAGGCCGGTCCCTTCGAAGGCTTGAACGTGCTCAAGGATGCAAATGCCGTGATCATCACGGCGCTCGAGGACTCCGGTTCCCTGCTTCTTCAAGAGAACTACAGCCATCGCTATCCCTACGACTGGCGCACGAAAAAACCCACGATCTTCAGAGCAACGGAACAGTGGTTTGCCTCTGTGGAAGGCTTCCGCACTGAGGCGCTAACCGCTATCGATGGCGTGCAATGGCTGCCGGCATCTGGCCGGAACAGGATTGAATCGATGGTGTCCGAACGGGGCGATTGGTGCATTTCCCGGCAGCGGACCTGGGGTGTCCCCATTCCTGTGTTTTACCAGCGTGAAACTGGCGATGTTCTGCTCAATGCCGACTCCATCGCCCATGTCAAAGCGCTGATCGCAGAACATGGAGCCGACATTTGGTGGGAGAAAGACGAGGTTGATCTGCTCCCTTCCAGCCACAGCGCAGAAGCGCATCTCTGGCGTAAGGGCACAGACACCATGGATGTGTGGTTCGATTCCGGCTCCAGCTGGGCCTCCGTATCGAGCCAACGCGACGGTCTCAGCTACCCCGCAGATCTTTACTTAGAGGGATCAGATCAGCATCGCGGCTGGTTCCAGTCCTCTTTGTTGACGTCGGTGGCCGTCAACGGCACAGCCCCCTACAGGACCGTGCTCACCCATGGCTTTGCCTTGGATGAGAAAGGCCGAAAGATGAGCAAATCCCTCGGCAATGTTGTGGACCCGATGGTGATCATCGAGGGTGGAAAAAATCAAAAGCAAGAACCCGCCTATGGCGCCGATGTGCTCCGTCTATGGGTGAGTTCTGTGGATTATTCGGCAGATGTACCGATCGGTGCTGGCATCTTGCGGCAGCTGTCAGACGTTTACCGCAAAGTACGCAACACCTCGCGCTATCTGCTCGGCAATCTGCACGACTTCGTCCCAAGCCGTGATGCAATCGCTATCAGCGATTTGCCGTTGCTCGATCGCTGGATGTTGCAGCGCACCGCAACAGTCCTCGACCAGATCAGTGAAGCGTTTGAACGCTATGAATTCTTCCGCTTCTTTCAGTTGCTGCAGAACTTCTGCGTGGCCGATCTTTCAAACTTTTACCTCGACATTGCCAAAGACAGGCTGTACGTCAGCGCCCCCAACGACAGGCGTCGCCGCAGCTGCCAAACCGTGATGGCCCTGATCATCGAACGTCTGGCCGCGGCCATCGCCCCCGTGCTCTGCCACATGGCGGAAGACATCTGGCAGAACATCCCCTATCCCACCGGGACTGAGTCGGTGTTTCTGAGTGGATGGCCCTCCGTTCCGGAGGAGTGGCGCGATGACAGCCTTCAAGCCCCGATGCGGGAGCTTCGCGAGCTGCGCGGAGCGGTGAACAAAGTGCTGGAAGAATGCCGAAGCAAGCGCAAGCTCGGAGCATCTCTTGAAGCGGCTGTCCGCATCGAAGCGCGCACCTCCACACTCCAAGACGCCCTCCAATGGCTACAAAGCAAGGGGGATCAAGAGGTGGATGGCCTTCGCGATTGGCTAATCGTCTCCCAATTGCAGATTGGAGGCGAGCCCTGGGCCGAATTGCTAGCCAGTGATGACAACGAGCTCGCTGTGATCGAAGTGGCCCTATCTCGAGGGGAGAAGTGCGAGCGCTGCTGGCACTACGAAAACGACATCGGTCAACACAGTGATCACCCCAGCTTGTGCGGTCGCTGCATATCCGTACTGGAACGGCGATAGGGTCAGATCCAGCGGTCTACTTCGCTCAATTGCTCAGGAGGAAGGGGCCCAATCAGCAGCTCCTCCTGCTGAGGGTTGAGTGGGCCACGCAGCAATTCAGCGGTTTCGATCGCCGCCCCATCAGGAAGCACGGTTCGATCCGGATCGAAATCCGTGGGATGGGTGGTGCAGCTGCTGAAGCCTCGAAAAATCAAAACTTCCAGAGCTTCTTCCGCACCTTCAGCTGACGGCACCATTCCTCGCAGTCGCAATACGCGATCGGGACGGTCACGACTGATCGCTTCAAGAGCCGGCAACAACGAATCAGAATTCACCAGCCACCCGCCCCTGACGCGGCAGGCGCACGAGCAGCCACTGGAGGAGCCCCACCACATACGCCACTAAAGCCACATAGCCGATGAATGCGGCCACCGCCTCACTCCACTGCCCCCCAAAGACGAAGTCAAACAAACGCTCCGCTACACGATGCAAACCCTGCGGACCTTCCAACCAGGCCAGGCACTCCGCCCCGCTCAGTTGGTCTGCACAGCGCAACGCTGTCGCCGACATTCCCGCCGCAAGCAAGGCGAATCCAGTGAGTGCCCAGCGCCAGATACGAACGGTCAGAGGAAGGGCACTCCCTGGTGCACTGTCGGCCAATTCTTCATTGAGATCCACCCAGAACCACACCGAAACCGCCATCAGCACCGGTGCAATGAAGGCCATCACATATCCGATCGGACGCCGATCGGTGAGCAGCAACACACTGATGGGCAACAGGCTTGCCACTTTCCAGTAGAGACCCAGCAATCGCACCATGGCTGGCTCACGCCGAACCCCTGCCCAGATCAACAGAACAAGCGGAACACCGAGGGCAAAGGTTGCGCCTAAGCGATAGGTAAGCCAAACCAAGCTGCGGTAAGGGAGATCAGGCACCAGGCAGGTTCAAGTTGGAGCCATTATCGACGCCATCGACCTAGCCCTCAAGATTGGTAGGGTCCAACACATGGTTCCGTTCAACCCCCTCGATTGGTTCCGAGGCTCTGGAGCCCAGGCCAAGTGCCGCACGGCACTCAGTGGCTGTGCCTCATTGGAAGAGGCAACGAAAGATGTCACCAATCAACTCGGCTCGGAGAAAGGCGATTTAGCCCTGGTGTTTGTGTCCAGCCAATTCGCTAGCGATCTGCCACGGTTGCTTCCGCTGCTCAGCCAGCGACTGCAGGCAGAACACTGGATTGGCTTCGTTGGAGGTGGCGTTGTTGGAACGGATAGTGCCGGGCGCTCCCAAGAGCTGGAGCAGACAACGGCCCTCAGCATCACCCTCTTAAATCTCCCCGGAGCTCAGCTGAAGCCGTTTCAACTCGACACCGGCTCTCTCCCAGATCTTGATGGGCCGGTTCAAAACTGGCAGGACTGGGTCAGCGTTGACCCGGCAGACAGCCGATCTCTGCTGCTGTTCATCGATCCCAGCTGTGGAGCGATCAATGACCTGATCAGTGGCCTGGATTACGCCTATCCCAACGCAGCAATCATCGGGGGGATTGCCGCCCCCCACAACGCCAGTCATGGATCCCTGCTCTTCGATGGTCAGATCATCAATGGTGCCGCTGGAGTGAGCATCGGCGGCGACTGGGTTCTCGATCCGGTCGTTGCCCAGGGCTGCCGGCCAATTGGTCCCGTGTTTGCGATTGAGCAAGCCCAACGCAACGTTCTGCTCGAACTCAGCGATGGCGATCGTCGCGACACGCCAGTGGCCTGCTTGCAACGGGTCCTGGCCGATCTCAATGCGGAAGACAGAGAGCTGGTGCAGCACTCCCTTTTCCTTGGTGTGGAACGTCGCAATTTGATGCAGGAGTGCCCCAGCGATTTCTTGGTTCGCAATCTCATTGGCGTCGACCCACGCAATGGCGCCGTCGCCGTGGCTGAGCGGGTCCGTCCAGGCCAACACGTGCAGTTTCAGCTCAGAGAAGCCCAGTCATCAAGGCTGGAGGCACGCCAGCTACTAGAGGCCAGCCAAGAACGCTGCCCCTCGCCGCCGCCACTCTGTGGCCTGCTGTTTGCCTGCCTCGGCCGAGGCAGTGGGCTATTCGGAGAAGCCAACGGTGATGTCTCCATCGCTCGCGACGTTCTGCCCGATCTGCCAATCGCCGGCGCGTTCTGCAATGGCGAAATCGGCCCCTTAAGCAACACCACCTACCTGCATGGCTACACCGCTTGCTGGGGCTTGCTCCGCCACGCACCTCTTGTGGCGTCAGCTGAGGACTGATGCGCCAGCACGTCAATCCCCTCAGCCGCTTTTTTCAGTTGCCGCTGGAACTCCCGGCGCCGCAGGAACTGTTCGAGCATCCCAACCTGCCCATCCATCTCGATATTGGTTGCGCTCGAGGCTTTTTTCTGTTGGAGCTGGCGGCGTTGCAACCCGAGCGCAACCATCTCGGCGTTGAGATCCGCCGGCCCCTGGCGCAAGCCGCCCAACGCGATCGCGACCGGCAGCAGCAGCACAACCTTCATTTTTTATTTTGCAATGCCAATATCAGCCTCGAGGCTTGGATGGCAGCGTTGCCACCAGACCAGTTACATCTGGTCAGCATTCAGTTTCCCGATCCCTGGTTCAAACAACGCCATCGCAAGCGCCGCGTGCTGCAACCTGCCCTGTTGCTCGCCATCGCCTCAGCCCTCCATCCCGGCCGACAGCTTTTTTTGCAAAGTGATGTGTTGGCCGTCATCGAACCGATGGTGAGCCTGGTGGAGCTCTCAAACTGCTTTGAACGCCCGAAAGACGATCAACGGCCATGGCGAACCAGCAACCCATTGCCCGTGGCGACGGAACGGGAGCGCTACGTCCAGGAACAAGGACTGCCCAGCTATCGCGTGCTGTTTGAGCGCACGGATGCCGCGCTTCCAGCATTAAGGGATCTGGAGCTGGCTTGGCAACAGGTTGATAATTCCAAAGACACCGCACCCACTCCCCATGGCTGAGGCTCCGGCCCCACCACCCCTGTTGCTGCGCTGGCAAGGCTTGCTTCCCGCGACTGATCAGCAGCGCAGGCGCCTGAGCTGGTGGGCAAGCATCCTGCTCATGGTTCTCCTCGCAGGACTTCCCTTCCTCACCCGAACAGGGCTCGGGATTGTGGTTCTGGCCTGCGGAGCGCTGTGGATCCTCTGGTCCAGCGTGAGCCAGCCGCAACGCATCGGTGCCATCAGCGCTTGGGTGCTCGTGTTTCTTGGCATCGCCGTGCTGGCCACGGGGTTCTCCCCCGTTCCAGCCGCAGCAGCGAAAGGCCTGATCAAGCTGCTCAGCTACCTCGGCGTCTATGCCCTGATGCGACAGCTGCTGGCCGAGCGCCCCGAGTGGTGGGACCGCCTTGTGGCCGCGCTACTGGCCGGCGAAGTCCTCACCAGTGTGATGGCCTTGCGCCAGCTTTACGGACCCACCGAGGAGCTGGCGCGCTGGGCCGATCCCAACTCCATCACGGCAGGCACGATCAGGATCTACGGCCCCCTTGGCAACCCCAATCTGCTGGCGGGATATCTGGTACCGATCCTGCCGTTGGCACTCGTTGCCTTGATCCGCTGGCAGGGCTGGGGGGCACGCTGCTATGCAGCTGTTGCACTGGGCTTGGGAGCCACAGCCACCCTGTTCAGCTACAGCCGCGGGGGCTGGCTGGGCATGCTCGCGGCCCTTGGGGTGTTGGTCCTGCTGCTCGTGCTGCGTGCCATCCGCAGCTGGCCAAAACTGTGGCGACGTCTCGTCCCGATCGCCCTGCTGGTGGTGGCTGGTGTGGCCCTGGCGATCGCAGTCACCCAGGTGGATCCCATCCGCACGCGGGTCGCCAGCCTTCTAGCTGGACGAGGTGATAGCTCCAACAACTTCCGCATCAACGTCTGGTTGGCCGCAGTCGAGATGATCCAAGACCGCCCCTGGCTGGGCATCGGGCCAGGCAACGCTGCATTTAATGCGATTTATCCCCTGTATCAACAGCCCAAGTTCAATGCCCTTAGCGCCTATTCCGTTCCTCTGGAGCTGCTTGTAGAAACGGGCATTCCAGGCCTGATCGCCGCGCTCGGTTTGGCTGGAGCCAGTCTTCGCAATGGCCTTAGAGCTCTGCGATCATCGGCTGCTCTTGCATTGCCCTGGCTGGGGTGCCTGGCCGCCATCGCCGGGCTGCTCATCCAAGGAGCCACGGACACCATTTTCTTCCGACCAGAAGTGCAAATCATCGGTTGGTTTTGCCTGGCAACGCTGAGTCAGGCCCAGCAGACCTCCCAATCCGACCCATGAGTGATGCACTGATTTTGGCTGGTTTCGATGCTGGCCAAACCCATTGCCGCTGCAAGCTGAGCCGTTGGCACAACGGGACCTGGCAATCGCTAGGCGAGGGCCAAGGCAGTGGCGTCAGCCACCTCCAAGCCGCCGGGGGCGAAACACGATTCATGGAGGCCATTCGCAGCAGCCTGCAGGCCGCCAATCCCAGCGGGCTGGAGATCAGCGCTGCCGCCGTTGGGGCCAGCGGAGTAGAGCAGGGCACCGCGCTCCAGAACCGCGCCGCAGATCTGTTAGCTGCCAGTCTCGAGCTGCCAAAAGCGCACTGCATCGCCACTGGAGATGAGCGCACAGCCCTGCGCGGAGCGTTCCCCAACGATGCCGGAATTGTGCTGATCAGTGGCACCGGGATGATCGTGGTTGGACGCAACGACAGCGGGCTTGAACAACGTTGTGGCGGATGGGGATGGCAACTGGATGGAGCAGGGGCTGCCTTTGATCTCGGCCATCAGGGGCTCCAGCTCAGCCTGCGAATGGCCGATGGCCGACTCCCAGATGGACCACTACGCAACCAGTTATGGCAAGTCCTTGGTTGCCGCACAGCCGTAGAGATCAAGGCCTTCGTTGTCCAGCCCGATTTCCAACCAGCCCAGCTAGCCCAATTGGCACCCCTCGTGTCCGCCGCCGCTGAGGCAGGCAATATTGAAGCCGCGGCCATTCTCGACCGCTCCGGCAATGCCCTTGCAGAGGCCGTTCAAGCCGTGGCGTCATCCCTGGGGCTCACCCACCCCGTGCTCTGCGCCAGAGGTGGGGCACTCCTGCATCTCGCGCCCCTTCAACAGTCCGTAGACGCTTCCCTACTCCGTCGCCAGGTCGATGCGCGCTGGGACGATCGGAATGGTGACGCCTGCGATGGAGCGCTCACGCTTGCTCTCGAAAGCTGCTGATCAAGAGGCGCTGATCAAGACGCGTTGAGATGCTGATCTGCTGCTGCGGCCAAGCGGGAGGTCCAGTGATCGACCACCGCTTGATCGGCAGCTTCAACCATCACTCGTAGCAGTGGTTCGGTCCCACTCGCCCGCACCAGCACACGACCGTCTTCAGCCATCGAAGCCTCCGCCTTTTGCACCAAGGAATACAGAGGAGCACAATCCGCCCAACCCTTTCTGCGCTCGCGATTCTCGACGCGCACATTCACCAGTTTTTGGGGATAGGCCTGAAAGCTCTGATCCACCCACTCGGCCAAGGAGAGCTGCTGGGCATGGCAGAGGCTTGCGAGCTGAAGAGCGGTTAAGACACCATCACCGGCCAAACCATGGGAGGACGACAGGATGTGACCCGATTGCTCGCCGCCAAGGGCTGCCCCCGTGCGAACCATCTCGGCATACACATGCTGGTCTCCCACCGGTGTGCGGCCCAAGAGACCACCTCGCGCCTGCCAAGCCCGCTCAAAACCCAAATTCGACATCACCGTGGCCACCAAGCGCTGATCCGGCAGCCGTCCCTGCTCCTGCAAGACCGACCCCCAGAGAAAAAGGACATGGTCGCCATCCACCACACGTCCTTGGCCATCAACCGCCAACATGCGATCCGCATCCCCATCAAAGCCAAAGCCCATGGCGGCGCCGTTCTCGATCACCGCTCGGCGCAACGGCTCAAGGTGGGTGGATCCGCAATTCACATTGATCCTGGTTCCATCGGGATCACCGTGCAACACCGTGAGATCGGCGCCAAGAGCAGCAAAAACCTCTGCGCCGCAGGCTGTTGCCGACCCCCAGCAGAGATCCAAAACGATGGGCACACCATCGAGTCGGTGCTGCCCAACGCTGGACAACAAGCTCGCGCGGTAGTCATCAAGAAGTTCAGGGCGATGGCGTGCCACTCCAGATGCCGCCAACACCATTCCAGAACCGTCTCCACCACAAAGGCCGGCTTCAATCGCCTGCTGACGTTCAGGGGACAGCTTGCTGCCAGTGGCGCCAAACACCTTGATTCCGTTGTCTTCCGGAGGGTTGTGGCTTGCCGAGACCATCAAGCCACCGGCGGCTGAATAGCGGCGAATCAAACCGGGCACGGCAGGAGTGGGACAGAGTCCCAAAGTCCACACCTCGCGGCCAGACGCCGTGAGTCCAGCGGTGAGTGCCGCAACCAACATGCTGCCGCTGCTGCGCGAATCCATGCCAATCAGCACAGGTCCATCGGCCTGCAGCACGCGTCCACACCAGTAGCCCACCTGAAGGGCCAAAGCCGGTGTGAGCATGGTGTCCACCCGACCACGCAAGCCGTCCGTTCCAAAGCTGATCTGCGATGGCTTCGGGAGATGCCCCAATGGATGGATGGCAGCTTCAGCCATGGAAACCCAATTCTGAACTCAATCTTAAAACGGGCTGCTGGTTCTAAAGCCAACGACGCGGGACCAGCAACAGCGCTGCTACTTCCAGCAACGCCCAAGCCAACAACCCAGCAACCAGCCAGCCAGGCACGAACTGGAGGGGCCACAGCCAACGCAATCCCCAAACCAACAAAGCCAGGCCAGCGGCAATCGCACAGCGACGGCGTTGCTCGATCCCTGGGCGCCACGGCCCTTGCCCCTTTGCCATCCCAATGCCATGCGCTCGGAACAGAATGCCATCAGTTTCCAGCCGAGGCTTGACCGTTCAACACTCTCGTGGCCTTTTGCTTCTGGCTGGAACTCCACTCCTCACCGTTGCGCTGGTCCTCGGCGGACAGTCGGTCCTGCGCCGCCTGCACACTCCACTCACACCATCCCTTTCAAGCACTGATCTCTGGACCCGTTATCGCTGGTCGATCAATCCCAGTGAACGCAGAGAAGCAGCTTTCTTGCTCGCAGCGCGCAGCACCGATGCAGCAGGGAGATCCCAGCAGTTGCTGGCCAATCAGGGCTGGGGCAACGATCCACTGGCTGCCGTCACGCTGAAACAGCAAGCATTAAATGCAGCAAAACTCGGGCGTCCCTTAGAGGGACAGAAGTATTGGCAGGACTTACTCCAACGGTTCCCTAAAAGTGCAGCAAGTGCCGATGCTCGTTATTACCTCGGGCAAACCAAGCCAGCGCTCCACACCGATCTACTCCGACAACAACCTGGCCATCCAGCCGCCTTGGCGGCAGCAGCAGAAACCAAAACAGAATCTCCCAAGCAAGCCATCGCCGCTCTGCATCTAGCCCGCTGGGGCGCCCGTTGGCCAGGCGCTGCCATGCAGCTCAGGGAAGCCTGCAACAGGATCAGCGGCGATGGCTTGAACCAAGACGATCGACTGACGCTCGCTCAAGCACTCGCGGCCCTTGGAGATGGCCGTGCAGCGGAAGCCTGTCTGCAGGGCACACCCACCACTCCAGCCAGCGCCTTGGCCATTGGTCGGGTCTTGCTCAGAGGTACCGCTGAACAGCAAGTGCGTGGAAAGCAGCACTTGCTAGATCTCGCCATCAGCAACCCAGACGACCCGGCGGCGCTCAAGGCGGCAGCGCTACTAAGCGAACCGCTAAAACCTGATCTAACTCTGTTGGATGCACTGCCGCAAGCGTTGCAACAACGCTCCGCTGATGTCGCAGCAGCCCGGGTGCGCCTCGGTGACTGGGCGAATGGTGACTGGGCGAATGCCATGGCCGTTCTAGAGCGCTGGCCTACCAACCCAGCCGCCTGGCAACTGCAGTGGGACTTGGCCCGCGAAGCCCTTCTAAAAGACCAATGGACAACGGCAGAAATATTGCTGAACGCTATTCCTAGCTCAGATCTTCCTGAACCTTTGGCCGCAAGGCAGCAATTCTGGCTGGGTTTCACACTGTCGAAGCAAGACCAAACAGTGCAAGCCCAAAACATCTGGGAAAAGTTGGTCAAAACCCATCCGAGGAGTTATTACACCTGGCGCGCCGAGGTGAGACTGGGACGGGGAGATCTTCCAGATCTCAATCAAGTAAAAGCCTCTCGCTCTGCAGATCTCGGTGATTCGTTTCCATCGCACTGGGAACCATTAAAAAGTGGCGATCCATTCCTGGATCGTCTCTGGCGACTCGGCCAAACCCAGGAAACATGGGAAACCTGGAGGAACCAACAACCCCCATCCGATCAGCCATCCAATCCAGGGCAAAAGCTCGTAGAAGGTCGCCTTCGTGTTGCCGTCGGCGACGCATGGACGGGCCTGAGTCGTCTTTGGCGCGCCAGTTTGCGACTGGTGAATCAAACCTGCGAAGAGCAACAGCTCCTCCACCGCAGCCAGCATCCGCGTCTGCTCTCAAAAGTGTTTGAGACCGCATCCGAAAAGGAGGCGGTCCGGAGTGAACTTCTGATGGCCATCGCCAAGCAGGAATCCCGCTTCTCCCCAGGCGTTAGCTCGCCAGTCGGGGCGATCGGGTTGCTGCAGCTGATGCCAGCCACAGCGGAAGAACTGGCCGGCGGTGCCCTGACAAGTGCTGAGCTGCGCGAGCCAACACGCAATGCAAGGCTCGGAGCGCGCTACCTCGCGCAATTGCTCGAGCAATGGCAAGGAAACATTGTGCTGGCCATTGCGAGCTACAACGCCGGGCCCGGAGCCGCTAGCCAATGGGTCACACCCGCTCTAGAAAAGGATCCGGAGTTGTGGGTGGAGCGAATCCCCTACCCAGAAACTCGCCTCTACACAAAAAAAGTACTTGGAAATCTCTGGGCCTATCTCGGTTCAGGACACGACCGTTGCGATAGCTGAAGCAATGGGGTTCGGCAGATCCTGACCCAACCAGATGCCCACAAGCACCAACGCCGCCAACCAAAAGGCCATGACCTGAGGCGGAGGCACCACTTTGATCCGGGTGAGGTCCAGGCGGGCCAGCAAGGTGGCAGAGGCCAAGATCAACACATCGGAAAGCAAGCTCAAACTGAGCAGATAGAGGCCCACCATGATCACAAGCAGAAGGGTGGTGATCAGGCTGAGCACCCGGCTAGAGGCCATCAATAACGACAACTGGCGAAGGAGAAGATCAGGCATCGTGCAGAAGAGCACAATCACGAGCGATTGCAACACCTCCACCGTCCAGAACAGGGTGGGCGACACATTCTGCAGAGCAATCAAATGCTCGCTCTCGATCGACCAGTGATGGCCAAGAAAAACTGCAACGCCAAACAGCACAAGCAGCAAGGGCGCCCGCAGCGGCAGGACGAGGAAACGAAGAAGAGACATCAGCAAGCAGCCAACGGTCGACTGATGAAATCAGCGAAAAAGCAGATCACAACAACGGAATTGGCTTCTAGACGCTAGCAACAACACACCCATCAGCCTGCCAAAGTGAATTCATTCAAGTCTTCCCGGCATGACCGGCAGTTCCGCCCCCGCCACCCTGACCCCCTTGCAAAAAGGATTGCTGCTGATGACGGCACTGGTCCTCGCTGCTGGATTATTTTTGCTGCGCAATGGTCTTAACCAGGAAGCGCCTCTCGACCAGCTGGCCAGGCAATCGCTAGATCCTGAGGTCGCCCTCAACAACTCCAGGCCCACCGTGCTTGAGTTTTACGCCGATTGGTGCGAGGCCTGTCAAGCCATGGCACCCGCGATGCTTCAAATGGAACAGAAGCACGCCGATCAATTAGATGTTGTTCTGGTGAATATCGACAACCCGCGCTGGCTGGATTTAACCGACAGGTATGACGTCACTGGAATTCCACAACTCAATTTATTTTCAGACGAAGGCGTGATGCGCGGCCGTTCCCTTGGAGCGAGAACAGCTGACCAGTTGGAATCATTGGCGGTTGCATTGATTAACAATGAGCCGCTACCTCAGCTTGCAGGAGTCGGTTCCACCAGCAGCGTGACCCCTGCAGAGACGGTTTCAAGCCCAGGTCCCCGAAGCCACAGCTAGACAAAGCATGAACAGTTCATCGCAGACGACATCCATGGACTCTCGTTTTCGAGTTGACCTGATCGCCGCAACCCCGAATCCGCAACAGTGCGTGTATGTGGGAATGCACCAGGACTACAGCGAGGGCTTCGTCGCAGCCGATCGCGAGCAATGGCCGGATGAGACCAAAGCAGGCGAGATCTGCGTCAAACGCCTGCTAGCGGGAGAACGGGGTCATTACGGGCCCATGGAGCATGCCCAGATTGTGCTGAACGTGGGCTGGTTCCCTCATTCCGTGATGCAACAGGCAAGGACGCACCGGGTGGGCGTCAGTTTTGATGTTCAATCCATGCGCTACACAGGCGATCGCATCTGTAGGGCTGCACTGGGGGAACTCGATCTCGAAGAGGTGTTTTATCTGCGCCCCGTCGGTGAGTACAGCGACCGCAAGGGCAAGAAATACCTCTACAGCGAAGCGGAACGCCAAAAAGATTTAAGCCACTGCAAAATCAGCGCCGATCGGTATCAGGAATTGCTTCAGGCCGGCTTTGCGGAAGAACATGCCCGCGGCATCCTCCCCTTCGATTACAGGCAACATTTCGTGGTGAGCTTCACGCTCAGGGCCTTTCTGCATTTCATGGATTTACGCGCCAAACTCGATGCCCAGCAAGAAATACGCGAGCTCTGCGATTTGATGTGGCCCCATCTCAAAGCTTGGACTCCAGAATTTGCCAATTGGTACGAAAAAACAAGATTACATAAAGCCCGGCTTGCTCCCTAAGCACACTTTTAGGCGTCAATGATTCGTGGATTCAGACCTTCGCCAGCGTCACCCGCTCGGGTTGATGCTGATATTTACCCTGTCGGTCGCTGTAGGTGGTTTCGCAAGGATCACCTTCAAAAAACAACAACTGGCAGATCCCTTCATTGGCATAAATACGACAATCAGCACCAGAACTATTACTAAATTCCAAGGTGAGATGCCCCTCCCAGCCAGCTTCTGCCGGAGTGGTATTCACAATGATGCCTAAACGGGCATAGGTGCTCTTGCCAAGACAAATAACCGTGATATTCGGCGGCACTCGCATCTTTTCGAGTGCAACACCGAGGCCATACGAATGTGCTGGAAGGATGAAATAGTCTCCATCCTCATCGTGATGAATGGGCGTTGACTCAAGGTTGTCAGGGTTGAATCGCTTGGGGTTCATGATCGTGCCAGGGACGTGGCGAAAGATCAAAAACTCCTTAGGCGAGAGCCTCAAGTCGTAGCCATACGACGAACAGCCAAAACTAAGAACCGGACTCTTGCGTTGATCCGGATCCAAGTGACGCACTAATCCATTTTGAAAAGGCTCGAGCATGCCTGACTCAGCCTGATCCGTAATCCAGCGATCGTTTTTCAGCATTAGAAACCTCGACGCAGTTCGGTGACTTGATCAGCCATCTCCATCATCTCTGCAGGGATCGCAGGCCCGGTCACGATCACATCCATGGCTGATGGCCTTTGCTCCAACACCGACAAGACATCCTCATGGCTCAAATAGCCCAGCTCGATCGCCAAGCCAATCTCATCCAGGACGAGTTGGTCCAATGTGCCTTCTAGGAGATGGGTTTTGCAGATCTCCCAGACCGACTGCACAGCTTCTTTGACCTCGTCATCGCGGCTAGCAGCAGGATCTGAAAGGCATTCCGTCACGGAAGGCCGCAACCATCGGAGCCGATCGCACAGGGTGAGGCTGCTCTGGGGGCCTTGGCCCACTCCACCCTTGAGGAACTGGGCAATCAACACATTGCTACCCAGGCCTGCCGTCCGCAGCGCCTGGCTCAGCACACCAGAGAAACTCCCCCGAAATGAAGCTGTATGCACCTGAAGCTGTCCTTCTGGAGCCACCAAATGCAGGGGTGGACGGACCTCTACAGAAGGAAGTCTTCGAAGCCCTGCTTGCTCGAGAGTCCTGTGGTCAACAGTCCGCGACTCACGAGAATGATGGGTAGGACTGAGACTGACGGTCATCACATTCGCAGATGTCCGGCAAAACCGGATGTCGATGAATCTAGCGGTGAAAGTCCAAGACACAAGTGCTTTGACACCATCCATGGTGTGCCGAGCCAACTGGCAGGCTCAAAGGACCTCCATACCCTGGGCTCATGACCGACACCTCTCGCAATGACGGACGCCAGCCGGGCGACCTTCGCCCCTTTTCGATCAGCTGGGATCCCATGGGATTTGCCCTGAGTTCAGTGATCGTCCACAGCGGACGCACCGCTGTTCTTTGCAGCGTTTGTCATCAAGAAGGGGTGCCTCGCTGGCGCAAAGATCAAGGCCAGGGGTGGCTCAGCGCCGAATACCGACTCCTGCCTGGATCCACTCCGGAGCGACAAAACAGAGAACTGCTCAAATTGAGCGGACGCACCCAGGAGATTCAGCGCCTGATTGGCCGCAGCCTGCGCGCAGCCATCAACATGGAAGCTCTCGGCGAAAACACGTTGAGAATCGATTGCGATGTAATTCAGGCGGATGCAGGCACCCGCACCGCTGCCATCAGCGGATCTTGGGTTGCGCTTCAACGGGCCTGTGAACGGCTTGTTCAACAAGGGGTTATCAACACCAACCCTGTCCAATACCAGGTGGCCGCCGTCTCGGTTGGTGTGATTCACAAACGCCCCCTTCTCGATCTCGACTACAGCGAAGACAGCCAAGCCGATGTGGATCTCAACGTCGTGATGAACGGAGCAGGGCATTTGCTGGAACTGCAGGGAACTGCAGAAGGCGCTCCTTTTAGCCGTCACCAGCTCAATGACCTACTGGACCTCGCCGAGCCTGGCCTCAAGGAGATCATGAACAATCAGAAATTGGCTCTCTCCGCTAGGTGAAAATGCGCAGTTTCGTGTTCCTTGCTACATGAGCAGGAGGAGCTGATCCATAGCATCCCGAAATACGAGTACGGACCATGGCAGAGGTCAGCCGCGGCTTCAGCCGCTACGCACCACCAACAATGCGCCCGGCGGGCTCGAGCTTCGGAACTCCCGCGGTTCCATCCAGCCGAACGCTTCAAGATGTCATCCGGGGACTCGATGGTGCCAACTCGGAGATGGTGGAACGTGGGAAGACCATCTTTTTTCCTGGTGACCCTGCAGAAAAGGTTTACCTAATACGTCGAGGTGCCGTCCGCCTCTCCAGGGTTTATGAATCCGGCGAAGAAATCACTGTTGCTCTCCTACGAGAAAACAGTTTGTTTGGCGTTCTGTCATTACTGACAGGTCATCGCTCCGATCGCTTCTATCACTCAATCGCTTTCACAAGAGTGGAAATGGTTACGGCTCCAGCCACTTCAGTGCGGCAGGCCATCGAAGCTGACACCAGTGTGGGCTTGCTGTTGTTGCAGGGTCTATCCAGCAGGATTCTCCAGACCGAAACGATGATCGAAACCCTCACCCATCGGGACATGTCGTCTCGGCTGGTGAGCTTTCTGTTGGTGCTTTGTCGAGATTTCGGAGTTCCTGGTCAACGGGGTATCACCATCGACCTTCGCCTTTCACACCAAGCCATCGCTGAGGCCATTGGTTCCACACGCGTCACGATCACTCGTCTCCTGGGTGATCTCAAGTCATCGAGCCTGGTGGATATCGATCGCAAAAAGATCACTGTTCTCGATCCAATCGCTCTTGCCAAGCGGTTCAGCTGACCGTCCAGGTGAAGATAGAGCTCGCTTCCGAACTCTGATCCTTCGTTCTCCGTGACCGGCTGGTTCCTACTTCTCGCTCTGCTTGTGCTCGGAGGCGTGCTCTCCACCCTGGGAGACCGCCTTGGCTCTCGCGTGGGTAAAGCGCGGCTGAGCTTGCTTGGACTGCGTCCGAAGAGAACAGCCGTGGTGATCACCGTTTTAACGGGCAGCCTGATTAGTGCGCTTTCGCTCGGACTCTTGCTGTTGGTGAGTCGGCAGCTCAGGGTCGGCCTGTTTGAACTCAATGCTATTGAATCCAAATTGCGGAGTAGTCGCGCCGACCTCAAAACAAGCAAACGCGCTCAACAGCAAGCCGGCAAAGAGCTCGCAACGGCCCAACAACGAGCGGCAGACCTGCGTCGCACCCTGAAGCCTCTTCAGGAACAAACCCGATCCTTGGAAGAGGAGCGGCAGCGACTGAGCCAAGACGTGGATGCGAAAGATGATGAGATCCAACGCACCGAGAAGGAACTCTCCGCCGTGCGCACACAAATTCGCAGTGGCGAGAAGGAACTCAATCAACTGGAAGACACTCTCTTAGCGCTGCGGCGCGGAAACGTCGCCATTAGCAGCGGTGAGCCACTTGCCACCGTGACCCTGAAGCTCGAACGCCCCGATCAGGCAAAAACGGTCATTGATCAGTTGCTGCGAGACGCCAATCTTCAGGCCTATCAACAAGTGCTGCCTGGCCAACCGGCTGAGCGTCAGCTCCTGCTGGTTCCTCGACCAGATATCAAGCGCTTGGAGCAGACGATTCGCGAACCTGGAACCTGGGTTGTGAACATCCGCTCAGCAGCCAATGTGCTTCTCGGAGAAACCGTTGTATATGCCTTCCCTGAAGTGCGTCCCAATGTCACGGTGACCAGGGAGGGTGAGATCTTGGCCCGCACCACCCTCGCGAGCAATGAACGGAACCCTGAAGCCGTGCGCAACCGATTAAACCTTCTTCTTGCCTCCACATTGGCCGAGGTGCAAAGACGCGGTTCTATCAGCAAGGGTCTGCAGTTCGATGGAAATGCCATCAATGTGCTGGGCCAAGAGCTGATCGACCGCAACGGAGAACTCGCTGAGCTCGAAGCTGTCGCTTTACGACGCAGCGAAACGGCAGATCCGATCGCCATCCAGTTGCGCCTCAGCCAATGACACGCGTTGTAGCCCTTGATCCTGGCCGAAGTAAATGTGGGCTGGTTTTAGCAGACATCGCCACGAACACCGTGCTTCAAGGCATGGTGATCCCCAGCACTGAAGTCCTTGATCAGCTTCACGCCTGGATGGAGGACGCTCAGGGAGAGGCAGCTCAGATTGCTGAGCTGGTCATCGGTGACGGCACCAGCAGCACGATCTGGCAACAACAACTTCCTGCAAGCCTGAAGCTCCGCGTCGTGGATGAAACAGGAACCACCCTGCGAGCCCGAGAGCGTTACTGGCAGTTGTGGCCTTCACGGGGTTGGAAACGCTTGCTTCCATTAGGCCTGCGCATCCCATCTGGCGATCTCGACGCCATCGCTGCGCTCGTGATCCTCGAAGATTATTTAGATCGGCTTTTGCAATGGCCAGGTCCCGATCCCCTCAAAAACGGGCTCTCACGGTGAAGGTGTAATCGCCTCCCGGCTCAAGGTCATAGTCAGATTTCACAAGAAAACGAAGGAGCGCGTCTTGAATCAAAGCTCGCCCCAGGGAGGGCTCCACACTGAGCTCGCCACGATCAAAAAACCAACTGAACTGCCAATTGAAGCCTCCGGCCCGAACATCTCCTTCCAAACATTGATCCGCAAAACTCTGGCGTTGAACCCGCAGATGGGCGGTGGTAACGGGTAGCGCTGCCATCACGCCTCAGTGTTGGTGGGAGCCAGCTGAAGCCCATTGATGTGATTCCCTGCAAGATCGAGACCTTGCCGCTGAATCCGCTCCAAACCTTCGACGACTTCCAATAGAACCTTGTCGAGTAGGGGCTCCTCGTCACGACTGAAACTTCCGAGCACGTGCGACACCGTTCGTGCCTTGCGCTCACTCGGATTTTGTCCAGGTGCACCGATTCCAATCCGCAGGCGCGCGAAATCCTGCGTACCCAGATGCTGAATGGTGCTTTTAAGACCGTTATGGCCACCAGCAGACCCACGGGCCCGCAAACGCAAACGGCCTAACGGCAGATCCATGTCATCAACGAGGACCAAAAGCTGATGCAGATCAAACCCAAACCAATCCAATGCCGATCGAATCGAACGCCCGCTGTCGTTCATGAAGGTTTGGGGCATCAACAACCGCAATCTCTTATCCCCCGCACCCAGATCAGCAAGCTGACCTTGGAGCTTAGGCATGGAGCGAAAGCCTCCACCTTCCCGAGAAGCAAAGCGTTCCAAGACCATGAAGCCAACGTTGTGACGGGTGTTGGCGTAACGATTACCTGGATTCCCCAACCCCACCACTAAGCGGAGATCACCGCAATTCATCGACTCAATCGGAAGGGGGTGTTGGCTCAGATTTTGGCGCAACCACTGGGGTTACAACAGTCTCAGCTGATGCATCTAGAGCCTTGGCCTGATCCGCAACGGGATCGGGTTCAGCCATGGCCTTATTAATTTCGCGTTCGAATTCCTTCGAAGCCGACTGAAACCCTTTCAGCGTTTTGCCGAGAGTACGGCCGAACTCGGGGAGACGCTTAGGGCCAAACACCAAGAGAGCGACCGCCGCGATGACGGCCATCTCTGGCAGGCCAATGCCGAAAACATTCATGACCTGACGTCAGCCCAGACCCAAGCCATTCCAGTTGACATTGATTCCTTCAAGAATCAGTGACTTGTTATACAGCTGAAGAATGATCAGCAGAAACACAAGGAACAGGGCCATAAAAATGCCCATCACTGGTGTTGTTCCCCAGCCAGGGACAACCTTGCCGTATTCCGAATTCAGAGGGCGGAGCAAATCGCCCAGACGGGTGCGTTGAGCCATGGCAGCGCTGAAGTCTCGGGTGGAATTAAGTCTCGATACTGTAGGGGCTCCGACCCGTAAAGGCGTCGATCCTGTGGAGAGTTGTGATGGAAAGTTCGTCCCCGGCCATGTCAGTGGCGATTGCCGTGCTGGCCGCCCTGCTTGGGTTAACAGGATTGGGGGTCTACACAGCCTTTGGTCCCCCATCTAAAAATCTCGACGACCCGTTCGATGATCACGAGGATTGAACGTTCTCCAAGACCAATGTGATGAGCTCGCCAGGGTGCACCTCCCAAAAGGTCCTTCGCTCGTTGGACTTGGCGCAGCTCAGCCTCCAATCGCTCCCAGGCCGCCAACGCTGACGCGCTGGACCCGGATTGAGCAACTCAATTTGAACCGCCTTATCGCTTAACCCGTCACCCTCCGCTGATCGGATTGAAATCGGCACCAGGCCGATGGGCAAAGCGGGAAGCCCTTGCCAACGCTGATCCAGCGCAACAGGCCCCATCCATCCGGGCTCCCTGAATCGAATCGCGGCCTGGGCCACACCACTGCGGTTCCAACCAAACATCGCTGGCATAAAGGCCAACCGGTGGCGGTGCCATCCATGATCGGCTGAAGGGTCAGGCCAGGTTGGACCACGAAGCAGGGACACTCCCAGATGGTTCGCGCTTGCATCGACACCTTGAGGACCATCCAGCAAGACAGCCAACCCACCCCCAGGAGCTTCTGCTTCTGCAGCCAGCCAGGAGATCACAGGAACTTCCCAACGCTCTTGTTCAAAAGGAGTGAAGGCTTGCGCTGGTCGCTCGATCACTCCACCACTCGTATCAGCAGCCCAACGCATAGCAGGGCTGTTTAACGGCAATTCCAGCCGCAACAATTCATGGGTCTGCTGCCAGTGGACGCTGAGCTGGGCCTCGATCCAAGGCGAATCGGCCTGCAGCAAGAGGTCCAAGCGGACCTTGCTCAATCCAGCAACCGTGCGCAGCACGATCCGCGCTGTCAGAGGGCCCGACTCCACTAATTCCGCCGACCAGTTTTCGGCCATCGGCAGCGGATGTTGGCGGTAATCAGCGGCCAGATCCCAAGCGTCCCAGAACTCCCCTCGATCGGAAAAGCGCAGCAATCGCATGGGTTCGCTGAGCTGTGGCACACCATTCCCATCACGGAGCTGAACCAGTCCATAGGGACCCACATCCGCAGAAACCAGCCCATTGCTCAGCCTCCACACTCCCGACGAATCCAGCTCCACACTCACGGGGTGACGAACGGGCAAGGCCGACCCCAGAGGCTCAAGGCTGCGCTGCAGCGGGAGCGCGCAAACACCTTCGCTACAAGGAAGTTGCACCCAAACACCGCCTGAAGAGGCAGCCTGCTCAGGAAGGATCTGCCCACCGCTGGACCAATGCCCCTGAGGCAAGCGCAGCAAAGGTGACCAGTGCGCAAGGGGCTGCAAGCCGCACCAGGTCCAATGGGAGCGATAGGGATCGGAGTCCCACCCGTCTTGATTGGACGCGAGCAGATGACCTAACAGCTGATCTCGACAGCGGGCCGCACGGCGGCGAGCATCACACCAGATCGGTTCAGCCTGCTCAAACACCTCCGGAATCGATGTGCCTGGAAGGATGTCATGGAATTGTTGGAACAGTAGAGGTCGCCAATCGCTGGCCTGCTCGAAGCTGGGCACGATCTCCTTAGCCCGAGGCCCAAGCAACGCAGCAGCAAGCTCAGTCTCACGTAGAAGCCTCTCCAGACTGCGATTGTGACGCTTCTGATCAGGCCGACTGGTCGCGCAACCCCGATGCAGCTCGAGATAAAGCTCATCGCGCCAGACCGGCAAGGTGGAGCACCAAGGCTCCAGTTGATCGAGATAGGAGCGCAGCGTTCCGGGCTGCTGTGTCACAGCCTGCGGCTGACCGTCCCAAAGCCTTAGCTGTTCCAGCATCTCGGCAGTGGGACCGCCACCATGATCGCCAACCCCTGGGAGCCAGATCGCCTGCTCCATCCCAGTAGCAGATTGGAAATCGCGCTGCTCTTTTGCCATCGCGACAGGATCGCCATCGGTGCCGATTCCGGGCAGCATCAGCGCCAAAACCTCCGCTCCTCCGCGGCTGCGCCAGCGAAACAAACGATGGGGGAAGCGGTTGGTGGCATTCCAAGCCAGTTTGTGTGTGCAGAACCAACGCACTCCGTTGGCAACCGCCACAGAGGGAAGTCCGGCGGCGAATCCAAAACTGTCGGGCAGCCAAGCCAAGTCATGCCGCCACTCCGGGAAGCGCCTCTTGCTGTCGTCCTGTCCAAGACTGAACTGGCGCGACAGGGATGCCGTACTCACCAGAACGCAATCGGTTTCAACCCAAGGGCCATTAATCGGCTCCCAGCGACCTTCACGACTGGCCTGCTGAATCCGCTCATGCAAGGCCGGGCGATGGCGTTCCACCCAGGCATAGAGAGCCGGGGTGGAGTGCGCAAAGTGGAGCTCTGGATAACGCTCCATCAGATCGAGAGCAGAGCAAAAGGTGCGTTCCGCCGCTTGCCAGGTGTCAGCCACGGGCCAAAGCCAAGCGAGATCGAGATGGGCATGGCCCAGCCAATGCACCGCACCCACTGGCTTAGGGCAGGACGCCAAGTGGCGATCAACCAAGGCAAAGGCCTCTGAGGCCATCGGGTCGCAAGACAACACAGCATCCGGAAGCGACTCTCCTCTTGCCCAGGAGAGTTCCAAGGCTTCAGGAAGCAACGCCCGATCCGAGTCGCAGTGAGCAAGCAGAGGTTCCTGGACGAGAGCGCTGTGGATCAGAGCCCCATCGTCATGACAAGGGCTTCGTAAATCCAACTGGATCCGAAGGCCCGCACCGTCCCTCCAACCCTCAGGGAGGAGCCAACGGCAGCGGGTATCAAAGAGGTCCCCCTCATGCACCAGGACCCCATCAATGCTGAGTCGCACTGCATCAGCCCACCAGCTGAGCACCAGTCGCTCGCAGGACGCGCTGGCCTGCATCCAAGGCATTGGACAGACCAGGGTCTGCTCGAGGTGCAACCAGTTGCCACCTCGCGGCCAAATCAAAAGTCCGCGCTCAGCCCAATCGGGACGGTGGTGACGCCCCCAGGGATCGGCCAGTACCGGCCGCCGTTCTTGATCGCCACGTCGCCACCACCCAGGGTGCAGATCAACGCGACTCCGACATCGAAACGTTTCAATCCACTCCGATCCCGGGGCTTGCAGAGGCTTCTCCATCGTGTTATTTCATCATTCCGCCATAGGATGGCGATCAAATTTCAGACGCCGGTCGGTTGCCATGCTTGCCCTCAAGATTTCGGTTTATTCCGTCGTCTTTTTCTTTCTCGGCATCTTTGTCTTTGGCTTCCTTGCCAGCGACCCAAGCCGTACACCCAGCCGGAAAGATCTCGAAGATTGAGTCCTAGGCAACAGGGTCACGCCGAGCACTGGTTCGACCTCACGTTAAAAAGCTTTTGCACATGGCAGGATCGCTTGCCATTGCTGATTTCTTTTGTCGGCGTTTAGCCCCATCACCAGGATCGCAGGATCACTGGCTGTTGCCGCTGCGCTGACAGGAGGTCCCGTCCACGCTCAGCCTGTGGACTCCTTATCGAAAGAGACCGATGCAGCTAAGGAACCGTCGGCACTTGAGGTTCAGCCCTTCGCAGCGTCTCCAAAGCCTCCAAAAGCGATCAAGCTCAAGGCTGATCGCCAATCATTTGATGCTCGCCGGGGAGTTTTTGTAGCCGAAGGCAACGTTCGAGCCAAGCTTCGCGGCGGATTGCTCCAGGCCGATCGCATCGAATTTGACACCAACTTCAACACCCTTTACGCCCGCGGCAGCGTGCGTTTACGCCGTGGATCGCAATATTTTCAAGCGAGCACGTTCCGCTACAGCCTGATTCAAAACAGCGGTGAGCTTAAAGACGTTTACGGCGTTCTTGAACTCGATGAGCTGTCCGCAGGCTTTCAATCCTCACCCGAGGCCGTCGAACCACCCTCCAATCAGACCCTTCCTGTCCTCGAGAGCTCAGGCCTTGGCTTCCCAACTGCTCTTGATATGGAGATGGGTGGCAGAGCTGCTCGGCAAATCAGTGATCAGCCGAGCGGAGACAGCATCTGGGAGACAGAGCTCACGCCAACGCCCAACTGGGAAGTCCCGGAATCCACAGCTGAAACCAGCGCATCAACCTCAAAGGCATCAACGTCACCGGACTCAGGCATGGCCTGTCCGGTGACACTTCCTCCGGTCCCCGACTGGCACCCCCACCCTTGGGCCGTAACCGCATGGGGCGGGCAAATGATTGATTCCAATTTTGGAGACACTTTTCTGTTCAACGGACGCATGCGCGAGGAGTATCTCCTGGGAGTGAGCATGCAAAAACGGATTTGGCGCGCTGGACCTTTTGCTCTTGAATTGGAGGCCGATCTATTTGGCCATCAGGCGTTCAAACAACCCGGTGGGCCCTTCAACCAGGCCGTTCCTAATGCCGACACGCCAGAGCAACAGTTCGGAGAAGCCATCCTTGGGCTTGGGGCACGACTCTGGCTTCAGCCTTGGCTGAGCTTTGGGTTTGTGGAAGGAGTCAGTTTCAACTCCTCGGCAAGTAACTACGAACGCACTTATAGGGAGAACTACACCCAACTGCTGAACTATTTGGCCTTCGAGCTCGAAGCCTCCGTCTCTGATCAGCTCTCATTTGTGGGAAGGATTCACCACCGTTCTGGTGCGTTCGGCACCTACAACGGCGTCAAAGAAGGAAGCAATGCCTACCTCCTCGGCTTGCGCTACCGCTGGGGCGAAGATCCCATTCCAGCCAAAATCGCCGAGGTTCCACCTCCGTTGGGCTGCCCAGATCCTGATCGCGCCACCCGACCGCCCCTACTCACCCTGAACGAAAAACTCGAAGAAATCACACTCGGCACAGGCGGAAAGCAGGCAGCCCAGCCCGTTCAACCGTTAGCTCAGTCACGCTTCTCAGGGATGTCACCAGCGGAACAGGAGGCGCTGCGCGAACAATCGATCGCCATGATCGACCAAAGGATTAGCAGCATCCAGCTCCAGCAAAGGTTCACGATCGATCGTCGGTTTGGCAGTAACGATGAGTTTGTAGACCTGTCAAATAGTGACTTCCAAGCACAAACAGAATATGGAAAAGTTCGGCCAAGACAGCTTCCTTCTTATGGGAAAACGCAGCTAATTGATGGGAAAATCAGTCGTTGGCGTATCCAAGCAGCCCAGGTTGCGATCACACCTGAAGGATGGACTTCAGATCGCATGGGATTCACCAATGATCCATATACACCGGCGCAAACCAGAATCGACACCGAAAATGTTATTGCGAAGGAACAGCCCAACGGCGACATTTTGATCAAGAGTTCGCGCAATCAATTGATCGTGGAAGAGCGTCTCCCTATCCCGGTGAGCCGCACCCAACGAATCACAAAGGAAGAGGAAGTTGAAAACCGCTGGGAATTTGGAATCGACAATGATGACAGGGACGGATTTTTTATCGGGAGATCACTCAAACCGATTGAACTCAACCAAAAGACTTTATTAAGCCTCCAACCTCAACTTCTTGTGCAACGAGCTGTTGATGGCACTACTGATAGCTATGTCGCCCCAGGGAAATCAATTGGCAGCGGAAAAATCAGTCAACCAACAACAGCTGGCGATTTATTTGGCCTAAAAGCGAAAGTCTCCAGTGAGATCATGGGATGGAAAGCAAAAGCCAATGCTGATGTCAGCACGTTTAATCCTGACAACTTCGCAAATGGCAGTCGCTTCTGGGGTGAACTAAATAAGACTATCGATCTTCCTTTGCTGGGCGACATCCAGGCCAGGCTCTTTTCCGCTTATCGCTACAAGGCCTACAACGGATCATTAGGAGAAACTGATGTCTATTCTGCTTTTGGTAGCTTCCTCGAAAAAAGGGGGGATTTCAAAGTTGGCAAGCTTGCCAATAACTACGTTTGGCGTATCGGAGCTGGAAATTATCAAGCCGAACAATTTGAAAGTGAAAATCTCACGGATTTGTGGCGAGCTAATTTTTATGGTTCTTTAAACAGCAGTTTTCCAATCTGGAGGGGTAATCACGCGGAGTTAACGCCTCAAGCTGCCTATCGCTACTCTCCCGTTGTCATCGTTCCAGGCTTGACGTTTAACACCAATATCAACACACTTTTAGCCGCTTACGGTGATGGTGAACGTCAAACCACGATCAGCCTGAGCGGAGGTCCCAGCCTCACCTTGGGCACCTTCAGCAAACCATTCCTGGACTACACCCAGCTATCCATTACCGGTGGTGGCACTCTTAGGCAAGGTTCAAGTCCGTTCGATTTTGACCAAGCCATTGACCTCGGGACCTTAGGTCTAGGGATCACCCAACAGATCGCTGGACCGTTGGTTTTAAATGCAGGAGTAGGACTAAATATTGATCCAAATTCTGAGTTCTATCGCGATGTGATCGATTCCAATATCGAATTACGCTGGCAACGTCGCTCCTACGACTTCGGCTTCTACTTCAACCCCTATCAAGGCGTCGGCGGATTCCGATTCCGCCTCAATGACTTCAATTTCACAGGCACTGGAGTGCCCTTCGTCCCCTATAACCCTTCTAACGAGCTCGACAACCGCCCCTTTTAAACCCTCTCTCTAAAAATCTATAGCTTTTATGGCTTCGTCATCAGGACCACCGCCATAGATCAAATGACTGCCAGTGAGATCCGAACCTGCAAACTGCATTCCCTCGGTTTGCACTCCAGGCGCATACGCATTGATTACAACCGAATCTCGTAAGTCGGCATGGCGTAGATCAGTGCCTGAGAGATCGGCATTGCTCAGCATCGCTCCCTGCAAGCGGGCACCATCAAATCTGGCTCCACTCAAATCGGCGCCTTCAAGATTCACCCCGTTGAGCTTTGCCCCGCGCAAATCAGCATCACGTAAATCAGCCCCAATCAGATGACGGCCGCGTAGATCCGCATCGCGTAAATCACATCTCTGACAAGCGCCACTCTCAAGCAAGCGTTCAAGCGGGGTGCCAAAAGGCTCAACTGCAATCGCTGTCACTGAGCCTGCCTCAACAGCCGTGGGGCCCAGCAAGAGGGCCATCGAGCCAAAAGCAAACCAGATGCGCTTAAGAAGGATTGTCATGACATCGATGCCGCTTCTTCCTTCATAGACACTAAATCAAGTGACTGCCGCATCCGTGCAGAATCCATTTAAGTAAGGAAGACGATCGAGCGTGCTCTGCAGCTCCGCATCCCGAGACAAAAGCTGCCCCGTTGCATCCCAACGACCTGAAAGGAACATGTCGCGGGGGCCTGGATCCACTTCCATCGACCAATGCCCCAGATCACTGCTGCAACTCGAGGTCTCCAGATCGAACGTCCAGGTTGCTGAAGGATCTTGGGCGATTGCATCTTGCAAAGCGCGCACCTGGTCGTGACTGGCCTTGGCACAAGGGATTCCTAATGCCAAACAATTGCCGTAAAAAATTTCCGCAAAACTCACCCCAACCAGAGCACGGATCCCCCATCGCATTAAGGCTTGAGGCGCATGCTCACGACTCGAGCCACAACCGAAGTTGTCATTCACCACCAAAATCGAGGCTCCCTGATGCGCAGGAAGGTCAAAAGGATGACCTCCATCTAGCTCCTTTCGGTCATCAGCGAAGACCTGAGCGCCGAGCGCTTCAAAACTCACGCATTTCAGGAATCGAGCCGGAATAATCCTGTCGGTATCGATGTCATCACCCCGCAAGACAAGGGCGCGGCCTTCAATCTTGGTAATCAGGCCTTGGGGAAAATCGTGGGTCTGCGTCATGAAGGATCAAAAGGAATAAAACAGCAACCGAAACACTCAAATAGCGCGGGACTCTGCCGCCACAGCCGAAGATCAGATCCAGAGCAAGCGAACATCGCTGACATGACCGGTCACCGCAGCGGCCGCAACCATCGCAGGGCTCATCAGCAACGTGCGGCCGCTAGCCGATCCCTGGCGACCCTTGAAGTTGCGATTACTAGAGCTCGCACTGATCTGACGCCCCTCAAGACGGTCAGGATTCATCGCGAGGCACATCGAGCAGCCAGGCTCACGCCACTCAAATCCAGCATCGCGAAACACTTGGTCTAAGCCTTCAGCCTCAGCAGCACGAGCCACCTGCTCGGAGCCCGGAACCACAAAGGCTTTGATCCCAGCGGCCACTTGCCTCCCCCGTGCCACAGCGGCTGCCGCCTTGAGATCACTCAGGCGGCCATTGGTGCAACTGCCAATAAAGCAGACATCCACAGGCACGCCGGCAATCGCCTGGCCAGGCTTTAAGTCCATGTAGCGGTAAGCCTCTTCCGCGATCGGTCGATCGGCAGGGTCCAGTTGCTCAGGCTTTGGAACCTGCTCATCCACGCCGATTCCCTGACCGGGGGTAATCCCCCAAGTCACCGTTGGGGCAATCGTTGCTGCATCAAATCGCAACTCGTCGTCAAAGACAGCATCAGCATTCGATGCCAGTGAACGCCACCAATGCGTCGCCCGGTGCCAGGCTTCACCACTCGGTGCGGAAGGACGGCCCTCCAAGTAGTCAAAGGTTGTCTGGTCGGGATTGACGTATCCGCAGCGAGCGCCTCCCTCTATCGCCATATTGCAGAGAGTCATCCGCTCCTCCATCGAAAGAGCATCGATTGCTGGTCCAGCGAACTCATAGGCATGGCCAACCCCAGCCTTAACCCCAAGCGAACGAATCACGTGCAGGATCAAGTCTTTGGCAAACACTCCAGGACTCAGCTGATTTTCAACCCAAAGGCGGCGGACCTTGAGTTTGTTCATCGCCAAGCTTTGGCTTGCCAGCACATCACGAACCTGAGACGTGCCGATACCAAAGGCGATCGCCCCAAAGGCACCGTGCGTTGACGTGTGCGAGTCCCCGCAAGCCACGGTCATGCCGGGCTGCGTCAATCCCAACTCCGGCGCAATCACATGCACGATTCCTTGACGACCACTGCCAATTCCATTGAGCACGATTCCATGCTTGCTGCAGTTGCGCTCCAGGGTGCTGAGCATCTCCTCCGCCAATGGATCAGCAAAGGGCCTGGCCTGATTAGTGGTGGGAACGATGTGGTCCACCGTCGCCACCGTTCGTTCCGGACAACGCACCTTCAACCCCTTGTCCTCCAGGGCAACAAAAGCCTGAGGGCTCGTCACTTCATGGATCAGATGCAACCCAATCAACAGCTGGGTGGAGCCACCCGAGAGTTCGGCAACGCGATGAAGATCCCAAACTTTGTCGTACAGGGTTCCGCTGCTCATTCCCACTCGACAATTCACTCAAAACCCTAGAGGCAAACAGAGTTCAATCCAATCCACTTGATCTCGCCTTACAGCCTTCTTTCCCCTCGCCCTCCTCCTCAGAGAGAGCCAGTAAGCGCAAGCGAAGACAATTCAAAACCTCACCAGCGCTGACGGTACGGATCCACTCCCGACCCCGGGTAGGACCCAAGCGCAACATCTCACTGCTGCATCCATCCGGCCCAGCGACACCAACAAACACCAATCCCACGGGCTTTTCCAGCGTTCCGCCATCAGGACCGGCGATTCCCGTGATCGAAAGCGCCCAGTCCGATCCAGTGAGACGACGAACACCCAGCGCCATCGCCTCGGCCACTGGTGCACTCACTGCACCGTGCTGTTCGAGCAGCTCTTCAGGCACGGACAACAGATCTCGCTTAATGCCATTGGAATAGGAAATCACCCCGCCAAGCATCACGGAAGATGCGCCTGGCACCGCTGTGAGCTCAGCACCTAAACCCCCACCCGTACAGGATTCCGCCACAGACAAGGTTTGGCCTGCTTGCCCCAGCCGCTTCAAAACAACAGAAGCAAGCGAATCTTGATCCACGCCAAAGCAAAGGTTGCCCGTGCGCTGGCGCAACTCCTGCTCGGTTTGATCCACCAGCAGCCAAGCTTTCGAGGGCTCATCAGCACAGGCCGTAATCCTGAGCTTTACCTCTCCGCGGCCGGCATAGGGAGCAACGGTGGGGTTGCCCCCATCCAACAGATCGGCCACCTGTTCGGCCAACGTGGATTCACCGATTCCCCAAAAATGAAGCAGACGGCTCACAAACACACCCTTGGAGAGCCCAGACGACCGGAACCAGGGCGCGGCCGTGGCCTTCCACATCGCTTTCATCTCACTGGGCACTCCTGGAAACGTGAGAACGGTGAATCCAGGCACCGGGGTCCAGATCATGCCGGGAGCGGTTCCCGTTGGATTCCATAAAACCTCAGCGCCAACAGGCAAGAGCGCCTGCCGACGGGTTTCAGGGCCAGGAGTGCGACCGCGGCTACGGGCTTTCTCTTCAATGTCCGACCAAACCTCGGCTCGCTCTTCCAAAGGAACAGAAAACGCGGCTGCAATCGCCTCTGTGGTGAGATCATCCGGGGTTGGTCCAAGCCCACCGGTGACGATCAACACACTGGAGCGTTGCGCGATCTCCTGAACCAGCGCGATCAGGCGATCGCGGTTGTCGCCCACAACGGTTTGGCGAAAATGGGGGAGGCCAAGAGAGGCAAGCTCCTCAGACAACCAACGGGCGTTGCCATTGAGGATGTTGCCAAGCAGAAGCTCCGTTCCAACACAGAGAATCTCAACACCAGCGCGGTCCGAGCGATCAGCCATGGCGATCAGGGTCTGAAGGTTCCAGGTCTGAAGGTTCAATCGCCGCTTCAAGATGACGCTGACGATTAATGGTCACAACCGTGGCCACAAGGATGGCCGTAGCCAGCCCAAGCCAGAGAAAACGCATTTCCACATTGGCCACGACCATGGCCAATGACGCCAGCCACTGCGTGAACACGTAGATCAAAACAACCGTGCGTCGATGGCTAAAGCCAGCACGAAGAAGGCGGTGATGCAGATGGCGCCGATCTGGATAAAAGGGGGAGTGACCATCGCTGAGACGCCCCATAATCACGGCAGACATATCGGCCAAGGGCAACGAAAGAATCAACAACGGCAGCAACAAGCTCACCGTTGTTAGCCCTTTCGCCGGGCCAACAATGCTCACAGCGGCGAGGGTGAACCCCAAAAAATAAGATCCGCCATCACCCATAAAAATGCGAGCTGGATTGAAGTTGTGGCGGAGGAAGCCAAGGCAACTTCCTGCTAACGCTGCAGCAAGAAATGCAGCCGCTGACTGATGGAGCGAAAAACTCACTGACACCAAACCAACCGCTGCGATTCCAGCAACACCTGCGGCCAAACCATCAAGGCCATCGAGCCAATTAATTGCATTGGTGATCCCCACCAGCCAAATCACCGTGGCGACCAAGCTGAGCAGATCTGGAAGCAGCAAAGCTTCAGAGCTGCTGGCTAACCAAGGCAGATCAATCGCTCCAATACGGACGCCCTGGGACCAAACAACCACCGAAACCGCGACCTGACCAGCCAAGCGCGGCCAAGGAGACAGGGCAAAAAGATCGTCTGCAAGACCGATCACAAAAAAGCAGAGAGAACCGGCAAGCGTGGTCCAGATGAGCTGGTCACGGGCCGGAGCCAACATGCCAAACCCCCCCATGTACCAAGTGACCCCAAGGGACAAACAAAAACCCAAAACCAAGGCGATGCCTCCCAATCGCACCATGGGGGTGGTGTGCTGTTTGCGGGAATCGGGCTGATCCGTAAGACCTAATCTCAAACCCAGCCCGCGCACTAGGGGGACAAGCAGCGTCGTCATAACGGCCGCAACAACCAGACTCGCCGAAGCGACTGCGAGAGGAGTACTCGCGAACGTCACAAAAAACTCCGGCGGAAGGTCACCAAACAGGATCTTTTAGATGAAAATCTTAGGCAGAAAAAGGCTTAGAGACACGGCGCTTAAGGCACTCAAGCCAGAGCCGGCTCCAAAGCAGGGGCATAGAGCGGGAACCGCATACACAGGTCACTAACTCGCTCCAAGCACCGCGCCTGAATGGCATCATCCGCAGGGTTCTGAAGGCGATCAGCGATCACATCAGCAACCTCTTGGAAGGCCTTCTCATCAAAGCCACGGGTGGTGAGAGCTGCCGTTCCCAAACGCAAGCCACTCGTCACGAAGGGAGACTCAGGATCAAAGGGAACCGTGTTCTTGTTAGCCGTGATGTGCACATCACTCACCAAAAGATCAGCAACCTTGCCTGTCATCCCGATGCTGCGCAGATCGAGAAGAACTACATGGTTATCCGTACCTCCACTCACCACATCAATCTTTCGCTCCTGAAGACGAGCCGCTAGGGCCTGAGCGTTGGCAACAACCTGACGGCTGTAAGTCTTGAAGTCGGGCTGCAAGGCTTCTCCGAAAGCCACAGCCTTAGCTGCAATCACGTGTTCAAGCGGTCCTCCCTGAGATCCGGGAAACACCGCTTTGTCAAATCGGCGAGCGAACTCTGCATCGCGACAAAGGATCAAGCCACCACGGGGGCCGCGCAGGGTTTTGTGCGTGGTGGTGGTAACAACATCACAGTGAGGCACTGGGCTGGCATGCACCCCAGCAGCCACGAGGCCGGCGATATGAGCCATGTCTGCCAAAAGGTATGCACCCACTTCGTCCGCAATGGCGCGGAACGCAGCGAAGTCAATCGAGCGCGGGTAGGCCGAGTACCCACAAATAATCAGTTTTGGCTTGTGGTCAAGAGCCAGCTGACGAATAGCCTCCATATCAAGGCGCTGAGTCTTTTTATCAACGCCGTACTGGACCACGTTGAACCACTTGCCGCTCACATTCACCGGTGAGCCATGGGTGAGATGCCCCCCATGGCTGAGATCCATTCCAAGAATCGTGTCACCGGGCTGAAGCAGGGCAAGAAACACAGCAAAGTTCGCCTGAGCTCCGCTGTGGGGCTGAACATTCGCCCAAGCCGCATCGAAAAGTTGCTTCGCCCTTGAGATGGCCAATTCTTCGATGGCATCCACGTGCTCGCAGCCGCCGTAATAACGCTTGTGGGGAAGCCCCTCTGCGTATTTATTCGTCAGCACCGAACCCTGAGCTTCCATCACCGCCTTGGAGGTGAAGTTCTCCGATGCAATCAACTCAAGATGCGTCTCCTGACGCATCTGCTCTTGATCGATCAAACCAGCGATGGCAGGGTCTGCAGCCTTCAAAGATGCATTGATCGGGGCTGCGGAGCGATCTGTCATGCGTTTCAAACACCAATGCATGGATCGTAGGGAATAGGCCCCTCGCACACACGGATCTTCAAAAAAAAACTGCCTTGTCGGCAGTTTTCAATAGCGCGCCTGGAGAGATTCGAACTCCCGACCCTCTGATCCGTAGTCAGATGCTCTAATCCGCTGAGCTACAAGCGCTTGGAAGCCACCATCTGACCGTATCAAGGCACCCTTCGTCAACCAACGGACACCAACACGTCAAAATCAACGGATTCACGAGGGTCATCACATGCCGCTCCGCTGGTACGGACCCGCCGATCCGAACAATGCCACCTACAGGCATTTCAACAGGGTGGTGAATTTCTGCCTCCATGCCGGGGGGTTTGCCGCTGTCAATAGCGGCCTTTGGTTTGTGCAAGAGATGCGGCACCCCTGGAGCCATCTCGACCTGTGGAGTGAAGCTTGGCTGGTGGTCTTACTTATTCACCTTCTGGTCGTTATCCGTCTGCGCCCTGGCAAAGACGCAGACACCGACGAAAGCTGAGTCAGCATGAATCAGACGTTCCGACTCCATAACGATGACTCTGGACTCAGCTGATCTACGCGCCCTCAGCTCAACGCTGGCGGACCGTCTCTATATCCAGGTGGCTGGATGGCACTTGTATTTGGGAGATGCCGGCTTAGCCGAAGCCCTTGCGATTGAATGCAGCGCGCTGCTTGACCAAGGCGCCGTTGTGGCCGCACGCCAAGCGCTGGAAGCTGTTCAGGTCCCAATTGGGGGAGGAAGTGCGCGATTACCGATGGCGCGTCTGTTGCCGTCCTCTCAACTTTCGGACCTCGAGGAGATTCTCGAAGGACACTGCCGATAAGGTTGAAACGTTGTTGGACTCTGCCGTGCTGATCATCGAGGTCACCAACGCCCGCGATGTGGTCCGGCAACGGATCGGCCGCCTCGGCGAACGCTTGATCGGGAAGGTTGTCGATCCCGAAGCCCAGGTTGAGAAAGCTCTCATCCAGGAAATGGAAACCGCCTTTCGCGACTTTGGAATTGAAGCGCGGATTCTGTCTGTGCAAGGGCCCCAGCTGGTCGGTCGCCAACACCTTGAGTTACCGATCCAGGTGCGGGAAGACCGAGAGGTCCGTCTCAGCGACGAGTGAGGCGACGCGTCAGGCCTTGGCTGATCTCGCGAACCTCTTGAACATCGAACGCTTGACCCAACGCCATAAACACCAACCCCCCCAGTGATCCCGAAAGGCCGACCTGCAGGAGTCGGCCCACAAGATCAACAGGCCAACGCACCCCTTGGCTCAACCCCCAGGCCACGATCCCAGCGCCTACGGCCGCAACCATCAGGCGCAAGCCATCTAGACCCCACTGTTTTAAAGGCAACACTTTCAGCCGATGCTGCAGGGCCAACAAAAGGGCGACGCAGGTGAGCACATTGATCAACACGGTGGCCAGCACCAACCCCGCTGCACCAAAATTGAAGGGAAGTTGAGGCCCCCATGGCGTTGGACCGCCAACGAGGGCCCAGTCGAAGACGACATTGAGCCCAATACCGATCACCGAAAGGCGAAACGGTGTTGTGCCGTCGCCAAGGGCGTAAAACACGCGCACCAACACATCTCGGCCGAGATAGGCGGGCATGCCAAGTCCATAGGCCATCAACAAGCCCGTTACGAGCTCCACCGCACCTTGATTGAACGCACCACGCTCGTACACCAACGCCACGATGGGAGTAGCAAGGGCCAGGAATAAGGCGCCAAGGGGAAGCATCGACGCCGTCGACAGCATCAAGCCCTGACGGATCCGAGCGATCAGCTCTGGGCGATCTTGCGGAGCCGTCAGACGGGAAAAGGTTGGCAACAGCGGCACCAACAACGCGTTGGAAATCAACCCCAGCGGCGTCTGAACCAACAAATTGGCGTAACCAAGCCCAGCCGCCGCTCCAAGCAACCCCGAAGCGAAAAACAGATCAGTAAACACATTGATCTGCAGCATTCCCGACGACAGGGTGGCCGGGCCCATCACCTGCCAAACCTCCTGAACACCGGGATGGCGCCAATCCCAGGCGAGACGCAACTGAACCAGCCCCTGCTTCATCAGAGCAGGCAGCTGCAGAAGCCATTGCAGAAACGCTCCCACCAGGGTGGATAACGCCAACACCACCCCTCCCCAAAGCGCGAGAGCGGGCGTTGAGATCGCAGAGCCCGCCTGCCACCAGAGCAAACCGATGCCCACGATGAGCGCGAGGCTGGACATCAACGGCGAAATCGCCGGAATCCAGAACTCATCAGCAGCATTGAGCGATCCAAAGCCAAGGCCGATCAGACCAGCCAACAAAGCCATCGGAGCCATCACTTGCAGCTGTACTGCAGCGATGCGGTGCAACTCCGGACTGAGACCAGGGCCAACAAGCGTGATCAATGGATCAGCTGCCAACACGAGAACGATCGTTACCACCAGCAGCAGAGCGCTGACCATCGTGTTCAACGTGGCCAAGATATGAGCACCCTCCTCACGAGGACGGCGGCTGAGCACGCTCACCATGGCGCTATGGAATGGACCATTGATCCCTCCCAGAAGAATCAATAAAAATCCAGGAAGAACATAGGCATAGTTGTACGCGTCATAAGCAGCACCCACCCCGAAGGCTGCCGCAATCACCAACTGACGAACCAGGCCGCCAACTTTGCTCAACAACGTGCCGTAGGTGACGACCAGGGCAATGCGCTTCAGAGATCTCGCCATTCGTCGTCTGATCACAGCCCTTCTGAGAGAGCATTCTCAACCCTGTGCCAGGTCACCATGGACTGATTCAGCCAGCAGCCATGACCGGCACCTCGATCCTTCAGTTTCCTGCCCTCAGCGAAGGAGTGCTCCTGAAGCGCTACAAACGCTTTCTGGCTGATGTGGAGCTCAACGATGGAGAGGTCGTCACCGTCCACTGCGCCAACACTGGACCCATGAAAGGCGTACTCCATCCGGGCGGGAGAGTCCGGGTTCGCCATGCCCCTTCCCCGAAGCGCAAGTTGGCTTGGACATGGGAGCAGGCCGAGGTCCCAAGCAGCGACGGAACGCTGTGCTGGGCTGGTATTAATACCGCTTTGCCGAACAAACTGATTCGGGCCCTGATCGAAGCCGGCGAACTCAAAGACCAGCTCGGTCCGATCAAGTCGATCCGCGCCGAGGTCCCTTACGGACACAATCGCAGAAGTCGCATTGACTTATTGCTCACCCCAGACGACAGCGCAGACGATCAACGCCCCATCTACGTCGAAGTCAAAAACACCACCTGGAGTCACGGCGACGTTGCACTCTTCCCGGACACGGTGACCGAGCGGGGCCAAAAGCACCTGGAGGAACTTACGGCACTCATTCCTGAGGCACGAGGTGTGTTGGTTCCTTGCCTGAGCCGGCCGGATGTCAATGCTTTTGCCCCCGGGGACAGCGCCGATCCCCGCTACGGAGATCTGTTCAGGTTGGCCATGACAGCAGGAGTGGAAGTGCTTCCTTGCCGCTTCAACTTTGAGCTTGATCAGATCACTTGGGAAGGACTCCAGCCGGTTCATCCCCGTCAGTAAAAAGACCTAAAACTTTGCGAAATCCAGATTTGGTAGCAACAGCGACTTGAGAAGTGTGCCTTAGCGAGCAGTTTTAGTTCGTTCAAGCGGACATCTTCTTGTCCAGCTCAAATTGCAGTCGGGATTTCTCTATGACAACTGCTTACGAGTCGCCCAACAAGCGACGTAAATCTCGCCTTCAGGAGGCAAGCCTCTTAGAGGGCCCGATGCTTCTCCTCCAAAGCATCCGCGGATTTAAAACCAATCGCTCGCTCCTTGTGGCTTGGCTGCGTGCCATTGGCCCTTTTCGGCCTTGGACTGTTCAACCTCTCGGCTCATGCCGCAGAGATGCCGGAACTCAATGCTGCGTTTCTAGCCAACAATCTTTGGCTGCTGGTCGCAACGATTCTGGTGATTTTCATGAACGCCGGTTTCGCCATGGTGGAAGCCGGAATGTGTCGTCAGAAGAATGCAGTCAATATCCTCGCCAAAAACCTTTTTGTGTTTGCACTTGCTGTAACCGCTTATTGGTTTGTTGGCTATTCGTTGATGTACGGCGATGCCATAGCCGCAGGCTTTCTCTACTTCAACGGGTTGTTTTTTGATCCGGCCGTTACGCCCGAACTCATCTCAGAAGCTGGACTCGTTCCAAGCGTTGACTTCTTGTTTCAGGCTGCTTTTGCTGGAACCGCGGCAACGATCGTTTCAGGCCTCGTGGCAGAGCGCGTGAAATTCGGCGAGTTTGTGGTGTTCTCGCTCATTCTCACCGCTTTCATCTATCCCATTGCAGGCAGTTGGGAATGGAATGGCGGATGGCTGAATTCTGTTGGCGACAAAGAGTTCATCGACTTTGCTGGATCATCGATTGTTCACTCCGTTGGAGCCTGGGCAGGACTGATTGGGGCGATGCTTCTCGGCCCACGTATTGGCAAATTCATTGATGGCAAGCCTCAGGCGATCCCTGGTCACAACATGGCCATTGCCACTCTTGGCGCACTGATTCTTTGGATTGGTTGGTACGGATTCAACCCTGGATCCCAGCTCGCCATGGATCAGTGGGTCCCTTACGTGGCAGTAACCACAACATTGGCTGCAGCTGGTGGCGCGATCGGAGCCACCGTGATCTCAACCATCACATCCGGGAAACCTGATTTGACCATGATCATCAACGGCATCCTTGCCGGCTTGGTGAGCATCACTGCAGGGTGCGGCAACCTCACCTTTGTTGGCTCCTGGGTTGCTGGTCTGATCGGCGGAATCATTGTGGTCTTCGCAGTTTCAGCTCTTGACGCATCAGGCATCGATGATCCTGTCGGAGCCTTCTCCGTCCATGGCGTCTGTGGCGTGTGGGGAACCTTGGTGGTTGGTCTTTGGGGTTTTGACATCCAGGGCGATGGCTCACCACTGGGCTTACTCGTGGGAGGTGGCATCAGCCAGCTTGGAATCCAAGCACTGGGTTGTGCGGCCTATGCCATTTGGACGATCGTGACCTGCTGGATTGCTTGGTCTGTCATCGGTGGTTTGTTCGGTGGCATCCGAGTTACTGAGAAGGAAGAAACTGAAGGCCTGGATATTGGTGAGCACGGCATGGAGGCCTATCCAGATTTCGTGTCATCAGGCCGATAACTCGCTCCATTCGCAGCGTTTGATCTGCACTTCACCCTGTCCCATCCTGGGACAGGGTTTTTTATTGGCATCTGCGATCAGTCGCTAGTGCCAGACAGCCCATAGAGTTGATCCACTGCCGTTACAGATATGGATACTCACGCCTTCAAACGCTCGCTGCATCACTCCGATCGCTACAACCGGCGAGGCTTCGGTCGAGCCGAAGAGGTGGCTGGCAGCTTGGAACAGGCTTACCAAAGCAGCCTGATTGGTTCCATCCGAGACAACGGGTATCGCCTAACCCATGGCCGTCTCCAGGTGCGCCTCGCCGAAGCGTTTGGATTCTGCTGGGGAGTGGAAAGGGCTGTCGCCATGGCTTACGAAACGCGACGTCACTACCCGCAAGAACGCATCTGGATCACCAACGAAATTATCCATAACCCCTCAGTGAATGACCACCTACGGGAAATGGATGTGTTGTTCATCTCCGTGGAGGGTGGAGTCAAGGACTTTTCTGGTGTGGCATCGGGCGATGTGGTGATCCTTCCCGCTTTTGGTGCCACCGTTCAAGAGATGCAACTTCTCAATGAGCGTGGCTGTCACATTGTTGACACCACCTGTCCATGGGTTTCAAAGGTGTGGACGACCGTTGAGAAGCACAAGAAGCAATCGTTCACCTCGATCATTCACGGCAAGGTGAAACACGAAGAGACGCTTGCAACAAGTTCATTTGCAGGAACGTATCTCGTCGTTCTCGATCTTGAAGAAGCCCGGCTTGTCGCTGAATACATTCTCGGCAACGGCAATCGCGAATCGTTTATGGAACGGTTCTCCAATGCCTCTTCCCCAGGGTTTGACCCCGATCGTGATCTCGAACATTTGGGTGTGGCCAACCAAACCACCATGCTCAAAAGTGAAACCGAAGAAATTGGTCGCTTGTTTGAGCGCACCATGCTCAGCAAATACGGGCCAACGGAACTCAATGAGCATTTTTTAGCGTTCAACACCATCTGCGATGCCACCCAGGAGCGGCAGGACGCCATGTTCTCGCTCGTTGACGAAACCGTGGATCTGATGGTGGTGATTGGGGGCTACAACTCCTCCAACACGACCCATCTGCAAGAAATTGCGGTCAGCCGCGGGATCCGTTCCTTCCACATCGACACTCCAGAGCGAATCCACACCGACAATTCGATCGAGCACAAGCCCCTTGGAGAAGAGCTCACAGTTGAAGAGTTATTCCTGCCCAGTGGGCCCGTAACCGTAGGGATCACCTCCGGGGCCTCCACCCCAGATCGGGTTGTGGAGCATGTCATCCAGAGACTGATCGCCCTGAGCGAAAACTGATCCCCAGATCCCTTTACATTGGTTCATCATGGAGACATCTCCAACCGGGGACCTGCACACGTGCTGCTCTTGACGAGACCCTCAACCGACACATTGCGCGGTAGCGATAGCCGTCAAGTTCGCTGCTATCGCAGTCAATTTCGCGATCGCATGGAGATGCGTGCCGACTTCCAAACCGTTGGGGCCTACCTCGATCGGCACGAAGGCTGGTTTCGGCGTTGCGCAGCGCCCATGGAGGTCAAGTCCATTGACGAGCAGGCCTATGCCCTCACTCTCGGACGTTTTGGCAACTTCGGGTTCGAGGTTGAGCCCACGATCGGATTGCGTCTACTCCCTCAGAACGCTGGCAATTACGCGATCTGCACGGTGCCTCTCAGCAATCAAGATCCAGCCTTAGCTGATCTTTACGACGTTGATTTCCAGGCCAATCTCAGTCTTGAAAACAACGGCTTAAGCTGACTCCACTGAAGAGCTCACTGCTGTGAGCTGGGATCTTGATCTCTCGGTTTGGATTCAGCTTCCCAAAGTGATCACATTGCTTCCTGATGGGCTTGTTCAGTCCAGCGGAGATCATTTACTTCGCCAGATTGTCCGCCAAATTTCAAGGCGTCTCACCTGGAAAGTGCAAGAAGATTTTCATGCCAGCCACGGCCTCAGCTGCCCGCCCAGAACGGCGGGCAGCCTTTTGATCAAGATCAGCGATTCACCCAGATCTTGTTCACAATCTCCATACCGCTCACCGCTTGCCAAAGGAACAAGGTGAGCGTGCCCATGTTGAGCCCAACGTGGGCTTTACGAGCAATCACATTGCCCTGCTGCATGAACGGAGCCAATGATGCGGCTAAGGCAATCATTCCAGTCATCGCCAAGCCCACAAGCAGATGCGGGCCAACGAACAACTTGCCGTTGTTGATGTAAGTCACGGTCATGCCACCGATCATTCCTGTCACCATCACCGCGAGGATCAGGCTTCCCCAGCGGTAATGACGCTGGGCAAACTTGCCTGGCAACAGGGCCTTCCGCTGCTCTGGGGTGCCTGTGCGTACCTTCTTGGCTTTGATCCCAAGAAACATGGAATAGCCACCTGCGGCTAGGAGCCCCCACATCAATAGGGGGTGCATGAAGCTGGCGGCAAAAGGCAAAGCTGGCAGGGTCATGGGTCAGTTCGGTGAGTGGACAAGTCAATCGAGATTAGGTGCCCGTGTTCTCAGTGAAGAAAGTGACGGCGTCCGGTGAGCACCATGGCCAGGCCAAGTTCATCGCAGGCTTTGATGGAATCAGCATCACGAAGGCTGCCGCCAGGATGAATGACGGCCTTAATTCCATGGCTTGCGGCAAGACGAACGGTGTCATCGAAAGGGAAGAAGCCATCACTCGCAAGCACAGCCCCCACTGCTTGCTCACCAGCAGCCTCTAACGCAAGTCGGGCAGACCCAACCCTATTCATCTGACCAGCCCCAACACCAAGGCTCTGACCATCACGTGCGACCAAAATCGCATTCGAGCGCACATGACGCACGAGCTGCCAAGCAAAACGGAGATCGGCGTCTTCAGCCGCGGTGGGTTGACGCTGGCTCGCCACCGTCCAACCGGAAGGCTCGATCGGTTGATCGTCGAGATCCTGCACCAAAACACCACCAAGGATGCTGCGGATGTGGTCTTTAGGTGCAGCATCAATCGCCTCAGGCGCCAATTCGAGGAGGCGGAGATTGCCTTTGGCTGTCAAAATCTCACGCGCTTCTGGGCTGTACCCAGGAGCTACAACACACTCCAAGAACAAGCTGGTGAGCTCCTTGGCCGCTAGGCCATCAACCACAGCATTCAGGGCAACAATGCCACCGAAGGCGCTGATTCGATCACCATCGAGAGCCCGAGTGAGGGCGGTAGCCACACCGTCACCCACCGCCACTCCACAGGGATTGGTGTGCTTCACCACCACAGCCGCAGCTTGCTCTGCGCGATGAAGACCCTCTGAGCCATAACCAAACTCACGAACGGTGGCCAGGGCCGCTTCCAGATCGAGCAGATTATTTGTGCTGAGCTCCTTTCCTTGCAGCTGCGTGGCCCCCCCCCATCCCACTGGGCTGCTGAACCAAGCCGCCTTCTGGTGAGGGTTCTCCCCGTAGCGCAACGTCTGCCGGAGGGGCAAAGCCTCTAGCCATGGCAGGGCTGCGGCTGGAGCTTTGGCTTTGGCTGGAGAGTTGGCATCAACAGCAGGTTGCAACTCAGGGCGAGATTGCATCCAACGACTAATCGCAACGTCATACGCAGCCGTATGCGCAAACGCCTCTAAGGCCAAATGACGGCGCACATTGGCATCCACGCCTCCAGCCGATCCAGACAGCGCTTGCAGAAAGCTGTCGTACTGCTCAGGACTGGTGAGCACCGCGACATGGGCATGATTTTTGGCAGCGGAGCGAACCATCGTGGGTCCGCCAATATCGATGTTCTCAATGGCGGTGTCCCAGCTCACATCGTGGGCTGCGATGGTTTCCCTGAACGGGTAAAGGTTCACCACCACTACATCGATGGGATCGATCTTCTGTTCGAGGAGATCCGCCTCATGGGCCGGATCTCCCCTTCGCGCCAAGATCCCGCCATGGATTCGAGGGTGGAGGGTTTTAACGCGACCGCCAAGAATCTCTGGAGCACCGGTGTGGTCTGCCACTCGTGTGACGGGCAATCCAGCCTCTTCAAGCACTTTGGCTGTTCCACCACTGGACAGCAGCTGATAACCATGGAGCCGATTGAGAGCCTCAGCGAGGGGCACCACCCCGCTTTTATCGGACACGCTCAGCAAGGCAGTTGGAGCCATGGCAGCAGGACGAAAGACAGGGCTTGAGCCAACCTACGCAGCAACCGCGCATCTGATGCCATGGCCGCCGATCTGCTCCGCCAACCCACAGAGAAGGCTCGGGCACGCCTAGTTCTTCTTCATGGCTGGGGAGCCGATGCCGGCGACCTGATGCCGCTAGGACAAGCGCTCGCCGAGGCGATCGCGACACCACTCGAGCTGGTTGCCCTGCAAGCTCCCCAACTCCAAAGCCAAGGATCAGGACGACAGTGGTATGGGCTCTTCCCCGCCGACTGGTCCGCCGTTCCAGCGGCTGTTGAAGACTTAAAAAAACGCATCAACAACCTCGGCTCAGCGGAGATCCCACTGGAGGCAACGGTCCTGTTGGGCTTTTCTCAAGGAGGGGCCATGACCATGGCTGCCGGGTGTGACTTACCGCTCTCCGGATTAATCGCCTGCAGTGCCTATCCCCATCCCAATTGGGAACCCCCTATGACTCGCCCACCTGTACTTCTTCTGCATGGACGCCATGACGACGTCGTGCCTCATTCAGCTGCCCTAGCGCTAAAAAACGACTTAGCGCTTAGCAATCAAGCCTGCGATCTTTTCAGTTTCGACCATGGGCATACCATCCCCGTTGAGGCTCAGGCTGAAATGAAAAAAGCCCTCAAGCGTTGGCTGGATCAACCAGCTCAGAGCGCTTAAGGGCTTTGCAATCAAGGGTTGGAATGAAAGGGAATCAGACGAAGGCGTATTCGTACTCTTCCATTTCCTCCCAATCGTCAGACGCCAGGTCTAGGCCTTCAAAGATGACCTCTTCACCAACGTGATCAACGATGGAACGAAGGGAAGGGAATAGAAAATGATTTTCCTCGGCGTACTGAGCACTAAACAGTCCTTTTTCACCCCAGAAGAATTTGTCTGTGGTGTGTTCGTTACGGCGCACGTTAACCAGGGCCGGGGGCATGAGAACGCCCTCAGCGATGTAGCGCCGAGCCGCTGTCACAGGCTTGTGATCACCAGTTTCGAGATGGTGAGTCGGCACATGCGCCAGCACTCGCTGGCCAGCGAGGCGGCGACGACTAATCCTCTTACGTTTTTTGGACATTGGGCAAAAATCCCTGTTGAGGGAGTGAGAGGGGGCTGTCAAGAAAGACCGGCACCGTTTTGAAGCGGCAAACGATCAAGTGAGACGCTCATAAAGAGCATCGTGACGTCAGCGAATCGGAGGATCGATCACGCAGCCAAAGCGGCACGATCAACCAACAAACACCATCGCTTTCAACGGCATAAAACCGATGACAACAGGAGACACATCAACCTCTGCTGTAACCTTGGTAGCAACGAAAGTGCAACCCGAGCAGAATCGACAGGAAACCGGCACCTCAACGAAGAGCGCCGTTGGTCGATCTTCTGATCTTAAGACTTTTTCCTGAATTGGCAAGGCAGCCCGATCTTGGGTTTTCTCTCCGGCTGTATCCAGGCACTTAATTTCAAGCATGCAGCTGTCCAACCGGTTCCTAACCCTGGTCAAGCAACAGCTGCAGAGTTTCTCTGGCGACACGTCTTTGGAGAAACTCGTCGTCTACATCGCGCAAAGCAGTCAAGGAGACGCGCCCAGCTTCACGATGTTGGCTCAGTGGCCTCCAGATAGTGGCCGACTCCCCGAGATGGCCGACGACCCCCTTCTACGCATTCCGGCGTCAGAGCGGCACTGGTTTCCCCTTCGCCATGACGACCTCTTACTAGGAGTTCTGAGGGCAGAGCAGCAGCGCGAATCGGAATGGTCCGACCAACTCGATCGCCGCCTGCAAGCCAGCGCCTCAGCCTTGGCTTACAGCCTTGGCCTTGAGCTCGAACGCAGCCGTCTAGTGGACGAGCTCCATCAGCAACGCCAACAGATGAATCTTGTGGTGCATCAGTTGCGCAACCCACTGGCCGCCTTGCGCACCTATGCCCAGCTTCTGCTCCGTCGTTTGGGGCCCGAGCATCTCCAACGTCCACTTGTAACGGGCCTCCTTCAAGAACAGGCCCAGCTCGACCGCTACATCACATCCCTAGATCTCATCGGTCAAGAGAATCTGCCGCATGGCCCCGAGGTGCCCGGCCCACTTCTGCTTCCCCAAGTGACATCAAAGGACCCAGGGCTCACGATCGAACGACTACTTCAACCTCTAATTGAACGGGCTGCCGCAACCGCAGCACTCCAGAACCGCGCTTGGCAAACACCACCCAACTGGCCTGCCTGGACTCAAGAGATTCGGCCAGATGACGATGCCGTGGTCTCAGAGATCGTGGCCAATCTGCTGGAAAATGCCTTCCGCTACAGCCCTACAGGCTGCCCACTGGGCCTAAGCCTGCTGGAGCACAGCATCTTGATCTGGGACGGGGGGCCTCCCATCCCAGATGAAGAACAAGAGCTGATCTTCCGCAAAGGCGAACGGGGGAGCAGTAGCAAGGATCAATCCGGATCCGGACTAGGGCTCGCACTCGCTCGACTTCTCGCCGAAGAACGAGGTGGCGCACTGGTTTTACACACCAATCCAAACCAGCTCGACCCGAGCCTGCCAAGCCGCGGCAATGGCTTCCTCCTCAGCCTGCCCCCGAGCCCAGCGAAGGCGCCAACAGGGCCATCAACAACAAACCAGAGGTCTCGCTGAGCATCACAACAGCTCCATAGCCATCTCCGGTCATCCCTCCCAGCCGCCGGCCAAGCCACTCAGCCACAACCAAGGCGCACAGCAAACAAAGAGGAGCCGTCAAGAGCGGCAGCTGCTGGAGCAGTGGGTTCAGTGGGCTCAACACCACCAACAAAACCAGGGTGGGAACAGCATCTCCAAGACCCTTTTGGTGACGGCGGTGAAAACCAGCCGTTCCATTCACCCGCAAATAAGCGAACCGCGCCATCGCCCAAAGGGGGGACACCCTTGCCAAAGCGCTCGTGACCATCAAAGCGATCGGTGCCAGGGGGCCCAAACGCACCAAAGCAGCGAACTGCAACAACAGCACTACCACTGACAACTGCACACCACTGGCACCCACACGGCTGTCCTCCATCGCCTCCAGGCAACGCTCAGGCCCTGCAGCGAGACCATCAGCTGTATCCATCAATCCATCGAAATGGAGCCCACCGGTGAGCCACAACCCCAAGGCCAAAACAGACGGGACGAGAGCGACTTGAGACCATCCCAATCCTGACAAAAGCCACCACAATCCCGCCTGCAATCCACCAATGACCAAGCCGATCCAAGGAGCAAAGCGGGCGATGCGTTCGAAGCGGGGCTGAGGCCAGGGCCAGGCAGGCAGCACTGAATAAAAAATCCAGGCACCCACTAAATCGCGCAGCCATGAGGGCGCTGAAGGCATGACCTCGACCCATCTACCAACACGGCTCACCGTAAATTGATGCGTTGCACGGAGGGCCTGTGTTCCAGTTCGAGATTCAGGCCACTTGCCGCAACACAGGCGCTCGTTGTGGATGCTTCCACACACCTCACGGTCCCGTCATGACGCCACGGTTCATGCCCGTGGGCACGCTGGGCACCGTGAAAGGGGTCACCACCTCCCAATTGGCAGAGACCGGCGCCCAAATGGTGCTGTCCAACACCTATCACCTGCATCTCCAACCTGGAGAGGACATCGTTGCTGACGCCGGGGGGCTGCATCGGTTCATGGGCTGGGACGGTCCGATGCTCACCGATTCCGGTGGCTTCCAGGTGTTCAGCCTCGGCGACCTCAACCGCATTGACGACGAGGGGGTGGACTTCCGCAACCCTCGCAATGGCAGCCGCATCTTGCTGACCCCAGAGCGGTCGATGCAGATCCAAATGCGCCTTGGCGCTGATGTGGCCATGGCATTCGATCAATGTCCGCCCTATCCAGCCACAGAGAACGATGTCGCGGAGGCCTGCCGGCGCACGCACGCTTGGCTAGGACGCTGTGCAGACGCCCATCAACGCGACGATCAAGCCCTCTTTGGAATTGTGCAGGGAGGTTGCTTCCCCCACCTCCGTGATCTCAGCGCGCGAACGGTGGCGGACTTCAACCTGCCAGGCATCGCCATCGGTGGCGTCAGCGTTGGCGAACCGGTGGAGGAGATGCATCAGATCGTGCGTCAGGTCACACCCCTGTTGCCAGCTGATCGCCCCCGGTACCTCATGGGGATTGGCACCCTCCGTGAAATGGCAATCGCCGTCGCCAATGGAATTGACATGTTTGATTGCGTTCTGCCCACCCGTCTTGGCAGGCATGGCACGGCACTGGTTGGGGGCGAGCGCTGGAACCTGCGCAACGCTCGATTCCGGCACGACCACACTCCGCTAGACGCAAGCTGCCCCTGCATCGCCTGCCGCCATCACACCCGTGCCTATCTGAATCATCTAATTCGCAGTGAGGAACTGCTCGGCCTCACGCTCTTGAGCATCCATAACCTCACCCATTTGATCCGATTCACCACCGCGATGGGGCAAGCCATTCGTGATGGTTGCTTTTCAGAGGATTTCGCTCCGTGGGAGCCGAGCTCAAGAGCCCATCACACGTGGTAGCGTCCGAGCTCCGACCATGAATTCGCCGGGATGGCTGCTTACACCCTCGATTTGCTGGCCCAGTTACCTGAGGCCTATCAAGCCTTCGGTCCGCTGATCGACATCCTGCCGATCATTCCGTTGTTTTTCCTGTTGCTTGCTTTTGTTTGGCAGGCTTCAGTCGGCTTCCGCTGACCAAAACAGCCCAAACAAATTGGGGTAGCGCGAGATAACGCCTCCAGCGGCTTGGTTCCTGCAAAAGCCTATAAAGCCATTCCACCTGGAGACGGCTGGTCCATCGTGGCGCTCGTTTCTTGAGGCCAGCCCAGACATCAAAACTGCCACCAACACCCATCCACACACCGGTTTGAATCGCATTCAAGCGCTGCGTCCAAAGTTCTTGACGAGGAACGCCGAGAGCGACAAGAACCAAATCAGGATTGAGCTCGCACAAGTTGGCTTCGAGCTCAGGCCAATCTTCCTTGCTGAGATACCCATGTTGCGCCAGCACTAGGCGCAACTCCGGGAGCTCCAACACCAAGCGATCACATAATCGTTCCATCACCTGCGGCGCAGCACCCACAAGCGCCACAGACCAACCATGGGCCTCTGCGTAACCCAAAAGCTCCCACGCCAGCTCAATGCCAGGGCTTCGGCGAACGCGCACATTTTGTAAACGCAAAGCCCAGACAACGCCTGCACCATCAGGGACCACCAGATCGGCGTCAGCAATCACTGCACCCAAGCGAGGGTTGGCTCGTGCTGCCATCGTCATCTCGGCATTCAGGGTCACGATCTGACCTCCCCCATCGGCATGCACACCGATGGCTGCTGCCGTGACATCACGACACGCATCCACTGGCACCCCAAGCACCTGCAGGCGACGCTGATCACGCGGACCGGTGCTGGTGATGTCCATCCCTAACTCGACTTCGAGGGAGAATCTAGATCCGGTCCCCTGGAAGGCCACGGTTTTGTCGCATCCGAACCCTCAGGAGCAACACGCGCTACGCCTTGAAAAACTCAAGAGCCTGGATGTGGCCATCGAAGCGGTGGTCCTACAGCGTCAGCATCCAGTAAGCGGGTTGCTTCCAGCCAGCACGGCAAACACCGTGCACGGAAATTACGGAGACGCCTGGGTTCGCGACTGCGTGTACTCGATTCAGTGCGTTTGGGGCCTTGCCATCGCCCATCGTCGCCATCATGGGGGCACCACCCAGCGCAGTTGGGAACTCGAACAACGGGTTCTGGCGCTGATGCGCGGCTTGCTTAACAGCATGATGCGCCAAGCCTCAAAAGTGGAGCGCTTTAAGTACAGCCTCGATCCACTCGACGCCTTGCATGCCAAATACAACAGTGCCAATGGCGATCAGGTTGTCGCCGATGACGGCTGGGGGCATCTGCAGCTGGATGCGACATCTCTGTTTTTGTTGCAGCTAGCGCAACTAAGCCGCGGCGGGATCGCGGTGATTCGCAACCGCCACGAAGTGGCTTTCGTCCAAAATCTCGTCTACTACGTAGCCCGGGCTTATCGCGTGCCCGACTACGGAATCTGGGAGCGTGGGGACAAGGGGAATGAAGGCTTGCCTGAACGCAACGCCAGCTCCATTGGCATGGCCAAAGCGGCACTAGAAGCCCTCGATGGCGTGGATCTGTTTAGTTCCCATGGCGATGGATCGGTGCAGGTGCTGGTGCCGCAAGGCGCTGTCGTCCGCTTGCGCCGGGCACTCCAAGGACTGCTGCCAAGGGAATCGGCTAGCAAAGAAGTCGACAGCGCTTGTCTCTCCGTGATCGGCTATCCAGCCTGGGCGGTAGAAGAGCAAGACCTAGTGGAGCGAACCGTCCAGCGAATCCGACGGGAACTAGGAGGCCCCTACGGATACAAACGCTTCCGACGGGACGGACATCAAACCGTTGTCGAAGACGTCAGTCGGCTGCATTACGAACGGGCCGAACTGGTCAACTTCGAAGGCGTGGAATCGGAATGGCCTCTCTTCCTGGCCTATGAGCAGCTCACAGCCTGCTGTGAAGAGCGTTGGACCGACGCGCATTACTGGCAAGAACGGCTCAAGATCCTGCAGGTCGAACGCCAGGGCCAACAGCTCTACCCAGAGCTCTATTTGGTTCCAGACAGTGCGATCGAACTCGAACGGCGGGCACCAGGAAGCCAGCAACGACTGGCCAACGACAACGTGCCTCTGCTGTGGACCCAGAGCCTTGCCTGGCTTGGGGAGATGCTGATGGAAGGACTGATCGAGCCAGCGGACCTTGATCCCTGCGGCCGCAGATTTCAAGCCGAGATCGGCGCCGAACAAGTCCTGGTTGCCCTTGCACCAACAAGCAGCGCACTCGCAACCGAACTCAAGGCACGAGGGTTGCCAGTGAGCGATCCACAGACCTGCCCCATCCAGGTGGTGCCATCTAGCAACCTCAACGATCGTCTCAGCGCCGTCGGAGGCGATGAGGCTCTCCGCTTGAGCGGTCTGCCGATGCTCCGAGCCGATACCTCGGACACAGCCCGCCTCTATCGACAGGGCGACGAGCAGTTTGCCGTCCTACCCGCTGTCTTGGAAGAAGACACCTTTTTCGTCAGTCATGACCCACGCCAGCTCATGGAAACGATCCTCAATGAATTGCACCTGCTGCAGCGGCACTGGCGCGGCGAGGGATCACCGCTCTTACTGATCCCGATTGAGGCCACCCTGCTGGAGAACAATCCAGAGCTGCTGATGGATCTCACCACGCGTCTGCACTCAGGACGGCTCGAAGATGTGCCCGTTTGCTTCAGCGACCTTGAAACACTCGCCCACAGCGCTCAGTGGGTGACGCTGCCCACCACAACATTAAGGAGCAACGCCCATCAACGCAGCGAGGCAGCACGCTACCTGCAGGACTCCACCGACTTCAGTGACCTCACCGCAGCCCAGGAGCAAGAGCTGGATGACATCCCCCTCGCTCAACTCGGTGATCGTCTCTGGAGTAGCCATTCACTCCGAGAACAAGCCGAAGTACTTGAACTGCTGAAGCGCCAACTCGGCCATCGAGCGATTCTCAGCGGTCCGAAGGGGACACCGATTGCGCTGATCACCCTGCTTGAGGAGATTTACCATCGCGGCCTCAGCCAGGAGGACTGGAACGTTGCTCGCCGCTGCGCAGGTGCGATGGGGCTCGTCCATCCCCAGCTCGAGGATGCTGTCATCGACCTGCTCAGCCGCCAGAAGCACGTGGTCGTGGGGAGGAACTACACCAGCGACTCTCGGCTCAGCGCCCCGGCCTCAAGCCCGGCGATCGCTGCCCTGATTGAACGCACCTGTGGCAATGACGGGCGTGAGCGCATGTTGCAACAGGAGCTGCTTGTGGCTCTTGATGGCCTTGCCCGTCGAGAACCTGAAAAACTCAAGGGGACGCTGACCCTGCAGCTGGGTCAACTGCTGCTTCTGCTCACCTCAGAACTCGCAGCCGAACGACAACTAAGCCAGGACGAAGCCTTTGAAGCCCTATGCAGCGAAGCCCCGCATGGGATCAGCTTGCGCCTTCAAGCACTGCTCAATGACGTCGACCACGCCCGAGAAGCTCTACAGAGACGAGAGCTGCTTCACCTGCGCGGACATGTGCAATGGACCGTGCCTGAGCCCCTTGAAGAACGACCCAGCGGATCGGACTGGCTGCAACACCGCATGCGACTGGGCTCCCTGCAGCAAGTCCCAAATGAGTTCTATGCCGGCATCTGGTCGCTTTTACATCACTGCCGTGGCCTGGTGATCGGAGACAAATTGGAGCGGCGCAACCGGCTCACCAGTGCCTTGGTGCTCGAAAAAACACCAGGAGAGCGTAACTTCGCCATTCAGGTTGAGCATCTGCTCAGTCGCATTGAAGCCGCTGAATACCGCCAACTATGCACAGAAAGTCTGCTGTCGCTGATGGCCTTCACGACGACCAACCCAGACACGCGCTTTGAAGACGACATCGCACTCGATGTGGTGATTGGTCATGCCGTTCGGGTGGGCTGGCAAAGCACCCATCCCCAACAGCACATCAGCACCTACAGCCAGCACAAAGCGGCGGCTTGGGAACAGTTTTACAAAGCCTCTCCGGCGCAATGCCGCCGTTGGCAAATCGAAGCGTTACGGGAGCTCGCCGAACAAGAAGGTCTTCTCTAAATCAAATCGGAGCGTCGAGAGCAATACCAACTCCTGGCCGCTCCACAGCCTGCTCGATCAAATCGGCAAGACGGAGGGCCCTTGAAGCCTGCTGACCATCCACGGCGGGGGTTTCACGGCCTCGAACGCACTGAAGAAAATGCTCCAGCTCGGCATAAAGCGGCTCGATCGAAGTGGTGCTCACCTCTTCAATAAAACCGTCATTGCGATACAGCAGCTCGCCGTGATCAGCGGAATACCACTCATGGGCACGCCGATGAATATGCAAGGTGTGATTCAGAAAATCCGTTTCCACAAGGCTTCCACGACAGTGAGCACTCAAGCTCCTGATCTTGCGATGGCTCATTTTGCTGGCCGTCAGGCTTGCGACCACACCGTTGTCGAATCCAAGTGTTGCGTTGACGTAATCGATCGGCCCTTCAGAGCTTCGTCCACCAGCCGCTGATAAATGCACGACAGATGCCCCCGCGAGTTCCAAAACAAGATCTAAATCGTGGATCATCAAATCAAGAACCACCGAAACATCATTGGCTCGATCGGAATGGGGGCTGTGACGTCTGGCTTCCAGCACGACAACTTCCTCATTCGCCACCACCTTGGTCAACTCACGAAACGCAGGATTGAAGCGCTCGATATGCCCCACCTGCAGAAGCCGATCCACGCGGCTTGCCGACTCGCTGAGCGAAGCCGCCTCCTCCTGACTGGCCGCAATCGGCTTTTCGATCAAAACGTGCAGCCCAGCCTCTAAACAGGCCAAACCAACGGCATGGTGGAGCAAGGTCGGCACAGCGATACAAACCGCTTCGACCTCAGACAACATCTCGTGGTAATCCGCGAACCAACGGCAATTAAATTGATCTTTAGCCAGTTCTCCGCGCTTCGCATCCGGATCAGAGACGCCCACGAGATCCGCATCCTTCAGGAGACTGAGCACACGGGCATGATGCCAACCCATGTTGCCGATTCCGATTACTCCGACCTTTACCGGAACCATAGGGTCGGTCATCGGAGGGAAGGCAGGTCAGAGCTGATTATCGGTGATCAACAGCTAAGACCGCTTCATCGGTTCGTCACACCAGGAATCACCAGTCGCACCTGAACGATGCGCGGGCCTCTCATCGTGATGATTTCAAATTGAACTCCGTTGTGCCGCAGCGCTTCTCCAGCGGCAGGAATGTGCTGTAACCGTTCCAACAGGAAGCCAGCAAGTGTGTGATGGTCAGAGGCCTCAGGCAAGTCAAGGTCGAGTTGGCGATTGAGCTCCAAGATCTCCAAATCACCAGCAACCAGCCAGGCACCCTCCTGGCCCTCGATCGCCTGCAGGTCTGGCTCAGCACTTTCATGCTCTGGCTCATCCCCAACAATTTCACCCGTGAGATCAGCGGCCGTGACCAATCCCTCGGTACCCCCATGCTCATCCACCACCAAAAGCAGAGGATGGCCAGAGCGAATAATCGCAAGCAATTCAGCGAGGTTGCTGGTCTCCGGGACCCTCTCTGCAGGACTCAAATAAGGCTCTAAAGCGGAATCTTTGTGCAGTTCGCCACGGGCGATGGGCTCAGCTAACCGGCGTAAATCCAGCACGCCACGGACATCATCCAGCGACTGCCCAATCACCGGGAAACGCGCATGTCGGGTGCGGTGAACGGCCTCCATCAACTCTGCGAAACGCACCTCCACCGGCAGGGTGACCATCCCTGAGCGAGGAACCATCACCTCCCTCACCTGCATATCCCTTAACGCAAACACCCCTTCAAGGATGTTGCGTTCATCTGGCCGTAGGCCCGTGACTCCCCCACTCTCCACGAGCGTCTCAAGCTCACCGGCTGTGAGTGCCGGCACAAGGGCATCCCAGCGAGGCTTCAAGCGCACAAGACGTAGCAGGAGTGAGGCGATGACTTCCAGGGAGGACAGCAGGGGACGCAACACCTGCATGGTGGTTTCCAACACCGGAGACAATTGCAAGGCTGCCGGCTCAGGACGGCTGAGGACCAGCGCCCGTGGGAGCAGCCCAGACAGCAGCGTGGCCAAGACCACCAACACCAGGAACCAGGCCAGATCCAACCAACGACCTGCTGGGGTGTCCATCGGCCACCAACGCTGACCAAAACCTTTCGCAATCCAACCGAGCGCCACCAACGACAAGGTGGTCCCGAACTGGGTCATCAGCAGAGCCGTTCTCAACCGGCGCTGGAGGCGCTCGACCGCTGGTGCACCGGGCTGGCCCTCCTCGCGGAGTTCATGGACGCGACTCGGACGCAAACGCAGCAGTGAGACTTCAGCCGCTGCAAAAAACGCCGGTAAGACCAAAAGCGCGATCAGCAGCAGGGTGCGCATAAGTCAAGAATGAATGGGGGTCCCGAGGATCGAACTCGGCTAAGGCGAATTATGAGTTCGCTGCATTCACCAGATTGCTAGACCCCCGCGATATCACGGATCTACCACAAGGCACGAATGGGTGCGGAGGGTCGATCATCCCGCTCGATTGGCATTCTGACCTGACCCTCCTCCGCCAAGCTGCTCGTGAATCCGTTGGAAATATCCACCGTGCGCCAAGGAATCGCCGGACTTTGCTCCTCCAGCAACACCTGATAAGTGGATTGCAAGGCAGATCCATCCCAAACAATCGTTTGGTCGGGGAAGCCAAATCCCATCACCCTGTTGCCCTCAGGCCCCGCCACGGAAATGCCGAGAAAGTCGGTGATCTGGTGCATCACATCCACCCCACGAGCGAAGGGTGCCGTCCAGGTATAAAAACGCTCTGTTACCAGCGCGTCGGTGGTCTTAACGGGGCCACATCGACTCACCTCAACAGGAGCAAGGACCTCGCCACCATTGCTTGAAGGCGAAGGAGCTTCAAGGCTGGTCACGCAAACCACAGGATTGGCATGACCAGGATCCGCATGCCACAAAGCGAGTGGGCCCATGATCACCAAAACACCAAACGTGAGCCTGAGCACAAAAACCGTCACCACTGCGCGCAAACTAGGCAGAGGATTCGCTGCGCACCAGCCCCGATGTCTCAACCTTTAGAACACGACCCCCTGCTGGAACGCTTAGCGAAAGAGGCTTACCGCCACGGCAACTTCACCCTTGCGTCCGGTCGCAGCAGTGATCATTACGTGAATTGCAAGCCGGTCAGCTTGAGCGGCTCAGGTCTAGCCCTGCTCTGCCCGGCGATGTTGGCTCTGGTGGAAGCCGATGCGGCAGCCGTTGGCGGCCTCACCCTTGGAGCCGATCCGCTTGTGAGTGGCGTCGCCCTTGCTGCTGCCCAGAGAGGACGCTCCCTTGATGCTCTGATCGTGCGTAAGCAGGCCAAAGGCCACGGCACTGATGCCTGGCTGGAGGGTCCTCTGCCAGAGCAGGGCGCGCTCATCACCGTTCTTGAGGATGTGGTCACCACCGGTGGGTCATCCATCAAGGCTGTTGAACAACTCCGAGCTGCTGGCTACAGCGTGAATCGGGTGGTGACGATTGTTGACCGTGAAGAGGGAGGGGCTGCTGCGATGCAAGCTGCTGGCCTTGAATTACACAGCCTGTATCGCCTGGAAGAGGTGGCCGCCAAGTCCCGTGAGCTCCAAGCATGAGCAGGCTCCTTTGGGATCAACACTTCCCGGTGCTGCGACTCGAGGGGAGTGGCAGTCGCACGTTCCTTCAAGGTCAGACGAGTGCCGACGTTCAGCAAGCTGAGGAAGGTGATCCCCTTCCTGCCTGCTGGCTTGATGCCACCGGAAGGGTGCAGGCCCTGCTTGAAATCCGCATGGACGCCACAGGCGCTGATGTGCTCGTTCTCGCCGGAGCGGTGGATGCCGTGAGCCAAGGGTTCGATCGCGTGATCTTTCCCGCCGACCGCGTCCGCCTCAAAGGGACCCGCCAACAACGCAGACAAGAGCTCCTGGTTCAAGGCCAGCCGATGGAGCCGGTCAATGTGTGTTGGACAGAGGATGAGCCGAACCAAAGCGATCGCTTCACCACCAGTGAGGCCGCCAACACCAACCAACTCGATCATTGGCGCCTGGAACAGGGGTGGCCTCTCGGTGCTGGTGAATTGGATGGAACCACCAATCCCTTTGAACTGGGCCTCTCCCCCTGGGTTCACCTCAACAAAGGGTGTTACCTGGGGCAGGAAACGGTGGCAAAGCTCGCTTCAAAAGGTGAAGTCAAACAACAACTGCGGAGTTGGCGGGCTCTCTCCAGCGATCTTCAGGGGACACTCCCTCAGCGAGGCACCGTGCTGCGACGCCAGGGGGACCGCGCTGGTGTCATCACCTCCGCTGTTGAGATTGCGTCTGCTGAAGGGTCGCCCCAGGAATGGATTGGCCTCGCCCTGGTGCGCCGACAAGCATTGGCGGACCCCCAACTCACCCTCGACGGCGATCAAGGAACGATTCAGCTGTTCAAACCGCAGGCCTTTTCCGAGCCACCCACACGCGCTTAGGCCTTGCGTTGATCACCACTCAACAACCATTGCGCCACCGCCCATGTGGCCAAGCCATCGTCGCGGTTGTAAGTGAGGATCCAACGCAAGGCATTGATAGAGCCCCGCGCATTGACTCCTTCACCCCGCCACTGGCGCCACCACAACAGAGCCCTTGCTCCATCGACCCCTGACTGGCCCCATTTGAATCCTCTCCACCCCGCTACTGCCTTGAGGCCATAGCTGCTGAGGGGGAGTTGCCAATGGGAACGCAAACGGGCATGAACATCAATTAACCGCTCCCGCAGGGCTTGCTGCTCTTTGTCTGAAACACCCTGACGTTTGGCCATACGCAACAGGGCCAGCGACTCCGTTTCGCCGTAATGAAGGATGAACCAATCGGGATAGGTGGCAAGAAAACGCTGGATCCTTTGCCAGCAGCGCTTCTCACCATGCTCTTGAAGCACCAGCAGCGGATGGTAGGTGGCACGCGTCAGATCCCAGCTGGAAACTCCGTCATTCGCTAACCCGTTATTGGGCAAGCGGACAAATCCGTGCAAAAAGTCATCGCGCGCATCCGGATCTGATTCGATGTCGTAAAGCAAGACCCCTGGAGCATTCAGCAATTCAGGCAAGGCGGGGAGCGCATCAAGACGCTCCACAACTCCATCGCGTTGAACACGGGCTTGGGCCACCAAAGGGGCCGCCATCGCTGCGTGCTGCTCGCCGAAACGCTTGAGTTGCCCAGCGAGATCCTTGGGGTTGGCTGCAGCCAGAGCCTGCAGGCTCTTGACCCCGATCTCTTGAAGCATCTCCCGCCTTTTGGCGCCAATCCCACTCACTTCGCTGAGATGTCCTTGTTGAGAAGCAACGTCGTTGCAGAGCCCCCGCCAGCTGCAGAGGGTGCACTTACGACGATCAGCCGTCAAAGCTGGTGGATCGGTTCTGTTCAGGTCGGCCGACAATCGCAGCAGAGAATCATCGAGCTGGCGATTCAAGCTGTTGCCAAGGGGGAGGCGCTCGCGCTCCAAACGTCGCCCCGAACCTGCCAACGCAAGGCCATCAGGCACAGGCCCACCCTGAAATTCAGCTAGCAAGCGTCCAGCCAAGGCAAGCTGGAACCGGTGTTCTCGGGTTAATCGGCGGCCCTGCCGAGCGATCACGGGCCGATAGGCAAAGTCCCCCCAACGACTCGACCCTTTCACCCTCTCCAGCAGAGGCGGATGGGCCTCTAGAGCCGCACCCTTCAAGGCTGAGTCGTCCGGCAGAACACCGCGCAACCTCACTCCGACAACTCCGGCATCTCCGCGCTCACAAGCTGTCTGGCCATGTCCTGGCTTACTAGGCAGCAAGGCCACAAAACTGCGCTGTTGGTCATCCAACTGCAAGGTGCGATGCGCGGTGTAAAGGCGATCGTCTGGATTGGCATGACGGTCGAGCCATGCCCTCCTTCGGCAGCGCACCCAGCTCCGCAGCAACCTGTCCGTGAGTGGCTTGTCAGCGTGAGGGGTGGCACCCATCAACAGACGGTAAGGCGGCCAGCTGCTAGATCCTGTGCATCGATTGCAACCCATGGTGTCTTCCCCCCTCCCACTGGACGCCTCGCCGATCCGGTTTGGTACCGATGGTTGGCGAGGCATTTTGGGGGTGGATATCACAGTCGAGCGATTGCTCCCTGTTGCCGTCGCAGCAGCCCAGGAACTCGCCCACCAGGCCCCTGAAGGTTTAAACAGCCGCACCGTGGTGATCGGCTACGACCGTCGCTTCCTCGCCCCTGAACTCGCCGAAGTCGTGGCGGCAGCCGTCCGCGGCTGCGACCTAGAGCCGCTTCTCACCGATACAGCCGTTCCCACACCGGCCTGCAGCTGGGCGGTCGTAGAGCGCCAATCACTAGGAGCACTTGTGATCACGGCCAGCCATAACCCTCCGGAATGGCTTGGCCTCAAAATCAAAGGCCCATTTGGTGGATCGGTGGAGGGCACCTTCACTGCAGCGGTGGAACGACGGCTGGCCGCTGGAGGCATCACAGTGCCTGTGGCTGGCAGCAGCGAGCGCTTTGATGGCCGCGGAGAACATCTCTCAGGATTGCGAGCCAAATTCGACCTCCCGGCTCTGACTGTTGGCCTGCGAGCCATGGGCCTCCACGTGTTCGTCGATCCCATGCATGGGTCGGCAGCCGGTTGCATCGCAGACCTCTTGGGAGGTGACGCCAAGGATCTAATCACCGAGATCCGAAGCAACCGAGATCCCCTGTTTGGTGGATGTGCGCCGGAACCCCTGGCCCCTCACCTCGGGGAACTGATCGCAGCGGTAAAAGCTTCAAGAGCAGAGGGCCGCCATGCCGTTGGCCTGGTCTTTGATGGTGATGGCGACCGCATTGCCGCCGTGGATGAACACGGACGGTTCTGCAGCACCCAGCAGTTGATGCCACTGCTGATCGATCACTTGGCTCGTGCCAAAAACCTGCCTGGAACAGTGGTAAAAACGGTGAGCGGTTCCGACCTCATGCGCCTTGTTGCGGAAGATCTGGGCCGGGAGGTCCTTGAACTGCCTGTGGGCTTCAAGTACATCGCGGCTGAAATGTTGGCCGGCGACGTGCTGATCGGCGGAGAGGAGTCCGGCGGCGTGGGATTTGGCATGCACCTGCCAGAACGGGACGCCCTGTTTGCCGCCGTGCTCGTGCTCGAAGCGTTGGTGGAAGGAAAGCAGCCCCTTGGCGAGCGCATGAAAGCCATCCAAGAGCGGTGTGGTGGCGAGGCTCACTACGACCGCCTCGATCTCCGCCTCGCCAACATGGACTCCCGCCGCCGGCTAGAAGCCCTTTTGGCTGAAACGCCTCCCCAAGAGGTCGCTGGATGCCCTGTCCTCGAGGTGGTCACCACAGACGGCGTCAAACTCAGGCTCGGCCCAAGCCATTGGCTGATGCTGCGCTTCTCTGGAACAGAGCCCTTGCTTCGCCTGTATTGCGAAGCCCCAAGCCCGTCGCGGGTCAAGGAGGTTCTGAGCTGGGCCCGCAGCTTTGCCGCCGCCATATGAGCAATCGCATTCTGGTGATTGCCAGCGGTAATGCCGGCAAGATTCGAGAATTTTCGAACCTGCTGCATCAGTTGCCCCTGCAAGTGGATCCACAACCCGAAGGGATCGAGGTGGAAGAAACCGGAATCACCTTCCGCGACAACGCCCTCCTCAAGGCCAGGGCCGTTGCAGAAGCCACTGGCCATTGGGCACTCGCCGATGATTCAGGCCTGAGCGTGGATGCACTTGGTGGTGCTCCAGGGGTGTATTCCGCGCGGTACGCAGACTCCGACCCAGCACGCATTCAACGACTGCTTAGAGAGTTGGGGGATCGCAACGACCGCCAGGCGCGCTTTAGTGCGGCTCTATGTATCGCAGCACCTGACGGCAGCGTGCTGGCAGCCGTAGAAGGTCACTGCGAAGGATCGATCACCTTCAGGGCTCGCGGCACGCAAGGGTTCGGGTACGACCCCGTGTTTGAGGTCAAAAACAGTGGACTCACCTTTGCTGAAATGACTCTGGATCACAAAAAACAACACGGGCATCGAGGGCGCGCCTTTGCCCTGCTAAAGCCAGAGCTGGAGAAGCTTCTCGCCAACGCGCCAAGCCCAGACGCGAGCAAAAGGCCAAACCCCTGACAGAACAACCCTGTACGGTGCCCCTTGCTACTGACGAGGTCTATGGCCATCGCCATGACCACGGGTTACAGCGCGCAAACCGAGGGCGCACGCCTCTGCATCGATGCCGCCTCGGACTGGGCCCTGACTTGTGTTGATCAATTAACGAACGATTCCAGCTACGTGCTGATGGATTACGGCGCCGCCGACGGCGGCACCGCTGTTGGGCTTTGGTCTCAGGTTTTGGATCGGCTGCACAAACGCCAGCCCAAAGCCCATCTCACCTTGATCGGCAACGATCTACCAAGCAACGACAATGTTGCCCTGGCCGAAAATATTGCCAAGCAGCTGGGTCGCGCTCCCAATCCCACCGTGCTGGTCAGTGCTCGCAGCTTTTATGAGCCCCTGGTGGCCCCTGAGACCGTGAGTTTCGGATTCTCAGCCACAGCCATGCATTGGTTGAGTGAATCCCCTGGCCCCCTCAACACGCACACCCACGTACTCGCCTCAGACGACAAAGAAGCCCTTGAGCGCTTCACTGCGCAAGCGATGAAGGACTGGGCCAGCGTTCTCGAACTGCGCAGCGTGGAGCTCGCCGTGGGCGGCCGCTTGCTCACCGTGAATTTGTCCCGTGACGAAGAAGGCCGATACCTCGGTCATAACGGTGGAGTCACTCGCAACGTTCATGACCAGCTCCATCAGATCTGGCGCAGCCTGGCTGATGAAGGCGTGATCAGCGAAGAGATCTACCGCAAGGGAACGATCCTGAACTTCTACAAGTCTCCGGATGAGTTCATGGCTCCCCTCAAGGACAAGACTTCAGCCGCCTACCTCAATGGCCTCAGGCTCGTTGATGAGCGCACTGTCCACGTGCCCTGCCCCTATCGCAAACGTTGGAACGAAGACGCCGACACCGCATCTTTCGCTGAGGGACTGATGGCGACCATTCGTAGCTGGAGCCGCCACAGTTTTGCCTCCGTCGCTGGTGACGAGACAGCAGATCTCGTCTATGAGCGCTTGAAACAGCGCATTGCAGCCGCCCCAGAGGAGTGGAGCCTCGATTACGTGGAGCACCACCAGATCATGGAGCGTGTGGCCTGATGACCATGGCCTCTCTGCAATCCGCCGGCACCCCCGCGGTGTCGGTGCTGGCTCAACATGTCTCCGATCATCTCTCGGTGTTCGTGGTGGCCGAAAGCAGCGATACCGGCAAACCTGCTAACGGCGGCCTGCGGCTGCTCAATTACTCCAGTGATGAAGCCTGCATCGCCGACGGGCATCGGTTGGCCAGTCTGATGACCCATAAGCACAATCTCTATGGAACGGGCTTTGCTGGCGGCAAAATTGTTGCCAGGGCTGCAGAGCCCGCTTCTGTCAAAGATGAGTTGATCAGCGTCACCGCTGAGCTGCTTCAATCCCTGAACGGCGCCATGATCACAGGCTGTGATCTCAACACAAGCCTGAAAGACATGGAGCGATTGATGTCGCTTACGCCTCATGTTTTGGCGGCCGTTGGCAGTCCTGTGGATGCAAGCGCCGCCACCGCTTTCGGAACCGTGGGAGCCGTTGAGGCGGTGCTCGCTCAATCTCTTACGAAAGCGAAGCCAGGCAGGGCGTTAGTGCACGGATGTGGAGCTGTAGGTGGAACGGTCGCGAAAACCCTGATCCAGCATGGCTGGGACGTCTTCACCGTTGACATGGATCCAGAGCGGGCGGGGCTTCCAGGCGCGACACCCCTTCCCCCCAGCAGCCCGTGGTGGGACCAGGAACTCGACCTCCTCTTACCCTGCTCAATCTCCGGTTTGATCGACCCAGAGATGGCCAGCTCTTTGCATGTCAAAGCGATTGTTCCAGCCGCCAACGCTCCTTTCCAGAAGCCCGAAATTGCCGAGGATCTGCGTCGTCGCAGCATCCGCGTTCTACCCGATCCACTCGTAAATGCTGGCGCCGTCATTGCCGACTCGATCGAGCGCTTCTCGCCTGAGGCTTGGGACAAGGCCACACCACAGCAGGTGTACGACTTTGTACGCCACGAAGTGCGTCAGCGCTCCACCGATTTCTTAAAACAACGGGGAGATGGTCTCACTGTCAGTGACGCTCTGGTTGAAGTTGCCGCCCACAGCGGTAAAGATCCCATAGGACTCAGCTTCGGAATAGCCGCATGACTTCCACCTCTCTCCCCGCTAGCGCAACAGTGGTGATCATCGGGGGCGGCATGGCCGGCCTCAGCTGTGCCGCATCGCTCGCGCGCCGAGGAATCAGCGACGTCATTCTTCTTGAAGGCAAAACGCTGGCCCATGCGCGAGCCAGCAGCTTCGGCGAAACCCGAATGTTCCGGGAGATGTATTCCGACCCGGTGCTCTGCCGTCTCGCGCAGGAAGCCAATCGGCTTTGGCGGGACGAGGAGACCCATGCCGGTGAAATTTTGCGTGACACCCATGGACTTCTCTTCTACGGAGAAAGCTGGGATGAAGAGACGATCGAAGGATCGATTCCCGGCGCTCGCAAAGTGATGGACGATCAGGGCATTCCCTATGAAGCCCTGAATGCTGCTCAGATCGCAGAGCGCTTCCCGCTGAAACCAAAAGCCGATTTCACAGGACTGTTCGAACCCACCGCTGGTGCCGTCCGCAGCGACAAAGTCATTGCCCATTGGGTTCGCACCGCTCGTACAGCAGGCCATCAGCTCCTAGAACACAGCCCCGTTAGCAGCATTGATGCTGACGGCGGCGGCGTGACTCTCGAAGGCGGTCATCACATCAGTGCAGGACACGTTGTTGTGGCCTGCGGAATTTGGAGTCAACTCCTACTGACCCCGCTAGGGCTGGCTCCAAAACTAGAAATCTGGCCAATGCTTTGGGCCCACTACACCGTGGATCCAGCTCTCGCTAGCCGCTACCCACAGTGGTTTTGTTTCCAAAAAGAGCGCGGCGATGACGGAGGCCTCTATTACGGCTTCCCCTCCCTCAGCACCACCGCTGACGGACGTCCTCGAATCAAAGCCGGGATCGACTGGTCTCCCAAGGAGCTCCGCGTCGCGGAACCGAACGCCATGTGCACCGAAGCTCCGGCCCGCCTGCTGGAGCTCCTGGACACCTTCCTGTTTAACGAGCTAGACGGCGTGCAAGAGCGGGTGGAAACGGTGATGAGCCCGTATTCCATGACGAGCGATGTGAATTTTGTGTTGGATCGCCTCACCCCCAAGCTGAGCCTGTTTGCCGGTGGATCCGGCCAATCGTTCAAATTTGCTCCGCTGATTGGAGATTCGCTCGCCCGTCTTGCCAGCGGAGAACAACCAGCAGCTGATATCTCCTGCTGGAGCCATCAACGCGACGCCGTCCGCGCCTGAACCTTTCTTCTGAACAACTTTGTCTGAATCCCCCACGACAAAACGCTCCTCGCTGAGCCAGCCACCCCTTTGGGTTGGTGCCATCCCACTGCTGATTTTCCTACTGGTTTCCGCCATCGATCTGGCGTTAGCAAAGCACTTCACGGAAACCGGCAAAACTATCGTTAGCCACTCGCTCGGTGGGCTGTGGCAATGGATGGTGATGCTGCTATTCCTGATCGCCGTGGCCATTGCAATCAGTCCGGTGGGGAAACTTCGGCTCGGGGGTGCAACAGCGAAACCAAGTCTGAAATTTTTCGATTGGTGCGCTGTCTTGATTTGCACCCTGCTCGCGGGCGGCGGTGTGTTCTGGTCTGCAGCTGAGCCGCTCTACCACTTTCAAACGCCCTCCCCTGTGTTTGAAGGAGTGGTGGGAAGCACTGCGGCAGCTGTTGATCCCGCTCTAGCCGTGAGCTTTCTGCACTGGGGCTTCCTCGCCTGGGCGCTCGTAGCAACCACCACCACGATCACATTTTCAATTTTGGAACAGCGGGGCGAACCGCTGCGGCCTCGCACTCTCCTGGTCAACATCCTTCCCAAGGGTTGGGTAAACGGCCCTATTGGAGATCTTGCGGATGGCCTATCTGTTGTCGCGGCCATCGCCGGAACGGTTGGCCCTCTGGGCTTTCTATCGCTTCAACTCAGCAATGCAGCGGGACAACTCCCCTGGCTGAGCGATAGTGCCGGACTTCAGTCGCTTGTTGTGGTGCTGCTCACAGCAGTCTTTGCCACCTCCACCGTCAGCGGCATCCAAAAAGGCATTAAGTGGCTGTCGGAACTCAACGTCTGGCTCACCCTTTTATTAGGGGCCGGGTTGCTGATCCTCGGACCTGGGATCTGGCTGATCCAGCATTTTTTCAGCAGTTTTTGGACCTACCTGGTGCATCTGCCTCAGATGGCTTTGATGCCTCGATCAGACGTCACTGAACCGTGGTTGAACAGCTGGACTGTTTTTTATTGGGGCTGGTTTTTAGGCTATGCACCACTCATGGGTCTGTTCACGGCAGGAGTGAGCCGCGGCCGCAGCATCCGTGAACTGGTCTTAGCCGTTGCCATCCTCTGCCCGATCGTGACCAATATCTGGTTCACCTTGCTTGGCGGAACTGGAATGAAGCTGGAACTCGGAGGAGCAGGCATTAGTGAGGCCTTAGCGCAGAGCGGAGCAGCTGCATCCTTGCTGGCCATCCTGAGTGCCCTTCCCCTCTCAGGTCTGCTGATCCCGATCGGGCTCCTGTTGGTAGTGCTGTTCATGTGCACGAGTGCCGATTCGATGAGTTACGCCGCCGCCATGGTGGTGAGTGGACGTAATGAGCCATCGCAACGATTGCGGCTGTTCTGGGCCTTGATGATCGGCAGCCTCACCTTGGTGTTGTTGAGAATCGGTACGGGCTTAGGTGACAGCACCTCGATTGACGCCCTGCAAGCGTTCATCGTGATCACAGCAGTGCCTGTCACACCGCTGGTGTTGTTCACGCTGTGGAGCGCTCCAAGGCTGGCTTTCAAGGAATGGCAACGCACTGGTCAAGCTGCTGATTAAACGGGCGCGCTACTGAACTAAATCCAAGCCTCAACCCCTCGCGCCAAACAATCCATTAAGACCATTGATCAAAAGAACCGGTGAGATCACACGGTTCTTTTTGGCGTTTCAGTGGTGTTCACCATGGCAACGGCGAGGGCCGTTTGACGACCAGCAGCATCAGCGCAGGCAATAATCCAAGCCAAGCTGAAGCGACCGCAAGGGTTGTGGTGCCTCGGCAGGGCGAAAGGCCGGCTTGGACATCCTTGCTTCGGCATAGGCGACAGGCCAAACACCACCACCGCGTTGGTTGATTCGCAGGAGCTCCACGCGGCCCAACCCCAAGGCACTCGCCGTAACCTTCGCGCGGCGACGTCCTTGCTTTAAGGCCCGTTTCAGCAACTGATCGTCCAAAGCCTCACCACCATTATTGGAGGCAAGAGATGTCATGCCTTGCAGGCGCACACCAGGCAAGCGACCCGCCAATTGAATCAGCGCGTCGTAATTTCTACGACTCACCTCACCACTAAGACTGGTGGTGGCACGCTCCATCTTGGGATCTGAGGAACTACTCCCGCCATAGGAGTAGCTGCGTGGAGCCGGGATGTTGAGGGAAGCAAGAGCAAAGGGCTTCAGGTCTTGGCGCGCCCGATCAAGGTGCTGAGTGAGAAGCGCCATCGCGGCCGCTTTAGAAGGAGCTTCCGCTTGCAATCCAAGCGAAAAGCGAAAGCGATCCGTGGCACTGCTCCCACGCTCTTGCACTTGGAGTTGCAACAAGGTGCCTTTGCAGACCTGAGCTGAGGCCAATGCTGGCATCGCGGAGCTAAGCGCAACGCCAGCCACTACCGGAATCAAAATCACCGAACGTGACAGCAGGCAAGCCCTGGAGATCTGACGATCGGAAGCATGAGTCACGGAGAAAAAAACCTTTTGAGTCCCACCCTGTCGGGGAAGGCCTCAAAAGAGCGACCAACACTTCATTCAAATGTGTCTAACCATGACCTTTCAGCAAGCGGATTCAGGACTCCGCAACCCAACTGCCATGCAGTCCGTGGGGAATCGCTAGGGGGAGCTCCAGCACGGCAACTTCTTTGAGATCAGAAGCAGAGAGGATCACCAGATCAGACGCATTTCGCGCTCCATTCCAAACAAGATCCAACACCCAGCCGTCGTCCTCTGCACTAGCGCCTGGGCGCGGGACCATCAACGGTTCGCTGACGAAGCCAGAGGGGGCTGCACTCCAAAAGTGCCGTTCGCCGGTTTGAAGATCGAGTTTTTTAATCACCTGCAAAGGATCATTCCCCTGTTCTCGCGCCGCGGCCGCCATCCAGGCAAAGCGGCAAGGAAGGCCCTGCTGTTTGGGGTTCACCATGGCGAACTCACAACAGCGCTCACTGAGACGGGTGGTTTTGATCGACTCGGAATCAAGATTGATGCGGCATTGCTCGAGCAAGCCCTCGGGAATGAGGTCGAAGTTCACATCAGCGAAATCCTGATCCGGACCGATCGATGGAAAGTCGCTGTAATAAATGCTCTCTACGACCACCTCTCCATCGTCTTCCCAGGCATTGAGGTGATGGAACACGAAGCCATCGGGGGCATCGATGACCCGTGGTTCCTGACCAGCGAAAACACCACTATCTCTGGGGATCAACCAGAATTTGGCTTTGCCATTGGGGTTGGACGTGAGGCATTGAGCCGCTCCTTTTTGTCCGAGCACAAAAGGGAGCGGATTGAAATTGATCGCATTTTGCAGAAACACCGCCCAATTCGGCGTGATGGCGAAGTCATGCAGGAAGGCGAAGCCGGCAAACGAATCCCGGCGATCACTGAGCAGATCACCGGCTCGAATTCCAGCCGCAGCATTGTCTGCGGTTGCAAATTCCATCAAGCGAACCGTGCTGCGAGGACCGGTTTTCACTCCGAAGGTCACCATCCGTGCATCACCGTGATGGCCAGGGTCGAAACGGGGGTGAGCACTAAACGCCTCACCTTTCTTGAGCACCCCACCAAGAAGAGAGATGCCTTTTGTCTCCAGGGTCTGGGGATCTAAGGCGTGGGGCTCAGCGGCTTCCCACAAAGCCAACAGATCATCTCCAAGGCGAACCACGCTGGTGTTGGCAATATTTTTGAGCCGGAGATCAAAGGCATTCGCCAGCGGACCCCCTGGTTTTTGGCTCCCAAAAACACCGCGGAACAGCACCTTTCCTGCAGCCTCCTCAGCTATCCAGCCACTGGTGCGAACAAAGCGGTTGCTGCAATGCACGCCTTCCGCATCAAAGCGCAGGGCTGTGATCATTCCATCACCATCGAACGGATGATGCACACGCTGACCATCCCGTTCCAAACGGCCAGGTCCATTGCGATACAGCGAACCGCGCAACGCATCTGGCACCTCGCCACGCACTGGCTTTAAAGCCACATCCGTGAGTTCTTCGTCCACGTTGCGGAAGGCACTGGACCATTCCGAGCGGTTAAAACGAGCAGAGGTGGGTGCAACGGTCACTGGGCTACCCAGAGTCAATCACCATCCTCTCGTAACAGACCATGAAGCGTGGCCTTAGGAGACGATCCGTTGGCTAGGCGCCACCGGCTTGCTCCAACACCCCCTTGCTGCTGGGCACCGATCCAGACCGGCGAGGGTCAATCTCAGTCGCCATCCGCAGCGCCCTTGCGAAGGCCTTGAAGCAGGCCTCAACGATGTGATGGGAGTTCACCCCATCCAACTGGCGAATGTGAAGGGTGAGGCCTGAATTATTAACAACAGCCACAAAAAACTCTTTGACCAGTTCAGTGTCATAGGTCCCGATCTTCTGCATTGGGATCGTGAGTCCCCAACTGAGATGGGGGCGTCCGGAGCAATCCAGAACCACCTGCACCAACGCCTCATCCAGCGGTGCCACAAAGTGGCCAAAGCGGTAGATCCCACGCCGATCACCCAGGGCCTTCGAGAGAGCCTGACCAAAGGCAATCCCAACGTCCTCATTGGTGTGATGGTCATCGATATGTGTATCGCCACTTGCCGTGATCTCCAAGTCGATCAGGCCATGGCTGCTGATCTGGTGAAGCATGTGATCGAGAAAAGCCACACCTGTGCTGGCCTGACAGCGTCCGCTGCCGTCAAGCCCGAGCCGCACGCTGACATTGGTCTCGCCTGTAACGCGTTGAATCTCCCCAGTGCGCATGCTTTCCGGCGCCGCTCGACGCCCCGTGACTAACTAGATCATCGCGAATCACGTTCAGCGCAGCCAGGGGCCCTTTGTGGGGGAAGGTTGGGCTTGTGGGTCGAAGGCCCCCAGAAGATCGAGACTGATCAGGGCACATAACCGATCCATGGGCAAGGCGAAGCGGGCATCAACGAACGGATCCTCGAGGAAGGTGCCGATCCGCTCAGCCATTAGAAAAACGAGAAACAACAGCCATCCCACGAGCGCTGAAGTGCTGGGGCCAATGGCATCCAGCTTGAGGAACACCAAATAGCCATAGACCCATGTCAACGCCCGGATGAAAAAGGTGGATGACGCAGGTAGGGGCTGGTGACGGATTCGTTCCAAACCCCCAAGCGCATTGGTGATTCCCTGCTGCACGCGTCCAAATTCACGGCTTTCAACGCTGTTCAACCAACCATCTCTATGCAGCTTGAACTGCTCCTTTGCCATTTGCTGAAGCAGGAGTTGAACGCATGGATTTTGGAATCCGAGCTTCAGAGCAAGCTCACGGGCTTGTGGAGCCAGCACCACCGCTTCGCGATCAGAACCGCGCAACTCAGCATTCAGGCACCACATCAGCAGCACCACCTGCTGCAGAAGACGACGCCTCAGCGACAGCGGCAACTGGCGAGACAACACACGCGTGAGCAAATCACGCCAATTGCGACTTTGATTGACCAGTGCCCCCCAGAGCACACGCGCTTCCCACCAGCGGTTGTATGCCTGGCTATATCGGAAACCAAGGAAAAGGCTGAGAAGCAGGCCAAGAACCTGCACCAACGTCTCCGGAAGCAACGTCCTGGCAATCGTTGCGTTCAAAGGGAGACTGAGCACACATAACAACGTTGCCAGCAGCAAACTGCTGCCCTGGCGTCTGATCAACCACCAGGAGAGCTGCAGGTAATCAAGACATCCGCGCGGCCGAATCACATGCCGTTGATGCAATAACCAGCATCCACGTAAATGGTTTGGCCAGAAATGCCACTCGACAAATCACTGAGTAGGAAGGCAGCTGTGTTCCCTACTTCGTTTTGAGTGACCGTACGGCGCAGTGGTGCCTTTTCCTCCACGTTGTGAATCATGTCGAGGATCCCCCCGATTGCAGAGCTCGCCAGCGTGCGGATCGGTCCAGCACTGATCGCATTCACTCGCACCTGCTTTTCCGGTCCAAGCTCAGCGGAGAGATAGCGAACGGAGGCTTCCAGAGCCGCCTTGGCCACACCCATCACGTTGTAGTTGGGGATCGCCCGCTCAGCACCGAGATAGGTCAAGGTCACCACCCCCGCTTTCTCGCTGAACAACGGCTTCGCGTGACGGCAAAGAGGAGCAAGGGAATAGGCGCTGATCTCTAAAGCACGGGCAAAACCCTCAGCCGTGGTGGCACTGAAGTCGCCCACCAGTTCTTCTTTCCCCGCAAAAGCCAGACAGTGCACGAGGCCATCAAGCTGCCCCCACTTGTCTTTGATTTCAGCGAACACCGTCTCCATCTGAGCGGCATCCTGAACATTGAGAGGCAAAAACAACGACGGCTCTAACGGAGCCGTGAGCTCACGAACCTTGGTTTCAAATCGACCCTTCTCATCAGGCAGATAGGTGATCCCAAGCTCGGCTCCAGCCGCATTGAGCTGTTGCGCGATGCCCCAGGCAATGGAGCGGTTGTTGGCGATGCCAGTAACAAGGATCTTCTTACCAGTGAGATCAAGAAGCATCAGGCCGCACCCCGGAGTGGTTATTCGAGCGATTCTCTCCCATGCCGGGGCACTCACGCTCACAACGACACATCGTCAGCATGGTGTGGTGTTTTTATTGACATGCACCGGTGACCAAGCTGCCGCACGCTGCGCCGCTCAGTTGGCCGAGCGAATCCACAGATCTGCCCCGAGATTTGCCAGAGCGCACGGCGCTGAATTCTCTGTTAGCGCAAGTATTTCCAAACGCATCAGGGGAACTCAGTCCGATCGCAGGCGGTCGGGCTGCTGCTGAACGGCAGCTCAGTGCGATGGATGTCAAGCGCTATGGCAGCAGTCGCAACCACCTCAACGGTTCGGTCACACGCCTTTCCCCCTACATCCGCCACGGAATTCTCACGCTTGCGGAAGTGCGAGATGCCGTCTTCTCACAGCTGAAACACACCAACCAAGGAAGGAACGATGGCGGAAAACTGATCAATGAACTGGGATGGCGCGATTTCTGGCAGCGGATGTGGCTTGATCTCGGCGATCGTATTTATGACGATCAGGAAGATCACAAAACCGGCCATGCCGCCAGTGAGTATCAGCAGGATCTCCCCGATGACATCCGGGACGGACGAACACAACTTGCCTGCATGGACGGCTTCAGGAACGAACTAGTTACCCATGGATGGCTGCATAACCACGCGCGGATGTGGATGGCGGCCTACCTCGTGCACTGGAGACGGGTGCACTGGCGTGCCGGTGCTGACTGGTTCCTCGAGCACCTTCTGGATGGCGACCCCGCCAGCAACCACCTCAGCTGGCAGTGGGTGGCCAGCAGCTTCAGTCACAAGCCCTATTTCTTCAATCGCCAAAACCTCGAGCGCTATAGCAACGGGCTTTATTGCCAGGAGTGTCCAAGCAACGAATCCTGCCCGTTTGATCGCAGTTACGAGCAGTTGGAAGAACAGCTGTTCAAGGTTCAGCCATCCATCCGTGAAGGGACCGCGCGTCGCTCATCCCGGTCCAGCTCCCGCTCGAGTCAACGCCCCAACTCAAAGCCCAGTACCCAGCGATTTTGATGGACCCACGCAAACCAATCCTCTGGGTGCATGAAGAAGCCCTGGGACCAGCCAACCCCGCTCTTCAGGACTACCCCAACGCACCAGGTCTGTTCGTGTTCGACGACGCCTGGATTCAAGACCAGGCCATCAGCCGCAAACGCATCGGCTTTTTGTACGAATCCGCCCTTAGCCTTCCGCTCACTCTCCGGCGTGGCGATGTAGCGGCTGAAGTGTTGCGTTTTGCGCAACGCCACGGCGCCGATGCTGTGATCTCCAGCACCGCGGTGGATCCCCGTCTCCAACGCATCGCTGCGACCATTGACCGGGAACTTCCCCTCTGGATGCTCGATCCGGATCCCTTTGTCGAATTACACAAACCACCCCGGTTGGGGCGATTTAGCCGCTACTGGCGAGAGGCCGAAGCTGTGGTCTGGGAGAGGTTTTAGTCATCCTCCAAAAGCTTGTCCTGGCGCTCTTGTTCCTCAACAGGATCGGTAAGAAGGTCTGGGTACTCCAAGGCCGGGAGGCTCACAGGTGTCAGCTCTGATGGCTTCAACGGTGGCTCCAGCCATTGCCAACGCGCCTTAGGAGCTCGGAGCTTGCACAACGCCTCGAGCTCTCGCTTCAAGGTGTTACGAACCTCTCTCCGATTCACTGCTGCAAGAAACTCTGAGCGGGGCGCCAAGCCCGAACTAAACGGAGCACTGCCATTGCCATTGAATAATCGTGCCGGGTCTGGAAGCCAGCGCGGTGAACAGACGGCTGGATCACTGGTGTCGGTTTCTAAGTACAGATGAACCCCATAGCCATCGGGCTGACTGACAACAGCGAGCCCGTCGTGGGGCGTGTTGCGCTGCAGGGGAAAGACGTTCCAGGTGATTGCTTTCTTCTGCGCGCAGGCGCTCAACAGTCCTGCCATGACCACCATTGTCAGCACCCGCACCATCAAATAGATCCCTCTTTGACAGCTCATTCTGACCGGCCCAGGATGGCGTGATCCACCATCGCTTGAAGCCATGGTCCTGACTCCATCCACGATGCTTCCTCTTCAGCATCCTCTGCCTCAATTTTCACTGCCCTTGGTGTCGGGGCATGCGCCCTGGTCCTCGCTGGATGATGTGGTGAGTAGCGGGGATCTGCCAGGACGCCCTTTGTTGGTGATGTTGATCTGTGCTCATTGCCCCTTCGTGAAACATGTGGAGCCAGAGATCAGCCGTTTGGAGGCTGATTTCAGTCACCAGATGACCCTGCTCGCCATCTCCAGCAATAGCCTCACCACCCATCCGCAAGACGGTCGTGAGGGGCTGCGTCAACAAGCCGATCAGCAGGGTTGGCGCTTCCCCTATCTCCTGGATGAGCAGCAAACGCTGGCCAAAGACCTGCGGGGGGCCTGCACCCCTGAGTTCTATGCCTTCGCACCCGATGACGATGGCACGCAAACCCTTCGCTATCGAGGCCAACTCGATGCGAGTCGGCCAGGGAACGACCAGCCTCTCGACGGTGCTGACCTACGGGCTGCCCTCACAAATCTCTTGGCTGGAACTCCTGTAAGCGAGACGCAGCTGCCTTCGGTGGGCTGCAACATCAAGTGGGAACCGGGCCAAGAACCCCCATGGTTCGGCCAGTCGACTTAAGGTGCCCGCCATGCAGGTGCCTCCGTTCAGCCTCACAGATCAGCTTTCCGACCTTGGATCGGAGCTCGATGATGCCGTCTTGCGGGTATTACGTAGTGGGCAATACATCGGTGGCAATGAGATAAAAACATTTGAGGACGCGTTTGCAGCAAGCGTGAACTGTCGCCATGCCGTGGGTTGCAACAGCGGGACTGATGCTTTGGTGCTGGCCTTGCGAGGCCTAGGCATCGGCTCTGGCGATGAAGTGATCACCGCATCCTTCAGCTTCTTCGCAACGGCTGAAGCGATCAGTGCCGTTGGAGCGACGCCCGTGTTCGTGGACGTGGACCCTGTGACCTATCTGATCGACCTCGATCTGATTGAAGCCGCGATCACACCCGCCACCAAGGTGCTCCTACCCGTCCACCTATTTGGCCGTCCGGTGGACATGGCGCGCATCACGGACATCGCCCAGCGCCATGGGCTGAAGGTGGTAGAAGACTGCGCGCAGGCCACCGGGGCCAGCTGGGACTCCAAACCCGTTGGCAGTTGGGGAGATGTGGGCTGCTTCAGCTTTTTCCCCACGAAAAATCTCGGAGCTGCTGGTGATGGCGGCGCCATGACCTGCCAGGACGATGATTTGGCGCAACGCATGCGTGAACTCGCTGTGCACGGCATGCCACGTCGCTACCTTCACACCGCCTTGGGCTACAACAGCCGCCTGGACTCAATTCAGGCCGCTGTTCTCAACGTCAAACTGCCTCACCTCAACGAATGGGTTGAGAAGCGCGCAGCGATTGCCAAGCGCTACCTCGAAGCTCTCAAAGACCTCCCCGGCGTTGAGCTGCCCGATTCCGCCGCTGAGGCCAGCGTTGGCCATGGTTGGAACCAGTTTGTGGTGCGCGTGCGTCTTTGCCCAGAAAGTCAGCCGTCCTGTGGCAAAACCTGCTCCGAGTCAGCTAGCCCCTTAGGTCTGCCCACCAGTCGTTGCCGCGACTGGCTCAAGCAAAGCCTTCAAGAGCAAGGCGTGAACACGATCATCTATTACCCCATCCCCATCCATCGCCAGCCGGCTTACGACGACCAAAAGCACGCTGAAGACAACCTTCCCATCACTGATCAACTGTGCAGCGAGGTGCTGAGTCTGCCGATTTTCCCGGAGTTAACGCCTGAACAACAGGAACGCGTGATCGCGGTGTTGCGCGAACAACTCGTTGCTCAGAGTCAAGAGCGGATGGTGGCGTAAAGCGCCTTGAACTTGGCCTGCTGCACTTTGTGATTGATCAGCAGCTCCGGATAACCCCTGCGCTCTAAAGCAGCGATCTCACCACTGATCAAATCCTTGGTGTTGACGTGCCGCAATTCAGGCACCCATTCACGGATGTACTCGCCTTCGGCATCGAATTTCGACGCCTGAGTGGCCGGATTGAAGATCCGCAACGGCTTGGGATCCATGCCACTGCTAGCGCTCCATTGCCAGCCGCCGTTATTGGCAGCCAAATCTCCATCCACCTCCAGCTCCATGAAGGCGCGCTCGCCCCAGCGCCAATCACAGATCAAATCCTTCACAAGAAAGGAGGCCACGATCATGCGGCAACGGTTGTGCATCCAGCCGCTTTGGTTGAGCTGTCGCATCGCTGCATCGATGATCGGCATCCCCGTTTGTCCTTCCTTCCAAGCGTCAAACCAGTGTTGTTGTTCTCCCAAGGGAAACGCCGCCACTGCTCGCGGTATGGACCATCCGCTAGCTCAGGGAAATGGAACAAGGCCTGCTGGTAAAACTCACGCCAACAGAGTTCCTGTTCCCACACCGTGATCGCCTGCCGTTGCTCATCGCTGCGGGAGATCTCCTTGGCGCCTTGGGCGGCACACCAGGCTTGGCGAGGGCTGACCGTTCCCACACTCAGGCCCGCACTGAGATACGAGGTTCCTGGTATCCCGGGGAAATTGCGATCGGGTTCATAGGCCAGCAATGCTCCGTCAGCAAAGGTGGCCAGCTGCTCAGCAGCCGCGGCCTCTCCTGGGCGGCTTGGGCAGAGATCCATGCCACGAAAACCATGCTCAGCCTGCAGCTGCTCCAGCTGCAGCTGACCCTCAGCGCACAAACGGCCGAGAGCGCCCTCACCGCCACTGACGGCCTCCAGCGTCTCGGCCTCCAGATCGATCAAGGCCATCGGAGCGTCCACAGTGCTTGGCGAACTGCGCTCCACCTGTCCGCGCCAATTGCGCAAAAAAGGTCCATACACCCGATAAGGATCACCACCACCGGTTTTGATCAGATCTGGTGCCAGCAGCAGCTGATCCCAGTCCACCAACACCTGGCGCCCATCCGCTTGCAGGGCTTTGGCCACCTGACGGTCGCGTTCCCGTGCATAGGGCTCCACATCACGGCTCCACACCACCACAGGCACCTCAAGCAGCGACGCCAGCCGCGGCAGCAGCTGCACCGGGTCGCCAGCCACCACCAGCAAACGACTCCCAGCTTCACGCCAGCGCTGCTGGAGTTCGCGCAGGGTTTCCACAAGGAACCAAAGGCGGGCCGGAGCCATGGGTGGCAGCGACTCCGGGGGGTGAATCAGCGCTGGATCCAGCACATACACGCCCGTCACCGCAGGGCTGATCGCCACAGCCGCCTGCAGGCCGAGATTGTCGGCCAAGCGCAGGTCGCGGCGATGCCAAAACAAAACGCGAGACGCTGCCATCAGAGACCCAGCAGTTGCTTGGCACGGAACCAGGCGGTGACGCTCTTGCCATCCAGCCACTCATCACCGGACGCCAGACGGGCATCCAGTTCAGACGGACTCATCAAGATCACCTCCAGATCCTCATCCTCATCGCCAGCGGGTGGATGCTCCAAACGCGTGAGCTCCCGCGCCAGAAAGCAATGAATCACCTCGTCGGAGTAGCCAGGACAAGGCAACATCGGTCCGAGCGAATCCCAACGGGCAGCGCTATATCCAGCTTCTTCTCCAAGCTCTCGCTGCATCGATTCCAAAGGATCTTCACCCTCTTCAAGGGTGCCCGCAGGAAACTCAAGGAGACGTGCCTGCACAGCAAAACGGTATTGGCGCAAAATCACCACCTGGCCGTCAGCGGTGATCGGAACCGCCAATGAAGCCCCGGGGTGGCGAATGATCCCAAACGTTCCTTCCACCCCCATCGGCAAGCGGATGCGATTGCGCTCGAAACGAATCTTGCGCGCATCCATGGTCTCGAGGGTCTCCAACACCTTGGAGGGCTCAGGCGCGGGCAGCGGGGCCATGCAGGTCGAGCAATCGTCGAACCAGCATGACGGGTTCAGGTCCACAGGCGTGCGTTCAGCTCAGCCAGGGCGTTGAGGCCTGCATCGCCGCCAGCAGTGGCTCCATCACAAAACAGCGCAAATGCAAGCGGGGGTGCGGCAGCGTTAAGCGCGGGTGATCCAAACGCAACTCGCCCCAAAACAACAGATCCAGGTCGAGTGGCCGCGGACCCCAGCGTTCTTCTTGAAAGCGGTTGCGCCCGAACGATTGCTCCAACTGTTGAAGTGCATCCAGCAAATGCAATGCAGCGGCCAGTTCAGGTTTGACCTCCAGGCCCTTCACCAGCAGAACGGCATTGAGATAGGAGGGCTGATCGCGCGGTCCACCTACAGGTGCGGTCTGCTGCAACGGAGACCAAGACAACGTCAGTGCTGAAGAGGCGCCATTCGGGGGCATTGTCCCTGGGCTGCTCCCTTCAATCGACTGAACCCAGCTGCCCAGCACACCCTCCAGCAAAGGCCTTACGGCCGTGAGGGTCTGCAGGGGCGAGCCAGCAGGGCCGGCCTGATTGGCGCCGAGGGCTACAGCAAGGCTGTGGGTCTGATCAGCGAGACTGTTTCTCACAGGTGGAGTCAAGGCGCATCCATGGTTGCAAGCGGGGTGACATCAAACGGAGTCATCAGCACAGCGGCGCTGGATCAAGCCAGCCGATCGTTTCCGCTGGCGGCGATCACCGGCCACGGCACCCTCAAGCTGGCTCTGCTTTTAGCAGCGGTGGATCCAGGCTTAGGCGGCGTGATCATTGCTGGCGGGCGTGGAACAGGAAAGTCGGTGCTGGCTCGAGGTTTGCATGCCCTGCTCCCTCCGATCGACATCGTTGACCTTGAAGCGGCTGGAGAGACCAAGCTGCCGGGACGCAACCTCGATCCCCTAAGTGCCCAGGATTGGGGCGAACGGCCGCAAGATCCACCCACAACGGTGATTCCAGCCCCGTTCATCCAGATCCCCCTTGGCGTTACGGAAGATCGCCTGGTGGGCTCCGTTGATGTCACCGCCTCCTTGGCCAGTGGTTCTCCCGTTTTCCAGCCGGGATTGCTGGCGGAAGCACACCGCGGTGTGCTCTACGTGGATGAGCTGAACCTTCTCGACGACGGGATCATCAATCTTTTACTCGCCGCCGTTGGCAGCGGCGAAAACCAGGTGGAACGGGAGGGGCTCAGCCTGAGCCACCCCTGCCGGCCCCTGCTGATTGCCACATACAACCCCGAAGAAGGGGCCATCCGAGATCACCTGCTTGATCGCTTTGCGATCGTCTTGTCCGCCAATCAAATCGTTAGCACTGAGCAACGGGTGGAGATCACCAACGCGGTACTGGCCCACGGTCAATGCAGCCGGAGCTTCTCAGAGCAGTGGAGCGAAGAAACCGACGCGCTCGCCACCCAACTGCTCTTGGCGCGGCAGTGGCTACCGGATGTGAAGGTCAGCAGCGAACAAATCGAATATCTGGTGACAGAGGCGATTCGCGGAGGCGTGGAAGGGCATCGCTCCGAGCTCTATGCCGTACGGGCCGCCAAAGCCCATGCCGCTCTCAGCGGGCGCGACCAGGTGGAAGCCGAAGACTTGCAAGTGGCCGTTGCCTTGGTGATCGCCCCACGCGCGTCGCAAATGCCACCACCTGAACAACAGATGGAGCCGCCGCCACCCCAGGAACAACAGCCACCCCAAGACCAAGAGCCACCGCCGCCACCTGAGGGCTCAGGGGAAGAGGAAGAGCAGGAAAGCGAGGAGCAGAGCAGTGAAGACAACAGTGATCAGGATGACGATGAAGATGACGACGACTCACCTGAGGAGCAGGCACCACCGTCGGTGCCTGAAGAATTCATGCTCGATCCAGAAGCCGTGGCGATTGATCCCGATCTGCTGCTGTTCAACGCTGCCAAGAGCAAAAGCGGCAACAGCGGCAGCCGCTCAGTCGTCCTCAGTGACAGCCGCGGCCGCTATGTAAAACCGATGCTGCCCCGCGGACCGGTGCGCCGCATCGCCGTTGACGCCACCCTGCGCGCTGCAGCTCCTTATCAAAAGGCGCGCCGGGCGCGGCAGCCTGACCGCGTCGTCATCGTCGAAGAATCAGACCTCCGCGCCAAGCTGCTCCAACGCCAGGCCGGTGCCCTGGTGATCTTTCTGGTGGATGCCAGTGGTTCGATGGCTCTGAACCGGATGCAGAGCGCCAAAGGTGCCGTGATCCGACTCCTCACCGAGGCCTACGAAAACCGAGACGAGGTGGCACTCATCTCCTTCCGAGGCGATCAAGCTGAAGTGCTCCTGCCCCCCACCCGCTCGATTACAGCCGCACGTCGACGCCTGGAGTCCATGCCCTGCGGCGGCGGCTCACCGCTTGCCCACGGCCTCACTCAAGCCGCACGGGTTGGTGCCAACGCTTTAGCAACAGGAGATCTCGGACAAGTGGTGGTGGTCTCGATCACGGATGGGCGAGGCAATGTTCCCCTCAGTACCTCTCTTGGCCAACCCGTGCTGGAGGGAGAGGAAAAGCCCGACTTAAAGCAAGAAGTGCTGGATGTGGCCAGCCGCTATCGAATGCTTGGTCTCAAGCTGCTGGTGATCGACACTGAGCGCAAATTCATCGGTAGCGGCATGGGCAAAGATCTCGCCGAAGCCGCTGGAGGCAAATACGTTCAGCTCCCAAAAGCGAGCGATCAGGCAATTGCCGCCGTCGCCATGGATGCTCTGAACACGGTTTAACTCAATGCGGTCTAAGGCTTGGTGACATCCGGGGTGCTGGAGGGATAAAGCTCGTTGAAAAACTGTCCTAAACCAATCGTGACGCTGCGCACAGCCGCCATGAATTGGGGGTCTGCCGTGAGTTTCTCAACGTCACCACCCACCTCATCAAATGTTGCCGTCAACGAGCGGGCATTGCTCACGGTTTGCTTGAGGTCCGTAATCGTTGTTGGCGTGTCGAAAGCGCTCACAACGTTATTGATATGACGACTGGCACTAGCAGCCTGAGCCGTGGCTTCGTTGAGGTTCGAAATCGTGGGCGCAGCCTTTGCCAAATCAACGCTTAATTGAGTAGAGAGTTTTTGAATATCAATCAACGTGGCATCAAATTGTTGCGTCGATCCCACCAATTTTGGAACCAACTCTTCTTTCTTCACTTGTTCCAAAATCTCTTGGAGGGAGTTGGTAATGGTTGCAATGCTGGGGGCTTCGCTGCCTTGAATCGTTGCTCCATCACAAAGAACAGCTTGGCCCTTACAGCGTTGAGATTTAGGCATCGGTGCATTGTTCTTGAGGGTAGGGCCAAGACTGCTTAGGGCCACCTGAGAATCACCACCCAACAGCGATGCCGAGGCCACAGTGGCTTGAACAGGCAGAGCTAACTGGAGATCATCCTGAGAAATCTCGATCGACACCTTCACCGCCTGGGGCGTCACCTTGATGTCCGAAACATTCCCCACCATGATTCCCCGGTAGGTCACCGGCGAACGAACCGCCAATCCCCCTGCGTCCTGGAAATCGGCCGTCACGCTCCAGGTCTTCGACAAGACGCGCTCACCCCGGAGCCAAAGCATCGTGCCTGCAAAGGCAACCACAGCGGCAATCACGGAAAAACCAACAATCCCCTCACGGACGCTCCTACGCATAATTCAGTGCTCAGCAGGCTGCATCGGTCCGCGCAGGTTACCCGTCCTGAACTGAACCACGTAGGGATTATCTGTTGTTCGGTAATCGTCCACTGTTCCGTCCCATTGGAACCGGCCGTCGTACAGCATCACGATGCGTTCCGCCGTGCGTTCGATCGTGCTGTGCACATGACTCACCACTACCGAACACCCCTGCGCCACGGTGGTCGTTTTCACAATCAAATCTTCAATCCTTGTGGCTGCAACTGGGTCGAGACCTGCTGTGGGCTCGTCATATAACAAAAGAGGCATCGCAGCTTCATCTCGATCTGGATCGTCAATCAAGGCTCGAGCAAAGCTCACTCGCTTCTGCATCCCCCCGCTGAGCTGCCCGGGATATTGATCGGCGACTTCATAAAGCCCCACGGCTTCCAAGCAGGCCATGACACGGTCGTGAACCTGGGCCGGACCCATTCGTCCGAGCCGGTTCAAGAGGAAGCCAACGTTTTCCTCCACCGTTAAGGACGCCAGCAGTGCTGGGTTCTGGAACACAAGCCGAACATCAGGCGGGAGGCGCTGATCGAGGCGGAGGTAAGGCTGAGGCTCATCAAACAACCTCAATTCGCCAGCGGTGGGCAGTTGCAAACCAGCCAACAAACGCAAGACCGTGGATTTCCCTGCTCCTGAAGGCCCCACAACTGCTATTCGCTCTCCTGGTTTCATCAATAGGTTCACCCCATCCAGCACCGGATGGGGTCCCCACTGCATCGTGAGATCTCTCATCTCAACAACGGGCTTAAACGAGGAATCCCGCGCGTTAACCAAAGGGCTGATGACTAAAAGTTGACTCATCCTGCCTGGATTGCCGCAAAAGGTTGGTGATCAGGTTCAACTTCCGTACAGTTCAGCTACATCGGTGGATTTGACGCCATCGCACCCGAGCCCTTTTGACCAGCCCTCAACGCCGCGGAAATCGTCAACGACTCCGAGCCATGCAGGCAGAACGGCAGCGCGATCTCATGCTGCGCTCCCGCAGGGCGATGAGCTGGTTGCGACCCGGACTGGTTGTGAAGAGATGGCTTCTCACCTCAGGGATCGGATTGGTCTTAGCCCTGTTAGGGGCTGCCATCTGGGCCGATCTGCAACCGATCTATTGGATGCTCTGGGTTATTCAAGAAGCTCTCGGTTGGATCACGAGAGTGTTGCCTGGGGCGATCACGGGTCCACTCGTTCTGCTGCTAGGGATCGGACTGCTGCTCTGGGGGCAAAGCCAGAGTTTTGGCTCGATCCAACAGGCTCTAGCGCCGGAAAAAGACACGGTGTTAGTGGATGCACTGCGTGCCAAAAGTCGCCTCAATCGAGGGCCCAACATTGTGGCCATTGGGGGTGGGACAGGCCTATCAACGTTGCTAAGTGGACTGAAGCGCTACAGCAGCCACATCACTGCGATCGTGACCGTTGCCGATGACGGAGGCAGTAGCGGCGTGCTGCGTCGCGAACTTGGCGTTTTGCCCCCAGGCGACATCCGCAACTGTCTTGCCGCCCTCTCCACGGAAGAGCCGTTACTCACCCGTCTGTTCCAATACCGCTTCTCGGCAGGCAGCGGGCTTGAAGGCCACAGCTTTGGCAATCTCTTTCTTTCCGCCCTCAGCGCGATTACTGGGAGCCTGGAAACAGCGATCACAGCCTCCAGTCGCGTCCTCGCGGTTCAAGGCCAGGTGGTTCCTGCCACCAACGCCGACGTCCGTCTATGGGCTGAACTCGAAGACGGCACCAGGATCGAAGGGGAGTCGGCGATTGGCAAAGCACGCAGCCCGATTGTGCGGATGGGATGCCTGCCGGAGAAACCACCGGCTCTACCCAGAGCGCTGGAAGCCATTGCTCACGCCGATTTGATTTTGCTGGGACCAGGAAGCCTTTACACCTCCCTTCTCCCGAACTTGCTGGTGCCTGAATTGGTCACTGCCATTCAACGCAGCCGCGCGCCCAAGCTTTACATCTGCAACCTGATGACCCAACCAGGCGAAACGGATGGGTTGGATGTGAGTGGTCACCTTCGCGCCATCGAAGCGCAATTGGCATCGCTTGGGGTGAGCAAACGCTTGTTCGACTGCGTGCTGGCCCAGGAACCAATCAGGGAGTCTGTCCTTGTGGCTCATTACCGCAAGTTGGGAGCAGAGCCAGTGATCTGCGACAGCAGGCAACTGCAGCAAGAAGGCTTTGACGTGATGCAAGCTCCTCTACAAGGAAGTCGGCCCACTGCGACGCTCCGCCACGATCCACGCAGTCTTGCCTTAGCTGTGATGCGTTTTTACAGACGACATAAGCGTGACCATCAAAACGATTGAGTTAGTAAGCGTCTTGCATTTCATAGAAGTCGGGTTGCACATAGTCCTTGCGCAGCGGCCAGCCCGTCCAGTCCTCAGGCATCAGTAAACGCTTGGGATGGGGATGACCTTCGAAGTGGATACCGAACATGTCGAAGGTTTCACGCTCCTGCCAATCCGCGCCACGGAAGAGGCCATAAAGGCTGGGAAGACTTGGCTCCCCTTCCCGAGACAAGAACACCTTGAGACGAACTTCACGCAGCGTGTCTCTCTTGCCGTCGATGAACTCAGCCATCGCCACAAACTGATAAAAGCAAACGAGCCGCTCACCGGGGCCCTCGTCATATCCGCCCTGACATTGCAGATAGTCAAAACCATTGCTTTTTAAGGCAGCAGCGATCACTTGCAGGAAAAGAGCTTCAACCCCGATTTGCTCGACACCGAGATGGTCGGAATCCAAGGCATCGTGGTCGAAGCCTTGCTTGCTCAGCCACTGGCTCACTGGCCCCGGCTGAGGAGATGCAGCTACAGGAACATCACCAGACGACTGCTTCTGAGGAGAATTAGGACTCATGACGACGGACCTGAGGAGACGGGCTCAGCGGACTCAGTTTGCGCTGGTGCAGCCATGGGGACCCCTGCTCCAGGGGCCAGTGCTGCGACCTGAGTCTCAGCGCGCAGATAGGCACCCGTCACGATCGGTTCAACTGGAACCATGGCGTGATCGACGGTGCAATACCGGTGGGTTTGTTTGAGCTGGCGGCGATCACTGATCGACTCATTACCAACCTTTTTACGAAGCTTGATCACCGCATCAAAAATCGCTTCAGGACGCGGTGGACATCCTGGTAGATAAAGATCTACCGGAATCAATTTATCCACGCCACGAACAGCGGTCGTGGAGTCAGCGCTGAACATCCCACCTGTAATGGTGCAGGCTCCCATCGCGATGACATATTTCGGCTCTGGCATCTGCTCATAGAGACGCACCAACGCCGGGCCCATTTTCATCGTGACCGTTCCAGCAACGATTAAGAGATCGGCTTGCCTAGGCGAACTGCGTGGCACAAGACCGAAGCGATCAAAGTCGAAGCGCGAGCCGAGGAGCGCTGCAAACTCGATGAAACAACAGGCCGTTCCGTACAGCAGCGGCCAGAGGCTGCTAAGACGCGCCCAATTGTGTAGGTCATCCAAACTCGTCAGGATGACGTTTTCACTCAAATCGTTCGTGACAGTGGGCGAGCCCTCTGCAGCACCACCAACCGGCCCACAACTCGCCTCACGAAGATCGCGAAGAGATTGGATCGAAGGGCTATCGCCGGTTGAGGTCATGGTGATGGGGTCGGTCATCAATCAGCTCCACTCGAGGGCGCCTTTGCGCCATGCATAGGCCAACGCCACAAGAAGAATGGTAATAAAAACTAGGGCTTCAATGAATGCCAATAGGCCCAAACGATGGAAGGCCACAGCCCAGGGATAAAGGAAGACCGTCTCGACATCAAAGATGACGAAGACAAGGGCAAACATGTAGTAGCGAATATTGAATTGAATCCAAGCTCCACCGATCGGCTCCATCCCGGATTCGTAGGTGAGCTCACGTTCTCCGTTCTGACTGCGAGGAGCCAAAAGCTTGTTGGTCACCAACGCCAAGACCGGCACAGCTGCTGCAATCAGCAGAAATCCCAGAAATGCGTCATATCCCGGCAGCACAAACATCAAGGCAGCCCCTATATGGAGCTCAGTCTGGCATTCGCAGACCACCTCTGTCGTCGAAAGGCCTAACGCCGATAGAGTCATGTCATCTTGAGGAGGAGCGGTGAGCGACGAAATCAGCCCAGCAGCGGAAGTTCCCGCCGAAGTGGAACCCCTCGCAGAGGAGTCAATCGCGGCCGAAGCCATCGAAGATGAGGCAAGCGCCAGCTCAGATAACGAGACATCTGATCCACGCACGCACCGGTTCGAATGCCGAAGCTGTGGATACGTTTACGACCCCAATGAAGGTGTCAAGAAGCTGGGCATCGTGGTGGGCACCGCTTTTGAAGATCTCGACCCGATCGGATTTCGTTGTCCGGTCTGCCGCAGCAGGGTCGGAGCTTTCACCGACATTGGACCTGCCTCCAAAGCAAGTGGATTTGAGGAAAACCTTAATTTCGGTCTCGGCGTTAACCGCCTCACTCCCGGGCAAAAAAATGTGCTGATTTTTGGCGGCCTCGCCCTCGGCTTTGCTTTCTTCCTTTCCCTCTATTCACTGCGCTGAGACCACCTCTGATTCCAATGAAGCAACTGCTTACCCCTCTCTTCAATCTTTTCTTAGTGGCCTGCATTGGCCTCGGACTTGGCGGATGTGTCACCACGCGTCTGCCAATGGCTCAATCCAGCCCTTGGCAAGCCATTGACCTCAACACCAAGGGCAATCCCCTGGATGTGGCCTTCACGAGTGCAGACCATGGCTTCCTTGTGGGAAGTAACAGACTGATTCTTGAAACAAATGATGGCGGCGCCAATTGGAATGAGCGCAGTCTTGATCTTCCAGAGGAAGAGAATTTTCGCTTAATCAGCATCGCCTTCGAAGGCGACGATGGCTGGATTGCGGGTCAGCCTGGCTTGCTGATGCACACCACCGATGGTGGCAATAATTGGACCCGGCTTTTCCTGGACACCAAGCTTCCAGGAGAGCCATACCTGATTACCGCTCTTGGACCGAACACAGCCGAACTAGCGACCAATGTTGGCGCGGTTTATCGCACCAGCGACGGAGGCGGAAGCTGGGAAGCAGAAGTGAGTGATGCAGCTGGTGCAATTCGCGATTTGCGCCGCGGACCAGAAGGCGGATATGTAAGCGTCAGCAGCCTTGGTAACTTCTACGCCGGATGGGCTCCAGGCCAAGACATCTGGCAAGTTCACCAACGCGTGAGTAGTCAGCGCCTGCAAAGCATCGGCTACCAACCTGACGGAAAGTTGTGGATGGTGGCTCGAGGCGCTCAGATTCGCTTTAACGAGGACGACGTCGACAACGAGAACTGGGGCAAGGCGATCATCCCGATCACCAATGGCTACGGCTATATGGACATGGCCTGGTCCGATGACGGTGCCATTTGGGCCGGTGGTGGCAATGGGACCTTGCTGGTGAGTCGTGACAACGGCGACAGCTGGGAACGGGATCCCGAAGCGAATCAGACCCCCACGAATTTCAACCGTTTCGTCTTTGACCACAGCGGCAATCAACTGCACGCCTTCCTTCTCGGCGAGCGCGGCAATCTCTTGCGCTGGTCTTCGACGAGCTGATCCCATGTGAATTCGCGCTGCTCACAACTCTCTGTAACCAGTGCGCTATGAGCAGCGCGAGTTCGGGGCAGCTGCCCTAAGATCAATTAGCTGATACGCCCGACGCTATGGCTGCCGGCTCCACCGGGGAACGCCCGTTTTTTGAAATCATCACCAGTATTCGTTACTGGGTGATTCATGCGATCACCTTGCCATCAATTTTCTTGGCTGGGTTCCTTTTTGTGTCTACAGGTCTCGCTTACGACGCCTTCGGCACACCTCGTCCAGACGCTTATTTTCAGGCCTCTGAAAGCAAGGCTCCAGTTGTGAGCCAGCGTTTTGAGGGCAAATCTGAACTCGACCTGCGCTTGAAATAAGCCATGACACAGACTCCCGCCACCTCAACGCCTCGCAATTACCCGATTTTTACGGTGCGTTGGCTCGCTTTGCACACCTTGGGTGTTCCCACAGTTTTTTTCTTGGGTGCCCTAGCTGCGATGCAGTTTATTCGCCGCTAATTACCCAACGAAATCTCCATGGAGCGCAATCAAAACCCCAACAATCTCCCGGTTGAACTAAACCGTACCAGTCTTTATTTAGGACTGCTGATTGTTTTCACCACTGGAATCCTTTTCTCCAGCTACTTCTTCAACTGAAGGCCTGAATCATGAGCGGTAAGAAATCCAATCTCCCTGACGGTCGCATTCCGGATCGTCTTCCCGACGGCCGACCAGCAGTTGCCTGGAAGTCGCGTTGGACTGAAGGAACGCTTCCCTTGTGGCTCGTTGCTACAGCGGGAGGAATGGCTGTTCTTTTCGTCGTGGGCCTCTTCTTCTACGGTTCGTATGTGGGCGTTGGTTCTGCCTAATCACGCCTAAAACTCTGTTGAACTCCTTCCCATCGATGCGCTTGCTATCGATGGGATTTTATTGCAATCCGGCACTCAAAATACGATGCCGTCGTGAAAGACAACCAAAAGGCAGAAAAATTATTTGTCCAAAGCACCTTCAACAAATACATTTAGAGAATAATAAATATTTTTTTACATTTACTGAGTGGAAAAGAGCAACAACATCTGTGGGAGAAACTGGCTAATGCCAAGCTGATTCTGGCAAGTCCAATCGTTAGCGAGTACACCCGCAAGCCAGCAGGCACCAACAAAAACGTGTGGACGAAAAACACTTCTACGGTTGATAAAAATGCTGGTACCAATCAGCAAACCGTTGGATGCCCTCTTCGATCGGGGTCGCAGGCTTGAAGCCCACCCAAGCTTCTAAAGCCTCCGTGTTTGCAGCAGTGGCCACCACATCGCCAGGCTGCATCGGCTGAAAATCCTTGATCGCTTTCCTGCCCAACGCCTGCTCCATCACTTCAATAAACCGAAGCAATTCGGTGGGCTGACTGTTGCCGATATTGAACAGGCGATGGGGAGCAGCGGCAGTCGCCGGGTCAGGATGCATCGGATCAAAGTCGAGATTCGACGTGGCTGGCTGATCGCAACAACGCAACACTCCCTCCACGATGTCATCGATGTAGGTGAAATCACGCTGCATTTTGCCGTGATTGAACACCTTGATCGGCTGACCAGCCAAGATCGCTTTAGCAAACAACATTGGAGCCATATCCGGTCTGCCCCATGGGCCATAGACCGTAAAAAAGCGCAGGCCAGTGGCTGGCAACCCATACAGGTGGCTGTAGGTGTGCGCCATCAACTCATTCGCTTTCTTACTGGCCGCGTAAAGACTCACGGGGTGATTCACCGCTTGCTGTTCGTGGAACGGCAAATTGCGGTTGCCGCCATACACCGAGCTGCTGGAGGCATACACCAAATTCTCAACGCCGTGGTGACGACAGCCTTCAAGGATGTGGCCAAAACCCACCAGGTTGCTCTGGATGTAGGCAGCTGGATTTTCCAGCGAGTAGCGAACACCCGCCTGGGCTGCAAGATTCACCACCACGCGCGGTTGCTCTGCCGCAAACAGCTTGAGCAAGGCATCACCGTCCTCCAAGGCCAGGCGCTGGAATCTCCAAGCTCCAGCCATTGGCGCGGCCAGCGTCTCGATGCGAGCAAGGCGTGCCTGCTTCAGGGCTGGGTCGTAGTAATCATTGAGATTGTCAATGCCGATCACACGATCGCCCCGTTGGAGCAGTCGCTCGCACAACGCGGCTCCGATGAACCCGGCAGCTCCTGTGACCAGAATCGGCCGTGAAGACAACTGGCTCACGCCTCGCCCTCGCCAACACGCCAGACATTCAGACCTGCAGACTCAACTTGTTTCGGGTCAACAACCCCACGGGCATCAAACACCCACGCTGGTTTGCGCATCAGAGGCGCAAGTGCTGCCCAATCCAGCTCCCGGTACTGCTGCCACTCCGTGAGGATCAGCACTGCATCAGCACCCCGCAGCGCTGAGGCCACATCGAGGCTCGGCCACCAGGTTGCTTCCCCACTCAAGGCCCCACGAGTCGGCCCTGCATCAGCATCCGGAGCGTGGCTCGCAATCAGTTTTAAATCGCGGCTGATCTGTTCCGGATCCACCTTCGGGTCATGAATGGCCAGCTGGGCCCCCTCTTCAAGAAGGTCACTGCAAATTCGGATCGCTGGAGCCTCCCGCGTGTCGTTGGTATCCGCCTTAAACGCAAAGCCCAAAATGGCCAGGCGCTTGCCCGTGACCGTGCCAAACAATTTCTGAACCACCAAGCGGGCGATGCGGTGCTGTTGCCAAGTATTGAGAAGAACCACGCTCTCCCAATAGTCGGCCACATCAGGCAAACCGAAGTGACGGCAGAGGTACACCAAATTGAGGATGTCTTTCTGGAAACAGCTGCCCCCAAAACCAGGGCCTGCACTCAGAAATTTGGGTCCAATCCGGCTATCGGTGCCGATCGCTTTCGCTACCTCGCGCACATCCGCACCGGTGGCCTCGCACAGGGCCGCAACGGAATTGATCGAGCTAATTCTCTGCGCCAGAAAGGCATTTGCGGTGAGCTTGGACAGCTCGCTGCTCCACAAATTGGTGCGAAGAATCTTGTCTTCAGGCACCCACTGTTTGTAGATCTCTGCCAAAGCATCGATCGCTTCGGCATTCTCCCCACCGATCAACACGCGATCAGGATTCGCTAGATCGCGAATCGCCGTCCCCTCAGCCAAGAACTCAGGATTGGAGAGCACCGAAAAGGTTTTCGGCTCCGGGGATGAATCAACGGACCCCAAAATCGCCTTGACGGCTTCAGCCGTTCGAACCGGAAGAGTACTTTTCTCCACCACAATCGTGTGGCCAACAGCGGCCTTCGCCACCGTGCGCGCGCAGGCTTCCACCCAGCGAAGATCACTGGCCTGACCAGCTCCCTAGGCCCCTGGTCTTGGTGGGTGTGTTCACGGAGATGAACACCATGTCTGCAGCCGCAATCGTTTCCTCCACGGCCGTGGAGAAAAACAAATTGCGGCCGCGGGCCCGCTCCACCACCGCATCCAGGCCTGGCTCATACACAGGCAACTTGGAGAGATCGCTGTTGTTCCAGGCAGCAATCCGATCCTGGTTGATATCCACAACCGTGACCTTCACCTCCGGGCAGCGATCGGCGATCACGGCCATGGTGGGGCCACCCACATAGCCAGCGCCGATACAGCAAATCGATCGAATGGAGGGATTGCTGCTCATCGGAGAAACTATGGCGCCGTCTTTGATCCCGGCAGGTTATCGCTGTTTCGTTAGGTAAGACAGGGCGTCCTCCCAGGTGAGTTGCTGTTCCTCACCCTCACCACGCAAGGGCTTCAGCCGCAACTGGCCTGCCAGAGCCTCTTCATCTCCAAGCACCACAGCCCATGGCGCCCCTGAGCGATCGGCACGCTTGAACTGCTTGCCGAACGCCGCGCTCGAGCCATCCAGCTCAACGGCAAGGCCTGCGCCCCGTAATTGCCGGGCCAAGGTCAACGCTTGTGGTTCAGCCTGCTCGCCGCGATTGATCAAATACACCAGCGGTGCTGGCGTCGCTGTGAGCCGGGCGGCAGGTCCATCGGGATCGGCTTGCGCAGCAGCGGCGATCACCAGCAACAGGCGCTCCATCCCTAAGGCCCAGCCGATCGCGGGTGTGGCTGGGCCACCCAACTGCTGGATCAGACCGTCGTAACGACCACCTCCACAGACCGTGGCCTGGGCACCAAGTTGATCGCTGGTGATTTCAAAGGCTGTATGACCGTAGTAATCGAGACCGCGCACCAAGCGGGGATTGAGTTGATAGGGAATGTGCAGCGCAGTCAGCAGGGCGCGCACCTCATCAAAGCGATTGATACTTTCCTCACTGAGGGCTCCTAACAACGTTGGAGCCTCGTTCAATAGCAACTGAGTGCCCTTGTCTTTGCTGTCAAGAATGCGCAGGGGGTTCGTGCGTGAGACGCTCCTGGGAGTCTGGATCTAGCTGTTCAACGCGCTCCTCAAGCCAGCCCACCAGCTCAGAGCGAAAGCGCAGGCGATCGTCAGGAGTGCCAAGGCTGTTGATTTCGAGCTTGAGGCCTTGAATCCCTAAAGCAGAGAGCAGATCCCAGGCCAAGGCAATCACCTCAGCATCACTACGCGGGCTGCTGGCCCCGAGGAATTCCACGCCGATCTGGTGAAACTGGCGCTGACGGCCAGCCTGAGGACGTTCATAACGGAACATCGGGCCGCCGTACCACAACCGCTGAGTTCCCTGGGTCAGCAGGCCGTGTTGGAGGGCTGCTCTCACCACAGAGGCGGTGCCTTCTGGACGCAGGGTGCAAGATCGATCGCCCCGATCCAAAAAGGTGTACATCTCCTTCCCCACCACATCTGTGGCCTCACCAATGCCCCGGGCAAACAGGTCTGTGAATTCGAGCAAAGGCGTTCGAATCTCGTCTAAGCCTGCGCAACGAAAGTGTTCGCGCGCCACCGATTCCACAGCCTGCCAACGTCTTGTCTGCTCTGGCAGCAGATCAACCATGCCGCGCAACGTCTGCAGCTGACTCACAGCGCCATCACAATTCCAAGGGCAGTCTGCCTTTTCACAACCTGAATGGGCCCTATCCACCTCAGAATGCTTGGGGATAGGAATGGATCAATGGCCCAGCTGCTGATTACGGGGGGAGCCGGCTTCATTGGCAGCCATACCTGCCTCGTGCTGCTGGAAGCGGGTCATCAACTGATCGTGCTTGACGATTTCAGCAACAGCTCAGCGATCTCCCTGGAACGAGTCGCCGAACTCGCTGGTATTCCCTTGCAGCGGGATCAACCAACCCTGAAAGCAACACCGGAAGCGTTCACCCTGGTTGAGGGAGACATCAGGGACTGCCAGTGCCTGGATGCACTCTTTGCAAGTGCCAAAGCTTTAGGCCAACCAATCGAAGCGGTGATCCATTTCGCTGGACTCAAGGCTGTGGGCGAATCCGTGCAACAGCCTTTGCGCTATTGGGATGTGAACGTTGTTGGGACGCAGCGACTGCTCACGGCGATGAACCATCACCATTGCCGCACCATGGTTTTCAGCAGTAGCGCCACCCTCTACGGCTACCCACACCCAAATCAAATACCGATTCCGGAAACAGCTCCGATCCAGCCGATCAATCCCTATGGCGCCAGCAAACACGCTGCAGAAGCGCTGCTCGCCGATCTGGCCGGCTGCAGTGGCAAACCTGAACCGATTCAAGCCAGCAGCGGTGGCTGGAGCATTGCCCGGTTGCGCTACTTCAATCCCGTAGGCGCCCATCCCAGTGGCCGGATTGGGGAAGACCCCAATGGCATCCCCAACAATCTGTTCCCTTTCATCACTCAGGTGGCCGTTGGCCGCCGTCCCGAACTCACCGTGTTTGGTGATGATTGGCCGACGCCGGATGGAACCGGAGTTCGCGACTACATCCACGTGATGGATCTCGCCGAAGGTCACCGAGAAGCGCTCCACTCCCTTCTCAATTCTGATCCCCAATTGCTCACCCTCAACCTGGGGAGCGGGCAGGGAGCAAGCGTGCTGGATGTAGTGAAGGCCATGGAAGCCACAAGCCAGCGAGCAATCCCCCATCGCATCGCACCCCGGCGTCCTGGCGATGCCGCGATCACTGTTGCCAATCCAACCCTGGCAGCCCAACAGCTCCATTGGCGGACGCAACGCTCGCTCACAGACATCTGCCGTGATGGCTGGGCTTGGCAACAGGCCAATCCCAATGGCTATGGAGATGGCATGCGGCTGACGAGCCCGCACCATCTCGTATTGGCGGGAGGTGGGCACAGCCACGCCCTTGTACTTCTTGATTGGTGCATGCATCCGCAACGGCGACCAGCTGGATTGATCACGTTGGTGAATCGGCAGAGCTCAACGCTGTATTCCGGGATGATTCCAGGCCTGATCGCCGGCCACTACGAACGCTCTGAGGTCGCCATTGACCTCCGCCGCCTATGCGATCGGGCTGGCATTTCGCTGGTGATCGCCGAGATCACCGGTGTGGATGTGATGCAACAGCAGCTGCAGTTACGGGACCGGCCTGCCCTGAGCTTCAGCCAACTGAGCATCAACGTGGGCGGGGGCACACGGCCAGGTCCTCTGCTGGCGATCAAGCCCCTGGAACCAGCACTAGAAACGTTGGACGAGAATCAAGGCCCGACCTCAACTCCCTTCCAACTGCTTGGCAGCGGCCTGGCGGCCATGGAGGTGGCCTTGGCGTTGCGGAAGCGCTGGCCCAAACGCAGGCTGCGACTCCTGCATCGGCCCGAAACGGTACCGAGCCAGCTGGTCTCCAGCCTCAGCCAGATGAACATTGAAGTGCTGCAGAGCACAGCCCTCAATCCATCTGGGCCAGGACTGCGCTGTACGGGAAGCCAAGCCCCTGAGTGGCTGAACTCCAGCGGCTTGCCCTGTTGCCGAGAGAGCGGACGGTTGCGGACTCACTCCAGCCTTCAGGTGCTGGGGCATCCAGCGATTTTTGCGGCCGGAGACTGCGCGGTCGTAGACGACCAACCCCGCCCCCCGTCTGGTGTTTGGGCTGTGCGCGCTGCCGCCACCTTGGCGCACAATCTCCGGGCCTGGAACCAAGGCAATCCGTTACGCCACTGGCGCCCTCAACGCCTGGCCCTGCAGCTACTGGGTGGTATGCATCCAGAGGGCTACCCACAAGCTTGGGCACTGTGGGGCGGGATCAAGATCGGTCCCCACCCTTGGATTTGGCGCTGGAAACAGCGCATCGACCGCCGCTTCATGAAACGGTTTGATCAGGCTCCGGGCATGGGCTCCGGACCAATGGATTGCCGGGGCTGCGCTGCCAAGCTCCCTGCCGCCCCACTGGAAGCAGCCCTTGAAGCGGCGGGTCTGAAATCGCTCGGCAGCTCACCGGAAGACGCCGCAAGCCTTGGCAACGACTGGCTGCAAAGTGTGGACGGCTTCCCGGCCTTGATCAGTGATCCATGGCTCAATGGCCGGCTCACCGCCTTGCATGCCAGCTCTGATCTCTGGGCCTGTGGCACCAGCGTGGATTCAGCCATGGCCGTGATCACCTTGCCCAAAACAGCAGCCTCACTGCAACAGGAGCTACTGAGTCAAACCCTGTCAGGACTGCGTTCCGCCTTCGAGCCACAGGGGGCGCAGCTCATCGGCGGCCACACCTTGGAGGCTCGCGCAGATGCTCCCACTCCTCTGTCGCTTGGGCTGCAAGTGAGCCTGAGCGTGAATGGCAAACGACCCGCTCACCCCTGGAGCAAAGGAGGCTTGCAGGCAGGAGATCAGCTGCTGCTCTCCCGGCCACTCGGAACTGGAGTCCTATTTGCCGCGGCCATGGCCGGTGCCGCCCAACCCGAAGATCTCGACCATGCCTTGGAGCAGATGGGGACGAGCCAACACCGCATCATTGAGCAGCTACAGGAGCTGATCAGCCTTGAAGCCGAGGCCAAGGCGCTACCCAGCTGCACTGATGTGACTGGTTTTGGACTGCTTGGCCATCTTGGTGAAATGCTCCAGGCCAGCAGCCAAAGCCTGCAAGTGGTGCTCGATGGCTCGGCGATTCCCGCCTTGCCGGGAGCCTTAAAGCTCTTGAACGCGCAGTACGCGAGCAGCTTGGCGCCAGCTAACCGCAGGGCCTGGTCGTTGCTCGATCCCACTCAGGGCAAACCCGCGAAGGTGATCCTTGCTCGCGCTAGTACTGGCTTCGATCCTGAGGATCACCAAGCCATGCTCGAACTGCTGGTGGATCCTCAAACCTGCGGACCTCTACTGCTGAGCTGTTCCGAAACTTTGGCGGATGCGTTGCTGCAAGCCAACGACACGAAGTGGCATCACATCGGCGTTGTCCAATAAGAAACTGTTGAACAAGAGCCAAATATCAACGCATCGCGCGCAGACGCTGCCTGCGCAAGCGCTGCAATTCAGCACCTAGCTCTGGACCTGGCTGCCAACCCTGGCCCAGCAGATCTTTAGCGGTCTTTGGAGATGAGCAATGGCGCCAGCGTCCCCACCAGCGCAACAACGGCCTTCTCTGCGGCGGGTTCTGACTCACCAGCAACGCCACCGCTTCCGCACCCCAGGCCTGCTGCTCCAAGACATCACACCATTCCTCCGCCGTCCAGCCAGCCGAGGCGTCCTCGCACGCATTGACTTGCAGCCAAGCGCTGAGCCCCTGCATCTGCTGCAACCAGCGCTGCTGTTGCTGCGGCAGTTGCAGCCGAGCCGCCAACTCCAGCGGGTCATCCGCTCCTGCCACAAGTGCAGGCAACAAAGGCAACTGCAGCCGCTGCGCCTGAATCAAACGCCGAATCAAGCGGGGATCAGCCTGCAGGGCGGGGTCCAGCAGCCTCAAAGCTCCCCAGGACTGGAGAGCGAGCAGAGCCTCAGGCCATGGCTCCCTTTCAAATAGGAGCTCTAATTCCATTCGGAGGCGCGTGGCGAGGGCCGGAGGAGCAGCAGCCGGCGGATCCCCGTGGGTCCATGACCAAGGCCAGGCCTCGAGCGTTTGGTTGATCTGCTGCTGGGCTTCTGGTGCCAAAACGAACGCCAAGCGCGCCGCATAACGGCAGGCACGCACCACTCGCGTGGGGTCATCAGCCACGCTGCACGCGTGCAAAAAAGCAAGTTCACGGCGCGCCAGATGGGCCTGGCCGCCGTGAGGATCCAAAAGCAATGGCTCACCATTACCAGAGAGCGAAAGCTCCAAGGCCATCGCATTGACAGTGAAATCCCGACGCTCGAGATCTCGCTCCAAGGAGCCGCACTCCACCAGAGGGTTTTCGCCCGGAGCTGGGTAATGCTCTTGCCGCGCCCCAGCGAGATCGAGCAACACGCCATCGAAGGACAGCTCAGCTGTGCCGTAGTCACTATGAACACGCACCTCCTTCACCCTCTGGCCTCCGTAGTGCCGCTCCAGAGCCGCCGCCAACTCGGAGGCCGAGCCCTCCAATACCAAATCCAGATCCGGCAGGTCTCGCCATAGATCGCAGTGCTGATCGTGCAGCAAAGCATCACGGACAGCACCACCCACAAGGGCTAACCGGGACACTCCAGCTGCGGATGCGATGGCCTGAAGCGCCGGCAAAAGCTGGGGTGGAAGACCTGGATGCTCCACCCGATCAGCCTCCAGAAGGCTCGATGGGGGCCAAGCGCGGATCGAGAATTTTGGGCCCCATGCCCGCAAATTTCACGGCAATCGACACCTTTTCGCCACTACCAAACGTGTGGGTGATCTCCCCGACACCGAAGCTGGCATGGACCACCTGATCGCCCACACTCCAGCTTTTTCCTGGGGCTGGTCCAGCCTGGCGGCGACGCACGGCATTGGCTGGCGCTCCGGATGCTCCGCCAGAGGCCACCCGTTGTGAGTCATTGCGGTCAACGCGGGTGAGTCGCTCTAGGCGCTGCTCACGCCTTAGCGCCGCTCCTCCGCTTCGAGGCACATCGCCCTGAACAAGACCTTCCGGCAATTCAGAAAGAAACACGCTGGGCATCGCCGGCTCGCGCATTCCGCCCCACAAGCGCCGCTCACTGGCGTGGGAGATGAATAAGCGCTCTTTTGCGCGGGTGATGCCGACATAGCAAAGCCGGCGCTCCTCCTCCAGTGACGCCGGGTCATCCAGGGAGCGATAGCTGGGGAACAAGCCCTGCTCCAGCCCAACCAGGCACACCACTGGAAATTCGAGTCCCTTGCTGCTGTGCAACGTCATCAAGGTGACCCTGTCTGCCGCCGTATCCTTGCTATCCGCATCACTGGCGAGCGCGGCGGAGGCCAGAAATCCCTCTAGATCACCCTCATCATTTTCTTCCTGATATTGGAGACCCGCATTCACTAGCTCCTGGAGGTTGCGGCGACGCTCTTCGGCCTCATCGGAGCCATCAGCGATCAACTCACTGACGTAACCGCTCTTCTCCATCACCTCTTGGATGAGTTCTGAAGGAGTTGCAACATGGATGCGCTCCTTCATGCCGTTGATCAATTCACAGAACTGAAGCAACCCCCTTGCGGAACGACCGCCCAGGGAACGCACCGCCTCGGGATCGCTCACCACGTCCCAAAGCGGAATCCCCAGCTGATTGGCAGCGTCGGTTAAACGCTGAATGGTGGTTTTACCGATGCCACGCTTGGGCACGTTGATCACCCGCAGCAAGCTGACGGTGTCGGCGGGATTGATCAAAAGGCGCAAATAACCCAACAGGTCTTTGATTTCGCGACGGTCGTAGAAACGCAGACCACCAACAACCACATAGGGGATGCGCCAGCGCACCAAGGATTCTTCAATCGCTCGAGACTGGGCATTGGTGCGATACAGCACGGCCATATCTTTCCAGCTGAGATCTGGATTGGCCGCCTCCATCATCCGCATCCGATGCACCACCGCTTCCGCTTCGGCGATTTCGTCATCGCAGCGGGTGAGTGAGATCAACTCACCCTCACCTCGCGTGGGACGCAGCACTTTGTCGATCCGCTCGGTGTTATTACAAATCAGGGCATTTGCAGCTTCCAAAATGGTGGCGGTGGATCGATAATTCTCCTCCAACTTCACCATCGTGCGGGTGACATCGTCAGGAGCTTTGTCACCAAAGTCGTCCTGAAATCCCATCAAAATCGTGAAATCTGCGGCACGAAAGCTATAGATACTTTGGTCAGCATCACCCACCACAAACACTGATCGCCCTGACCAATCATCTACTTGTTGCGGCTCTTTGCCATCCGTCACCAACAGTTTAATCAACTCATACTGGGTGCGATTAGTGTCTTGATATTCATCGACAAGCACGTGCCGAAACCGGCGATACCAATACCCACGCACTTGCTCATTCTGCTGAAGCAACTGCACAGGAAGGAGCAGAAGGTCATCGAAATCCAGGGCATTGTTCGCTGCCAGAGCCTTGCGATAGCGCCTATACACATCAGCGCTGAGCTTGCCCCGCTGCCCCTCGGCGTTGGCCTCTAAATCGTCGGGTGACCAGCCTTGATTTTTGGCGTTACTGATCGCCCAACGCACTTTTTTAGGCTCAAAGCGTTTTGGATCAAGCTGCAACTCTTGGGTCACAATCTCCTTCACCAAACTCTGAGCATCCGCCTCGTCATAAATGGAGAATTGCTTCGTCCAGGTGAGGCCTTCAGGGTCCTTAAATTTATCGATATCGAAGCGCAACAGCCGTGCAAACAAGGCATGAAATGTGCCAATCCATAATTCTTTCGTGACCTCGCGATAAATCCGCGTGCGTAACTGACGCTGCTCCACCGGAGGAAGCGTGCTCCAGGGTTGACCGAATTGACTTTGGGCTAAGCGTTGAGCCAGAAGCAGTTCCAACCGCTCTTTCATCTCACGGGCGGCCTTATTGGTGAACGTCACCGCCAAGATCTGGGCCGGATCGGCCCCATGCTCACCAATCAAATGAGCAATGCGATGGGTCAGTGCCCTGGTCTTACCGCTCCCAGCTCCAGCAACCACCAGAAGAGGGCCTTCATGGTGATCAACCGCCCGCTTCTGGGCATCATTCAGACCGGCTAAAAAGCTCATTCGATGATGGTATGCGAGCTCTCTGACGAACTGGGAGCAGTCGCTACCCACCAAGCAATCGCCAGAAGATATTCAGACACCACTTGCTGCATGACTGTCTTCAGCAAGGTGAATTCAGCCAAAACCACACCTAGCCACAAATCAAGACACGATCCATCCCAAGTGGCTTGGAAAGACGTTTGGAAAATTTGAGCCCGCACCACAGGCTGAAATCCAGACCTTGACCATGGGATGAGGACTTCCAGCCAGGGCACGGCGCCCCTTAAGCGCTCAATCAGCTCGGAACCCATTCATTACAACTTGAACCAACCTTGAAGATCCCTGAATGAACAAGAATGGGAAATCCCGAGTCTTAGAAGCTTGTCCTCACTTACACGCTGCTTGCAGGAAGAGGCGGCGGCGATCGCCGCCGCCTCTGCACGCCTCAGCAGTGAGGAGGTAGAGGGAGCGCTTCAATTACTGGAACGCTGCGCTGACAGCAAAGCCAAGCTGGTGATCACCGGTGTGGGCAAGAGTGGAATCGTGGCACGCAAGATCGCAGCCACCTTTTCGTCCATCGGCTTGATGGCGCTCTACCTAAATCCACTTGATGCCTTGCATGGGGATCTAGGGGTGGTCGCCCCCGACGACGTCTGTCTGCTGCTATCCAACAGCGGCGAAACCGCTGAGCTCTTGGAGGTCTTGCCCCACCTCACGCGCCGAGGCACAGCCCGAATCGCGCTAGTCGGACGAGCCCAATCATCCTTAGCCCGAGGCAGCGATGTGGTGCTGGACGCCAGTGTGGATCGAGAGGCATGCCCCCTCAATCTGGCGCCGACCGCCAGCACGGCCGTAGCCATGGCCATCGGGGATGCCCTCGCTGCCGTTTGGATGGAGCGACGCGGGATTTCACCCGCTGATTTTGCCATCAATCACCCTGCAGGATCCCTCGGCAAACAGCTCACCATGACGGTGGCCGATCTGATGGTGCCCCGAATCCAGCTCCTTGCCCTGCAAAGCGACACCCCGCTGCCGGAGGTGATCAGTCAGCTGACCACCGGAGCGATTGGCAGTAGCTGGGTGGAGGATCCCACAACCCCTGATCGACTCATCGGGTTAATTACTGATGGAGATCTACGACGGGCATTGCGCGACCATAAAAGTGAGCAGTGGGCAACGCTTAAGGCCAGCGACCTGATGACAACGGATCCGATCACGACTGCACCTAATGTGTTAGCCGTTGAAGCCTTAAAGGCGATGGAACACAACCGTCGCAAAGCGATTTCCGTGCTGCCGGTAGTAGATGCAGACCAAAAGCTGCAAGGGCTTCTGCGGCTTCATGACCTTGTTCAGGCAGGGCTGGTATGAAGAAGCTTTGGAGCGCTTGGCAACGTCAACGCATCTACGAAAGGCTCGCTTCGATCGAACTACTCGTCCTCGACGTAGATGGCGTGCTCACGGATGGTGGCCTCTGGTTCAACCCAGAAGGGCAACTCCAGAAACGCTTTGATGTGCGAGATGGCCTAGGCATCCGCTTGCTCCAACAAGCAGGGCTGAAGCTGGCCTTTTTGAGCGGCGGAAGAGGGGGGGCCACCGAGGCAAGAGCCGAGCAGCTGGGCATCGAACACTGTTTGGTGGGTATCAAAGACAAGCCGAATGCACTGGCTCGTCTTCAAGGCGACCTCAGGGTCGACAGACATCACACTGGCTTCATCGGCGATGACCTCAACGATTTAGCCGTCCGGCAACAGATTGAACTGCTGATAACGCCAGCTGACGCTTGCAGAGCAGTGCGCCGCCGAGCTGATTGGGTCCTCAGACGCAACGGTGGCCATGGAGCCGTCAGAGAAGCAGCAGAAGCAATCCTGGCCAGCCGTGGGATCTGGAAAAACCTGAGTCGTAATGGCTGGCGAGATCAAAACGACTGACACTGGTGCACTACCTTCTGCCTAATTACGAGCGTGGCGACCGTTACCTGAGAACGATTTGCAAACGCGCACATCGACTGAGTCATCCTTTTCGACTGCGGGTTAAGCCTGCAGGGACAAGTCCCATGCTCACCTACGGATATCTTGGCAACATCGCACGACAAGCACGATGTTGCCAAAACAATCCGAACCTCACGCCATACAACAACGTACTAATTGCAGATCATGGCTTCGGCCCAGAGTCACTACGAAACAATATTTACCGACTAGCAGTTCATGATCAAATTCTGCGTGGTGTTGAATTCTCACGCGGAAACTATTGAGCTCGCATGACAAAAACGCAATCCACACCCATTTGAAGACAATACAGAATCAATTGGTACTGCAGCTTATGGGTCAATTCTCTGGGAAAGGCGCCAGCAGCATCGCACTTTTCATCAAGCCAGCGCCTGTAATTGTAGCGCTCCAACTCAAACAATGCTTCGCTCAAAAGTGTCACGCAAATCAGTTCGAGAGAAGGGCAATGGATGCGGGACTGGAAGTCTTCAGCTCCTTCAAACGCCTTGAAATCAGAATAACTCCAGAGGGCGAAAGGGGAAAAACCATCAACAACAACCAGCGCATATCTATTAATACAAATAAAGTTGATTTTGCCGCTTGCCCGACTTCGATGTTTGCATTAAATCTAATACTGCACGGCATACCCGTCGAGCTATCTAAGATTCACCCTCTTTCGGATCAATTAGGCTTAACCATTCCAGCCCTAGCGCAAGCTGATGCGCTGGAATTAGCGTATGAAGCCATTACCCGCACCACATTCAGCATGAGCAAAATTCGAAAAATAGAGTATTTAGTTGACCAATTTAAGCCTAAAAATAACATAAAAGAGGATGCAGTCACTCTGAATACGGAATTAGCCTAGAGAAGGGGAAGAAATCACACAAACAAAAGGAAGCTAAGCATCTGCGCCTGGCCAACATATCTCTACTAGTTGCAATGCCAATGAAGAAAATTTAGCCATGTTTAGATAACTCTCTCGGCTTAGTTGCTGGTCAGAAGTAGGCGAAGAGTTATGAGCAAGAATATGCTGGATTGAATCAGCCCAATCATTAGCAGAGTCGACCAAAGGCAGGGTCCAACAGGCCACCTGGTCAGCATTCAAATCTGTCGTAAAGCCTGTTGGCGAAGATACCATCAAGCATCCACAAGCCATCCCCTCAAGGAACGAGACTGGCCCACCTTCCTGCCCTGCCACAGAACAAACCAAACGAGCTTGACGATAAATCTCAACGTAATTTAAATGCTCTACGTTAAAGAGCTGCAAACGATTATCAAGAGTGTATTCGCAATCTTGCCAATCATTGCCAAGGAAAGCAACACTCTTACCCTGATCCAATAACTTTTTGGCAAGTTCTACTTGAAAAGGATAACGCTTTCGCTGATGGTAATACCCATCCTTACCACGCCTATAACGACCAACAAACAAAACATCAATCGGCCGTTCAACTGGACAATCGGGAGGGGAGAAAAGGGATTCGTCATAGCCTGCAGGGAAAAGATAGATGCGATCTCTCTCCACCTTGCGCATCGCAATCAACTCCCTCTCAAAACCATTCAGCACAAGAATCGCATGCAATAAATCAAGTTTCTTGATGGCAAGACCAAGCCGAACATGGGTGTGGTAGAAGACAATCCGCTCAGGAGGGAAGCCCATCTCAATCAACTCATTGAGATGTTTCAAATCCATAGCAATAACAAAAACATCCTTTCCAAAAGATTTCATCGCAAGATCTTTTGGGTTTAAAGCAATACCTGATTCCAGCCCGGGGATCAGAATAAGTTTCTTACAAAGGTCTTTCCAAAGAAAATCAAGAATCCAACCCTGCTGACGCACTGGCAAATAAGCAAGCAAACACTTATGATCCATCCACACTGTTAGGAATGATGGAATGGAAGCGTTTACGTCCGAAGCGCCTCTTCAAGCTTAACTTAATTCTTTGAATCATGCGTATTCCTCTCTACAGGGGATAAGGAATGCGAAGTGCTGGGTAGAAACGAAGAAAATATTGAACTTGCCAGAGGAATAACCAATATGCCATCCATGAACCAGCTATAACCGACCAGAACATTCCAAAGCGACCGAACACAAAAGTGACGAGCCTTTCGAGCAGACAAAAAAGACCTAGAGCAAAAGGCACTACCCATGTAATCGCATGAATATCAGGATGCTCAGAAACAGACTGATTAATCAAAACCCCCCAAAGCAGAGGTGGTGCTGTGACTAAAGAAATAGGGGCTATGTAGCGTGATTGGGAAAGCTGCATTCTTTTGAAGAGAAGAATCAAACCTCCAGCAGAAAACATATAGAGAAGCAGATGCTCCACTGAAGAAATAAAAGGGATACGGCCGATCATCAGCTCAGATTGACGCCATGCAAATCCGAAAGTCTGAGTAATAGATTCATAGTCAAGATCAGACTGACCCTTCGTACGCATTCTATGAATGAATCCGAATCGGTCAAGCATTGAGGAGCCACCTAATACATATCTTCCAGTGAGGTCTACCAAGCCAACACGTACATAATGCAGTGCACTCGATCCAAGAAGCACCAATACCATTGGCCAAGAGAAAACGGCAGCGACTGACAAATACTTCCGAGCAAGGCCATAACGCCCGATTAAAATTGTAATTGCAAGCATCACTCCCATCCGAGGGCACCCAATCGCAGCGGACACCAGCAAGACAGCTGAAACACGATGCCAAAAAACTTGATTCAACCTCACAGATACCGCAAAAGAGGCTGAAGCTAAGGCAAGGAGTGCGGAAGAAAGCCCACGATCATCGCTATTCCACAGTCCGCCCCAAATCCCTTCATTAGGGAAGGTAATCGCAAAGGACGCGAAGAGAGCCAAACCAAGCAAAAAGCGGGGTGATCGAACCGTTTCAATCCACTCTTCAGACAACAGCCACGCCAAGATAGCGACTGACAAAGACATCACTCCTGCTGAGACATACGCATTTGAACGAATAATCACCCAAAAAGCAGCAGTCCCACCCCACAAATAAGCAATAAAATGAGGAACGATATACAGAGTTGATTGTGAAGAATACAGGGAGGTTGGGGCAGAAAGTGGAGTCAAAGAGCCTCTAAAAGACATCAACCCACCAAGATTCCAAAACCCAACTTCACTCCAACTTCGAACAGAATCCAGCAAACGCAAATTGCACTTCGAGAAAAGCTCGTCCAAAGAATTGTCTTTGTAATTCAGTGCACCATTGAATAGTGCCAAACAAATCACGACTCCAATAGCCCAAGGCACATAGGCCAAAAGACCCTGGGCTACAAACTGGCTTTGAACAGAGCGATTTTTCACTAAGAATTCCTAAAAGCAATTTCCCGAGCTTTTTCCAACTGCTCCGCCGTATCGATAGAAAGAAACGTTCCCTCAACCCGAAAGGTGGCGATGGTATGACCTGCCTCAATAAGGCGAAGTTGCTCTAAACGTTCCAAATTTTCTAATGGTGAAGCTGGCAAACTATCCCAACCATTAAGTACATCTCCTCTGAAGCCATACATTCCCACATGCCCCCAGTAGTCGGTGTGCTTGTGCCACTCCGTAGGATCCACATCCCGCACATGGGGTATGGCCGAACGAGAAAAATAGAGAGCTCGCCCATCACTGGCGAGGAGAGTTTTCACTACCGCTGGATTGTGAATCGTCCCAGGGTTGAGGCGGTAGACCGGCGTGACCACAGCTGGCGCAGGATTGCTTTGATCAAATACCGCCGCCATCTCGGTCACCACATCAGGGTCAAGAAACGGCTGATCCCCCTGCACATTGATCACAGCGGTTGAGGCAAGGCGTGCCTGTCTCGTACTTGCATCCCAGCTTTCTACCGTTTCGCCCCAGGCCATCGCCACCAACAGGTCAGCCACTGAGGCAATACGTTCACTGCCGGAACTGCACTGCTCCGCAGTCATGAGCACGGGAAATCCCCAGGACTGTGCCGACTCCTGCAGAGCGGAGCTATCTGTACACAGCACCACAGCCTCAGGCCCCGTAGCCCTGGCGCATTGCTCCAGGACACGATGAATCATCGACTTCCCACCAATGTCGGCCAGCACCTTGTTCGGCAATCGGGACGACTGAAGCCTGGCTGGCACGGCTACCACACTGCGTTGAATTCCCATCGCCTCAATCCCAGAGCTTCATCGCATCTTCCCTGGCACTGAACCACTCCGCTGCCAAGGGCCCTCCCATTGTGCGTTGTTCACGAAACCAAGGCCCCCCAAGAGTCCAGTGAAGCATCGGATACTTGTCCTCATTGCTGGGTGGTGCCTGCACATCCACAAGGTGATTCCAACCAGCATCAATGGGACCGATTGCATCGTCACCACCAAGCCAGTGGAAGCGATGTAATTCAAGCCCTGAAGCGGTATTGACGTAATCCGGCGTGAGATTGGTGCAACGACTGCAATTGAGCAGCATCAAGGAACTCCAATTTTTCTTGGGGTAGGCGCTCTGAACCTCTCCAAGGAACTTCACAGTTTCACCCGGTACATGCTCGTGCTGCACGCACATCGCTCCATACCGGTCATCGCGCAAATCCCACAACGCTTTGACATCAGCGCGACAGAGCATGTCGCAGTCCATAAACAGCGCCCAACCCTCGTAACCCATCAGATGGGGCACCAAAAAGCGAGTAAACGAAAAGGCTGTGCTCTGCTTCGGATCCCGCTCACGCCAAAACAACCCTTGCGCCTCCAATTGTTGTGTCACCAACGGAGTGATGGCGAGAGGGACCGAACTGTGCTGATAAAGGCTGTCGATCAAAACATTGGTCGCCGCTCGCTCGCGAGGGTCGTAACCAATAAAGATCGGCAGCGGCTGCACGCTGGCCATCAAACGGGTCCTAAAGGCATCTGGAGATTAAGCCGTTTGCTCACCAGCTTGATTCCGAGATTTGATTTCAGGAAATCACTAACGGTGGAAGACTCTTGACGAGATCATCAACAGCCTTCACCTGCGTCAGGAATAGCTCCAACTGAGCCAAGGGGAGAGCACTCGGACCGTCACAACGGGCATGGTCTGGATCGGGATGGGCTTCAAGAAACAACCCCGCCAAGCCCACCGCCATCCCGGCACGCGCCAGATCTAAAACCTGCGCTCGACGCCCTGAGGATGCTGCCCCACCAGGATCGCGGCACTGAAGCGCATGGGTCACATCAAAGATCACAGGCAAGTCATCGCAGCAGCGCTTCATCACCCCGAAGCCGAGCATGTCAACAACAAGATTGTCGTAGCCAAAGTTGGATCCTCGCTCACACAGCAGCAGTTGCTCGTTGCCACATTCCCGGAACTTCTCAACCAGGTTGCCCATCTGCTCTGGGCTCAGAAACTGAGGCTTTTTAATGTTGATGACCCGGCCCGTCTCAGCCATCGCACGGACCAAATCGGTCTGCCGTGCCAAAAAAGCCGGCAGTTGAATGATGTCTGCCACCTTGGCCGCCTCAACCGCTTCCTCTGGGCTGTGCACATCGGTAATCACCGGAATGCCATGGGTGTCTTTTACCGACTGAAGAATCGCGAGCCCTTTCTCAACCCCAGGCCCGCGATAGGAATGGATGGATGAACGATTGGCCTTGTCATACGAGGCTTTAAACACCAAGGGAATGCCAAGGCGTTCGCAAACCAGCTTGTAGTGGCCAGCGCAATCCAGAGCAAAAGCCTCATCCTCCAAAACGTTCACACCCCCCAGCAACACGAAGGGACGGGCATTGCCAATCGCGATCTCACCGAGCTGAACGTTGGCCATGGACGGATGTCATCAAGATCGCTGTGAACCTAACCCTCATAGGCTGCAGGGGCAGTGAACCAAGATCCCGCGCGGGATACCGACCTCATGGTTCGAGACCAGTTCCGTTGGTCAGCCATCGGCTTCAGCCGCCGTCTACTCAGACAACGCATCGCCAGAACCGAATGGGAAGCATTGTCCGCGTGGAGAGGTCTGGTGCATCAGGCCTACCAAGGTCAGCCCCTACAACCCAACCTCTGCAGCGACCTCTGGCATCAAAGCCGCTTTCAAAATCCCTCCGCCCGCAAAGCCTTTTTCACGCCCAATCGTCGCGAACGAGAGGCTTCATCCCACCACTACGGGCATGACATTCAACTCAAGCGCTATGCAGGAATCCCACTCGTGGGCCCACCGCTTCCGGTGCTGCTCGAGCATGGCCTGAAGGTATCCGAAGGTGCCCGCTTCGAGACGCCCAAAGATTGGGCCCATCGTGGTTATCTGTGCATGGGTCCCTTACGTGCCCGCTGGCTCCGTGAACAACACCAGGTGCCTGCACGTGCAATCGGGCCATGGATTCAATTTGCGCAACCACTGCTCAACAGCGACCAACTGAAGAAACAACGCCAATGCTGGGGGAAAACGTTGTTGGTGGTTTTGGCCCATAGCTGGGATCAAGTTGAACGCTCCATGGACCAGCAGGCCTGTGTCGATGCGATAAAAATGCTGGCTGAAGAGCAGAACTACCAACAGGTGGTGTGGCTACGGCATTGGAAAGATCCTGAGTTGCTGCCACTACCAAAACACTGGATTCCAGCCTGCAATGGACATCGCTCCAACCCCTGGTTTTTAGATGCATTACGCACCCTTCTAGAGCTCTGTGATGGGGTAGCGAGCAACGCCTTCGGGACCCATCTCGGCTATGCCGCGGCCCTCAACAAACAACTGCACTGGATTGACGTTGCTGCGGAACAAGACCTCAGCCATCTTTCATCAGACAAAGCAGCTGAAGAAGATGCCGAATGGCAAGAACGAAAACGACTCAGCACCGAATTGCGGAAAAACTTATCGAATCCGCAACCACAGCAGCAAATGGAAGTGCGAGCCCTTCTGGAGCCCTATTGGGGCTTAACCATTCGACCTTCCTCAGAGGAACTAATTCGCTTTCTCAATCTTTGAGGCCAACTTTGACCCAAATCTCTCTGGATGCTCGCCAAGAATTACCTAAGCACTTTACTGATGCTTTCGCCGAGTCTTCGGAACAGATCAATCACAGCAGCAAAAGATAAGGGCCTTCCTTAGCATCAATTTATGGGGTTAGTCGGAACGACAGTCTTGTCAAGAATCTTCGATCCCACTCGACTAACTTGATAGCGAATGAAACCGCCTTAACGCAAACAACGGCATAAACGGTCCAATCAACTTAATTCAAAGCAACCTTGAGATAAGCCCTTTTTTAAATTTTTGAACACGCTAAAGACGAATAGCTCAAAGGATTGCTCATTCGACACAATTCATGCGGATTATTTAAAAAAACAAATCAACATTAGCTAAACGCCATGGTGATTGGCATGGGCTAGCAACATTGATCTATTAACAACTAAGAGACCACTACTGTAACTATCTAGCTACTCATTTGAAGTCGATGGCCAAAAGCTGACGCCAGCCAGAATTGCGACAAACACTAAAAAGTAATGATAATTGCTTTAGGTCGGGAAGGAGTTTAAATCGCAAGCGCAAAGAGTCTGACTCTTAAACTATTCTTTATTACTCGACAATACAGAAAACAACACTGATTTCACAGTATTTATGTGATGATCAATCGTAAAATGAGTTTTAGCATGACTTTGTGCCGCCAGACCCATCACCCCGGCTTGATCCGGGTTGCGCAAAAGCGTCTCAATCGCTGAGGCCATCGCCTGCACATCACCTTCCTGACAAAGAAAACCGGTGGTGCCATCGATCACCACCTCAGGAATACCGGCATGAAGCGTAGAAATCACGGGTAATCCCGCCATTTGAGCTTCTTGCACCACCACTGGGCAACCTTCTGAATCACCATCTCGCGCCGTTTTCGAAGGCAGCAATAAACATCGAGAGCGACGCATCAGGTCAGCGACTTCAGCAGGCTCACGCAGACCCTCAAAGACGACCCAATCCTGCAGGCCGAGTGTTGCAACCCGCTGCTCCATCTCAGACCTCAAGGGTCCATCGCCAATCACCACCAACTGCATCAACTGAGCCAAACCCAAAGTGCTGGCTGATTGACTCCAACGTGCATGCACCTCTGAAAAAGCCTCCAAGGCGTCCAAGGGTCCTTTTTTCTCCACCAAGCGCCCCACAAACAGAACCCTTGGCGGAGCAGCCGCGGGAGCAGCCCCATCAAAAATCTCTGGATCAGCACCGGAAGGACTAATCGTGATGCGCTGGGCTGAGGCACCCAGGCTCTCCAGCACCTGTTGCATCGGGCGACTTTTCACAATCAACGCCGAAGCGATCTTCATTAATCGCCGATAACGCTCAGCCAACAGGCGCAGGCGACGGTCGGCTGACGCATCGGAGCCACGAAAGTGCACCACCAAGGGCACCCCAGTCCAAAGGGCCGCATCCATCACGCGTACAGCATGAAATCCAAACTCGACCATCACCACATCTGGGCGATGCCAACGAATGAAGGCCCATGCCGCCAAGGAACCTGGAAGCGTCGCCAAGCGTTGCCAACCCAAACGCGTGCATATTTTGCTGAGCACAATCGCCAGGCCATACAACGAGCGCGCGTCACCAAAGCAAGCCACTTGGCGCAACGGCAAGCGCGCCAAATTGGCCCGCACAAAGGTTTCTGTTGGCGATCGGCGCGTGGGGGCGAGCAGTAAAACCTTGGGTCGCAAACAGGAGCCCACGGCCTTTAAAAACTGGGCTTCGATCGATGCTGGAGCCAAAGCCGTGCGAACGGTCGTGGCCTGAAGACCCAAGGCTGCACGACGAGCCGGATCCAGCATTAACGCAATCAGAACCTCCTCCAGCCCAGCCAAGGATTGATTCGAAACCGCTGGGTCTGGAACCAACACACCATTTAAGTTGTGTTGGATCAATTCGCGAGGTCCCGTAGGGCAATCGATGGCCACACAGGCACAACCTGCTGCCAACGCCTCCACAAGCACATTGGGGAAGCCCTCATAGCGGGAGCTCAGCACAAAAATCGACGCCCGTTGGTACCAAGCAGAAAGATTGCCAACTCGCCCTGGCAACACAAGTCTCGACATCCACTCGCACGTGGGATCGAACTCAGTCAAAATCGCCTGCAAACGAGGATGTTGAGGGTCAACACCGGGCAAGGCCAACCACCAGGAGGGATGCGCGGTAGCCACACTTTTGAAAACGGCGAGCAAACGATCAAACCCTTTTTGGTCTGGCTTTGTTCCAACCGCCAAAAGCAACTTGGCCGTGGGAGGCATCCAGGCATCGGGATCCAAAACTGGCTCCTGAACAGGTAGTGGCCAAAGCACAGGATTGGGCAAAACCGCCAACTTTTTGGCCAATCCTTGAGCCGCCAGCCAATCGCCGATGCGCTGCGTCTGAACTAAATGCAAAGCCGCTTGCGGATACAGCCAGCGCCTCAGCAAGCGCCAAGGGAAAGGCAACAACTTGGCAGGCGGAAAATTGCGCTCTGCGACCAAGACCGGCCAAGGTTGACCGACGCTGGCCAAAAGCAGATTGATCGCTGGACGGCTCGTGATCCCAATCGCCAAATCAGGGCGGTGATCCTGCATCCAACGCCGCAACCAAACCGCACTGCCACCGGGAGTAGCACCCCAAAACGTTGGCCGGAAGGACAGCGTTATTCCTTGGGGAACGGCAAAAAAAGCCTGTTTGGGCTGCTGCCCCACCAAGAGAAAGACCTGATGCCCTTGATCCCGCAGCCAAATCGCCCATTGCAGAGCCACGCGCTCGGCTCCGCCTAAATCCAGGGCATGAATGTGGAGAACAACCTGAGCCATTTTTCAATGCCTGAGCCTCTGAAACCAGGCATCAGCGCCAGCTGCTACAGCAGGCGATGGACTGTTTACCATCAGCCCGATCCAAGAGGCGCGAATTTCACGAATGTCACCAACCACCAATGCAGTAAAAAAAGCATGAGCCACTTTCAATACCGCCAGATGATCTTCACTTGCTTTAATAATAACGCGACGAAAACGCCTCTCCGCGAAAGTGAGTTGTAACCTTTCCACCTGAGCGCAGGCCCTAAGCAATTGCTCATCATCACCTTTAAGAACTAATAGCCCTCGCATTAAATTTGACGTACTACGGAACAACGCATCTGCAGAAAGCCGGCGGAAATCAACCCCTTCCAAAAGAGATAAATTAGATTTACCGATTGCAAGTATTATGGAATCACTTTGCAGTCGACTTTGCGAAAAACAGTCTTGCAAAAGACAGCCTCTTGCGGACACAAGTTGCTTAAACTTACTTTCTCTATTGCGAATTCTCAATTCTTCATATTGCTCTATCGGTCGATTTAAGCTGGCCACGTCAACCAACCATGGCCTGATCATCCTCAAACGGTCTTGATCATCCTTCAGGATAGCCGCATAAGCGAAGGCAATTCCTGCATAAAATCGCTGATGTCTTAACAACCCATCAGAAACACGCAAAGCATCCAGCAAACCAAGTGTTTGTTCAATATCCATCAGCCTTGCCTCACGTTTGAACAAAAGAGACTCAGCCTGAAAGGGCCATTGATAGTCTCGCTGTAACTCCTCTAGGGCTGTTACTACTGCTGCAATCTCTTGATCAGCAAGATGCTTTTTTACTTGCAATTCCAATCGTTGAATTTGACTCCGTCTTAAACACCAGACAAAGCGACGAATCAGCGCGCCTTGCCTCAAGACCCCAATCCTCTGAGCAGAGACAGGCAACGCACGGGGAACAAGAGAATGGGCCTAAAAGTCATTGGCATAGAACCAGATGCCACCAACGCACTGGCCATCTCGCTTGATTCACTTGCAGGGAGCAAGCGCTCGGGCAAGCAACTCAACCGCGATTTCCGGTAATGCCAAGAACGAGCCCCAGAAACAACGCCGAGAAGCCTGGGACAACTTACGGCTCTCTAGTACAGCGCTGAGCTCTGGCCGGGACGACTCAGCTCAGAAACCAAGAGGTTGTTGGATTGCACTATAAGCACTCCTAGGCGTTTGTGGACCCCCATGGGCAGTGATGCAGCTACTCAAACGATTGCGGAGCCGTGACGCACGCAAAGCCGCAAGCGCTCTCTCTGTCAGTGCAGAAACCACTCACACTCATTCGTTCAGCATCGCCGTGCTCAAGCACCCCAATCAGCGAATCATCAAATTCACTTAAGTCAGTCTGATGCTGGGAATGCAGCCTGAATCTCAGATCTTTATCCTCAAATCCCCAGCCTCGCATGTACTCATTAAACCCTCCGACGCCCCAAAAAGTATCGCAAGGCATCAAAAATTGTCCATAACGACCTTCTCCACCAGCCCCCACCCAAATGCGTTTTTCGAGCAAAATAATAGTAGGGTCAAAATCTAAACTAGGCCAACAGTCAGCATCCATCCTGACCACAAATTCAGTCTTTACCAGCGAAACAGAAAAGTTATATGCCAATGAAGGATTCCACGACGATTCACCTTCAACCCTTACCAACTGAATCCGACTATCGTCAGGAAGATCTTCATGCTTAACCGGTACATCGCTACTCCAATCCACAACAATATGAGCTGTATGGTAAGGCCAGGCCGAAACCAAGGGCGAAGTACACCTCAAATGCTTAATACGATTCATGCAAACCGTGACAATTGAGATTGAGGGAGTGGCAATAAGATCAGACATCAAATTCTCCAAAACCCTGGCTCAAGAGGCATAACCAGAAAGTGAAAGATTTGGCGAATACTTAGCCAGTAGATTTTATGCCACTGGCAAATAACATAAAACCCTTTTGCATCACTAGACAGCAAGCATTGAGGCAAGCGACGCACAACAGCAGCTGGAATCAGCAAAAACTCTCCCCAAAACACCTGGCGTCTCAACCTCTCCAATTCTCCCGCCACAGGAGGTTCATGCTGAGGAACTGAAGTCTGGTCCGCAATCAAAGTTTGGTTCTGTGATTGCACATAACGCGTACCCATACTATGAGTAGTCCAAGGAGAATAGGCAGCCGCTACGCGATTGCTCATCGCTGTGGCTCGGCGCTGCGCAAAGCTCAGGGATTCCTGCAAAGGCGAGGAGCTCAAGCCTTTGATATCCGTTCGACTAACGCGCTCATGGATGGAATGGGGGATCACCCCAATGGACGCTTCTGGTAAAAGTTGAATCACAAAACCCAAACTTTGGAGGCGAGCCTTGAGGTCTTTGTCATCAAAGCCATAACCAACGAGCAACTCATTGAATCCACCGACCGCCTCAAAAGCAGCTCGAGACATCAAAAACTGCCCCAGGCGTCCATCCGAACCGGAACCAAACCAACACACATCTGAAACGGTTTTCAGATGCAAAGCCGGATCGATATGTTCAGGCCAACAGTCAGCATCAAGCTTTAACAACACATCTCCATGAGCCAGTTTCGCCGCGACGTTGTAAGCCCGGCAAAGATTCCAACTTGATTCCCCTTCCACCCTCTCCAAGCGAATGCGGGAGTCGTTGGGCAATTGATCGCGACGCAAAGGCTCGCGACTACTCCAATCCAGCACCAAGTGCTCTTGATGATGCACGGATTCGGCCACGCGGACAGCGGTTGCCTTCAAATGGTGCTCACGGTTCATGCAAACCGTGATCACACTCAGGCCCGTGGTCGTCATGGCAGGCACTCCAGTGTGTGGAGCATCCGCTGAGTGCGGGCGCTGTAGGTGTGCTGTTGGGCAAGCGCCAAACGGGTGGCACGATCCGGGCCTTCCCCTGCCAAACACCCCCCTAGGGCAACGTTGAACGCTTCAGTCGTGGGATCACATAACCATGCCGCTTCTGAAAACTGTGAGAGCGCATCAATCGCAGAAGCAACAACGGGCAGGCCTGCAGCTAAGTACTCAAAAAATTTCATCGGAAACATGGCCTGGGTGTATGGATTGATCCTCAGAGGCAACCAGCCACAAGCAAAACCGGCGCAGTAACGAGGAAGCAAGCTGTACGAACGCTGGCCTAATAAAAAGATGTTGGGCTCAGCGTTTAAAAGTGCGGTATCTGTATGAGGCTCACCCTCACCGGTTGGGCCGATGAACACGAAATTACACGCGGGATGGGCACGAGCAACGGCCGCAATCAGTGAAAAATCAAGCTTGTAACTACTCACAGCACCAATAAACCCCACCCTTGGTTCTGGGATCCTGGCCAGATCGGCTGGGATCGCGCCCTGTGGCAAGGCCATCGCAGATGCAAAGTGAGCCTGATCGGCAACGTTGGGATCGAAGCGAATGCTCTTGGCATAGGGAGCCAACTGCCGTTCCAATTGGGGAGAGGTCACAAATACCTGATCCACGCGTTGACAGAGACGGCGCTCCTGCGACTCAATTAAGGCACGGGGCATGCAGGGCTGCTCATGCAATGCATCAACAGCGTGATAAATACTGCGAGAGAAGAATTTGAGATCAAGAAGGCTGGCCGTTAAAGGGTTGTACGTCCACAACCAAGGGCGGCGAAAGCCCAGAAGAGCCATCGCCAAACCAAGGCCCACAGCAAGACTAAATCGATTGAACCAAAGCCCCAATCCACCGCTGCCTCCTGGAAGCACCAAAGGCGACCAGACCCATAAATTCCGTTGCACTCGACGCGGAGGTTGCAAGCCTCTCCACAAACGCTTGGTAATACGCCTGAGATCACGGCCGGTGGCCTGGGCAGGTCTCAGGCCAAGGGAGTCGAGATACAGCACCCTGCAACCAGCATCAACGAGCGACACAGCAACATGCTGCTTATTCGTCCATAACGGATGATCCCAATCCGCCGTTGACAGCACAACAACATCCGTCATCACAGTCCTCAACGACGCTGCAATTCGACCAGTTCACGGAAACTAGAGGAACGATTTTGCAACTCCTCATAGTTACCATGGGCAACTACTTGGCCACGATTGAATTCATAGATTCGATCGCAATAACGAATTGTTGAGAGTCGGTGGGCAATCACAATCGTGGTGCAGCGACGACCAATCAACTCAAGTGACTCCATCACCTCATTTTCAGTTTTATTGTCCAAAGCACTCGTCGCTTCATCCAAAACCAACACCTGGGCTTGTTTATAGAAAGCTCGTGCTAAAGCCAAGCGCTGACGCTGCCCACCAGACAAGCGCATTCCGTCTTCACCGATCCTTGTGAATGCTCCATAGGGAAGATCAGACACAAACTCAGCAAGTTGAGCCATCTCCAAGCAATCCCAAAGTTTATCTTCTTCAATATCATCATCATCAATACCAAAAGCCACATTGCCACGCACGCTGGCATCGAGCAGCTTGATATTTTGAGGAACAAAGGCACAACAACGTTGCCAAGATTGTATTTCCTCATTTTGCACGGATACCCCATCGAGGAGTAACTGTCCTTCTACAGGAGACAGCAAGCCAAGCAACAAGTGTGCCGCTGTTGTTTTCCCGCCGCCCGTACTACCAACTAGGGCTACTCGAGCACCCACAGGCACGGTCACATCTACGTCACGCAAAGCCCAACCTGCTTTTTGATCATAGCGATAGGAGATATGGCTCAATTTGATCGTGTGCCTGGGCATAATTCCAGCCGGCGTCACAGGCAAATCCGACTGATGCGCGAGACGCACAGGCTGCAATCCCAGTAAATCCAAGGCATCTGCCAAATCAGGAAGTGAGCCCCGAAGCTTATTCATGGACTTAAACACAGCCTGAATTGGAGCGGCAAGCCGTAAAGATGCAAACACGACGCCGATGAGCGCTGGAAGGGCATCACGCACCGCTTCAGTTCCGCCACCACTGAGCAAAGGAGGCAATAATCCCAATACAAATAAAACAGTTACTCCAGCTGGCTCGATTACAAATCGAGGCACATCTGGAAGTATCTTGAGCATTCGATCGTATCGCTTACCCTGAGAACCGATCGCGCCAAAACGACCAATAAAAAAATCTTCTACACCATGCAAATGGATATCGCGGATAGATCTAGTCGATTCAAGCAAGATCTGATTAACATTGCGCGAGTATATGTATTGCTGCTTGGTCAAAAACCGCATACGCGGAGTAATCAAAACCGAAGCTAGCGCATACGAGACAATCAACAAACTAAAAACAGCACAAGAGATCCAGCCAAATGCAACAACAACTCCCACAACCAGAATTCCAGAGGAAACAATATTTCCACAAATCGACAGCAAGGGCATCACAACACTGTCCGAAACTTTGCTGAGAACGCGATTCAATCGCGTCAGCAATGTCATAGAGTTACTGTCTTTATAATAATCATAGGACTGAAGAATTAGATTTCCATACACACGATTTCCTAAAACAGCCCATATCTCTGCACTGACTCGAGCCTCAACCAGCCTAGAAGCAAACTTTAACGCCGTAGAAATCCATATTAGCGCCAACAATATGCCAACAATCCACAACCCTCGATCCAACACATCACCACCAAATACACGAATAAAAGGAAGATTGTCGGCAAGACTAGAGCCACTAAATGACCCTACAAGCTTGGCAATCAAGCCAACAAAAGCCAAGTCACCAATACCAACAGCCGTTGAAATCAACAGTAAAAACCACAGCGCCCGATATTGCTTAGCAGGAAGATAAGAAATAACAGCCTTTACGAGACGAAGCGTCTCGCTTCGTCCCAAAGAACTCCATCCAAGCGGACGACGCTTCGGCAACTGTCAACCTCACCGCCAAATTCCTATCAATTTAGGCTCGATGGTTTCTCGCGGCAGGCCTTAAGGGGTCAGCCAGACAACCGATCGACCACTTCTCAGCTAGTCGTATCGGATCAACCAGGGCAAACGGTCAGGGATACAGAGAAAATCATCATCTACACCACAATTCAGGCCACTTGGTGACCACACTTGCTTCGCCCAAACGAGCAGTCCGTTGAGCAGCAACGGCAACAACAGCCAAAGCGACTGGTAGTGGCGAAACCATTGCAAGGCAATTAACAACAAAAACAAGCCAACAACATCTGCAAAGCGAAAGGTGATCTGAGGAAGAATCCGCCAAACAATGCTCAGCTGGATGAAGCCGTAGAGAACCACAAAGAGACTCAATAACTGGCTCCAACGACAGCGAACAAACTGCTTGAAACCAATTCCCTTACGAAAACAAGAGATCAACACACCCCCCAGAAGTGCCACTTCCCCACGAAGCACCACTGGTTTCACGGGATAGGAACTAAAAAAGCTGTTGTGTTGTGCGTAAGCAATCACCTTGCTGAGCATCGGGGGCAGCAGAACCGTTGCCACGAGCAGCGCTGCCAGCAGAAGCACGCTGATCAAAGAAGTTCGAAGGCGAGATCGTTGGGGAGGAAATCCACGGATCGCACTCGCTTGAGGTAGGGCCATCGGCAAAACAGCCAACCCCAAGGTTGGAACCGCTGCAAGATGCACGGTGAGTGCCACTCCCCCTGAAGCAATCACGGCTAACACCCGACGACGCAGCAACCCAGCAGTCGTAAGGAAGAGCGGCACGGCCAAGAGTGCAGCCAAAGCCTGCCGCGTGTGCGCATTTTGCAAAAAGCCGCGCAGCATGGGGCTTGTGACGATGAGAAGTGCAAACCACCCCCCCCAAGCCTGAACCCTCCAAGCCCTGGCCAAGCCAACTCCGAGCAAGGCATATGAGGCGGCGACCAAACCGTGAACGAAGGCCATCCGATAGGGAAGGCCAACCACAACCGGAGCAAACAGCCACCAAAACGGCTCAGCTGGCAAGAGTGCTCTTAACGAGACCGAGCGAACCAAAGGATCCATGAAGTGATTGAGCTTGGTGATATCGCTCGTTCCCCAGCAACCCAGAGTAAAAAACAATGCTGTCGATATCAGAAACAGCAAGAGTGCGATCCACCACAGCCGGTGTCGGCGATTCCCCGCAGCACTCATGCAAATAGAGGCAAGTATTTGAAGGCTGAACAACAACCCCATCAGCCATGGCGCCTCCATCACCTGATCAATCCGAAACGGAGACTCCGTAGGGAACGGCATTGTCAACGACGAGTTAAGACTCGACGAGCTTTAAAGCTCAGTTCACGCGTAACTCTTTCCAACTGCAAGCGCCACCTAGCGTTGGAGGTTAAGAGTTGATCCGAAGGACTCATCCCACCGGCCCCTGCACAGGAGCGCAACTGATAAAGCACGGATTGCCATCGCTCCTTCATCACAGCTTCCGAGCTCTGCTCCATTAAGGCCTCAAGCTCCTCAAAAGGTGCGTTCCATTGCTGCGGTGTCGCCACGGCCGCTGAGATCCGTTCCACGTCATAACGAAGACTGCCGCAGCCAATCTGATGTGCTGTTTGGCCAGGGGTCAACGTGTCAACAAGAGCATGATTCAAGCTGCTAAACACCACACAGCCACAAGCCATCGCCTCCAGAGGTGGGAGCCCGAAACCCTCACTAACGCCGCGGCCACGCCAATACTCCGCTGAGTCGTAAAGGTAAACCGTGGCGCTATTAAACAGAGCCACCAGGTCTTCGACCCAACCGCACTGCACCTCCACCCTCAAGCCCTCACGCCTCAAGGCCGGTACCAAATGCTTGAGCACATAAGGACTGCTCTTGCGCTGCTGAACCAAAACATCAATGGAACGCTGCGCACTAATGGCAGAGCCTTGATTGGAGCGAGGTCGAGCGCCACGCGCTAACCATTGGGGCTCCAGTCCGTTTGGGATCAGAAACAAAGGATTGCGCGGAGCACGGTCACCCCAATACCCAAGGGTGTTGCGGCTGACGGCAATCACCGGGACCCCTGGCGGAAGATTAAAACCGTATCCGCTGCTGTGCGCCTGATAGGCGACAGGTCTTCCCCTCAATTTTTTAATCAACTTGGGCACATCAAACCCCCAGCTCACAAGCCAAAGAGCATCTCCAGGTGCGTCTTCTTGATGAAGCAGGTCGTCAAGAAACAGATGGGATTGCTCGCGAGCCCGATAGGTCACGACCTCCGTAGGGCGCAGCTGCGACAACAAACGGGCTGTCTGCAGGGCAACGCTCAATCCACCACAACGAAAACGGGGCCCGGTGCCTGGCACCAGAACCCGAATCGGAGTGAGCGGTCGTGAGGAGTCTTGAGTGCCTTCCTGGCTGAACACCTAGGCCACAACAGCCTCAGTGCTTCCAGTCCGTTGACGGCGCGTGAGGAAACCAAACAAGACCTTGCCGATGGCAGCCACAAGATTGCCCTCAAGCTCCTGGAACATTTTCATGTTCAGGTGGAAAGCCTGGTTGGCCTCTTCGACGATGCGATCCGCCATAGCCTGGTCAATCGGCAAGGCATCCATCGCGGAGCGATAGGTGGTCTTGAAGGCTTTCTCGTCCGCGATTTCAGGAAACACATAAAAGTGCAATCCATCATCGGTGGGGTTGTTCATCGCCTTCTGAGCAATGTTCTTCAGGATCTGGCCGCCGGAGAGATCGCCCAGGTAGCGGGTGTAGTGATGACCCACCAGCAGCTCAGGAGATGTCTGAGCAACCTCACGAATCCGAGCGACATACTCCGTTGCCGCAGGAGAGGCTTCGATCTGTTGACGCCACTCAGCGCCGAAATAGAAAGTGAGGTCTTCCTCGAGGGCTGTGACGCGATCGAGCTGCTCAAAGGCAATCGGGGCCAACACGGGGTGATCCTTGAGCCGATGCATCTCCTCTTCCATGGCTTCATAGACAAAGAAGAGATCTGCCACCAACTTGCGATAGCTCAGCTTGTCCACCACACCCTTCAGGAAGCAGCTCACAAAGCCGGTGTTCTCGGCCATGGTGTGTGACTTTTTCGTCCCTTCCCGGAGCTGGGTTGCCAGAGCGACGGACATACGAGTGAAAGACGAAGCGATTCAACGACCTTAAATTCAGTTGGCGAAGATGGCTCTGATCGGTTGCGAAGGGTTAAGAACTGGTGCGATTGGGCACACCCTTTTCGAACACTTCAAACAACTCCCGACAAATCAATTGGAGCTGCTCCACCTGATCCCGTTGGGGTAGATGGGGGCCAGCCGGCAACCAATCGCCCACCGTTGCCAAACGCCAGCGTTCGCCTTCAAAGGTCATGCCGCGCATCACCACGCCAAGGAGAGATGGGAAAGACGAGTCCGTCCCTCCCTCCTCCGGCTTGAGCCGTAACTGCAGCAACAGACTCCGACATTGCAGCCGCGGGCTCCAGCCTGGGAAATCGAAGGCCAAATCCAACGTTGCGGCCTCGTCCCAATGGCGGGTGCAAGGGTCATCACGCCAAGGGCTCAAATTCGGCTGAGCCGCAGGGAACTGCCGTCGCACCAGCGTGACGCTGGTGGCCAAAGTCTGGGCCAAGGCCACGCTATGGACCGCCGCCGCCGCATTCACAGGGTTTATAGCCGTTGAACCAAGGGTGAAGCTTCAGCAGGTCTTTCGCCAGCTGCCGTTACGGTTCATCCATACCAGCAACAAATCCCTGGCAGCCCCCATCACTCGGATCAGTCTTTACGGACTCGTCGGCATTGGTGCCGCGATCGTTCATGCAGGCGTCTTGATTGGTTTGGGTCTACTGCTGCCGCTCTGGGCCGCGAATCCGTTGGCCTTCTTAGCGGCCTCCATCGCCGGTTATTTCGGTCACGCGCGCTACACCTTCAGACCAGAGACCGGAGGACAAAGCTTTGCTCGGCGCTGGCTTGTTCTTCAATACGTGGTCAATCTTTCCGTCTGCGGAGTGCTGCCACTCGTCCTCCCAGGCGAAGTCACCAGTTTGATCCGGCTGGGGATTCTGGTGTTCACGCCCACGGTCTTAAATGCCCTGATTTGGTCGAAGGCGGCCCGCTTCAGCGCAAAGCAACGAAGCCAACAGCAACGGCCACGGCTGCATGCGGATGATCTGGGACTCAGCGAAGCCACGAACAACGCCATCCTTCAACTCGCTCGCATCGGCAAGTTGGACGGAGCCAGCTTGCTGGTGCAGGGCCCTGCGGTCTCAGAGGGGGTGGAGGCCTGGAAAGCACTCCAAGCCGAGCGCTCAGACCTTGAGCTTTGCCTCCACCTTTGCTTAACCGAGGGGCCTTGCACTGCCCTCTCTTGCGCTATCCCCGATCTCGTCAATCAAGACGGCCATCTGAAGCTGTCTTTTGGGGCCTGGCTTTCGCTCTCGCTATTACCCGCCATGCACCCGCGGCGACAGCTCATCACCCGTCAACTCCATCAAGAAATCGACGCTCAAATTGGCCGATTCCGGGAACTTTGCAGTATTGACGCCCCCCTTCACCTCGACGGCCATCAGCACGTGCACCTGGTGCCGATCGTGCACGACTGCCTGATGCGCGTATCAGGCGCTCAAAAGATCACCTGGATGCGCACGACCAAAGAACCACTTCCCACCGGCCTTGCTCTGCATTGGTGGTGGAATGTCATCCGTCAAGCCGGGCTGCTCAAATGGTTGGTGCTTCAGCTACTCAGCTTCCGGGCTCAGCGAAAGCAACAACGGCTTGGCATTGCAAGCAATGGCGGATTTGCCGGGGTCCTGTTCACTGGCCAGATGGCCGGCCCGCCGCTGCGAGCGTCCCACCAAACCCTCTCAGCAATCCCAGCCAGCGCAAATCGAACCCAACCACTGCTGCTCGCCCACCCAGGAGCACCGCTTTCGCGCAATCTCACGCAAGCAGGCTTTTCTGTGTCGCAAGCCTTTGCCGCCTCCCAGTGGCGGCAACGCGAATGGCAAGCGCTTCAGGAGTTGTGAATGGCTCGGATGAAGTAGTGGGGACGCCCCTTTACCTCCACATAAATCCGCCCGATGTAATTACCAAGCACACCGATTCCGATCAGCTGAATGCCGCCAAGGAAAAGCACTGCAATCATTAACGATGCGTAGCCAGGCAAGTCGACGCCAACCAGAACTGTCCGCAGCGCAATCACAAACGCGTATATCAAGCTCAGCAGGGAAACAACTACGCCTAGTCCAGTCCAAACCTGCAACGGGATTGCTGAAAACGAAAAGATCCCATCGATGGCGTAATTAAATAACTTGAAAGGGCTCCAAGCCGATTGGCCAGCCAATCGAGTCACGCGTTGATAGGGCAGTTCGACGCTGCGAAATCCAGTCCATGGCAAAAGTCCTTTAAAAAAGCGACTTGACTCCCGCATCGTGATCAGCGCTTCGACAGCGACAGAATTAAGCAGAATCAACTGATCACCAGCCCCTTCACGGAGCTGAACCGTGTCAACCAGAACGTTGAATACCCGGTAAAACCATGAAGCGCTGAGAATCTTCAAAGCCGACTCTTGGTCGCTGTCATCTCGAACTGCTGAAACCACTTCAGCACCATCCCGCCAATGCTCCGCCATCGTTTTGATTAATTCCGGCGGATGCTGAAGATCGGAATCAATCAACACAGCAGCCCCGCAATGGCCATGAACATGGTCAAGTCCAGCGAGCATTGCTGATTCTTTGCCGAAATTGCGAGTGAGTTCCAGCAGAGTCAGCGGAGCTGGATCCCCGTCCTGCCGCCGCCGTTGTTGCCAAGCACGAATGTGAGCAACGGTGTCATCCCAAGATCCATCATCGATCAACACCAACCGCTCCACCTCCGATACAGCCAGGACTCGCTCGATGAACTGGGTGATCACGGCCTGTTCGTTGAAACAAGCTGCCACAACCCAGACACCTTGAGGTTTCACCATCGATCGTGCGTGGAGGCTTACTGGGAACCTTAAGCAGCACCCCCCGAGTCATAAGCTCGCCACATCCAAAATGCCGCCAGGCAGAGACCCCTCCATGGCTCAGTTTGAGAAGCTCACCGCCCCGATTAAGGGCACCCCAATCCGCTTCGAAAACGGCCAACCCGTAGTTGCGAACGATCCGATCATTCCTTTCATTCGCGGCGACGGCACCGGAGTGGACATCTGGCCCGCCACCCAGAAGGTGCTCGATGCGGCTGTAGCTCAGGCCTACAAAGGCGAGAAAACGATCGAGTGGTTCAAGGTCTATGCCGGTGATGAAGCCTGCGACCTTTACGGCACCTACCAATATCTTCCTGAAGACACCCTCGAAGCGATCCGCAGCTTCGGCGTAGCCATCAAAGGCCCCCTCACCACTCCCGTGGGTGGCGGCATCCGCTCGCTGAATGTCGCCCTGCGACAAATTTTCGATCTCTACTGCTGTGTCCGGCCCTGCAGCTACTACGAAGGCACCCCCAGTCCCCACAAGCGCCCCCAAGACCTTGACGTGATCGTCTACCGGGAAAACACGGAAGACATCTATATGGGAATTGAGTGGGAAGCCGACGATCCGATCGGCCAAGAGCTGCGCAAGCATCTCAATGAAGTGGTCATCCCCGCCAACGGCAAACTCGGCAAGCGGCAAATCCCAGAAGGATCCGGCATCGGCATCAAGCCGGTGAGCAAACACGGCAGCCAGCGCCACATCCGCAAAGCCATCCAACACGCGCTGCGCTTGGAAGGAAATAAGCGTCACGTCACGCTGGTGCACAAAGGCAACATCATGAAATTCACGGAAGGCGCCTTCCGTGACTGGGGCTATGAGCTAGCCACCACTGAATTCCGCGACGTTTGCATCACGGAACGAGAAAGTTGGATTCTCGACAATCTCGACCAGCGATCACTCGCTCAGCGCCCAGGACAATGCGCGCATGATTGAGCCCGGCTACGACAGCCTGACGCCCGAGAAAAAAGAGACGATCGATTCAGAAGTGCGGGATGTGCTCGCCGCGATTGGCGAAAGCCATGGCAATGGCAAATGGAAAAACATGGTGCTGGTGGATGACCGCATCGCCGACAGCATCTTCCAGCAGATCCAAACCCGCCCTCAGGAATATTCGATCCTGGCCACCCTCAACCTCAATGGCGACTACATCTCCGATGCCGCCGCCGCGATGGTGGGAGGCCTGGGCATGGCCCCTGGAGCCAACATCGGCGAAACGGCCGCCATCTTCGAGGCCACCCATGGCACCGCCCCCAAGCACGCAGGATTGGATCGCATCAACCCCGGTTCCGTGATCCTGAGTGGGGTGATGATGCTGGAATTCCTCGGATGGCAGGACGCGGCCGACCTGATCACCAAGGGCCTCAGCGCCGCCATCAAGGACAAGCAGGTCACCTATGACCTCGCCCGACTGATGGAGCCCAAAGTGGATCCCGTGAGCTGTAGTGGCTTCGCAGACGCCATCATCGAACGATTTTAATCGAGAGATCAGCTAACACCAGCAATATGAGAAGCTTCTGCATCTGAAAGAAATAAAAGAATGCATTCATACTTGTGATTTCCATTAAAGTACAAAAACAATTAATGATTCAGTCTTTTAGATCACATTGGCGACATCGAGGAACCCCTAAGCAAGGGCAATCCACCAACCAATATTGACCTTAGGGTGAGCAACAAAATGCTCTTTTCAATAGCAATAGAAGACAAAATCTCAAGCAACTGTTGCTTGAGCCTCTGGCATTGACCAAGTCAAGAGCTAGCGACTCACATAAGCCAACAGAAGCGAGACACCGAAGAATCCCACCGACTCACGCGATCAAATAAACACCTGAATCGAACATGCAAGGGCATTAAAAAAGATATTTACATTCTAAAATCATTTATTCGGCAAGTTTTCACAAAACCTCTAACCTATTAAATTACTATGATAAAATAATTTCAGAACAGCCAGAAAGCTCGACTCATCCGATTGGAAAACATGAACAAGTATCGGAATCAAGCTAAGCTCACATGGCCGCTAACCTTAATTTTAGTTAGCACTCTAATCACAACAGTTGCTATTGGCCTAGCGACATGGGTTAACGATAATAGGCAACATTTTCCTGTCAGTGATTCAAGTGAGGGCAGAGCCCTCACAAAGCTCTATCTTGGATATTCTCACGATATATTCCTAGTATTGATATTTATAGGGATCACGCGACTCGCACTATTAGCCTTTAAAAGCTCTAAAAATAATCCGAAGACAGGAGAAAACGAAGTATATTCTCTTTTTGGAAAGCTTACTAATTTTGGGCGATCGCACCCTATCGTTTCAATCATTTTTATCATCTACGGGATAGTCATAGCTTACGAGTCTTCATATCTTTACTTCGACATGATTGGATGGTATCCAGACCTTACAAGAGGAGGCCTTTTAGACAATTTTTCTATTCGCTACAGCTTTGTCAACGAAACAATGCGGAGAAGCGACTTTAGATTCTTCCCACTTGCTCACCAGGATCTTCATGTTCTTAGCTGGTTCACTATTCATATAAAAACATGGCTTGTCTTTAATACGATTCAGTTATTCTTTATAATCTTTTTCTGCAATAAAATCATTGAATTAATCTCCCCAAATGGAAAAGGCAGCCTACCCAGAGTGGCCATTGCGACCACAATACTTCTTCTCTTTCACCCTTCAACAGCATTTACCTTCTTTCACGTCATCTACTGCGAGCGTACTCTAGGACTAATATTTACAGCCTACTTATATTGCTACATAATTCATAAAAAAGAAAAGAAAAACTTAGCTCTATATACAACTATTGTTCTAGCTACCATCGGGACTTTCACGAAGGATATTGCTATTTTATTATTTATAGTCCCTCCGATCTTCAATTTAAGCCTCGAAGTACTGAAATCAAGAAAAAAACTAGGCGGCAAAGGTGAAAGCATATTGAATAAATTTTCAAATGACTACAAATTAGACCTCTATCTACTTCTGCTAATTCCAATCTTCAGCGCCAGCTATGCTGTTCTATCTCTAATACCAAGCATATATGCAAATGAAGGCTT